>NZ_JBIBWQ010000005.1:69641-393059 GCF_043081505.1 Streptomyces sp. NPDC014870
GGGGCGGGGGGGGGGGGGGGGGGGGGGGGGGGGGGGGGGGGGGGGGGCCGGGGGGGGCCCCCGGGGGGGGGGGGGGGGCCCCCGGGCCCCCGGGGGGGGGGCCGCCGCGCCGGGGGCGGGGCTCCGGGCGCGGCGGGCTCGGCGCTACGGGATCTTGCGGTGGGCGTTCTCCTGGGTCGACGGCCCGGGCGTGGCGTCGGCGATCCAGGGGCCGTCGTCGCTCGGGTCCACGATCCCCGCCTCCAGCCACTCGTACCGGCCGGCCAGGACCCCGTCCACGACCCGGCGGTCGAGGTCGTCCGTGTTGGACCAGAGGCGGCCGAAGAGCTCCTCCACGCGCAGCCGCGCCTGGCGGCAGAACGCGTCCGCGAGCGCGTGGGCCTCGCGGCCGTGCGGGTCGCCCGAGGACCGCAGCCACTCCGCCCGTACGCAGGCCGCGCTCATCGCGAAGAGCTCCGCCCCGATGTCCACGATCCGGCCGAGGAACGCCTGCTTGAGCTCCATCCGGCCCTGCCACCGGGACATCGCGTAGAACGTCGAGCGGGCGAGCTTGCGCGAGGTCCGCTCCACGTACCGCAGGTGTGTCGCCAGGGCACCGAACTCCGCGTAGGAGGTCGGGAGTTGTCCGGGACCCGCGACCAGCTTGGGCAGCCAGCGGACGTAGAAGCCGCCCGCCCGCGCGCCCGCCTTCGCCTTGTCGCCCAGCGACTTGTCCGGGTCGATGATGTCGCCCGCCACGGCGAGGTGCGCGTCGACGGCCTCGCGGGCGATCAGCAGGTGCATGATCTCGGTCGAGCCCTCGAAGATGCGGTTGATCCGGAGGTCACGGAGCAGTTGCTCCGCCGGGACCGCCCGCTCGCCGCGGGCCGCGAGCGAGTCCGCCGTCTCGTAGCCGCGCCCGCCCCGGATCTGGACGAGTTCGTCGGCGATGAGGCAGCCCATCTCGGAGCCGTAGAGCTTCGCGAGCGCCGCCTCGATCCGGATGTCGTTGCGGTCCTCGTCGGCCATCTGGGAGGAGAGGTCCACGACGGCCTCCAGGGCGAAGGTGGTCGCCGCGATGAAGGAGATCTTCGTGCCGACCGCCTCGTGCCGGGCGACCGGCTTGCCCCACTGCTCCCGTACCGCCGACCACTCACGCGCGATCTTCAGCGCCCACTTCCCCGCGCCGACGCACATCGCGGGGAGCGAGAGCCGGCCGGTGTTCAGGGTGGTGAGGGCGATCTTGAGACCGGCGCCCTCGGGGCCGATGCGGTTCGCGGCCGGCACGCGGACGCCGTGGAAGCGGGTGACGCCGTTCTCCAGGCCGCGCAGCCCCATGAACGTGTTGCGGTGCTCGACGGTGACGCCGGGCGAGTCCGCCTCGACGACGAAGGCGGTGATGCCGCCCCGGTGGCCCTCGGACTTCGGCACCCGGGCCATGACGACGAGCAGGTCGGCGACGACCCCGTTGGTGGTCCAGAGCTTGACGCCGTCGATGACGTAGGCGTCGTCGCCGTCCGGTACGGCGGTGGTGGCGAGCCTGGCGGGGTCGGAGCCGACGTCCGGCTCGGTGAGGAGGAAGGCCGAGATGTCGGTGGTCGCGAGGCGCGGGAGGTAGGCGTCGCGCTGTTCCTGCGTACCGAAGATCTTCAGCGGCTGCGGTACGCCGATCGACTGATGCGCCGAGAGCAGGGCGCCGATCGCGGGGCTCGCGGAGCCCACGAGAGCGAGTGCCCGGTTGTAGTACACCTGGGTGAGGCCGAGGCCGCCGTACTTCGTGTCGATCTTCATCCCGAACGCGCCGATCTCCTTGAGACCGGTGACGACCTCGTCGGGGACGCGGGCCTCGCGTTCGATCAGCCGGCCGTCGATCCGCGTCTCGCAGAAGTCGCGCAGCTTGGCGAGAAAGGCCTCGCCACGCCGTACGTCCTCCTCGGTGGGGAGCGGGTGGGGATGGATGAGGTCCAGGCGGAAGCGGCCGAGGAACAGCTCCTTGGCGAAGCTGGGTTTGCGCCAGTCCTGCTCGCGCGCTGCCTCGGCGACCTGCCGGGCCTCGCGTTCCGTGACCTTGGGCCGCTGGGTGGGTGCGGACATGAGGAGCTCACCTCGCCGCTCGTCGGGTGCCTTTGTGGCTACTGTCCGTGGTACCCGATTCCGGGCGGTACGGAAAGACGAGCGGCGACCGGACGACAGGGCGCGGGGCGCTGCCGGCATGTTCCTGAGAGAATGCGGCGACCGTGTGGAGGGGAACATGATCTTTGCGGTGACTCTCGGCGCCCTCGTGCTCGCCGTCGGCGGGTGCGTGTGCGTGGTGTGGGCGGATCGCGGCGGGCCGCGCTGGGTGCGCGGCGTGGCGGCGGTGACCTTGGCGGCCGGGGAACTGGCGCGCCGTCCGGGCAAGGGCGGAGGCAGCCGGAACCAGGGAGACGCGGACTCCCCCGGCGACTGAGCGGGCCGGTGCGGGCGCGCCGGACGCGACGAGCCCGCCCATGACACACGAGGACGGCCGGAGCCCCCGCACAGTGGGCTCCGGCCGTCGGCTTGTGTGCCGTACGGGTTACAGCGCCAGGCCCGTGAGGACCAGGACGCGCTCGTACGTGTAGTCGTCCATCGCGTACTTGACGCCCTCGCGGCCGACGCCGGACTTCTTGGCGCCGCCGTACGGCATCTGGTCGGCGCGGTAGGACGGGACGTCGCCGATGATCACGCCGCCGACCTCGAGCGCGCGGTGGGCGCGGAACGCGGTCTGCAGGTCGTGGGTGAAGACGCCGGCCTGGAGGCCGAAGTCCGAGTCGTTGACGGCGGCGAAGGCCTCGGCCTCGCCGTCGACCCTGGCGACCGTGAGGACCGGGCCGAAGACCTCGGCGCGGGCCAGGGTGACGTCGGCCGGGAGGTCGGCGAGGACGGTCGGGGCGTAGGTCGCGCCCTCGCGGCCGCCGCCGGTGAGCAGCTTCGCGCCGCCCTTGACGGCCTCGTCCACCCAGGACTCGACGCGCTTGGCGGCGTCCTCGTTGACCAGCGGGCCGACGTCGGTGGCGTCGTCCGCCGGGTCGCCGGTGACCTGGGCCTCGACGGCCGCGACGATCTTCGGGAGGAGGCGGTCGTAGACGGCCGCGTCGGCGATCACGCGCTGCACGGAGATGCAGGACTGGCCGCCCTGGTAGTTGGAGAAGGTGGCGATACGGGTCGCCGCCCACTCCAGGTCCTGCTCGGACGCCCAGTCGCCGAGGACGACGGCGGCGGCGTTGCCGCCGAGCTCCAGGGTGCAGTGCTTGTGCGGCACGGACTCCTGGATGGCGTAGCCGACGGTGTCCGAACCGGTGAAGGAGATGACCGGGAGGCGCTCGTCCTTGACGAGGGCCGGCATGCGGTCGTTCGGCACGGTCAGGATGGACCAGGAACCGGCCGGGAGGTCGGTCTCGGCCAGCAGCTCGCCCAGGATCAGGGAGGAGATCGGGGTGGCCGGGGCCGGCTTGAGGATGATCGGGGCACCGACGGCGATGGCCGGGGCGACCTTGTGGGCGCTGAGGTTCAGCGGGAAGTTGAAGGGCGCGATGCCGAGGACGACACCCTTCGGGATACGGCGGGTGATCGCGAGACGACCGACGCCACCGGCCTCGGTGTCGAGGCGCTGGGCCTCGCCGCCGTTGAAGCGGCGGGCTTCCTCGGCCGCGAAGCGGAAGACGGAGACGGCACGGCCGACCTCGCCGCGGGCCCACTTGATGGGCTTGCCGTTCTCGGCGGAGATCAGCTGGGCGATCTCCTCGGTGCGCTCGGCGAGCCGCTTCGATACGTGGTCGAGGGCCGCGGCGCGGACGTGCGCCGGGGTGGCGGCGAACTCGTCGACGACGGCGTGCGCGGCGGCGACGGCCTCCTCGACCTGGGCCTCGGTGGGCACGCTGACCTTGCCGACCAGTCGTCCGTCATAGGAGTTCGTGACGTCGAAGGTGGCCTCGCCGGTGGCCTCGCGGCCGGCGAGCCAGAAGGCGTGGGTGGCAGTCATTGCGTCCCGGCCCTTTCGTATCGGGGGTGCGAGCGATTGCTCTCGTGCCACGTTAGGGCGAAGCGGGCGGGCGGTGGTTTGTGCGGTGTGGAGTGGTGGGGGCGGGCGACTCTTACGGATTGGCGCGCCGGGGGTGCGGGGTGGGCCCGACGCGCTCGACGAGGCCGCTGCCGCGGGGGCGGGGGTGGCAGCCGGCGCGGTGGCTCTCGGGCCTCGCGCCCTGCCGTGGTCAGCGGCGGCGTTCCGTCGACACGATCAGGCACACCCCCGCCACGACCACCGCGCCGCCCACGGCGATGGGCCAGCTCAGTGCCTCGCCCAGGACGAGGGCGCCGAGGAGGACGGCGACGACGGGGTTGACGTACGCGTAGGTGGCGACGAGCGAGAGCGGCGCGGTCTGGAGCAGCCAGGCGTACGCGGTGAAGGCGATCAGGGACCCGAAGACGACGAGGTACGCGAGGGCGACCCAGGAGCGGGTGGACACGTCGGCAGGGTCGAAGCCCTGGTGCTCGCCGCGGAGCAGGGCGACGGCAAGGCCGCCGAGACCGCCGGCGAGCATCTCGTACGCGCTGGCGGTGAAGGGGTTGGCGGGCATCGTGAGCCGCCCCGAGGCGAACGACCCGATCGACCACAGGAGCGCGGCGACCACGACGAGGGCGACGCCGCCGATCCTGACCTCGCCGCTGAGGCCGGGGAGGGTGAGGACCCCGAGGCCGACGAGACCGAGAGCCACTCCGGCGAAGGCACCACGGCCGGGGCGCTCGCCTGCGGCGGCGCGCAGGACGACGACCCAGGCGGGAACGCTCGCGACGAGCAGCGCGGCGAGACCGGAGGGGATCGAGGTCTCGGCGAGGACGACGAGCGCGTTCCCGCCGACGAGGAGCAGGACGCCGACGAGGGCGGCCGAGCCGAGCTGGCGCGGGGTCACCTTCAGCGCGGCAGGCCCCTGGCGCCAGGCGATGACGGCGGCGAGGAGCAGGCCCGCGACGACGTACCGGGCTCCGGCGGAGAGGAACGGCGGCATCGTCTCGACGACGACCCGGATCCCGAGGTACGTGGACCCCCAGACGACGTAGACGATCCCGAGGGCGGCCCACACGGCACCGGATATCCGCCGGGGGGTGGGAGCGGGAGCGGCCGGCGGGTGCGGGGTGTCGGATCGGACCTCGTGAGCCGGTTCGGCGGGGGTTGTCATGCGCAGGAGATTAGGGAATCCGGGAGCGAATCTCCAAGACAATTGCCCGAGTTCGGGCAGGGGGGCGGGGTTTTGGCGCGTAACTGGGGGGGGTGGGTGCGGGTGCGGGGCGCCTGCGGCGGGCCTCTTCCCCACCCCGCCCCTTCCCGAACCGGGGCTCCGCCCCGGACCCCGGCACGGCGCGGGCACGCGCCGCGGCCCAGCGTCCGGCCGCCCCGATGGCCCTGCGGGCCCGGGGACCGGGTTGTGGAGTGCGGACGCGCCGGACGTCCCCTTGGGGACCAGGCACGGGGCTCAGGGCTCGGCGCGCCAGGCTCCGGGGGTCTGGGAACCCACGCCCGGGCCTCAGGCCCTGCCGGTCAGTGGTCGTCCGGGGTTGCGTTCGTGGCCTTCAGGGCGAGCCAGAGTTCCATGCGGACGTCCGGGTCGTCGAGGGAGCGGCCGAGGATCTCCTCCACGCGGCGCATGCGGTAGCGCAGGGTGTGTCGGTGGACGCCGAGGTCGGCCGCGGCCGCGTCCCACTGGCCGTGCCGGGAGAGCCAGGCACGCAGGGAGGCGACCAGGTCGCCGCGGCCGGTCGCGTCGTGTTCGTACAGCGCGCGCAGCATGCCGTCCGCGAAGGCGCGTACCGCGTCGTCGGCAAGGAGCGGCAGGACCGAGCCCGCCGCCAGGTCCTCGTGCTCGACCAGGGCCTTGCCGCGCCGCCGCGCGACCGAGAGCGCCTGCTCGGCCTGCTTGTAGGCGGCGGCCGCGGCGATCGGGCCCGCGGGGGCGGAGAGCCCGACGACGACGCCGGCCTCCTCGGCGTCCCGTTCGGTGTACGCCTCGCAGGCCGAGACGACCGCCCCGCCGTCCCCGGCCAGGACCAGCAGGCGCTCCTCGCCCTCGGGGACCGTCAGGACCGTCTCGCCCGCGCGCGCCGCCGCCGACTCCAGAGCCTCGGCCAGCTCCGGAAGCGGCGGCTCGCCCTCCCGGTCCCCCGACGCCGGTTCGGCGATGAGGAGCCGGAAGGGGGCGTCGAGCAACCCGCCGTACAGATCGCCCGCCACCGCCCGCGCGTGGTCCGGCTGGCCGGACAGCATCATCCGCAGCACCGCGGCGCCGAGCCGCGCCTCCGCCGCCTGGAGCGAGCGCGAGCGCTCGGTGGTCAGCGTGAGCAGGGCGATGGCGGAGTGCACGGCGTACCGTTCCGCCGTCCCGAGCGGCGCGCCCGTGCCGACCGCGAGCGCTCCCCTGACGCGCCGCCCGGTACCCAGGGACTGGAGCTCGACCCGGTCCTCCGTGCCGCCGACGACCGCGCTCGCGGGCGCGGGCCGCTCCCGGAGCCGTTCGACGTCGGGGGTCAGCCGGGCGGCCCGGCGCGCCGCCCACTCGGGGGACACGGCGAGGACGCTTCCCGAGGTGTCGTACAGCGCCGCCCAGCCGTCCACGTGCGCCGCGAGCCGTGCGACGACGGCGTCCGGGCCTTCGGCGAGGGCAGCCCGGGTCATCTCCCGCTGGGCCTCGAAGCCCGCGGTGACCGCCCGGTACTGGTCGGCCGCGATGGCCGCCGACACCGCCTTGCTGATGGCCAGGAACGGGGTCCGGCGCGGTACTTCGAGCAGCGGCATCCCCTCCGCGCCCGCCGCCTCGACGAGCGCGGCCGGAATGTCGTCGTAGTTGACGCCGATGGCGAAGCCGAGCCCGACGACGCCCGCGCCGAGCAGTCGGCGGACGTAGCGGCGCATCGCCTCCGCGTCCTCGGCGTCCAGGGTGAGCCCGGTGGTGAGCAGCAGTTCGCCGCCCTCCATGTACGGGACGGGGTCGGCGAGCTCGCTGACGTGGGCCCAGCGCACGGGGGTGTCCAGGCGGTCCTCACCCGCGCGGACGGTGAGCTTGAGCGCCGAGTGCTGGGCGAGGGAGGCGAGGGTGGGCGGCATTGGGGACCGTCGGACCTTTGGGGAGGGGAGGTCGCCGCTCAGCCGAGCGGCGCCCTCGATTGTGCCAGGGCCCGCGCGCGACCGCTTCGGCTCGACTCGGCCACGCGGCGCGGCCCCGGGCGCCCCGTCAGCCCCGCAGATCCACCAGGAGCGGTGGCGTGTGCTCGCCACGCACATGGGTCAGGGAGAGCACGGCGTGGCCTGCGGGGACGGCGTGCGCGAGGTCCGAGGCCGACCAGCGCTCCCGCTCCACCTCGCGTACGGTCACGGCCTCCGCGGTCGCCGCCCGGCCGGTCACCAGGCGGCGCATGAAGTGCAGGGCCTTGGTCAGCGGCTCGTCGGAGATGATCTGGCGGTTGGTGACGTCCCGGGTCTGCACCCATTCGGTGCCCCAGGTCTCGGCGAACCGGCCGCCGTCCCAGGGCGCGATCCCGGCGAACGCCATCCGGCAGCCGACGGCCCCGAGCAGCGGACCGCGCAGCGACTCCGGCACGTCCTCCAGGCTGCGCAGCGCGAGCACCACGCCCGCGTTGGCCGAACGCAGCCGTTGCAGGGCCCGTACGGAGTCGCCGGTGACGGTGTACGTGGCGTCGTCGAGGACCAGGCAGGCGAAGAGGGAGCGGTCGCGGCGGGCGAGGGCGGCCTCCGCGAACTGGGCGAGGAGCAGCCGGGAGACGATCCGGGACGCCTCGGCGTGCCCGCGTTCGGGCAGGTCCACCCGGACCCGGAGCGGATGCTCGACGGCCCGGAGGGAGAACTGCGGCCGGTCGTCTTCCGTCGCCGGCTTCCCCTCCGTGCGGAAGAAGCCCGCGAAGGCAGGGCGGTCGAGGAAGGCGATGCGCTCGGCGAGCAGGACGCCGGCCTCGTCGCCGCGGTCCGCCTGGCGCTGCCGCGCGTCGAGTTCGCGCAGCTGGGCGGGGTCGTCGGCGACGGCGGCCCGGAGCGCGCCGAGGGACTCGGGCGTCCCGGCGAGCAGCTCGCGCAGCTCGGGCACACCCGGGAAGCGGCCGTACGCGGCCCGGAAGGGGCCGATCAGCTGGGCGAGCGCGGTGCCGGCCCGGCGGCTGTCGGTGGCGAGGTCCCCGACGAGCGCCTCGGCGAGGATCCGGGCGGCCTCGTCGGGGTCGTCGGAGCCGCCGTACAGGTCGAGGTCGTGGGTGGAGCCGGGCCGCCCGACGGAGACGACGACATCGAAGGAGTCGTCGGGGCCGATGCCGGCGCCCCGGTCGGTGACGGCGACGACGGCGGCCCGGTTGGCGAGGGCCTGCAGGCAGAGCGCCTCGACGACGGGCCGGACGAGCCGCACGGTCTTGCCGGTGCCCGCGGGCCCGACGGCGAGCAGCGAGGTCCCGAGCACGGCCGGCTCCAGGGCGACGCCCGTGGTGCGCCGGGCGTAGGGGTTGCGCGGGTGGTCGGCGGCGGTGCCGATGAGGACCTGGCCGGTGGCGAGGTCGTGGGTGGCGGTACGGACGGGCAGGTCGCGCAGGCCCGAGGGGTGGCCGCAGGCGGCGGCGCCCCGGGTGCGGACGGCCTCGGTGAACGCGGCGAGCCGCTCGGGCCGGGTCCGTACGCCCTGCCAGGCGCGCCGGATCCGGGCGTAGTCGACGTCCCCGAGCGTGCCCTGCCGGGTGGCCTCGGCGAGCCGGTCGGCGGCCTCGGGCAGCCCGGCCTCCCGCAGCTCGGGCCAGCCGGCGGGGTCGGCGGCCGGCGGGGGCGGCGCGGGGGCCTTCGTCCCGTCGGGGCCGCCGATCCTGCGGCGCACGGCGGGCCAGGCGCCGGCCCGGCCCACGGCGGCGACGAGGGCGGCGAAGAGGAGGACGTAGTAGAGGTTCGAGACCCAGGTCAGCCAGGTGACGGTGCGGGGCATGTCGCGCCAGACGCCCGGCAGGAGCACGAAGAGCGGCCAGATGGGCACGCCGAAGCGCTGCCAGATCTCGCGCCAGTTGCCGATGCGGCCGAAGCCGACGGCGAAGAGGGTCAGGAGGATCGCGTACCAGAGGTAGGTGGCGCCGACATAGACCTCGAAGTCGGGGCTGGCGGGGTTGCGCCACTCGTCGGGGACGAGCCAGAGCATGGGGAGCAGCCACCAGTCGTTCACGAAGATCCACCACCCCTCCAGATAGCCGTTCCAGAGGAGCGACCAGAGGAGCCAGCCGCAGAGGTACGCCACGAGCGCGCCGGTGATCAGCTGGCGGCCGGGGACGAGATCGGGCTCCGTCTCGGGCCGCTCGCGGTGGCCGAGCCGCCAGATGCCGGGGGCGGCGGCGGGGCGCGGGATCCGCAGCCACTCGGCGACCCCGAGCCGGCTGGGCGCGTGGGCGGGCGGCGGCGGTGCGGCGGCCCCGCGCGTGGGAGGCGCCTGGGGCGGGGGGCCGGCCGGTGCGGGCGGCCCGGACGGCCCCGCCGGGCGCGGAACCGCGCCTCCCCGGGGCTCGCGCGGCTCGCCGCTCCCCCGGGTGTCGCGTGACTCGTACGTGCCTTCGGTCTCCATGAAACCCCTGCCCCCTGACCAGCCAGGTCGCCGCATCTGTGCCACCGTCAATCTAGTGGGCGGGGCCGGGCGCGGAGCGGTTTCCCCGCCGCCATGTCCACACCGGACAACGACACACCCCGCAACACTCCCGATCGGCGCATGCCCGTGCCCCGCCGGCGCGCCTAGCCTGCGGAAGAAACCCACAAGAGCGTCCAGAACACCCCAGGAGCCCCGCATGAACGCTGTCCCGCAGGAGCGGCGCGTCGTCACCGCCATTCCCGGCCCGAAGTCGCAGGAGCTTCAGGCCCGCCGCCTCGACACCGTGGCCGGCGGCGTGGGCTCCGTGCTGCCCGTCTTCACCGCGAAGGCCGGCGGCGGCATCATCGAGGACGTCGACGGCAACCGCCTGATCGACTTCGGTTCCGGTATCGCCGTGACCTCCGTCGGCGCCTCCGCCGAGGCCGTCGTGCGCCGCGCCGCCGCGCAGCTCGCCGACTTCACGCACACCTGTTTCATGGTGACGCCGTACGAGGGTTACGTCGAGGTCTGCGAGGCCCTCGCCGAGCTGACCCCGGGCGACCACGCCAAGAAGTCCGCGCTCTTCAACTCGGGCGCCGAGGCCGTCGAGAACGCGGTCAAGATCGCCCGCTCGTACACCAAGCGCCAGGCCGTCGTCGTCTTCGACCACGGCTACCACGGCCGTACCAACCTCACGATGGCGCTGACGGCGAAGAACATGCCGTACAAGCAGGGCTTCGGTCCGTTCGCCCCCGAGGTCTACCGCGTGCCGGTCGCCTACGGCTACCGCTGGCCCACCGGCGCCGAGAACTGCGGCCCCGAGGCCGCCGCCCAGGCGATCGACAACATCACCAAGCAGATCGGCGCCGAGAACGTCGCCGCGATCATCATCGAGCCGGTGCTCGGCGAGGGCGGCTTCATCGAGCCGGCCAAGGGCTTCCTGCCGGCGATCGTGAAGTTCGCCAACGACAACGGCATCGTCTTCGTCGCCGACGAGATCCAGTCCGGCTTCTGCCGCACCGGCCAGTGGTTCGCGTGCGAGGACGAGGGCATCGTCCCGGACCTGATCACGACCGCCAAGGGCATCGCGGGCGGTCTGCCGCTCGCCGCCGTCACCGGCCGCGCCGAGATCATGGACTCCGTGCACGGCGGCGGCCTCGGCGGCACCTACGGCGGCAACCCGGTGGCCTGCGCCGGCGCGCTCGGCTCCATCGAGACCATGAAGGAGCTCGACCTCAACGCCAAGGCGAAGCACATCGAGTCCGTCATGAAGGCCCGTCTGTCGGCGATGGCGGAGAAGTTCGACGCCATCGGTGACATCCGCGGCCGCGGCGCGATGATCGCCATCGAGCTGGTCAAGGACCGCGCGACCAAGGAGCCGAACCCCGAGGCCGCGGGCGCGCTCGCGAAGGCCTGCCACGCCGAGGGTCTGCTGGTCCTGACCTGTGGCACCTACGGCAACGTGCTCCGCTTCCTGCCGCCGCTGGTCATCGGCGACGACCTCCTGAACGAGGGTCTCGACATCATCGAGAACGCGTTCGGCCAGATCTGATCCGATCAGACGCGGTGTGAAGAGAGTGTGGGGGGCCGATGGCGGGATGGAGATCCGGCTGTCGGTCCCCTGCCGTCTGCCGTACGGTTTCTGCAGATGAGAGAAACACCCCGCTCGCAGGAGACTGCGGGCGACAACAGGCCGGAGCCTCCCCAGCCCCGTCCTGCTCGCGCCCTGGCGCACACCACTGGAGCCTCGCGCTCCGGAACTCCTCACCGATCGGACGCCCGCCCGCCCCACACCCCCCGGGGCGCGCGGCAGTCCGGTCACCTCGGACGCCCCGGAACCACCCCCCCTGTTCCGGGGCGTCCGGCTGTCCTCCTCTCGGTCGTGGCGCTGGCGGTCCTCACCTGGCAGGTCCTGGTGGAGGGCCCGCTGGCGCGTCTGGACGAGCGCGTCTCGCGCTCCCTGGTCGACCTGGTCCCGCGCGGCCTCTCCGAACTCGGCGCGGACCTCGGCAACATGACGGTCGCCCTCCCGGTCCTGGCCTGCGCGATGGCGTACGCGGCCTGGCGCGGCCGGCGCGCCCAGGCCCTGTGCGCGGGCGCCACGATGGCCCTCGTCCCGCTCCTGGTGATCCCGCTGAAGGAGTGGACGGCCCGCCCCGGCCCGCTGGAGCCCTGGGCGGCCGGCTACTACCCCTCGGGCCACACGGCGACGGCGATGGTGGCGTACGTCGGCGCCGCCTTCCTCGTCTCGAACCGTCTGATCCCGCTCGCCGCCCTCCTGACGGCCCTGACGGGCGCGGGCCTGATCCTCCGCGGCTACCACTGGCCGCTGGACGTCCTGGCCTCGGTCGCCCTGTGCGTCCCCCTGCTGCGCTGGCCCGTCGTCGCCGCGCGATACGGTCGCCCCGCACGTTCGTGACCGACGTTCCGGAGCAGAGATGACGATTCAACGGCCCGGCCTCCCCGGAGACTTGCCCGACCCCGAGCTGCTGTGGGCGCGCTGGGCCCTGGTGGCCGTCCTGGAGGCGACCACCGAGGCGGAGGAGAGCACCCGCTACCGGACCGGGCACTGGATCGACGACGAGGGACTCCACCTCGACGACTGCGGCTGCACCTGGTGGACGTTCTCCCGGTTCGGCGAGGGCCGTTGGGTGCTCTTCGGCGAGGACGAGTCGAGCGGCTGCAAGTGGCACGAACCGCCTGTCGACATGTTGGCGGGCGGCCCCGAGTGGCTGCCGTACGAGGAGCTGCGCGACCGCCTCGCGGGGAACGAACTGGGCTGCGTCTACTGGTACGAGAACGGCGCCTGGGCCCGTGCGCCGTACCCGGAGGACCTGGACGACGACGGTCTCGACTGCGGCATGAGCCGGTTCGTGGAGCGCGGCAAGGCCCTGGGCCTGCTCGCCGACCACGTCCGGTACGACGAGGAGGCCGCCGAGACCCTGCTGGCGCACGCCGAGGCCCACCGCCTGACGCCGGAGCTGCTCGAAACCCACGCCGCCCCCGAGGACGGCAGCGCCCCGGACCTCCCGGCGATGGGCCGGGCCCTCGACCGTGCGGGCCTGGCCCCGCGCGCGGCGACCACGGGCTGAGGCACGGACGCGGCGGGGCCGGCCGCGCGAAGGGTCTCGCGCGGCCGGCCCGCCCTCCTGAGAGCCCGCGGGCTCAGCTCCAGTTATAGGCGTCGAAGTTACGGCTGAACTCGCCGCCGTTGAAGCGGTCCCAGTTGATCGACCAGGTCATCAGGCCGCGCAGGGCGGGCCAGGTGCCGTGGGTCTGGTAGGTGCCGCAGTTCGTCTTCTTGGTGAGGCAGTCGAGGGCCTTGTTGACCTCGGCCGGGGTGGTGTGGCCGTTGCCCGCGTTGGGGGAGGCCGGGAGGCCGATGGCGACCTGGTCGGGGCGGAGTGCCGGGAAGACCCGGTCGGTGTTGCCTGCGACCGGGAAGCCGGTGAGGAGCATGTCGGTCATGGCGATGTGGAAGTCCGCGCCGCCCATGGAGTGGTACTGGTTGTCGAGGCCCATGATCGGGCCCGAGTTGTAGTCCTGGACGTGGAGCAGGGTGAGGTCGTCGCGCAGGGCGTGGATGACCGGGAGGTACGCGCCGGCGCGCGGGTCCTGGCCGCCCCACTGGCCGGAGCCGTAGAACTGGTAGCCGAGCTGGACGAAGAAGGTCTCCGGGGCCATCGTCAGGACGAAGTCGGCGCCGTACTTGGCCTTCAGGGACTTGATCGCCGAGATCAGGTTGACGATCACCGGGCTGGTCGGGCTGCGGAAGTCGGTGTCGCCGGTCTGGAGCGACAGGGAGTGGCCCTCGAAGTCGATGTCCAGGCCGTCGAGGCCGTACTCGTCGATGATCTTCGAGACGGAGGTGACGAAGGCGTCGCGCGCGGCCGTGGTGGAGAGCTGGACCTGGCCGTTCTGGCCGCCGATGGAGATCAGGACCTTCTTGCCCGCGGCCTGCTTGGCCTTGATGGCCGCCTTGAAGTCGGCGACCGACTCGACGTTCGGGCACTCGGTGGCCGGGCAGAGGGAGAAGCGGATGTCGCCCGAGGTCACCGAGGTCGGCTCGCCGAAGGCGAGGTTGATGACGTCCCAGGAGTCGGGGACGTCGGCCATCCGGGTGTAGCCGGAGCCGTTGGCGAAGCTGGCGTGGAGGTAGCCGACGAGGGCGTGGGCGGGCAGGCCCGGGTTCCCGCCGCCGCCGGACGTCGTGGTCGCCGAGACCGCCGCGGACTTCGCCGACTCGCCCGCGCTGTTCACGGCCGAGACCTGGAAGCTGTACGAGGTCGAGGGCGTCAGGCCGGTCGCGGTGTAGGAGGTGCCGGAGGCGGTCCCGGCGAGGGCGCCGCCCCGGTAGACCTTGTAGGAGGTGGCTCCGGAGACCGCGGGCCAGGACAGCGGTACGGAGGTGGAGGTCGGGGAGCCCGCCGTGAGGCCGGTGGGGACGGCCGGTATCTGGACGGGGTCGCCGCCGGGGCCGAAGAGGGAGACGTCGTCGGCGTGGTAGGCGCCGGTGCCGTACCAGCCGTGCGTGTAGATCGTCACGGAGGTGGTCGAGGCGCCGGTGGTGAAGGTGGTGCTGAGCTTCTGCCAGTCGGGGGCGGACTGGGTCCAGGTGGAGACGTCGGTGGTGCCGGTGCCGGACGCGCCGAGGTAGACGTAGCTGCCGCGCACCCAACCGCTGAGCGTGTAGGCGGAGTTCGGCTTCACGGTGACGGTCTGGGAGCAGCGGGCCTGGTCGCTGCCCGCCGGGGTCGCCAGCAGGGCCTTCGTACCGCCGTGCACGGGAGAGGAGACGACGGCTCCGCTGCCCGCCGTGCAACTCCAGCCGTCCAGGCCGGATTCGAAGCCGCCGTTGCGGGCCAGCTCGGAGTCGGCGGCCTGGGCGACGGGGGTGAGGGCGACGAGCCCGCCGGCGGCGAGCACTCCGGCCAGGGCGAGGACGAGGGGCCTGGTGCGCCTGGTACGTCTGGCGCGCGGGGCGCCTCGGGATGTGGTGCGGTCCACAACTGCCTCCGGGGGTGGGGGAATCGAGGTGGAGCGAGCGCGCCACAGCATGGTCCAGACCAATCAAGTGGTCAAGACCTCTGCCCGTCCGCCCAGGACCTCTCTCCGTCCGGCCGGGGCCCCTCTCCGTCCACCCAGGACCTCTCTCCGTCCGGCCGAGGCCCCTCTCCGTCCGACCGGGGCCTCCGCCCCACCGGTCAGGGCCTCCGCCCGTCCTCCCCGCGCGCGAGCCCGCCCGCCGCCTCGTGCATCGCCAGCTCCAGGAGCGCCGCGTCGTTGAGGGTGCCACTGCCGTCCGGGGTCACCAGCCAGCGCACCCCGCCGGTCGTCCGGCCGGGGTACGGGACGACGATCCAGGTGCCGCGGCCCGCGCTGCGCACGCCCGTGCCGAGCCAGCGGGAGGCCGTGCCCGGGGGCACGAAGAAGCCCATCCGCGCCTCCCCGAAGTCGGCGAGGACCGGGCCGGGCCGGTCCACCAGCCGGGTCAGCACATCGAGCGTGGGATAGCCCAGCTCCCCCGGCAGGATCAGCACGTCCCACCGCCTGCCGGCCGGCAGCAGCGCGATCCCGAGCGGGTTGCGCTCCCACTCCCACCGGCAGGCGTCGGGATCCGGTGCCACCGACGCCAGCCACTCCACCGCGGTCTTGGCCGCCCCCGAACCCGTCATGGCCTACGGCCTCCCTTCCCTGTGCGGACACGGTGTCCACACGCAGAGAGCGGGGTCCGGGACGATCATTACGCGGGTTCACCCCGCGAGTGGGTAGTGATCTGGGTCACAGAGAGAGCGAGTGGAGTGCGCCAGGGGCGCGCACCGTCCCGGCCGCGCCCCCTCCCGTCCCTCAGCCGGACGCACCGCCACGCCCCGTCCAGCGTCACCCGGACACACCGTCACGCCTCCTCCGGCGCGCGCCCGTTCGGGTGGAGAGCGGTCGGCCGGGTCGGCGGCCTCCCGGTCCCGCCCGCCGACGCGTGTTCGTATGGCTCTCCCCCGTCCGTACGCGTGCCGCACTCGCCCCGGGAGTACCCATGTCGAATCCCACCTCGCCGGGCAAGGGACTGCTGCGGCGGATGGGCGAATGGTCCGCCCGGCACTTCGTCGTCGTCCTGGTCGCCTGGCTCGTGGCGCTCGGCGCCCTGATCGGGCTGAACAACGCGTTCGGCGGCGAGTACTCCGACAACTACTCGCTGCCCGGCACCCAGTCCCAGGAGGGGCTCGACGTGCTCCGGGAGCACGAGCCCGCCGCCGGCGGCTACAGCGCCCAGGTGGTGCTGTACGACGGCGCCAAGCCGCTCACCGAGGTGAGCGACCAGATCTCGTCCACCGTGGACGCCCTGAAGAAGCTCCCCGACGTCCTCAACGCCACGAGCCCGCTGCCGGCGCCCGGCAGCCAGCCGCCCACCCCGCCCCCGGGCACGCCCAACGTCGGGCCGCTGTCCACGGACGGGAAGACCGGGTACATCACCATCCGCTTCAGCGTGCAGCCCAGCACCCTCGGCGACTCCTACCTGACCGGTGTCGACAGCGCCGTGCAGCCCCTGCGCGATGCCGGGGTCGAGGTCGAGTACGGCGGTTCGCTGGGCGAGCTGGCCCGGCCGGAGGCGGACGACCGGGTGAGCGAGGCGATCGGCTTCGGCGTCGCGATCGTCGTCCTGATCATCGGCTTCGGCAGCCTGATCGCCGCCGTGCTCCCCCTGGTCACCGCCCTGGTGGCGGCCCTCTGCGGGCTCTCGGCGCTCGGCCTCCTCGCCTCCGTGTGGACCTTCGCGACCGTCTCCCCCACCCTGGCCACGATGATCGGCATCGGCGTCGGCATCGACTACGCCCTCTTCCTGATCACCCGGCACCGGCAGCTCCTGATGAACGGTCAGGATCCGGTCACCGCGGCCGGGCTCGCCACGGCGACCAGCGGCCGGGCCGTCCTCGTCTCGGGCTGCACCGTCATCATCGCCCTCTGCGGGCTGTGGGTCTCCGGGCTGAGCTTCATCGGACTGCTCGGCCTGGCCGCGACCTCCACCGTGGTCACCGCTGTCATCGGCGCCCTCACCCTCGTACCGGCCATGCTCGGACTCATCGGGCGCCGCATCGACCGCTACCACCTGGGAACCCCGGTGGCCGAGGCCGACGAGACCGCCGGTGAGGCGCACGGCACCTGGCACCGCTACGCCCTGCGCGTGGAGCGCCGCCCCTGGTGGTTCCTGACCTCCGGCGTCGTCATCCTCGCCGTGCTCGCCATCCCGCTGTTCTCCATCCAGCTCGGGCACATCGGCGACGGCGCGGACCCGAAGTCCTTCACCGACCGGCGCGCCTACGACCTGATGTCCGCGGCCTTCGGGCCCGGCTCCAACGGGCCGCTGACGCTGGTCATCGACCAGACCACGGTCCCCGACGCCGACCGTTCCTCGCTGGCGAGCCAGGCGCAGAAGGCGCTCACCGGCGTTCCCGACGCCCTCCTGATCACCCCGCTCACGCCGACCTCGGACGGCGACGTCCTGCTCGCCACGGCCTATTCGGTGGCCGCCCCGCAGGACGAGAAGACCACGTCCCTGACCAACCACCTCTCCGACGACGTGCTCCCGCAGGCGGTCAGCGGCACCACCGCGCAGACCTACGTCACCGGCACCACCGCCGCCCAGGTCGACTTCCTCGACATCGTCTCCAGCCGGCTGCCGCTCATCATCGCGGTGGTCGTGGCCCTGGCGTTCCTCGTCATCCTGGTCGTCTTCCGGGGCCCGCTCGTCGCCCTCAAGGCGGCGCTGCTCAACCTGCTCTCGATCGCCGCCTCGTACGGCGTGGTCGTCGCCGTCTTCCAGTGGGGCTGGGGCGGTCCGGCCCTCGGCGTCTCCGGCGACGTGCCGATCGAGAGCTATGTGCCGATGATGATGTTCGCCATCGTCTTCGGCCTCTCCATGGACTACGAGATCTTCCTGCTGTCCCGAGTCCACGAGGCGTGGCTGCGCACCGGAGACGCGAAGGCGAGCGTGGCCCACGCCCTGGAGATCACGGCCCGGGTCATCACCTGCGCGGCGCTCATCATGGTGAGCGTCTTCGCGGCCTTCATCCTCAACGACAACATCGTCATCAAGATGATGGGCCTCGGTCTCGCGGCGAGCGTGCTCATCGACGCGACGGTCGCGCGGCTACTGCTCGTGCCCGCCGTGATGACGCTGCTCGGCAAGTCGGCCTGGTGGACCCCGCGCTGGCTGGACCGGATCCTGCCGCACATCGACACCGAGGGCGAGGGCCAGCTGCCCCCGCCGTCGGGCGGGGGCAGCTCCAAGCCACGTGTCTAGCTGTCGAAGCCGAGGCCCACGCGGTCCATGGCCTTCAGCCACAGGTTGCGCCGGCCGCCGTTCTCGTCGGCGCGCGCCAGCGACCACTTGGTGATGCCGATGCCGGCCCAGGCGATGGGCTCCGGGGGGAACGGCAGCGGCTTGGAGCGGACCATCTCCAGTTCGGTGCGCTCGGTGCGCTCACCGGCGAGCAGGTCGAGCATCACGTCTCCGCCGAAGCGGGTGGCGCCCACACCGAGGCCCGTGAACCCCGCCGCGTACGCGACCTTGCCCTGGTACGCCGTACCGAAGAAGGCCGAGAAGCGCGAGCAGGTGTCGATCGCGCCGCCCCAGGCGTGGCTGAAGCGGAGCCCCTCCAGCTGCGGGAAGCAGCGGAAGAAGTGCTCGGCGAGCTTCAGGTACGTCTCGGGGCGGTGGTCCATCTCGGCGGTGACCTTGCCGCCGAAGCGGTAGATCGCGTCGTAGCCGCCCCACAGGATCCGGTTGTCGGCGGTGATCCGGAAGTAGTGGAACTGGTTGGCGCTGTCGCCGAGTCCCTGGCGGTTCTTCCAGCCGATGGCGGCGAGCTGCTCGGCCGAGAGCGGCTCGGTCATCAGGGCGTAGTCGTAGACCGGGACGGTGTAGTGCCGGACCCGCTTGACCAGCGACGGGAAGACGTTGGTGCCGAGGGCGACCCGGCGGGCGAGGATCCTGCCGTACGGGGTGCGCACGCCCATGCCCGCGCCGACGGAGGTCAGGTCGAGGCCCGGGGTGTTCTCGTAGATCCGCACGCCCAGGTCCTGGCAGGCCTGCTTGAGGCCCCAGGCCAGCTTCGCCGGGTTGAGCATGGCGACGCCGCGCCGGTCCCACAGGCCGCCGAGGAAGGTCGGGGAGTCGACCTCCGCGCGGACGGCGTCGCCGTCGAGGAGGTCGAGGCCGTCGGCGAGGCCGAGCCGCTCGATCTCCTCGTACACCTCGTGGAGTTCCTCCACCTGGTACGGCTCGGTGGCGACGTCGATCTCGCCGGTGCGCTCGAAGTCACAGTCCAGGCCGTAGCGGGCGACCGCCGCCTCGATGGCGTCGAGGTTGCGCTCGCCGAGCTCCTCCAGCTTCGGCAGCTCGCCCGGCCAGCGGGCGAGCCCGTTGCCGAAGCCGTGGGTGAGGGAGGCGGCGCAGAAGCCTCCGTTGCGGCCCGAGGCGGCCCAGCCCACCTCGCGGCCTTCGATCAGCACGACGTCCCGGGAGGGGTCGCGCTCCTTGGCGAGGAGCGCGGTCCACAGTCCGCTGTAGCCGCCGCCGACGACGAGGAGATCGCACTTCTCGGTGCCGGTGAGGGCGGGCAGGGCTCCGGGCTTGCCGGGGTCTTCCAGCCAGAAGGGGACGGGCTGGGCGTCGGAGAGAGATTGTGCAGCGAGACGCATGGCGGCTGGGGCCATGGTTTCCAACTCCTTCAGGTGTTGCTCGGGGTACTCAGCTTGTCGCTGTTTTCTTGCGCCGGTTGGTGATGGTCTGTCCGGCTACGACCACCAGTACAGCAAGGGCGAACATCGCCGTGCCGATGACGTTGATCTGGACGGGCGTACCGCGCTGTGCCGAGCCCCAGACGAACATGGGGAAGGTGACGGTCGAGCCCGCGTTGAAGTTGGTGATGATGAAGTCGTCGAAGGAGAGCGCGAAGGCGAGCAGCGCGCCGGCCGCGATGCCGGGGGCGGCGATCGGCAGCGTCACGCGGAGGAAGGTCTGCACCGGCCCCGCGTAGAGGTCGCGGGCGGCTTCTTCCAGGCGCGGGTCCATCGACATCACGCGCGCCTTGACCGCGGTCACCACGAACGACAGACAGAACATGATGTGGGCGATCAGGACCGTCCAGAAGCCCAGCTCGGCGCCCATGTTGAGGAAGAGCGTGAGCAGGGAGGCGGCCATGACGACCTCGGGCATGGCCATCGGCAGGAAGATCAGCGAGTTGATCGCGCCGCGCGCCCGGAAGCGGTAGCGGACCAGCGCGAAGGCGATCATCGTGCCGAGGATCGTGGCGCCGAGGGTGGCCCAGGCCGCGATCTGCAGGGACAGGGTCAGCGAGCCGCACAGGTCGGCGACGCCGCAGGGGTCCTTCCAGGCGTCCAGCGAGAAGCGCTGCCAGGCGTAGTTGAACCGCCCGTTCGGCTTGTTGAACGAGAACACCATCACGACGATGTTCGGCAGGATCATGTACGCGAGCGTCAGCAGGCCCGCGATGACGACAAGGTTCCGACGGATCCAACGCATCAGACCAGGTCCTCCGTTCCCGCGCGGCGGATGTAGACGGTGACCATGAGCAGCACGATCGCCATGAGGATGAAGGACAGCGCGGCGGCCGTCGGGTAGTCGAGCACGCGCAGGAACTGCGACTGGATGACGTTGCCGACCATCTTGGTGTCGGTCGAGCCCAGCAGCTCCGCGTTGACGTAGTCGCCGCTCGCCGGGATGAAGGTGAGCAGGGTGCCGGAGACGACGCCGGGCATCGACAGCGGGAACGTCACCTTGCGGAAGGTGGTGGCGGGCGAGGCGTAGAGGTCCTGCGCCGCCTCGTGCAGCCGGCCGTCGATCCGCTCCAGGGAGGTGTAGAGCGGCAGGATCATGAAGGGCAGGAAGTTGTACGTGAGACCGCAGACCACCGCCATCGGGGTGGCGAGCACGCGGTCGCCCTCGGTCCAGCCGAGCCAGCTGGTGACGTCCAGGACGTGCAGCGCGTTCAGCGCGTCGACCACCAGGCTGTCGTCCGCGAGGATCGTCTTCCAGGCCAGGGTCCGGATGAGGAAGCTGGTGAAGAACGGCGCGATGACGAGGACGAGCACCAGGTTGCGCCAGCGGCCGGCCTTGAAGGCGATCAGATACGCCAGCGGGTAGCCGAGCAGCAGGCACAGGAGCGTGGCGGTGCCCGCGTAGAGCAGGGACCGGACGAACTGCGGCCAGTACTCCTGGAAGGCGTCCCAGTACGTCTGGAAGTGCCAGGTGACCTCGAAGCCCTTCTCCAGGGAGCCGGTCTGCACCGAGGTCGAGGCCTGGTAGACCATCGGCAGCGCGAAGAAGACGAGCAGCCAGATGATGCCGGGCAGCAGCAGCCAGTACGGGACGAGCCGCTTACGGGTGGAGGGCTTGCGCAGCACCGGTTCCTCGACCGGCGCCGTGTCCTCCTTCGTCAGGGTGGGGGCGCTCACGCGGCGTCCTCCACCGTCTCCACGCCCGCGTCGATGTCCTGATCGGCGTCCAGGCCGAAGGTGTGCGCCGGGTTCCAGTGCAGGACGACCTGGGCCCCGGGGACCAGGCGGGAGTCGCGCTCGATGTTCTGCTCGTAGACCTGGAGCTCCGCGCCCGCCGGGCTGTTCACCACGTACTGCGTGGAGACGCCGATGAAGGACGAGTCGGCGATCCGGCCGGTCACCTTGTTGCGGCCGTCGGCGATCGAGGCCGCGTCGTCGGCGTGGGTGAGGGAGATCTTCTCGGGGCGTACGCCGACCAGGACCTTGCCGCCCGTGCGGACGTTCGCGGAACATCGGTCGGTCGGCAGCCGGAGCTTGCCGCCGCCGGCCGTCACGACCAGGTCGGCGCCGCCGGTCTCGGCGACCTCGGCCTCGATGAGGTTGGAGGTGCCGAGGAAGTTGGCGACGAAGGTGGTGCGCGGGTTCTCGTAGAGGTCGGCGGGGGCGCCGAGCTGCTCGACCCGGCCGCCGTTCATCACCGCGACCTGGTCGGCCATGGTCATGGCCTCCTCCTGGTCGTGGGTGACGTGCACGAAGGTGATGCCGACCTCGGTCTGTATCCGCTTGAGCTCCAGCTGCATCTGGCGGCGCAGCTTGAGGTCGAGCGCGCCGAGCGGCTCGTCGAGGAGCAGGACCTGCGGGTGGTTGATGAGGGCGCGGGCCACCGCGACGCGCTGCTGCTGGCCGCCGGAGAGCTGGTGCGGCTTGTGCCGCGCCTTGTCGCCGAGCTGGACCAGCTCCAGCATCTCGTCGACCTGCTTCTTCACCGACTTGATGCCCCGGCGGCGCAGGCCGAAGGCGATGTTCTCGGTGATGTCCATGTGCGGGAAGAGCGCGTAGGACTGGAAGACGGTGTTGACCGGCCGCTTGTACGGCGGGAGGTCGGTGACGTCCGTGTCGCCGAGGAAGACCGAGCCCGTGCTGGGGTCCTCAAGGCCCGCGATCATCCGCAGGGTGGTCGTCTTGCCGCAGCCCGAGGCGCCGAGGAGTGCGAAGAACGAGCCCTGCGGGACGGTCAGGTCGAGCGGGTGGACGGCGGTGAAGGAGCCGTACGTCTTGCTGATGCCGGTGAGACGGACGTCGCCGCCGGTGTTCTTGTCAGTCATGGGTAGCGATCCCAGCGTTCGTGAGTTCGGAAGTTCGTACGTTCGCGAGAGGGGCGGCGGAGGCTCAGGCGCCGATGAGCTTGGCGAACTTCTCCTCGTACGCCGTCTCCTCCTGGCTGCTCAGGGAGCGGAAGGCGTGCGACTTCGCGGCCATGGCCTTGTCCGGGAGGATCAGCGTGTTGGAGGCGAGCTCGGGGTCGATCTTGCCGAGTTCGTCCTTCACCCCGTCGACCGGGCAGACGTAGTTGATGTACGCGGCGAGCTGGGCGGCGACCGGGAGCTCGTAGTAGTAGTCGATGAGCTTCTCGGCGTTGGCCTTGTGCCGGGCCTTGGCGGGGACCAGCAGGTTGTCGCTGGAGGTGATGTAGCCGGCCGAGGGGATCGCGTACTGGATGTCCGGGTTGTCGGCCTGGAGCTGGATGACGTCACCGGCCCAGGCGAGACAGGCGGCGAGGTCGCCCTTGTCCAGGTCGGAGGTGTAGTCGTTGCCGGTGAAGCGCCGGATCTGCTTCTTGTCGACGCCCTTCTGGAGCCGGCCTATCGCCGCGTCGTAGTCGGCGTCGGTGAACGCACCGGGGTCCTTGCCCATGTCGAGCAGGGTCATGCCGACGGAGTCGCGCATCTCCGTGAGGAAGCCGACCCGGCCCTTGAGGGCGGGGTCGTCCAGGAGCTGGGTGACGGAGTCGATCCGCTTCCCGCCGGTCGCCTTGGTGTTGTAGGCGATGACGGTGGAGATGCCGGTCCACGGGTAGGAGTAGGCGCGGCCCGGGTCCCAGTCGGGGCGGCGGAACTGCGCGGAGAGGTTGGCGTACGCGTTCGGGAGGTTCGACGGGTCGAGCTTCTGCGCCCAGCCGAGCCGGATGAGGCGGGCGGCGAGCCAGTCGGTGACACAGATCAGGTCGCGGCCGGTGTCCTGGCCGGCCGCGAGCTGCGGCTTGATCTTGCCGAAGAACTCGACGTTGTCGTTGATGTCCTCGGTGTACTTGACCTTGATCCCGGTGCGCTTGGTGAACGCCTCCAGGGTCGGGCGGGACTTCTCGTCCTCGCTGACGTCCATGTACTCGGTCCAGTTGGAGAAGCTGAGCTGCTTCTCCTTGGCCGAGAAGTCGGTGGACGCGGGGCCCCCGCCCTCGCGCTTGGCCGGCGGGATGCCGCACGCGCTCAGGGACGCGAGGCCGCCGATCGTGAGCGCGCCGACGCCTCCGGCGCGCAGCATCGAACGGCGGGTGAGGGCACCCCGGCCGCTCGTCAGACTGCGTCGCATCGCCGCGCGTTGTGCGGCGGAGAGGCTGTCGGGCTCGTACTGGTCCATGCGCTGTGCCTTCCGGGGGTTGGGGAGGACTACCGGTCTCCGAAGATCGTGCGGTGCCAGTCCTTCCTGACCACCGCGGTGTTTTCGTACATCACATGCTTGACCTGCGTGTACTCCTCGAAGGAATACGCCGACATGTCCTTTCCGAACCCCGAGGCCTTGTAGCCGCCGTGGGGCATCTCGCTGATGATCGGAATGTGGTCGTTCACCCACACGCAGCCCGCCTTGATCTCGCGGGTGGCGCGATTGGCGCGGAAGACGTCGCGGGTCCAGGCGGAGGCGGCAAGCCCGTAGGGGGTGTCGTTGGCGAGCCGGAGGCCCTCGTCGTCGCTGTCGAAGGGCAGGGCGACGAGGACGGGCCCGAAGATCTCGGACTGGACGATCTCGCTGTCCTGGGCGGCCCCGGTGATCAGGGTGGGCCGGTAGTACGCGCCCTTGGCCAGCTCCCCGCCGGGCGCCTCGCCGCCGGTGACGACGGTGGCGTAGCCGCGGGCGCGGTCGATGAAGCCGGCGACGCGGTCGCGCTGGACGTGGCTGATGAGCGGGCCCAGGTCGGTGGAGGGGTCGAAGGGGTCGCCGAGGCGGACGGACTCCATCAGCTCGGCGACGCGGGCGACGAAGGCGTCGAAGAGCGGGCGCTGGACGTAGGCACGGGTGGCGGCGGTGCAGTCCTGGCCGGTGTTGATGAGGGAGGCGGCGACGGCGCCGTGCGCGGCGGCCTCCAGGTCGGCGTCGTCGAAGACGACGAAGGGGGCCTTGCCGCCGAGTTCGAGGTGGAGCCGCTTCACGGTGGAGGTGGCGATCTCGGCGACCCGCTTGCCGACCGGGGTGGAGCCGGTGAAGGAGGTCATGGCGACGCCGGGGTGGCCGACGAGGTGCTCGCCCGCGACGCGCCCCGCGCCGTTGACGACGTTGACGACGCCGTCGGGGATGCCGGCGTCGGTGGCGGCCTGGGCGAACAGGAGGGAGGTGAGCGGGGTGAGTTCGGCCGGCTTCAGGACGATCGTGTTGCCGGCGGCGATGGCCGGGAGGATCTTCCAGGCGGCCATCTGGAGCGGGTAGTTCCAGGGGGCGATGGAGCCGACGACGCCGATCGGTTCCCGGCGGACGTACGAGGTGTGGTCGCCGCTGTACTCGCCGGCGGACTGGCCCTGGAGGTGGCGGGCGGCGCCCGCGAAGAAGGCCGTGTTGTCGACGGTGCCCGGGACGTCGAACTCGGTGGACAGCTTGATGGGCTTGCCGCACTGCAGGGACTCGACGCGGGCGAAGTCCTCGGCGCGCTCGGCGAGGACCCCGGCGAAGCGGTGCAGCGCGTCGGAGCGCTCGCCGGGGGTCGCGCCCGCCCACCCGGGGAAGGCCTCGGTGGCGGCGGCGACGGCGTCGTCCACGTCGGCGGTGGACGCGAGCGTGTAGGTGTACACGCTCTCGCCCGTGGCCGGATCGACGACACTGTGCTCGTCACCCGAGGTACCGGGGCGCAGTCGCCCGCCGATGTACTGTGCGCCGTCCGCGAAGCGGTCCGTCACCTGGAAGCGGTTGCCCATGACGCTCTCCGTTGTTCCAGCTCGAATTGAGTGCCGATCCTGACAGAGGGATATCGGGCCAACAAGTGATTCCGTTGTTGCCTTTTGGTTACGCGACGGAATCGGTCGACCATGTGTCGAGGACCATGGAAAATCTCCATACGGAATGTCCGTGGCGGCTGCCAGACTGCCATGCATGGGGCAGATCGAGACATTGACGCAGCAGGTCAGACGGGGTGAGAAGGTCAAGTTCCTGCCCTTCTGGGGCCACCGGCCGAGGCCGGACGGGCAGCTCTCGGCGAGCTGTCTCAGCCAGTGGTGGCCCTCACCCTTCGAAGTCGACGGCGTGCGGTACGCGACGGCCGAGCACTGGATGATGGCGGCGAAGGCCCGGCTCTTCGGCGACCCGGAGGCGGAGCGGGCCGCGCTCTCGTCCCGTACGCCCGCGGGGGCGAAGAAGGCCGGACGCCTGGTGCGCGGCTTCGACGATTCGGTCTGGGAGCGGGAGCGCTTCGGGATCGTCGTGGAGGGCAGCGTCCACAAGTTCGGCTCGGACGAGGCGCTGCGCGCGTTCCTGCTCGGCACGGGTGGCCGGGTCCTGGTGGAGGCGAGCCCGCTGGACCGCGTGTGGGGCATCGGGCTCGCCGCCGAGGACCCGCGCGCGACGGACCCGTCCCGCTGGCGCGGGCTGAACCTGCTGGGCTTCGCGCTGATGGAGGCCAGGGAGCGGCTGCGCGGCGGCTGACGGGATCGACAGCCACCTGGAAGGGCCCCCGCACGTGCGCGTGCGGGGCCCTTCGGCGCAACGGCTAGGGCCTGTCCGGCGGATCAGGGCCGGATAGGACGCGGCGTCTGGTGCGGTGCATCGCAAGGCGCCGGAGCGTCTCGATAGCGGAGCTATCGGGGCGTTTCGGCAACGCGGCGGGGCGCCGTGCCAGGCGTCGCGGCCCCGGTCATGATCCGCCGGACAGGCCCTAGCGGTTCTCGATCACCAGGCTGGTCGCGAACGGGTCGTCGGACTCGTTGCCGTACTCCTCGCCCTGCGCGATGGCCCAGATGATGAAGCCCAGGAAGACCGAGCTGACCACGATGCCGATCGAGCCGAGCACGATGCCCGCCGTCGCCATGCCGCCGTTGGTGGCCTCGCCCCGGGTGACCTTCTTGCGGGCGATGACGCCGAAGATCAGCGCCAGGATGCCGAGGATCACGCCGAGCCCGTACAGACAGAAACCGGCCACCGCGATGATGCCGAGGACCATCGCCGCCGTGCCCATGCCGTTGGACGGCTGCTGCTGCCAGCCGCCGGGCTGGCCGTAGCCGCCGCCCGTCCCGTAGCCCGGGTAGCCGGGGTAGCCGTACGACGGCGCCGGCGCGACGGGGGTGACCGGCGGCGCGGTCGGATAGCCGTACGAGCCCATCGGCGCGGGCCCGCCGGGGGCCACCGGCGGCGGCGGTACCTCGCCGGTCGGCATCGCGGTCATCGTGGGCTGGTCGTGCACCGGCGGACGGTCCTGCGGCGTGGGCGCGGGCGTCGCCGGCTTGCTCAGTTCCACCCCGTCGCGGTTCGGCGGAGCCCACGGGTCCGCCGGGTCGTACCCGCCCCGCGGCTGGTCGCTGTTCTCAGACATGGGCCTCCCCCATCGTGGTCACGCCATGCTACGACCTACCCCTGGCCGGGGTCCCGCCCGGCCTACGATGATCGGATGACCGATCTGCACACCTTCATCGCGGGGCTGCCCAAGGCCGAGCTGCACGTCCACCACGTCGGCTCCGCCTCCCCCCGGATCGTCGCCGAACTCGCCGCCCGGCACCCGGACTCCAAGGTCCCCACCGACCCCGAGGCGCTCGCCGCCTACTTCACCTTCACCGACTTCGCCCACTTCATCGAGGTCTACCTCTCGGTCGTGGACCTCGTCCGCACCCCCGAGGACGTCCGGCTGCTGACCTTCGAGGTCGCCCGGGACATGGCCCGGCAGAACATCCGGTACGCCGAGCTGACGATCACCCCCTACAGCTCGACCCGCCGGGGCATCGACGAGCGCGCCTTCATGGACGCGATCGAGGACGCCCGCAAGGCCGCCGAGGACGAGCTCGGCGTCATCCTGCGCTGGTGCTTCGACATCCCCGGCGAGGCCGGTCTCGAGGCCGCGGAGGAGACCGCCCGGCTCGCGGTCGAGCTGCGCCCCGAGGGCCTGGTCTCGTTCGGGCTCGGCGGCCCGGAGATCGGTGTGCCGCGGCCCCAGTTCAAGCCGTACTTCGACCGGGCCATCGAGGCCGGTCTGCGCTCCGTCCCGCACGCGGGCGAGACGACAGGGCCGGAGACGGTCTGGGACGCCCTGAAGGACCTGCGCGCCGAGCGCATCGGCCACGGCACCAGCTCCGTCAAGGACCCGGAGCTGCTCGCCTACCTCGCGGAGCACCGGATCGCCCTTGAGGTCTGCCCGACGTCCAACATCGCCACCCGCGCGGTCGCCGACCTGGACCGGCACCCCATCAAGGAGATGGTGGCGGCCGGGGTCCTGGTGACCATCAACAGCGACGACCCGCCGATGTTCGGCACGGACCTCAACAACGAGTACGCGGTCGCCGCCCGCCTCCTGGAGCTCGACGAGCGCGGTGTCGCCGCCCTCGCCAAGAACGCCGTCGAGGCCTCCTTCCTCGACCCGGCCGGCAAGGCCCGTATCGCGGCCGAGATCGACACCTACACGGAGAAGTGGCTGGCGGGCCGGTAGCCGAGACAATGGCACCATGGACCACGTCACTGTCGTAGGCCACCGCGGGAACCCGTACCGCGTCCGGGAGAACACCGTCCCCTCGATCGTCTCGGCGATCGAGGGCCGCGCGGACGCCGTCGAGATCGATGTACGGCTCACCCGCGACGGCGTCCCCGTCCTCCTCCACGACGACACGCTGAAGCGGCTGTGGGGCCACGACCGGCCGCTCTCCGCGCTCACCCTCGCGCAGCTGCGGGAGCTGACGTACGACGGCGTCCCCACCCTGCGCGAGGCGCTGATCGCGGCCGGACCGCACCGGCTGATGCTCGATCTGCCCGGCGGGAACGCGGACTCGGTCCGCACGATCGTCGGTACGGTCCGTGAGTGCGGCGCCGCCGAGCGCGTCTACTACTGCGCGGGCGGTGTCGCGATGCTCCAGGTACGGGCCGCCGATCCGGCCGCCGAGATCGCGCTGACCTGGAACTCGCTCGCCCCGCCGCGGGCCGCGCTGCTCGACGCGGTCCGGCCCCGCTGGCTCAACTACCGCTTCGGGGTGCTGAGTCGGGCTCTCGTGGAGCGGGTGCACCGGGACGGCTACCTCGTCTCGGCCTGGACCGCGGACACCCGGCGCACCATGCGTAAGCTCCTGTCCCACGGGGTGGATTCGATCACCACCAACCGTGTGGAGGCGCTCGCCGCCGAACTGCGAAGGGGTACGCCGAGGTGACTGGGGACGACCGGATCAGGACCGACATCGCGCACAACGCCCGTGTCTGGAACTACTGGTTGGGCGGCAAGGACTACTACCCGGTGGACCGCGAGGTCGGCGACCAGGTCACCGGCTTCTACCCGAGCATCGGCGAAGTGGCGCGCGCGGACCGGGCGTTCCTCGGCCGGGTGGTGACGCATCTGGCGGCGGAGGCCGGGGTGCGGCAGTTCCTGGACATCGGGACGGGCCTGCCGACCGCCGACAACACGCACGAGGTCGCCCAGCGCGTCGCCCCCGAGGCGCGGATCGTCTACGTCGACAACGACCCGATCGTGCTGACCCACGCCCGCGCGCTGCTGACCAGCGCCCCGGAGGGCGTCACCGAGTACGTCGACGCGGACGCGCGGGACCCGCGGCGGATCCTGGAGGCGGCGACCCGCACGCTCGACCTGTCGCGGCCGGTCGCGGTGATGATGCTCGGCATCCTCAACTTCGTGCTCGACACGGCCGAGGCGCGGGAGATCGTCCGGACGCTGATGGCCGCCGTCCCCTCCGGTTCGTATCTGGTGCTGACGCATCCGACGCTCGAACCGGAGCTGGGCGGTGAGGGGAACGTGGCGGCGATGGCGTTCTGGAACGAGAACGCGACCCCGCCGATCACGGCCCGCACGCGCGCCGAGTTCTCCTCCCTCCTGGACGGTCTCGACGTCCTGGAGCCGGGGATCGTCTCGTGCGCGAGCTGGCGGTTCGCCCCGGCGAGCGTGGTGGCGCAGTTCGGCGCGGTGGGCCGGAAGCCGTAGTGGGCATATCAGGGGACGCGCGGGCCTGGGCGCGGGGCGCGGGCGAGCGGGCCCGGCGGTTCGGGGAGGCGCATCCGCTCGCCGTGGACATCGGGCTCGCCCTGCTCGTACAGGCCGCGATGACGATGCCGTTCGTGGTGCCGCGCGCCCCCGAGCTGCCGCCGGCGACATGGACGGCGTACGGGCTGACGACGCTCACCGTGCTCCCGCTGGTCTGGCGGCGGCGCGCGCCGCTCGCCGTCCTGTTCGCGATCCTGGCGACCAGCACGCTCTACGAACTGGCGGTCGAGGGTCCCGGGCAGCCGCTGCCCTACACCGGGCTCGTCATCGTCCACACGATCGCCGCGCTCGCGCCGCCCTGGCAACGGCGCGCGACCGTGCTGCTGCTCGCGGTCGCGGTCCCGGTGTCGGTGTGGCTCAACACCGGCTCGGCGCGCGAACTGACCTTCTCTCTCTTCGTGTTCGGGGCGGCGTACGTCTTCGGCCGGCTCACCGACGCCCGGCAGCGGGCCCATCGCGTCGAGGCGGAACAGGCGGCGGCGCGCGAACGGGCCCGGATCGCACGGGAGATGCACGACATCCTCTCCCACGCGGTGAGCCTGATGGTCGTGCAGGCGGAGGCGGGTCCGGTGGCGGTGCGGACGGCTCCGGAGCGGGCGGAGGCGGCCTTCGACGCGATCTCCGCGACGGGCCGGGACGCGATGGAGCAGCTGCGCCGGATGCTCGGGGTGCTGCGGGACGGCACGGACGGCGCCGCGCCGCCCCGGGAGCCGCAGCCGGACCTCGGCGGGCTGCCCGCGCTGGTGGAGCGGGTGCGGGCGAGCGGCCTGGACGTGACGTACCGGACGACCGGTGGGGTCCGGGCCCTTCCGGTGGCCGTGGGCGCGACGGTCCACCGGATCGTGCAGGAGGCGCTGACGAACGTGGTGAAGCACGCGGGGGCGCGGACGGCCGCCGTACGGCTGGTGTACGAGGACGGGGTGTTGGAGGTCGTGGTGACGGACGACGGTCGGGGCGGGCGCCCCGGGAGCACCGGCCACGGGCTCGTCGGGATCCGCGAGCGGGCCGCGGCCCACGGCGGTACGGCGGTGACGGGCCCGGGACCGGACGGCCGGGGCTTCGAGGTACGGGTGGAGCTGCCCGTCCAGGACTCCGTGACGGTGGCGCGGTGACGATCCGGGTGGTGGTGGCCGACGACCAGGAGCTGGTCAGGAGCGGTTTCTCGATGATCCTCGACGTGCAGCCGGACATCGAGGTGGTCGCGGAGGCGGGCGACGGCGCGGAGGCGGTGGAGGCGGTGCGCCGCCTCTCCCCCGACGTGGCGCTGCTCGACATCCGGATGCCGCGCCTGGACGGCATCGAGGCGTGCCGGGCGATCAGCGCGGAGAGCGGGTGCCGGTCCGTGATGCTGACGACCTTCGACTCGGACGCGTACGTCTACGAGGCGCTGCACGCGGGCGCGAGCGGGTTCCTCCTGAAGGACGTGCGCCGGGACGATCTGGTGCACGCGGTACGGGTGGTGGCGCGCGGCGACTCGCTGCTGGCCCCGTCCGTGGCGCGCCGCCTGGTGGAGGAGTACACCCGCCCGGCGCGGCGCGAGGCTCCCCGGCGGCCCGATCCGCGACTCGACGCGCTGACGGCCCGCGAGCGCGAGACGCTGCTGCTCCTCGCGCGGGGGCTTTCGAACGCGGAGATCGCGGCGGAGCTGGTCGTCAGCGACCACACGGTGAAGACCCATGTGGGCAACGTGCTGGCGAAGTTGGGACTGCGGGACCGGATCCAGGCCGTCATCTGCGCGTACGAGAGCGGTCTTGTCACGGCGGGCTCTCCCCCGCTCGGGGGATGAGCGGGGCGGGGGAAGATCCCCCGCTCCGGCGATCCGTGGATCGCCGCAGGTCGGCAGGGTGTGTGTCGTACCGGAACGACGGATCGCACCAACGGAGTTGACCATGAACGCACGTACCCGCGCCCTGCTCGCCACGGCCCTCGTCCTGGGTGTCGCGGCCGGCCCGGGGATCCTGTCCGCGACGGCCGCCCAGGCCCCGGTCGTCGCGCCCGCCTCGGACCCCGCCCTCGAAGCGGCGATCGCGGGCCTTCCCTCGAAGGACGCGACGGCGGCGCTGGTGCGGATCGGGGGCCGCGAGGGAATCTGGCGGGGCACCTCCGGCGTGCACGATCTGGAGTCGACGCGCCCGGCCGATCCGGACGCCCGCTTCCGCGCCGGTTCGGTGACCAAGGTGTTCACGGCGGCGGTCGCCCTCCAGTTGGCGGGCGAGGGGCGGCTCGACCTGGACCGTACGGCCCGCTCGTACCTGCCGGAGCTGATCCCGGCGCGGTACGGGACGGTGACCGTCCGCCAGCTGCTGAACCACACGCACGGGATCCCGGCACCGGACTTCGCCGGTTCGACGGTCGAGGAGTGGTACGCGAACCGCTTCGAGGTGCACGACCCGCGCGCGATGGTCCGCTCGGCGACGGCGAAGGAGCCGGAGTTCGCTCCCGGGACCCGGCAGCACTACCTCAACATCGGCTACACGATCGCGGGGCTGCTGATCGAGCGGGTGACGGGCGACTCGTACGAGCGCCAGGTCGGGGCGCGTGTCCTGGCCCCGCTCGGGCTGCGCGGCACGTACCTGCCCGGGAGCGACCCGCGGATCAGGGGCCCGCACAACCACGGCTACCAGTCGATGCGGCTCGCGGACGGCACGACCGGGCTGCGGGACGTGTCGGTGTGGGGTGCCTCGGACGGCTGGGCGGCGGGCGACCTGATCTCCACGACGGCCGATCTGGAGCGGTTCACCCGGGCGCTGTTCCAGGGCCGGGTGGTGCGCGGGCCGCTCCTGGAGGAGATGTTCACGCTGCCCCGGGTGCCGGACTTCAAGACCGGCAAGGACGCCGCGTTCTCCGCGGGGCTCTCGATGAAGAAGCTCGGCGGGCGGGAGGTGTGGGGGAAGACCGGTGGCCGCTGGGGCTACAACGCGGCGATCGCCTCGACCCGCGGCGGCGAGCGCACGCTGGTCTACAGCGTCAACTCCACCGACGCGAAGGGCCAGGACATGAACAGCGTCGCCCTGGCCCTGATGGTCGCGGCCTACGGGCCGCCGACGGCCTGAGGAGCTGGGGCGTCCACCGGCGCCTGAGCGTTCCCGAGCCCCTGCGCCGCCTCGAGGCGCTTGATCATCCGCCGTACGACGAGCAGCGGGACGATCCCGAAGACCCCGAACGACATGTCGATGACCGACCACCAGAAGGGGATGTCGCGGATCGGCCCGCAGATCAGGGCGAGCGGGACGATCCCGACGCAGGCGATCATCCCGAACTCGATCACCCAGATGTTGCGGACGGGGTCGCGGTAGGGCCCGTAGAAGGCGACGGCGATGACGAGGTGCGCGAAGGCGAGCCAGTCGGTGCCGTACAGCAGGAACGGGTACTGCGCGTCGGCGACGTCGAGGCCGGCGCGCACCCGCGCGATCCACTCCAGGAGGCCGGGGAACAGGTCCCCGAGGGGCGCGGCCCAGGACGTCAACGCGTCCTCGAGGAGGTGGAGTTCGGTGACGAGCGGGAAGGCGGTGAGGCCGCTCAGCACCAGACAGACGATGAAGAAGACCAGCCAGACACGGATACGCCGAAGAAGGGCCACGGGCCCGTTCGCCTCGTTCATGACAGCAGAGTACGCCCCTCATGAACGTGTTCAAAAACAGGGTCGGGCGGTTCCGCGTCTCACAGCCCGACGATCGAGTCCCACCTCTTCGCGAACTCCGTGCGCTCCTCCGACGTGATGTCGCGGGCGATCGCGAGCCGCCCGCGCATCGCGTCGTCGGGGAAGATCAGCGGGTCCTCGGCCAGGGCGGCCAGCTCCTCGTCGTCGGAGTCGGCGAGGACGTCGCGGGCGGCCGGGACCGGGCAGACGTAGTTGACCCAGGCGGCCAGCTCGGCGGCCACCTCGGGCTCGTAGTAGTAGTCGACCAGCTTCTCGGCGTTCGTCTTGTGCTGCGCCAGGTTGGGGATCATCAGCGACTCGGCCCACAGCTCGGCGCCCTCCTCGGGGACGACGAACTCGATGTCGGGGTTGTCGGCCTGGAGCTGGATGACGTCGCCCGAGTACGCCTGACAGGCCAGCACGTCGCCGGTCGACAGGTCCTTGATGTAGTCGTTGCCCGTGAAGCGGCGGATGTGCCGCTCGGCGACCAGCGCCTCGATCTGCTCGCACACCGCGTGGAAGTCGTCGGCGGTCCACCGCGTCACGTCCACCCCGTTGCCCTGCATGAGCAGGGCGAAGGACTCGTCGAGACCGGAGAGCAGGGTGACCTTGCCGCGCAGGTCGGCGTCCCACAGCTGCTCGACCGACCGGATCTCCCGGCCGAGCTTCCTGCGGTTGTACGCGATGCCGGTGATCCCGGACTGCCAGGGCACGGTGTGGAGCCGGCCCTCGTCGAAGGCGGGCGAGCGCAGCTGCGGATCGAGGTACCGGCTGATGTTCGGCTGCGCGGCGCGGTCCATCTCCTGCACCCAGCCGAGCCGGACGAACCGGGCGGCCATCCAGTCGCTCATCACGATGAGGTCCCGGCCGGTCTCCTGGTGGTTCATCAGCGCCGGGCTGATCTTGCCGAAGAACTCGTCGTTGTCGTTGATCTCCTCGGTGTACCGCACGGAGATCCCGGAGCGCTCCGCGAAGGCGTCCAGGGTGGGCCGCTTCGAGGTGTCCTCGTCGTCGGTGTCGATGTAGAGCGGCCAGTTGGCGAAGTCGAGCACGCGGTCGCGCGCGGACAGGTCCCGGCCGGCGCGTCGCCCCGGCTCCACGTAGGCGGCCGGCACGCCGCAGCCGGCGAGCAGCGCCACGGCTCCGGCGCCCCCGATCCCGCGCAGCACGGACCGGCGGGACATGTTCTTCCTCGCTGTCGCTCTCATCCGAGCAGCATCCCGGCCGCGCCGGGACGGAGCAATGGACGGTCCGTGCGCCGGAGGGACCACGCCCACGACACCTTGTCGATCACCCGACACCTTCGGGCACAGGATGTCGGGTCCGGCACCCTGGGTGCTCCCTAGCGTGGTGGTCGTCAAGAGGAAGGAACCGGGCGTGCTGGAGAGGCTCAACCAGGCGATGGAGCACATCGAGCTCCACCTGGCCGACGACGACCGGCCCGTCGACGTGGCGGAGCTGGCACGGATCGCGGCCACGTCGGAGTACCACCTGCGCCGGATGTTCTCCGCGCTCGCGGGCATGCCGCTGTCGGAGTACGTACGGCGCCGGCGGCTCACCCTCGCGGGCGCGGAGGTGCTCGCGGGACGGGAGACCCTGCTGGCGATCGCCGTGCGGTACGGGTACGGCTCGGGCGAGGCGTTCGCCCGGGCGTTCCGCGCCATGCACGGGGTCGGTCCCGGCGAGGCCCGGCGGACCGGCGCGGCGCTCAGCTCGCAGCCCCGGATGGCCTTCCGACTCGTCGTCGAAGGGAGCAGTGCGATGCGTCACCGCATCAAGGAGAAGCCGGCGTTCACGGTCGTCGGCCCGAAGGCCCGGGTCCCGCTGGTGCACCTGGGGCCGAACCAGGCGATCATGGAGTTCGTCCGGGGTATCGACAAACCGACCCTGGAGCGCCTGGAGGCGCTGTCGGACCAGGAGCCGCAGGGCATCGTCGCGGTCTGCGACGACCTGGACCCGAGCCGGGCCGAGGGCACGGAACTCGACTACTACCACGGGGTGATCACGGACGCGGCGCCGCCGGAGGGCGTGCCCGTGCTCGCCGTCCCCGCCGGCACCTGGGCGGTCTTCACCACCTCGGGACCGGCCCCGCAGGCGATCCAGGAGCTGTGGCGGGACATCTACACGCAGTGGTTCCCGTCCAACCCGTACCGCGGTCGCCCCGGGCCCGAGATCGCCCGGATCCGGCTCTCGGCGGACGGCACCGAGGCCGACGCCGAGCTGTGGCTGCCGGTGGAGGAGGAGGGGCCCAAGGAGTAGAAGGGGCCCGGAACACGACGATCGCGGTCCCCTCGCCCTGAGGCGAGGGGACCGCGATCGTCGGTCGGATCGGCGCGCGGGGACTAGCCCAGCGAGGTCATGACGTGCTTGATGCGGGTGTAGTCGTCGAAGCCGTAGGCCGAGAGGTCCTTGCCGTAGCCGGACTTCTTGAAGCCGCCGTGGGGCATCTCCGCGACCAGCGGGATGTGGGTGTTGATCCACACGCAGCCGAAGTCCAGGGTCTTCGACATGCGCATCGCGCGGGCGTGGTCCTTCGTCCAGACCGAGGAGGCGAGCGCGAACTCGACGCCGTTGGCGTACTCCAGGGCCTGGTCCTCGTCACGGAACGACTGGACCGTGATGACCGGGCCGAAGACCTCGTTCTGGATGATCTCGTCGTCCTGCTTGAGGCCGGAGACGACGGTCGGGGCGTAGAAGAAGCCCTTGTCGCCGACGCGGTGGCCGCCCGCCTCGACCTTGGCGTGGGCCGGGAGGCGCTCGATGAAGCCGGAGACCTGCTTCAGCTGGTTGGCGTTGTTCAGCGGGCCGAAGAGCACGTCCTCGTCGTCCGGCAGGCCGGTCTTGGTGTCGGTGGCGGCCTTGGCCAGCTGCGCGACGAACTCGTCGTGGATGGACTCGTGCACGAGGACACGGGTCGCGGCCGTACAGTCCTGGCCCGCGTTGAAGAAGCCCGCCACGGAGATGTCCTCGACGGCCTTGGCGATGTCGGTGTCCTCGAAGACGACGACCGGGGCCTTGCCGCCCAGCTCCAGGTGGACGCGCTTGACGTCCTTGGCCGCCGACTCGGCGACCTGCATGCCGGCGCGGACCGAACCGGTGATGGAGGCCATCGCCGGGGTCGGGTGCTCGACCATGGCGCGGCCGGTCTCGCGGTCGCCGCAGATGACGTTGAAGACGCCCTTGGGAACGATCGCACCGATGATCTCGGCCATCAGGACGGTCGACGCGGGGGTCGTGTCCGAGGGCTTGAGGACGACGGTGTTGCCCGCGGCGAGCGCCGGGGCGAACTTCCACACGGCCATCATCATCGGGTAGTTCCACGGCGCGACCTGGGCGCAGACACCCACGGGCTCGCGGCGGATGATGGAGGTCATGCCCTCCATGTACTCGCCGGCCGAGCGGCCCTCGAGCATCCGGGCGGCACCCGCGAAGAAGCGGATCTGGTCCACCATCGGGGGGATCTCTTCGCTGGCGGTGAGGGCGATCGGCTTGCCGGTGTTCTCGACCTCGGCGGCGATCAGCTCCTCCGCGCGCTCCTCGAAGGCGTCCGCGATCTTCAGCAGGACCTTCTGGCGCTCGGCCGGCGTGGTGTCGCGCCAGGCGGGGAAGGCGGCCGCGGCCGCGTCCATGGCGGCGTCGACGTCCGCCTGACCGGAGAGCGGAGACGTGGCGAAGACCTCGCCCGTGGCCGGGTTGACCACATCGATGGTCCGTCCGTCCGTGGCGTCCCGGAACTCCCCGTTGATGTAGTTACGCAGCCGGCGCAGCTCGGTGGTCACTTTGCCACCCCTCCTGTCACGTTCGGTCGCACGTCCTCGTGCGGTGTCCCATTTGCCGAGACACCCCAAGCGTAGTCGCTTCCCTGACGCTTTCGACAGGTCCAGCACGCGCCAACTTCGGATTCAGTGAGATTCGCGCATCCAAACAACGAATTTCATCGCTCTGGGGTTGCGAGACCGACGAGTCTCGGTGCAGAGTGAGTGCGTGGCCAGTCAAAGCACGAACTCCAGAACCGGTTCCGGTTCGTCCCCGACGATCGATGCCGTCTCCCTGGCGATCATCGAGCAGCTCCAGGAGGACGGCCGCCGTCCGTACGCCGCGATCGGCAAGGCCGTCGGCCTGTCCGAGGCAGCCGTACGGCAGCGCGTCCAGAAGCTGCTCGACCAGGGCGTCATGCAGATCGTCGCCGTCACCGACCCGCTCACCGTGGGACTCCGGCGCCAGGCGATGGTCGGCATCAACGTCGAGGGTGACCTGGATCCGGTGGCGGACGCGCTGACGGCCATGTCGGAATGTGAGTACGTGGTGATGACCGCGGGCTCGTTCGACCTGATGGTGGAGGTCGTCTGCGAGGACGACGACCACCTGCTGGATGTGATCAACAAGCGCATCCGCACCCTCCCCGGCGTGCGCTCCACCGAGAGCTTCGTCTACCTCAAGCTCAAGAAGCAGACCTATATGTGGGGAACTCGATAATCGTGACCCAGGACCTGTCCAAGACCGCGTACGACCACCTGTGGATGCACTTCACGCGCATGTCGTCGTACGAGAACTCTCCCGTGCCCACCATCGTGCGTGGCGAGGGCACCTACATCTTCGACGACAAGGGCAAGCGGTACCTCGACGGACTCGCCGGTCTCTTCGTGGTCAACGCCGGTCACGGCCGCAAGGAGCTGGCCGAGGTCGCGTACAAGCAGGCCCAGGAGCTCGCGTTCTTCCCCGTGTGGTCGTACGCGCACCCCAAGGCCGTCGAGCTCGCCGAGCGTCTTGCCGACTACGCCCCGGGCGACCTGAACAAGGTCTTCTTCACCACCGGTGGCGGCGAGGCCGTCGAGACCGCCTGGAAGCTCGCCAAGCAGTACTTCAAGCTGCAGGGCAAGCACACCAAGTACAAGGTCATCTCGCGTGCGGTCGCCTACCACGGCACCCCGCAGGGCGCCCTGTCCATCACCGGTCTGCCGGCCCTGAAGGCCCCCTTCGAGCCGCTGGTCCCCGGCGCGCACAAGGTGCCGAACACGAACATCTACCGCGCCCCGATCCACGGCGACGACCCCGAGGCCTTCGGCCGCTGGGCCGCCGACCAGATCGAGCAGCAGATCCTCTTCGAGGGCCCCGAGACCGTCGCGGCCGTCTTCCTGGAGCCGGTGCAGAACGCCGGTGGCTGCTTCCCGCCGCCGCCCGGGTACTTCCAGCGGGTCCGCGAGATCTGCGACCAGTACGACGTGCTGCTCGTCTCCGACGAGACGATCTGCGCCTTCGGCCGCCTCGGCACGATGTTCGCCTGTGACAAGTTCGGCTACGTGCCGGACATGATCACCTGCGCCAAGGGCATGACCTCGGGCTACTCCCCGATCGGTGCCTGCATCGTCTCGGACCGCATCGCCGAGCCGTTCTACAAGGGCGACAACACCTTCCTGCACGGCTACACCTTCGGTGGCCACCCGGTGTCGTCGGCGGTCGCCATCGCCAACCTCGACATCTTCGACAAGGAGGGCCTCAACCAGCACGTGCTGGACAACGAGGGCGCCTTCTTCTCGACGCTGCAGAAGCTGCACGACCTGCCGATCGTCGGCGACGTCCGCGGCAACGGCTACTTCTACGGCATCGAGCTCGTCAAGGACAAGGTCACCAAGGAGTCCTTCACGGACGAGGAGACCGAGCGCGTGCTCTACGGCTTCCTCTCGAAGGCGCTCTTCGAGAACGGCCTGTACTGCCGTGCCGACGACCGTGGCGACCCGGTCATCCAGCTGGCCCCGCCGCTGATCGCCGACCAGGGCACCTTCGACGAGATCGAAGGCATCCTGCGCTCGGTGCTGACCGAGGCGTGGACCAAGCTCTGACGGTTCCGCCCCGGGGAGGCACGGCCCTCCCCGGCACAGGACCTCACGCCGCCCTCACGGCGTGACCCCGGCCCGGGTGTGCGGCCATCCGAGTGGATGGCGGCCGCCCGGGCCGTGTGCTGTCCGTACAAACGGATCTGAATCCTTACGGTGCGATCTGAATCCTTACGGTGCCCAGTGACCGACAGGCCCGTCCCTTCGTTCCCTCGGACGGGGGAACGCAAGTATCGGATCCGACATCGAGGTGTACGCGATGGCCCCACCGGACAACGACGTGCTCTGGGCGCGTTCCCTGCACTGCACCCTGGAGGGCTCCGACGTCCTGACCGGCGTCTCCCTCGGCGTGCGCGAGGGAGAGATCCTCGCCCTGGTCGGCCCGCGGGGCAGCGGCAAGACCACGCTGATGCGCTGTCTGTCCGGCCAGACCGTGGCCCAGCAGGGCGAGGTCTGGTTCAACAGCAGCCCCGTCCACACCCTCAGCCTCGCCCAGCGCGAGCGGCTGCGCCGGGACCGGTTCGGCTGGATCGACCCGGAGCCCGGACTCGTACCGGAGCTGACCGCCTGGGAGAACGCGGCCCTGCCCCTCCTGCTGCGCGGGGTCTCGCACCGGGCCGCCAAGGCCTCCGCCCTGGAGTGGCTGGAGCGCCTGGACATCGGGGTGTGCTCCCGCAAGCGTCCGCACGCGCTGACCCAGTCGCAGCGGCAGCGGATCGCCATCGCCCGGGCCCTGGTCACCACCCCGTCCGTGCTCTTCGCCGACGAGCCGACGGCCTCCCTCCATCGCGCCGACGGCGCCCAGGTCCTGCGGACCCTGACCGCAGCCGCCCGCTCGCACCGGATCACCGTGCTGCTCGCCACCCACGACACGGAGGTCGCCGCCCTCGCCGACCGCTCGGTCGCCCTGCTCGACGGACGCCGGGTGGGCGCCGGGGCACCGACCAACGGGGCGGAGGGCGTCGCCGCGTGCTCGCTCTCCGTCTAGTCCGCGGGACCCACCCCCTCGTCCTGCTGCGGCGCCTCCTGGTCGCCGCGGCGGCCGCGGGGGTCGGCTTTCTGCTGCTGTGCACGCTGGGGTACGCCGTGGGCCACCCGGACCGCTCCTCCGCCGCGACCCTGCGGCTGCTGTGGTGCCTGATCCCGATGGCCGCCACCGTGCACTTCGCGGTGGCCGTGGCCCGGACGGACCCCAGCACCCGGCCGCGGCCCGGGCTCTCGGCGATCGGGCTCGGCCCGGCCCGGCTCACCGCGATCGCCGCGGCCTCGACGGCCGTCGCCTGCACGCTCGGCTCGATGGTCGCGCTGCTGTTCTACCTGCACCTGCGCGGCGACATCACGGGCCTGCCGTTCGACGGAGCGGCCGCCGAACTGCTCGCGGCCGGCCGGCCGATCCCGCTGGCGGGCGCGCTCACCCTCCTCGCGATCCTCCCGGTGGCCGCCTCCACGGCCGCCGCCCTCGCCCTGCGCCCCCGCAAGGCTCCGGCGCCCCCCGAGGGCGCGGAGCGGACGGCCCCCTCGGGCCTGCCCTGGGGCGTGGCGCTCCTCGCGGTCGGCCTCGCCGTCGAGACGTACGCGGGCCAGGGCGGCGCGGGCGGCGGCCTGCCGCTCCCCGGCCGCTTCGACGGCAGCCCGGGCGGGGTGCTCGCCGGCTGGATCCTCACCGCGATCGGCCTCGCGATGGCGGGTCCCGGCATCACCCACTGGTGCGGCCGGCTGCTCCAGGCCGTCCGGCCCGGCGCGACCAGGCTCCTCGCGGGCCGTGTCCTGATGGACGAGTCCCGCCGCATCGGCCGCCCGCTCGGCGTGGTGTGCGCGGTGGCGTCGGGCGCGGTCGCGGCGGCCACCCTGTACGACGCGGGGAACGGCGACTTCGGCCCGCTGACCGGCCTGGGCGCCGCCCTGGTGATGGCCTGCACGACGGCGACGCTCCTGACGGCGGCCCTGGAGTCCAAGCAGTGCCGGGCCCACACCACGGAGGCCCTCGTCCGGCTCGGCGCTCCGCCCACGGTCCTGCGCACGGCCGCGCTGATGCGCGCGGGCGCCCTGCTGTCCGTCTTCCTCCCCCTGACCTGGCTGGTGGGCACGCTGGCGGCGGTCCCGCTCGGCGGCTGACCCACCCGCCTGTCGCCCCCTCGCCGCACCCGGACGGCCGCCGGGCGAGGCCGCTCCGGCCGCCGCGCCGGGGTACCGGACGTGGTGCGCGGTGGGGACGGGGGTCACGGGCCCTACGCTGGCCCCATGACCCGCCGCGACGCACGCGAGATCCACACCCCCGCCGAGTTCGACGAGGTCATCGCCCGCGGCGCCCTCCACGGCTTCCGCATCCAGTCCGTGGACCTCACCGACCGGACCTTCGCCCTGCTCGCCACCTCCACCGCGGGCGCCGTCTTCCTCGGCTGCGAGCTCCAGCCCGAGGCCGCCGCCAAGGTCCGCGCGGACGGGGCGCTGGTCTTCCCACCCGTACCGGAGCTGCCGTTCGACCCGTACCGCGCGCACCTCTACTCCCCCGAGGAACTGTTCGAGGGCGTCGGGGACGCGGGGTACGAGGCGACGCCCGACTTCCTCGCGTACGACTGGTTCCAGCGGACGAAGGCCGACGGGGACGTCTTCGCGTCCATGCTCCGGTCGATCCACGACGACGCCATCTCCGACGCCCTCGACGAACTCCTCGCCGGCGCCCGGGTCGTCGGCGTCATGGGCGGGCACGCGATGGGCCGCGGCACGGACGCGTACGCCGGGGCGGCCCGGCTCGGCCGCGCGCTGGCCCGCGACGGGCTGACCGTGGCGACCGGCGGCGGCCCCGGCGCGATGGAGGCGGCGAACCTCGGCGCGTACATCGCGCCCCTCGCCGACGACGTCCTCGACGAGGCGCTCGCACTCCTCGCCAAGGCGCCCTCCTTCACCCCGTCGGTGACGGACTGGGCCCGGGCCGCCTTCGAGGTGTGCGCCCGTTGGCCGAAGGGCGGCGACTCGGTGGGCATCCCCACCTGGTTCTACGGCCACGAGCCGCCGAACGCCTTCGCGGGACACCTCGCCAAGTACTTCGCGAACGCCACCCGGGAGGACGGTCTGCTCGCCCGGTGCGACGCGGGCGTGATCTTCCTGCCGGGCGCGGCCGGCACGGTCCAGGAGATCTTCGACAACGCGACGCCGAACTACTACGGGTCGCGGGGAGAGCCCACCCCCATGGTCCTCGTCGACCGGGCCCACTGGACGGACCGCCTCCCCGCCTGGCCGCTGCTCCGGTCCCTCGCCGCCGAGCGCCCGATGGCGGCGAGGATCGCGCTGGTCGACTCCGTCGACGAGGCCCCGGAAGCCCTCCGCCGACTGGCGACCTAGGGCCGGTTGAGGGGCCCGGGCAGGGTGAGGGTGGCGACGGCGCCGCCCTCGACGGCGCCGCCCGCGTCGGCGTCGGCGAAGGTCAGGCGGGCTCCGATCACCTGAGCCTGGCCGAGGGCGATCGTCAGGCCCAGACCGTGTCCGTGGCCTCGTTCGGCGGCCCCGGTGCGGAAGCGCTGCGGGCCTTCGGCGAGCAGGTCCGCCGGGAAGCCGGGGCCGTGGTCGCGGACGACGACGGTGGCGCCGTCGACCGTGACCTCCACGGGCGGTGCGCCGTGGCGGTGGGCGTTGACGACGAGGTTGGTGACGATCCGGTCGACGCGGCGCGGGTCGGTCTCGACCACCGCGCGTGCGGTGACGGTGATGACCGTGTCGAGCCCGGTGCGCCGTACGGACTCCTCGACCAGTTCGTCCAGCGGCACCGGCTGCGGGTCGGCCCGCTCCGCGCCCGCGTCGAGGCGGGAGATCTCCAGCAGGTCGTCGACCAGGGCGTGCAGCACCTTCACCCGGTCGCGTACGAGATCGGTGGCCTCGCCCTCCGGAAGCAGCGAGGCGGAGGCGACCAGGCCGGCGAGCGGGGTGCGCAGTTCGTGGGCGACGTCGGCGGTGAAGCGCTGCTCCGCGTGGAGCCGGTTCTGCAGCGCGTCGGCCATGTGGTCGACGGCCGAGGAGATCTCGCCGATCTCGTCGTGTCCCCGGCCCGCGGTGCGCGCGTCGAGGTCGCCGTGGCGGATACGGCGGGCGGTCCCGGCGACCCGGCGCAGCCGGCGCACCACGAGTTCGGCGGCGAGCAGGGTGACGGGGACGACGACGGCGAGGGTGGCGAGGGCCGCGTACCGCATGTGCCGGTCGAGGGCCTCGCGGCCGTACTGGTCGGCGATCATGTTGACGCTCACGGCCAGCGGGGTGCCGTCGACCTCCGTGGCCGCCCACATGGACGGGCCCTGGGCCGGTTTGCTGGTGTCGTACCAGGTGACCGGCGCCGGTCCGGCGGCGAGCAGGTCCAGGAGCCGGTCCGGCACCTCGCCACCGGTCCGGTAGGCCGGCCTCGGGTCCCCGTCCTGCCGGGCGCGGCCTTGCTGTACGGCGCGGAACTCGGCCTGGGCCGCGTCCAGTTCGCGCAGGGCGTCGGCGCGCCCGATGTTCATCGAGCGGGTCTCGGTGGTGCGGTGGACCAGGACGCCGATGCCCAGGGCCATGGCGCAGGCCGCCGCGGCGACCCCGGCGGCGATCTTCCAGCGCAGGGACCTCGGGTCGGCCAGGCGCCACAGGGACCGGCGGGTGTCGCCGGGCGGGGTCGCGGGATCCATCACTCGCCCTTGCGGAACTTGTAGCCGAAGCCGCGCACGGTCTCGATGTGGTCGGCGCCGATCTTCTTGCGCAGCCGCTGCACGGCGAGGTCGACGACCCGGATGTCGCCGTCCCAGCCGTAGTCCCACACCTCGCGCAGCAGGGTCGCGCGCTGCAGGGCGACACCGGGTGCGGCCACGAACTCCAGGAGCAGGCGCAGTTCGGTGGGGGTCAGGGCGAGTGGCGTGCCGTCCTTGTGGACCTCGAGGCCCCGGGTGTCGACGGTCAGGTCCCGGAAGGAGAGCACCCCCGTGTCGTCGTCGGCGGGCATCGGAGCGGTGAAGGTGGCGCGCCGCAGCAGGGTGCGGATCCGGGCGAGGAGCACGGTGGTGTCGACCGGTTTGACGACGTAGTCGTCGGCACCCGCCTCGAGGCCCGCGACGACGTCCAGGGCGTCGCCGCGGGCCGACATCATCAGGACGGGCGCCTGGCTGGTCTCGCGGATCCTGCGGCAGAGCCCGATCCCGTCGAGCTGCGGCAGCATGACGTCGAGGAGCAGCAGGTCGTGCTCCGTCGCCCGGAACATCTCCAGACCGGTCAGTCCGTCGGGCGCGGACGAGACCCGGTAGCCGTAGCGCTCCAGGGACAGGGCCACGGATCTGCGGATCGTGTCGTCGTCCTCGACGAGGAGGATGTGGACGGAGGAGGGCTGGTCGCGCATGTGGTCGCCTGGGGGCCGTTTCGTCGGAGCGTGTCGTGGGTGTGCGTCTGGTGTGCGGTCCCGACGGTAGCCGCCGGCCCGGCCGGGCGGGGGCCGCCGCCCTTCACAGCCGTAGGGACGCCGCGACCGGCAGATGATCGCTCGCCGTGCGGGGCAGCGTCCAGGCGGAGACGGCGGTGACTCCCTTGACCAGGATCTGGTCGATCCTGGCCACCGGGAACGACGCGGGCCAGCTGAACCCGAACCCCGCCCCGGCCTCCTCCTGCGCCGAGCGCAGCCCGGCGGTGGCCGGGGCGAGGGCGCTGTCGTCGGTGGTGCCGTTGAAGTCGCCGACCACGACGACCCGGCGCAGTGGCTCGGCCCGTACGGCGGCGGCGAGGGCGGCCGCCGCCTCGTTGCGGCGCGCGGTGTTGAACCCCTTGGCGAGGCTGACCCGCACCGAGGCGAGATGGGCGGTGTACACGGCGAGCGGTCCCTTCGGGGTGTCGGCGGTGGCGCGCAGGGCGCGGGTCCACGGCATGATCGCCAGGGGCCGGACGTCGCGCAGCGGGTAGGTGCTCCAGAGCCCGACCGTGCCCTGCACGGAGTGGTACGGGTGGGATTCCGCGAGCGCCTGTTCGTAGGCGGGGGCGGTGCGGGGCGAGAGTTCCTCCAGGGCGATCACGTGGGCGCCGGAGGCGGCGAGGGAGCGGGCGGTGCCCGCCGGGTCGGGGTTCCCGTCGTGCACGTTGTGGCTGACGACGGTGAGGTCCCCGCCGGCCTCGCGCTTGTCGACGAGAACGCCACCGAACAGGGAGCACCACACCACGGCAGGGACCAGCACGGCCACGCCGGCGACCACCGAGCGCCGCAGCGCGGCGAGGGCGAGCAGCACGAGCACGCCGAGCCCCGACCAGGGCAGGAAGGTCTGCAGCAGGCTCCCGAAACTGCCCAGGACGCCGGGCGGGCGGGCGGCGCCCAGCATGCCGACGCCGCCGAGGACGGCCACGACGACCGCCGGACGACCGCCCCGGAGCACCCGGAGACGGCTGCGCCGCGTCGGCTGCCCGCCGGGGCCGGGGTCATCGCCACGGAAGTCGGCGCGGGAGTCGGCAGCGCGGTCGTTCCCCGGGTCGGTGGCCTCCGGGCAGGCGGCCGGCCGGTCCGCGGGCTTCTTCGGGCCCACGGGGCCCGTTGCGGTCGTCACGAGCGGTCCCTCCGCTCGCCGAGCGCCGCAGGCAGATCCTTCTGCACGGCCTCGATCAGCGCACCGCTCTTCTCGAAGGCCTCTTCGAGCCCCTCGGCGGGCGAGGTGCCGGCCCGCTGGCCGAGCACCACACCGAGGACGAGACGCCGGTCACCGTCGGCGTCCACCTCGGCGGCCCACATCAGAGCCCCGCCCGCCGGGGTGCTCGATCCGGTCTTGAGCCCGACGACACCCGGGCGGTCCAGGAGCCGGTTGGTGTTGAGGACCGGTGCGGGTGCGCCGGGGACGGTCGTGCTCCGCATGGCGACGACCGTGCGCAGCACGGGTTCCTTCATGGCGTGCCGGGCCAGCTTGAGCTGGTCGTCGGCGGTGCTCCGGGTGGTGGGTTCGATGCCGCTCGCGCCGGTGTACGAGGTGTTGTTCATCCCGAGATCGCGCGCTGCCCGGTTCATCTTGGCCACGAACTCCTGCTGGCCGCCCGCGTCCCAACGAGCCAGGAGCCGGGCCACGTTGTTGCCGGACGGGAGCAGGAGCAGTTCGAGGAGCCGGCGTTGGGTGAGGTGCTGTCCCTCGCGCAGCGGTGCGGTCGACTCGCTCAGCGAGTGCGCCTCCTGCGCGGCCGTCGCGTCGACGGTCACGGCGGGGCCCTCCTCGCCGTCGGCCAGCGGGTGCTCCTTGAGGATCACGTACGCCGTCATCACTTTGGTGAGGCTCGCGATCGGCAGCGGGCGCTGCCCGGCCGTGCCGCCCAGCCTGCCGAGCCCGTCCACCTCTGCGCTTGCCTGCCCCTCTTCGGGCCACGGCAGGTCGAGCAGGTCGGCGACCGCCGCCCGCCCGTCCGCCGAGGCGACGGTGCCACCACCCGCGCGGCCGTCCTCACCCGTGCCGTCGCCCAGCGGGCCGAGCCACCCGCCGACGGCGATGCCGCCCAGCGCCAGGGCGGGCGCGCCCACCAGCCAGATCCGTACCGGACCGGGCCGGGCCGCGTGTGTCCGTAGGTCCGTCACCGTCACATCTCCTCGTCCGGTCGAGCCGCACGCGAGTTCCGCGCACGGCTCCACCCTGGGTGAGGAGCACATCCACGCGATCATGACGGTGCGTCCGGGAACGCGCGGAATTGTGTCGACGACGTATCGGCCGCTCGCCTCCGGCCAGGCGGCACGGCCCGTCGGTCAGAGCCTCCGGACCGCCTGGGCCTCCGCCCGCTCCACCGACGCCCGGCCGTGCACATGGACGAGGGCCAGGTGGAACAGCGCCGGCGCGAGCGGTGCCCAGCGGTGGATCCGGTCGGGCCGCAGCAGGTACCGGGTCACGTCGGCCGAGCGGAACGGCACGTACTCGACGGTCTGGTGCTCCCAGCGGTCGGCGACTCCCCTGCTCATCCGCGACTGGAGCTGATCGCCCGTCATGTCCTTGAGCCGGGCGTAGAAGTGGGCGCTCCACTGCCGCCGCTCGACGTCCAGGACGAAGGCGAGCAGCGCGAGGGTGTACTCGTGCGGCTCCAGGGCCATCTCCTCACGCATCCCGCGTCGGGCGACGGCGTGCAGGTCGGGGGCGCCGAGGGCGGTCGCGTCGATGTTCCGGGCCAGGCCCTCGTTGACCGAGGAGTTCCACAGTCCGGGCGCCGAGCGGACCCGGTCGCCGCGCCGGCTGACGGCGAGCAGATGGTCGGCGGTGACGACGGCGATGTTGACGGCGAAGCTGCACTGGAGGAACGCGGGTGCCTCCAGGGGCCGTTCGGTGTCGAGGTACCGGCTCCGGGGCGTCGCTCCGTCCGGCATCCTGCGGTCGAGCTGCTGGGCGGCGAGGAAGGTGTAGTAGTCCGTGGGCCGCAGCCGCAGATGTACCTCGGGCTGTTCGTCCAGCGGGGTACGGGTGGTGTCCAGGCCCTCGACGGCGTACCGGGGCCCGTTCCAGACGGGCATGCGGTCACCCGTGGTCTCCGCGCGGCTCTCCTCCGCCTCGATCTCGGCGCGCCAGCCCGCCATTTCGGCGGGCAGTTCGATCTCCTCGGCGCCGACCCGGACGTGGACGGACTCCGGCGCGATGGCACGGTCGCCGTCGCCCTCCACGACGAGTGCGCTGGTGTGCAGGGGGCCGAGGGAGAAGGTGGACCAGGCGCTCCCCTCCCGCTCCCGGTAGGTGAGGCTGCGGACCGCCCCCGCCGAGCGGCGCCTGATCCTGAACCACACGTCCTGTGTCCACTGCTGGAAGAGGGTCGCGAACACCACTCCGAGGACGGCGCCGAGCACTCCGTTGCCCACGTCTATTCCACTCACTCGCAGCAGCGTAGGCGAGTTGATCACGATTGACGATCCGTCACCCGGCGACGGGAGCGTCCCCCGCGAGCACGACGACCTCGTCGGCGGCGAAGCTCACGCCCACCTCCGCGCCCACCTCCGGGGCGTCACGGAGGGCGCACTCGGCCTCCAGGGGTGGACCTTCGGCCGGGTGGAGGAGGACGGCGACATGCGTCCCCCGGAAGGTACGGGAGGCGACGGCGCAGCGCATGCCGTCCGCGGGCGCGACGAGCCGGACGCCCGCCGGGCGCACCAGGACCTCCCGCGCGCCCTGGGGTGAGCCGTCGGGCACCGGGACCTTGCCCCAGGGGGTCTCGGCGGCGGCGCCGCTCACCGTGCCGGGCACGATGTTGTCGAAGCCGAGGAACCGGGCCACGAACGCGGAGGCGGGGTGGCGCCAGACGTCCAGGGGCGTCCCGGACTGGGCGATCCGGCCGTCGCGCATCACCACGACCCGGTCGGCGAGCGCGAAGGCCTCGCCCTGGTCGTGCGTGACGGCGAGCACGGTCGTACCCAACTGCCGGAAGAGGGAGCGCAGTTCGACCACGAGCCGTTCCCGCAGGCCCCGGTCGAGCTGGCCGAGGGGTTCGTCCAGCATCAGCAGCCGGGGCCGCGGCGCGAGGGCGCGGGCGAGCGCCACGCGCTGCTGCTCGCCGCCGGAGAGCGCGGCGACGGCCCGGCGCTCGGCCCCGGGGAGCCCGACGAGGTCCAGCAACTCCCGTACCCGTGCGTCCCGTTCAGCCCTCGCCACCCCGCGCATCCGCAGCCCGAAGGCGACGTTGGCGCCGACGTCCCGCTGCGGGAAGAGCTGGTGGTCCTGGAACATCAGACCGACCCCGCGCCGGTGCGCGGGCACTCCCGCCTGGTCGGCGCCGTCCAGCCGGACCCGCCCGCCGTGGAGCGACTGGAGTCCGGCGACCGCCCGCAGCAGCGTGGACTTGCCGCTGCCGCTCGGGCCGAGCACACACACGATCTCGTGGTCGGCGACCTCCAGGTCCACGGAGTCGAGCGCGGCCCGTTCCCCGAACCGTACGGTCACGTCCTCGAAGCGCAGCATCAGAACTCCCCGGAACCGGAGGTGGCCCGGTCGACGCGGAGCCGTTCGAGGAGCAGCAGGGACACCGCGCACACCACCATCAGAATCGTCGAAAGGGCCATGGCCTGGCCGTAGTTGAGCTCGCCCGGCCGGCCGAGGAGCCGGGCGACGGCGACCGGCAGCGTCGGGTTGTCGGGCCGGGCGATGAAAACGGTCGCGCCGAACTCGCCGAGCGAGACGGCGAAGGCGAACCCGGCCGCGATCAGTAGCGCCCGCCGCACCAGCGGCAGGTCGACCTCGCGCCAGGCCCGCAGCGGCGAGGCCCCGAGGACGGCCGCCGCCTCCCGCAGCCGCTCGTCCACGGCACGGAGGACGGGCAGCATGGTCCGTACGACGAAGGGGACACCGACCAGGGCCTGCGCGAGCGGCACGAGGATCCAGCTGGCCCGCAGGTCGAACGGCGGCTCGTCCAGGGTGATCAGGAAGCCGAAGCCGACCGTCACCGCCGACACCCCGAGCGGCAGCATGAGCAGCGCGTCGAAGCCACGCACGAGCCGGCCGGCCCTCCGGGTGAGCGCGGCGGCGGCGAGTCCCCCGATCACCAGGGCGATCAGGGTGGCGACGACGGCGTACCGCAGCGAGTTCCCGATGGTGTCGACCAGGGGCACGAGGAAGGTGCCGGACGGGTCGGTGGCCTGGAGGGCCCGGTAGTAGTCGAGCCCGTACCCGTCGGGGGTGGCGAAGGAGCGCTCGATCAGCACGGCGAGCGGAAGCACGAGCAGCAGGACGATCGAGACGAGGACGCCCCCGAACAGGGCCCACTGGCCGATCCCCGTGATCCGGCGGGCGGTCTGCTCGGGCGGGACGAGCTTCAGGGCCGTCTCCCGCCGCCGTACCGTCCGCGCGTGCACGGCGAGGACGACGCCGACGGCGACGAACTGGACGATCGTGAGCACGGCGGCCGTCGTCAGGTCGAACCGGTCGACCGTCTGCCGGTAGATCTCGGTCTCCAGAGTGGAGTACGCCGGTCCGCCGAGGATCTGGACGACGGCGAAGGAGCCGGCGGTGAAGAGGAACACCATCAGCGCCGCCGCGCCCACGGCGGGCGCGAGCGCCGGCAGCGTCACCGTCCGCCAGGCGGTGAACCGGGAGGCGCCGAGGACACGGGCGGCCTCCTCCTGGCGGGGGTCGAGCTGCGCCCACAGTCCGCCGACGGTCCTGACGACCACGGCGTAGTTGAAGAAGACATGGGCGAGGAGGATGGCCCAGACGGTGGTGTCGAGGCGGACGCCCCACAACTCGTCGAGCAGCCCGCCGCGGCCGACGAGGGCGAGGAAGGCCGTACCGACCATGACGGTCGGCATCACGAAGGGGACGGTGACGACGGCGCGCAGCAGCCCCTTGCCGGGGAAGTCGAAGCGCGCGAAGACGTACGCCCCCGGCAGGGCGATCAGCAGGGTCAGCGCGGTGGAGGCGAGCGCCTGCCAGAGGGTGAACCAGAGGACGTCGAGGATCTCCGGCCGGGTCAGCGTCTCGCCGAACCGGCCGAACTCCCACGCCCCGTCGACGCGCAGCCCGCGCTCGACGATCGAGGCGACGGGCCACGCGAAGAAGAGCGCGAAGAAGGCGACGGGCACGGCCATCAGGCCGAGCCGCGCCGCGCTTCCCCGGCGGTCGGGGACTACTTCAGAACGGTCGAGGACCACGACTGGATCCACTGGTCACGCTTCTCGGCGATCTTCTCGGGCGCCATGGTCTGCGGCTTGTCGATCACCACACCGTGCTTCGTGAACAGCTCGGGCAGCTGGGCGCCCTTCGTCACCGGGTTGACGAACATCTGCAGCGGCATGTCCTCCTGGAACTTCTTGGAGATCAGGAAGTCGATCAGCGCCTTGCCGCCCTCGGGGTTCTTCGCCCCGTTCAGCAGTCCGGCGAACTCGATCTGCCGGAAGCAGGTGCCGGTGGAGACCCCGGTGGGGGCGTCCTTCGGCTGCGGGTCGGCGTAGAGGACCTCGACCGGCGGGCTGGAGGCGTAGCTGACGACCAGCGGCCGGTCGCCCTTGGCCTGCTTGCCGCCGGCGGAGCCGGAGAACTCCTGGTTGTAGGCGAGCTCCCAGCTGTCGACGACCTTCACGCCGTTGGCCTTGAGCTTCGTCCAGTAGTCCTGCCAGCCCTCGTCGCCGTACTGGGCCGCGGTACCGAGCAGGAAGCCGAGGCCCGGGGAGGACTTCTCGGGGTTCTCGACCACGAGCAGGTTCTTGTACTCCGGCTTGGCCAGGTCGTCGAAGGTCTGCGGGGGCGCGAGCTTCTTGTCGGCGAAGTACTTCTTGTCGTAGTTGACGCAGATGTCACCGGTGTCGATCGGGGTGACGCGGTGCTCCTTGTCGAGCTGCGTCTCGGGGGCCACCGCGTCCAGACCCTTCGCCTCGTACGGGACGAAGATCCCGTTGTCGAGCGCGCGGGAGAGCAGGGTGTTGTCGACGCCGAAGAAGACGTCTCCCTGCGGGGAGCCCTTGGTGAGGATCTCCTTGTTGACGGCGACGCCCGCGTCACCGCTCTTGAGGACCTTGACGGTGAAGCCGGTCTGCTTCGTGAACTCCGCCAGGACCTCCTTGGAGGCGTTGAAGGAGTCGTGACTGACGAGGGTCACGGTCTTCGGCGTGGGCTCACCGCTCTTGCCGGCCGCGTCCCTGATGTCCTCGGTGCCGCAGGCGGCGAGGGTGGTGACGCCCAGCGCCGCGGCGATCGCGGCGGCGGCCATCTTCTTGGTGCTCACGGAAATTCCTCCTGGGTGTGACCAGGAAGAGACGCGGCCCTGCCCACCGGAGGGTGGGCAGGGCGCAACAGCTTGAGTTGCGACCGAACTTCCTACCCAGAATGACCTGGGCGAGGTTCAGAGGGTCTGCGGTCCGTGACCGCACTCTCAGCGCTGTGGCGCTCCCCTGTCGGAATATGGAGATGTGTTCGAGCACAGACTACAAGGTCAGCGCTCCGAGGCCGCCAGCTGTCCACAGGCACCGTCGATCTCCTGCCCACGGGTGTCACGGACCGTGACGGGCACGCCGTGGGACGCGATGGCCTCGACGAAGGCCTTCTCGTCCTCGGGCCGGGAGGCCGTCCACTTCGACCCGGGTGTCGGGTTCAGCGGAATCAGGTTCACATGGACCCGCTTGCCCTTGAGCAGCCGCCCGAGCAGGTCGCCCCGCCAGGCCTGGTCGTTGATGTCCCGGATGAGCGCGTACTCGATGGAGATCCGGCGGCCGGACTTCTCGGCGTACTCCCACGCGGCGTCGAGGACCTCACGGACCTTCCAGCGCGTGTTGACGGGCACGAGGGTGTCCCGCAGCTCGTCGTCGGGAGCGTGCAGCGAGACGGCGAGCCGGCACTTGAAGCCCTCGTCGGCGAAGCGCAGCATCGCGGGCACGAGGCCCACGGTGGAGACGGTGATCCCGCGCTGCGAGAGCCCGAGCCCGTCCGGCTCGGGGTCGGTGAGCCGGCGGATGGCGCCGACGACCCGCTTGTAGTTGGCGAGCGGCTCGCCCATGCCCATGAAGACGATGTTGCTGAGCCGCGCCGGCCCACCGGGCACCTCACCGTCACGCAGGGCGCGCATGCCGTCGACGATCTGGTGCACGATCTCGGCGGTCGACAGGTTCCGGTCGAGCCCGGCCTGCCCGGTGGCGCAGAACGGACAGTTCATCCCGCAGCCGGCCTGCGAGGAGATGCACATGGTGACCCGGTCCGGGTACCGCATCAGCACGGACTCGACGAGCGTGCCGTCGTGCAGCTTCCACAGGGTCTTACGGGTGGTGTCGTCGTCGCACGAGATGTGCCGGACCACCGACATCAGGTCGGGCAGCAGCTCCCCCTGCAGCTTCTCGCGCGAGGCGGCGGGGATGTCGGTCCACTCGGCGGGGTCGTGGGCGTACCGCGCGAAGTAGTGCGTGGACAGCTGCTTGGCGCGGAACGGCTTCTCGCCGATCGCGGCGACGGCCTCCTTGCGCTCGGCGGGCGTGAGGTCGGCAAGGTGCCGCGGCGGCTTCTTGGCTCCGCGGGGCGCGACGAAAGTGAGTTCTCCGGGCTTCGGCATGGTCCTACCAGTGTCGCAGAGGAAACGCGAAGGGCCCGCCGTCCGGGGACGGCGGGCCCTTCGAGCACGAACACGCAGGTCAGGTGGTGCCGACGAAGACCACGAGGAGCAGCCAGACCACCGGCGCCGTCGGCAGCAGGGAGTCCAGGCGGTCCATGCTGTATCGATTCGCGGCTCCGCCGCGCGGCGCCGTGGCCTGATCACGCCGAGCCGACGAACACCACCAACAACAGCCAGACCACCGGGGCCGTCGGCAGCAGGGAGTCCAGGCGGTCCATGATGCCGCCGTGGCCGGGCAGCAGCGTGCCCATGTCCTTGATGCCGAGATCGCGCTTGATCATCGACTCGCCGAGGTCGCCGAGCGTCGCGCTCGCCGCCACCGCGAGGCCGAGCAGCAGGCCCTGCCACCACGTGCCGTCGTCGATCAGGAACTCCATGCACAGCGCGCCCGCCGCCATCGCGAACGCCACCGCTCCGAGCAGGCCCTCGCGGGTCTTGCCGGGGCTGATGCGCGGCGCCAGCTTGTGCTTGCCGAAGCGCCAGCCGATCGCGTACGCGCCGGTGTCGCTGACGACCGTGAGCAGCAGGAACGTGAGGACCCGCTCGGGGCCGTCGTCGGCCGTGAGCATCAGCGCCACGAACGTGGCAAGGAACGGCACGTAGAACGCGGCGAAGACGCCCGCCGTGACGTCCTTCAGATAGCCCTCGGGCGGCTCCGTCATGCGCCACACCAGGACCGCGAGGGCGGTCAGGGCCATGGCGACCCAGGCCCCCTCCGCGCCGCGGACATAGCCGGCCACGACCATCGCCGCGCCACCGACCGCCAGCGGGACGAGCGGGGCCTTGATGCCCTTGCGTTCCTGGAGGCGGGAGGTGAGCTCCCAGAGACCGACCACGACGGCGACCGCGATGACGCCGACGAACGCGGCCTTCCAGATGAAGAGGGACGCGATGATGACGGCGCCGAGCCCGACCCCGACCCCTATGGCCGCGCCCAGGTCGCGCCCCGCGCTCTTCTTCTGCGGGGTCGCGGGCCGGTTCGGGCTGGACATGGGCTCCTGCGGGTGCTCGTTCGGCGTCTCGTCACGGAACAGGGGACCGCTCGGCTGAGCGGCCCCCCGGCCGTGTTCGTCCTGGTGATCGCCGGCGGGGACGTCGGGCACGATGGGCATGGGCCGAGTCTGCGCCGCCTGCAGCCCATCGTATGCGGGACCCGCCGGGGCAGGCCCCTGGTCGGGCCCCCAGTAGCCGGAACCGGCCGGGGCCCCCCAGGAAGAGTCGTTCATCAGACCTCGAGCAGCTCGGCTTCCTTGTGCTTGAGCAGCTCGTCCACCTGCGCGACGTACTTCGCGGTGGTGTCGTCGAGCTCCTTCTCGCCGCGGCGGCCCTCGTCCTCGCCGACCTCGCCGTCCTTGACCAGCTTGTCGATGGTCTCCTTGGCCTTGCGGCGGACGGAACGGATGGAGATCTTGGAGTCCTCGGCCTTGCCCTTGGCCACCTTGATGTACTCGCGGCGGCGCTCCTCGGTGAGCTCGGGGAACACCACACGGATGATGTTGCCGTCGTTGCTCGGGTTGACGCCGAGGTCCGAGTCACGGATGGCCTGCTCGATGTTGCGCAGCGCGCTCTTGTCGAACGGGGTCACGACCGCCATGCGCGGCTCGGGAACCGAGAACGAGGCCAGCTGATTGATCGGCGTGATCGCACCGTAGTAGTCGGCCACGATCTTGTTGAACATCGCCGGGTGCGCACGCCCGGTGCGGATCGCGGCGAAGTCCTCCTTGGCGACCACGACGGCCTTCTCCATCTTCTCCTCGGCCTCGAGGAGGGTCTCTTCGATCACCACTTGCTCCTGCGTGTCGTCGCGTCTTGTCCTGCACGGTGATACGACCGGCAGGGCTCTGGTCCGTCCCCTCGAGGGGAGGTACCCGGTTCGAGCCGAGGCTCAGGCCCGGGTGCCCTGGTCGCTCACGAGAGTGCCGATCTTCTCACCCTTCACCGCGCGCGCGATATTGCCCTCGGCGAGCAGTTCGAAGACGAGGATCGGGAGCGTGTTGTCGCGGCACAGGGTGATGGCGGTGGCGTCGGCGACCTTGAGGTCGCGGGAGAGCACCTCGCCGTACTCCAGCGCGTCGAACTTGACCGCGTCGGGGTTGGTCTTCGGGTCGGAGTCGTAGACCCCGTCCACGCCGTTCTTGCCCATGAGCAGGGCCTCGGCGTCGATCTCCAGGGCGCGCTGCGCGGCCGTGGTGTCGGTGGAGAAGTACGGCATGCCCATACCGGCGCCGAAGATGACCACGCGGCCCTTCTCCAGGTGGCGCACGGCCCGCAGCGGGATGTACGGCTCCGCGACCTGGCCCATGGTGATGGCGGTCTGGACGCGGGAGTCGATGCCCTCCTTCTCCAGGAAGTCCTGGAGGGCGAGGCAGTTCATGACGGTGCCGAGCATGCCCATGTAGTCGGAGCGGGCCCGGTCCATGCCGCGTACCTGCAGTTCGGCGCCGCGGAAGAAGTTGCCGCCGCCGATGACGACGGCGATCTCCGCGCCGTCGCGGACGACTGCGGCGATCTCGCGTGCGATCTTGTGCACGACGTCGGGGTCGACGCCGAGACCGCCGCCTCCGGCGAATGCCTCGCCGGACAGCTTCAGCATGAAGCGGCCGGCCTTTTTGCCGTGGTTGTCGTCGCCCTGTACGGCGCTCTGGTTCATGGAGATCTCCTCGTGCACATACGACGAAGGCCATTGCCGGTGGGTCCTTGCGGTTTCCCGTACGGCAATGGCCTCCTCGTCAGATCTGCGGTCGTCCTGCGCGAGCGCGGACGACTGCTTCAGACCCTACCGGGGTCCGGTGTCCGTCGCGTACGGACTCAGATGCCGACCTTGATGCGCGTGAAGCGCTTCAGGGTGACACCGGCTTCCTTCAGGATCTGCTCGACGGACTTCTTGTTGTCGAGCGCGTACGGCTGACCGAGCAGCGTGGCGTCCTTGAAGAAGCCGTTGACGCGACCCTCGACGATCTTCGGGAGCGCGGCCTCGGGCTTGCCCTCGGCGCGGGTGGTCTCCTCGGCGACGCGACGCTCGGTCTCGACGACCTCGGCCGGGACGTCCTCACGGGTGAGGTACTTCGGCGCGAAGGCGGCGATGTGCTGCGCGACGCCCTTGGCGACCTCGGCGTTCGGCTTGTCCAGCTCGACGAGGACACCGATCTGCGGGGGCAGGTCGGGCATCGTGCGGTGCATGTAGGCGTAGACGGAGCCGTCGGCGTACTGCGCGAAGCGGTCGAGGACGATCTTCTCGCCGAGGTTGGCGTTGGCCTCGTCCACGAAGGCCTGCACGGTCTTGCCGGCCTCGATCTCGGAGGCGAGCAGCGCCTCCAGGTCGGCCGGGGAGGTGGCGGCGACGTGGGCGGCCAGCTGGGCGGCGACGGCCTGGAACTTGTCACCCTTGGCGACGAAGTCGGTCTCGCACTTCAGCTCGACGAGGACACCGGAGGTGTTGTCGTCGGCGATGAGGGAGACGACGGCGCCGTTCTCGGCAGAGCGGCCCTCGCGCTTGGCGACGCCCTTCTGGCCCTTGATGCGGAGCGCCTCGACGGCCTTGTCGACGTTGCCCTCGGCCTCGTCCAGTGCCTTCTTGCAGTCCATCATGCCGGCGCCGGTGAGCTCACGGAGCTTCTTGACGTCAGCGGCGGTGTAGTTCGCCATGAGTCTGAGTTTCTCTCTCGAAGTCTGAAAGATCTACGGGTGGACGGCGGGGGCTTTGTGGGCCCCCGCCGTCGACATCCGAAACAACCAACCGGACCTGACCTGTGCGGTCAGGACGTGGGTCAGGCCTGCTCGGCCTCGGCGGCCGGAGCCTCGGCGACCGGAGCCTCGGCGACCTCGGCGGCCTCCGCGTCGGCGACCTTCTCGGTCTCGGCAGAGGTCTGGACCTCGGCCTCGTCAGCCTTCTTCTCACCCTCGAGGAGGTCGCGCTCCCACTCGGCGAGGGGCTCGCCGGCGGCCTTCTCGCCCGGCTTCGAGTCGCCGGTCGCGGCGCCGGAGCGGGCGATGAGGCCCTCGGCTACGGCGTCGGCGATCACACGGGTCAGCAGCGTGACGGAGCGGATCGCGTCGTCGTTGCCGGGGATCTTGTAGTCGACCTCGTCGGGGTCGCAGTTGGTGTCGAGGATCGCGACGACCGGGATGTGGAGCTTGCGCGCCTCACCGACGGCGATGTGCTCCTTCTTGGTGTCGACGATCCAGACGGCGCTCGGCACCTTCTGCATCTCGCGGATACCACCGAGGGTCTTCTCCAGCTTGGCCTTCTCGCGGGAGAGGACCAGGAGCTCCTTCTTGGTGAGGCCGGAGGCGGCCACGTCCTCGAAGTCGATCTGCTCGAGCTCCTTGAGGCGCTGCAGACGCTTGTAGACGGTGGAGAAGTTGGTGAGCATGCCACCGAGCCAACGCTGGTTGACGTACGGCATGCCGACACGCGTCGCCTGCTCGGCGATGGCCTCCTGGGCCTGCTTCTTCGTACCGACGAACATGATGGAGCCGCCGTGCGCGACGGTCTCCTTGACGAACTCGTAGGCGCGGTCGATGTACGACAGCGACTGGAGCAGGTCGATGATGTAGATGCCGTTGCGCTCCGTGAAGATGAAGCGCTTCATCTTCGGGTTCCAACGACGGGTCTGGTGACCGAAGTGGACGCCGCTCTCCAGCAGCTCCCGCATCGTGACGACGGCCATGGCCGTATCTCCTTGTGTTTCTCGGTTATGTCCTGACGCCCCGACGCGCCGTGCCACGAGGGACCGAAAGGCGCTGCCACGGCCGGTGAGGGCTGTGTGGCGGGGCGTGCGAAGTCGACCCGGTGACCCGGATCGCCATAGGAAGTGTACGGGACCCCAGGGGTGCCGGGTGACGGCGCTGTCCACAACCAGCGGGTTGTCCACAGATACCGGCCATGATCGGCACGAATCGGGCGGGTGCGGGACGGTGACGCCATGCGACTGACGATTCTGCTTCTCGCCCTGGCCCTGATGTGGCCCGTGGGTGCGCCCATGGGGTCCCCGAGCGTGCCGCCCACGGCTCTGACCTGGCCCCTCGGCCCGCCGCGCCCGGAGATCGTGCGCGGCTGGGAGCCTCCGGCCGGTCCGTACGCGGCCGGTCACCGCGGTCTCGACCTGGCGGCCCCGGTGGGCGCCCCGGTGCGCGCGGCGGCGTCCGGCGTGGTCACCTTCGCGGGCCGGGTGGCCGGCCGGGGCGTCCTCACGCTCACCCTTCCGGACACCGGGGACCCGCCCCTGCGCATCACCTACGAACCGGTGGAACCGCTGGTCACCGCCGGGACGAGGGTCGACAGGGGCGACCCGGTCGCCACGCTGGCTCCCCCACCGGACGGTGCCCGCGGGGCGGCGGCGCACTGCCCGGACTCCTGCCTGCACTGGGGCCTGCTGCGGGGCGACACGTATCTGAACCCCTTGTCGCTCCTGCGCCAGGGCCCGTCGAGACTGCTGCCGGTGGCGCCGGAGGCTGGGGCGGGCGTCAGCCGCTGACGCCGCGGAGGGCCATGGAGACGGCGGCCTCGGCGACGGTGGCCGGGTCCTCGGCGGCGCCGAGCTCGATCCGGCGGACGGCGGCGTCCACGACGCCCTGGAGCAGCATGGCGCCGAGGCGGGGCTGGGGCTGGCCGAGGTCGACGAGGGCCTCGACGATCATGGTGACGAGGCCGCCGTGCGCGGCGCGGATCTTCTCGCGGGCACCGTCGTCGAGCTCGCTCGCGGAGATCGCGACGACCGCCCGGTGGCGCCGGTCCCCCACCAGCTCCAGCTGCGTGCGGACGTACGCCTCCACCTTGCCCTCGGCCGTGTCGGCCCGGGCCATCGCCGTCTCGACCTCGGCCGCCCAGACGGGGAAGTCGACGGCGCACAGCTCCTCGACCACGGCCGCCCGCGAGCGGAAGTACTCGTAGACCGAGGAACGGGCCAGGCCCGTGCGCTCGGCGAGGGCGGGGAAGGTCAGCGCCTCCGTACCGCCCTCGGACAGCAGGGAGCGCGCGGCGTCCAGCAGGGCGCCGCGCTGCATCGTCCGGTGCTCGGCCACGGAGGCCGCTCGAATCCTGGGCACGGCTCCACCATACGACCGGCCGCCCGCCGTCAGCGCCCTACATCGGCCAGCTTCGCGCGCAGCTGCAGGACGGACTTGGTGTGGATCTGGCTGACCCGGCTCTCGGTGACCCCCAGGACATGGCCGATCTCGGCCAGGGTGAGGCCCTCGTAGTAGTAGAGCGTGACGACGGTCTTCTCCCGCTCGGGGAGGGTGTTGATGGCGCGCGCGAGCAGCCTGCGCAGCTCGCGGTCCTCGGCGACCTCGACCGGATTGTCGGCGGCGGTGTCCTCCAGGGTGTCCATCAGCGACAGCCGGTCGCCGCCCTCGCCGCCGACGTGCAGCAGCTCCTCGAGGGCGACGACGTTCGCCAGGGACAACTGGCTGAAAACAGCGTGCAGTTCCTCCAGCGCGATGCCCATCTCCGCCGCGACCTCGCTCTCGCTCGGGGTGCGGCGGAGCTTGGCCTCCAGAGTGGCGTACGCGCGCTCGACGTTGCGGGCCTTCTGGCGCACGGAGCGGGGGATCCAGTCGAGGGCACGGAGTTCGTCGATCATCGCGCCCCTGATCCGGGTGATCGCGTACGTCTCGAACTTGATCGACCGCTCGACGTCGAACTTCTCGATGGCGTCGATCAGGCCGAAGACCCCGGAGGAGACGAAGTCGGCCTGTTCCACATTGGACGGCAGGCCGACGCTGACGCGGCCCGCGACGTACTTCACGAGCGGGGAGTAGTGCAGGATCAGCTGCTCGCGCAGGCGCTCGTCGCCCGTGTCCTTGTAGGACCGCCACAGCTCGTCGAGCGAGGTCGGTGCGGGTGGTCGCACGGCGCCCCGGGCTGCTGGGGGCACCGCAGCGCGGTCAGACCCGGAGGTGTGCTGGGGCATGCGTTGCCTTGAGCCGTTCTGCTGGCGGGTTGGTCGGGACGGATGTCCTTCGGGGAACCCTGGCGAGCGTAGCGTGACTGGACGGTCGCGGTCTGCGAACCTCTGCGGATCGCACCACTCCGAGTGGACGGCCTCGGCCACATCTTCGAACCCGGGCCGTGGCGCGTGCCGGCCCCTCGGGTGCGGCCGAGACAGCTGGGGTGTTCATCACCCTCACCATTTCACCCGAATGCTCCAGGTCAAGTACCGCCTCGCCGCGTATTCGCCCCTTCCGTGGGGGTCTTCGTCAACCGCCAGTCGTCGCCTTGCCGTTCGACGAACCCCAGGGAGTGCAGTTCGTACAGTCTGACGAGGGTGTCGTCGGTTGTGGTGCCCGACCGGTCGGCGATCTCGGTCACGGGCGTGGGGCGGCCCGCGGGCATTGCTTCGAGGACGCGGGCGGTGTCGGGGGCGAGCAGGTCTCTCGCCAGGACCGGGCCGCGCCGCTCGGGGGCGAGCCGGCCCATGTCCCCGACGAGTTCGATCACTTCGGCGGCCTCGGTGACGAGGGTCGCCTCGCCGCGCAGGAGTTCGTGGACGCCCGCGGAGAGCCCGCTGGTGACGGGTCCTGGCACGCCCATGGTGTGGCGGCCGAGGCGGGCGGCGGCGCGGGCGGTGACGAGGGAGCCGCTGCGGTACTCGGCCTCGACGACGACCGTGCCTCGGGTGAGCGCGGCGATGACCCGGTTCCGGAGGATGAACCTGCTCGGCGTGGGGTGGCTGCCGGGCGGCAACTCCCCGATGACGAGCCCCTGTTCCGCGACGCGCCCGATGAGCTCGGCGTGGCCGCGCGGGTACGGCATGTCGACGCCGCAGGCGAGGACCGCGACGGTGGCGCCGCGGGCGGCGAGGGCTCCTCGGTGGGCGGCGCCGTCGATCCCGAACGCGGCTCCGGAGACGACGACCCAGCCCTCCTCGGCAAGCCCCGAGGCCAGCGCGGTGGCCATGTGCGCGCCGTACGGGGTGCAGGCGCGGGCGCCGACGACCGCGACCGAGCGCAGCGCCCAGGTCCGCAGGTCGGCGGGGCCGCGCGCCCAGAGGCCCACCGGGCGGGTGTCGCCGAGGTCGTCGAGCTGCCGGGGCCACTCGGCGTCGCCGGGGACGACGAACCGGCCGCCGTCCCGGCCGATGGCATCGAGGTCCCGCCGCGGCTCGGCGGTCTCGGCCCGCCGACGCCACCCGGCGACCCGTTTCGGACCGGTGCCGTCGAACGCGCCGGGGTCGCCCGCGGGGTCTCCCAGGCGCCGGAGGAAGCCCTCGGCTCCGTACCGCCGCAGCACGCGGCCCGCGTGGACGTCACCGGGTTCGACGACCCGGGTGAGCGCGGCGCGCGCGAGCCGTTCCTCGTACGTGATCATGCGCGCTCCCCCGCTCCCACCGGCACGCCCCGGGCGATGCCGGTCCGCAGTTCGAGGGCGAGGTCGACGTCCTGGGCGTCGGGGCGGTCGTGGCCGGCGAGGTCGGCGACGGTCCAGGCGACGCGAAGGACCCGGTCGAGACCGCGCGCGGTCAGCATGCCGCGCTCGATGTCCCGCTCCGCCGCGGCGAGGGCTCCGGGGGCGACGACGAAGCGGGTCCGCAGCTCATGGCCGGGGACCTCGCTGTTGACGGTCCAGGGGGTGCCGGTCAGGCGGGCGGCCGCGCGGGCCCGGGCCTGGCGGACACGGTCGGCGACGGCGGCCGTGGACTCCCCGCGCCTGCCCTGGCCGAGCAGGTCGGAGCGGGTGACGGGCTCGGCCTCGACGCGCAGGTCGACGCGGTCGAGGAGCGGCCCGGAGAGCCGCGCCTGGTAACGGCGGATGAGCGAGGCGGGGCACTCGCATCCCGCGCCGTGCAGCGTGTGCCGCCCGCACGGGCAGGGGTTGGCGGCGAGGGCCAGCAGGAACCGCGCGGGGAGCCGGACGACCCCGGCGGCGCGGGCGATGACCACGTGCCCGGATTCCAGCGGCTGGCGCAGGGCGTCGAGCGCCTTGCCCGAGAACTCGGGCGCCTCGTCGAGGAAGAGAATGCCGCGGTGCGCCAGGGAGACCGCACCGGGGCGCGGGAGTCCGTTGCCGCCTCCGACGAGGGACTGCATGGTCGCGGAGTGGTGGGGCGCGCAGTAGGGGGCGCGGCGCACGAGGGGTTCGCCGGGCGGGAGGATGCCGGCCACCGAGTGGATGGCGGTGACTTCGAGGGACTCCTGCCGGGTGAGCGGGGGCAGGATGCCCGGAAGGCGTTCGGCGAGCATGGTCTTGCCCGCTCCGGGTGGCCCGGAGAGCAGGAGGTGGTGGCTGCCGGCGGCGGCGACCTCCAGGGCGCGGCGGGCTCCGTGCTGGCCGGCGACGTCGGCGAGGTCCGGCCCGTCGAGGGGGTCGGCGGTGAGGCCGGTGCCGACGCCCGCGCCGGGGACGAGGAGCCCGGCGAGCATGGCGTCCGGGCGGCCCTCCTCGGCGGGCTCCTCCGCGGGGACCGGTTCGTCGGAGAGCACGGCGATGAGCTGGCGCAGGCTGCGGACGCCGAGGACGGAGACGCCGGGCACGAGCGCGGCCTCACCGGCCGTCTGCTCGGGGACGACGACCTGGCGGTAGCCGGCCTCGGCGGCGGCGAGGACGGCGGGCAGGACGCCCCGCACGGGCCGGACGCGCCCGTCGAGCCCGAGTTCGCCGATCAGGACGAGGTCGGCGATGCCCCGGGGGTCGATCCGCTCGGCGGCCCCGAGGACCGCGGCGGCGACGGCCAGGTCGAATCCGGAGCCGCCTTTGGGGACCGAGGCCGGACTGAGCCCGACGGTGAGCTTCTTCTGGGGCCACTCGGCGTCCGAGTTGACGATGGCGGCGCGGACCCGGTCGCGGCTCTCGCTGAGGCTCTTGTCCGGGAGCCCGACGAGGGTGAAGGCGGCGACGCCGGCCTCCAGGTCGGCCTGGACCTCGACGACGACGCCCTCCACGCCGACGAGGGCGACGGAGCAGGTGCGGGCGAACCCCATCTCAGGCCACCCCCTGCACGTGGGTGACGACGGGGGCGCCCCGGCGGGGCAGGACGACGCCGACGAGGTCGATCCGGACACCGCCGTCGGGCGGTGGTCCGCCGTGGCGGTCGAGCCAGCAGGCCGCGAGTCGTTTGAGCCGGTCGGCCTTGGCCGGGGTGACGGCGGCCATGGGGTGCTCGAAGGCACCGGCGCGCCGGGTCTTCACCTCGCAGACCACGACGGCGTCCCCGTCCCGGGCGACGATGTCGATCTCTCCGGTCCGCCCGCAGCGCCAGTTCCGTGCGAGGACGACCATCCCGGCCGCCGTGAGCCTGCGGACCGCCAGCTGTTCTCCGTACTGTCCGAGAGCGCTCGTTGCGTTCATTCGGCACCACCTCCGGCACCGACTGTGACGCGTCGCGACGTTCCGTGTGCGGGCCGGTGGACAAGCTCCGACCTGTGGAGAACCTCGTCACCCGTGGGGGTGGTTTCAGCTGCCGGGGAGCTCCAGGTCGCTCTTGTTGAGCTCCTCGATGTTCACGTCCTTGAACGTGAGCACCCGGACCTGCTTGACGAACCTGGCCGGCCGATACATGTCCCAGACCCAGGCGTCGGCCATGGACACCTCGAAGAACACCTCGCCCTGGACCGAGTGCACCTGCATCTCGTAGTCGTTGGTGAGGTAGAACCGACGCTCGGTCTCGATCACGTATTTGAACAGCCCGACGACATCGCGGTACTCCCGGTAGAGCTTCAGCTCCATCTCGGTCTCGTACTTCTCGAGGTCCTCGGCGCTCATGGCATGTTCCCCTTCAGCCGTGCGTCCACCTATTGTGCGCCAGTCGCTCGCACCGTTAAGCGATTTCCGTGGCGAGCACCAGCGGCGCACTCGGCGGTCCCTCGTCGAGCAGCCTGTGCAGCAGCTCGGCGAGTCTGGTCGGGTACACCGTCTCACGCGCCGCCGACAGTTCGGCGGAGGTCCACCACCTCAGCCCCGCGACACTGCGTTCCTCCAGCTCCGTGAGGCCCCCGGGGGCGGTCACGGTCTGGCTGGTTCGTGCCAGGTAGTACCACTCGTCCTGGTCCCAGCGCCGCCCGTCGAACGGGAACGAGCAGATCCGCTGCCACAGAACAGGTCCGAGTTCGACGTCCGTGATCCCGGTCTCCTCGGCCAGCTCGCGCAGAGCCGCCTGCTCCCGGGTCTCGTCGCCCTCCAGGCCACCACCGGGCGTGAACCACCAGGTCTGGCCCGGGTCGTCGGGCTCGTAGCCGTGCATGAGGAGGATGCGGTCGTCCGGGTCGAGCAGGACGACCCGGGCCACCCGCCGAAGCGCGGTCCCGCCGTCCCCGGCCTCGGCCCCGGCCCCGGTCGCGTCCGCGTTCGCGGAGCCCGTCGTACCCGTCACGCGTCCACCGTCTCTCTGCCGTTCGCCCGGGCGCCCCGGCGGCGGCCCGCGAGCCGCGCGAGCGGCCCGTACGCCGCCCCGCCCAGGATCAGTACACACCCGCCGACGATGGCGTAGAAGAGCGGCTCCACGGGCCCGGGTACGGAGATGCCGCCCGGCAGCGCCGCGAAGGCGGCGGGACGCTCCACGATCTGCGCGTCGGGCCAGGCGACCGCGTCGACCCGGGCGGTGACCGCGGAGCGCGGCACCGAGCCCTGACCGGCCTCTTCCAGGTGCGTACGGGAGTCCAGCGAGTTGTGCCGCTCGTCGCCGAGGAGGAAGAGCTTCCCCTCGGGGACGGTCGCCGAGAACTCCTGCCCGGAGGCGGGGGCACCGGGCCGTGTGTAGGGCTCCACGACGGCCTTGCCGTCGATCGTCAGGCGGCCGTCCTTGTCGCAGCAGGCGACCGTGTCGCCGCCGACGCCGACGACCCGCTTCACCATGGTCGAGCCGCCCCAGAGCGGGTCCTCGAAGATCACGATGTCGCCGCGCCGCACCTCGTCCCCGTCGATCCGCTCGGCGAGGACTTTGGAGCCGACGGCCAGGGCCGGGGTCATCGAGTCGGTGGGCACGCTGTACGGCTGGTACAGCACCGCCCCCCAGGCGAAGCCGCCGAGGAAGAGCACACAGCCGACGGCCACGGCCAGCCCCGACAGCACACTGCCGAGGCGGCCGCGGCCGCCTTCCGTACGTATGGTCCCGCTCATCCCAGCGCTCCCCACCTCGAAGGTCGGTACGACGATCTGGGACGGCACCCTACCCGCGCGCCACTACTCGGCGGTATGCCGAGCGGCGACCCTCTTCCTGCGCCAGAGGACCAGCGGCACCGCGCCGACCAGGCCGATGCCGGCGAGACCGGCCGCGCCCGGGGCGACGGCGAGGGCCTTGTTCAGCCCCGGCTGCTCGAAGGTCTCCGGGACGGGCAGCGTCGCCCAGCGGGTGACCGGCCAGGCCACGAAGACCGCGCGGCCGACGACCTGGTCGTTCGGGACGGTGCCGCCGCCCGCCAGGTTCATGTGGTAGCGGGAGTCCAGCGAGTTCTGCCGGTTGTCGCCCATGACCCAGATGCTGCCCTTGGGGACGGTGAGCGGCCCGAACGGCTTGTCACCGCAGGGCGAGGAGCCGGGGTAGATGTACGAGGTCTCGTCCAGCGCCTTGCCGTTGAGGATGACCTTGCCGCCCTCCTTGCAGGAGACCGTGTCGCCACCCACCGCGATGACCCGCTTGATCAGGTCCTTCTCCTCGGCCGACGGCATCAGGCCGATGAAGGAGAGGAACTCCTGGAGCACGTTCGGGTCCGGGGTGGGCTCGCCCTCCAGCCAGCCGCCCGGGTCGTGGAAGACGACGACCTCGCCGCGCTCCGGCTCCGAGCCGAACCACGGGGTGAGCTTGTCGACGAGGACGCGGTCGCCGCGCTGCAGCGTGTTCATCATCGAGTCGGAGGGGATCGAGAACGCCTGCACCAGGAACGTCTTGATCACCAGGGCGAGCACCAGGGCGATGCCGATCAGCAGCGGCAGTTCCTTCCAGAAGGAACGCGGCCTCCTCGCGGCGCCGTCGCCCTCGGCGCCCTCGCCGCCCTGCCCGCCGTCACCGGTGCCGTCCGGGTCGTCGGAGCGGTCCGCGGGGTCGGCGTCCCGCCCGCCGGCGGAGTCATCCCTCATGGCCACCGACGACTCGGCGAGCTGCTCGGGCCGCTCCTCGGGCTCGTCGTGTCCGGATCGTGCGCCGACGGCCACATCCCCCACATCCACTCCTCAGTCCGTGCACATGCCCGCCCCAGAACAGGGACAGGCCCATCACTCCCATAACGAGCGGGAGTTCCGCAGGAGTCGGGAGCCAGGGCAATCCGTTCAGATTCCGCGAGGACACACTATGCGACACGCCGCTCGCGGACACAGCGCCCGAACGACCGTCCGGTACGGCGGCGAAGGTGTCCGGTTCCTCGAGGCGGCGCCAGTGGCCCACCGGCCAGATGATGCCGACCGCCCGGCCGACGACGTCGTCCACGGAGATCGTCCCCTGATCCTTCTCGTCCAGGTGGTAGCGCGAGTCTGCGGAGTCCGAGCGGTGGTCGCCCAGCACGAAGATCCGGCCTTCGGGCACCTTCACCTTGAACTTGATCTTCGAGGGCTCGTTCCCGGGGTGCAGATACGGTTCCTCCAACGGTACGCCGTTGACCGTGATCTTCCCGTCCGTGCCGCAGCAGGCGACGGTGTCGCCGCCGACCGCCACCACCCGCTTGATCAGGTCCTGGTCGTCGGCCGACGGCAGCAGGCCGATGAAGGTCAGGGCCTGCTTGACCTGCTTGACGCCGATGGGGTCCTCGGCCGCCGGCGGGGCGTCCTGGAGCCAGTTTCCGGGGTCCTTGAAGACGACGACGTCGCCCCGCGCGGGGGTGGCGCCGAACCAGGGCGTCAGCTTGTCGACCGCGACCCGGTCGTCGATCCGGATCGTCTGCTCCATCGAGCCGGAGGGGATGACGAAGGCCTGGACGAGGAAGGTCTTCAGGACGAGCGCGATCAGCACGGCGACGGTGATCAGGAGCGGGATCTCCTTGATCGCCGAGCGCTGCCGCCGCCGCTTGACCTTGCGGGCGAGCCTGCGCCGGTCCGCCCGGCCCGGCAGCTGACGCGTGCCGTCGGCGGTCCGTGTGCCGGTGGGCAACCGGTGGTCGGCGGCCCGGTGTCCGCCGGGCCTGCCCCGGTTACCCATGGCCGCCCGCCGAGGGGGCCGGTACGGCGTCGAAGGCGTCGGTCTCCCGCACGGCCGACCAGCGCCCGAAGGGCCAGCCGATCCAGTCCGCGCGCCCGATCACCCGCTCGACGGGCACCATGCCGCCGCCCGGCTGTCCGAGGTGGTCGCGGGAGTCGCTCGACTGACTGCGGTGGTCGCCCATCACCCACAGAGTGCCCTGCGGCACCACGATGTCGAAAGGAACCTTGGAGGGCGCGTCACCCAACTGGACGTACCACTCCTCGACCGGGACTCCGTTGACGGTCAGCCGGCCGTTCCTGTCGCAGCAGACGACCCGGTCGCCGCCGACGCCCACGACCCGCTTCACGAAGTCCGTCTCGGCGGGCTCGGCGAGCCCGAGGGCCGCCGCGGCGCCGTGCAGGAGCCCGGTGACCGGGTTCTCCTCGGGGGGCTCCTGGACGAAGGACCCGGTGCCGTCGAAGACCACGACGTCGCCTCTGCGGGGCTCGTCGCCGAACCGGTACGCGAGCTTGTTCACCAGGATCCGGTCCCCGATCCGGAGCGTCGGCTCCATGGAACCGCTGGGGATCAGGAAGGGCTGCAGCACGAAGTGGCTCAGGAGCAGCACGAAGACCACGCAGACGGCGCCGATGACCCCGGTGCGCCGCCAGGACCAGCCGAAGCCGTCGTCGGCGGGTCCCGCGGGCTCGTCCGGATCCGCGGGCTCGTCCGGGTCGGCGGGCCCGTCGGCCGGCTCGGCCGGGGGCCGACCGTCCGGGCCGGATATACGCACGGAGCGCGACCGCTCCTCCGTGGCGGAGGAGCGGTCGCGCTCCGTGTGCTGTGCTTCGGTGTCCATCGGGGGCAGAGCCTATCCGGCCGCCCTGTGAGTCAGTGCTCCGAAGCCCCGCGCGATCGGTGAGCCGGAGCTCACTTGTCGCGCTTCTCCTTGATCTTGGCAGCCTTGCCGCGCAGCTCACGCAGGTAGTAGAGCTTGGCGCGACGGACGTCACCGCGGCTGACGAGCTCGATCTTCTCGAAGATCGGGCTGTTCACCGGGAAGGTGCGCTCGACGCCGACGGAGAACGAGACCTTGCGGACCGTGAAGGTCTCGCTGACGCCCGAACCCTGGCGGCGGATGACGACACCCTTGAACTGCTGGATACGGGAGCGGTTGCCCTCGATGACGCGCACGTGGACGTTCACGGTGTCGCCGGGACGGAAGGCGGGGAGGTCGGAGCGGAGCGAAGCCGCGTTGACCGAGTCGAGCAGGGAGGCCATGGTGGTCTCTTTCCTCGCTGATGCCACAGGTCATCAGCGGAACATCGAAAAAGGTGATGGAGCGTCGTGGGCACCGGGCGGGCGTCGTCCCCCTGTGGCAGGGGCGCTCGTCGGGCACACAACAGCGGCCTATTCTTCCACGGCCTCCGGCCTGCGCCAAAATCGGCCGCCGGGCTCGGGGGCCCAGCCGAGCAGGGAGAGGATCTCGCGGTCCTTCTTGTCGAAGGCGGCCGGGTCGCAGCGCTCGATCAGGTCCGGCCGGTTCTGCGCGGTGCGCCGGAAGGCCTCGTCGCGGCGCCAGCGCGCGATCTTCCCGTGGTGCCCGCTGACGAGGACGTCGGGGATGGCGCGGCCGCGCCACTCGGGGGGCTTGGTGTAGACGGGGCCCTCGAGCAGGTTGGCCATGGCGCCGGGGGCGAAGGAGTCGTCGCGGTGGGACTCGGCGTTGCCGAGGACGCCGGGCAGCAGCCGGGCCACGGCCTCGGTGACCACGAGGACGGCGGCCTCCCCGCCGGCCAGGACGTAGTCGCCGATGGAGACCTCGTAGACCGGCACGCGGGTCGCGTACTCGTCCATGACGCGGCGGTCGATGCCCTCGTAGCGGGCGGGCGTGAAGATCAGCCAGGGGCGCTCGGAGAGTTCGACGGCGAGCTCCTGGGTGAACGGGCGTCCGCTGGGGGTGGGCACGACGAGGACCGGGCCGTGGGCGCCCGCCTCGAAGCCGTCGGCGAGGGTCTGGTCGAGGGCCTCGCCCCAGGGCTCGGTCTTCATGACCATGCCGGGGCCGCCGCCGTACGGGGTGTCGTCGACCGTGTTGTGCCGGTCGTACGTCCAGCCGCGCAGGTCGTGGACGTGCACGTCGAGCTGTCCACGCGCGCGTGCCTTGCCGACCAGGGAGACGTTCAGCGGCTCCAGGTACTCGGGGAAGATCGTGACGACGTCGAGCCGCATCAGGACGCGCCCTCGCGGGACTCGCCGGACACGTCGGAATCGTCGGACGCGTCCGAGTCGTCGGACGCGTCGGACCCTTCCTCGTCCCGGGCGGAGGCGATCTCGGCCCGGTCGTCGATGAGCCCGGGCGGCGGGTCGATGACCGCGCGCTGCTCCTCCAGGTCGATCTCGGTGACGATGTCCTCGACGAACGGGATCATCAGCTCGGTGCCGTCGGGCCGCTCGACGATGAAGAGGTCCTGGGACGGCAGGTGCGAGATCTCGGTGATCCGGCCGATCTCGGTGCCGTCGGCGAGCACGACGTCCAGGTCCATGAGCTGGTGGTCGTAGTACTCGTCCTCCTCCGCCGGCAGCTCGTCGGGGTCGACGTCGGCGATGAGCAGGGTGTTGCGGAGGGCCTCGGCCGCGGTGCGGTCGCGCACGCCCTCGAAGCGGAGCAGGAGGCGGCCGCTGTGCACGCGCCCGGCCTCGATGGTCAGGGGGCCCGTGCCGGCCGGATCGGTGAGCAGGACCGCTCCGGGACTGAGCCTCAGCTCGGGTTCGTCCGTCCGTACCTCGACGGTGACCTCGCCCTTGATGCCGTGGGCGCGGCCGACCCGCGCGACTACCAGCTGCACGTCTTCATTCTCTCCTGATCCGACGACGACGGGCCGGGGCGGACCCGAAGGCCCTCCCCGGCCCGTGCCGGTGTGTCCAACTTGCTCAGCGGACCTGGTCCACGTCGACGAGGTCGACCCGGATGCCACGGCCGCCGATGGCGCCCACGACGGTACGCAGCGCACGCGCGGTGCGGCCGTTGCGGCCGATCACCTTGCCGAGGTCGTCGGGGTGGACCCGGACCTCAAGCACGCGACCGCGACGCAGGTTGCGCGAGGCGACCTGCACGTCGTCGGGGTTGTCGACGATGCCCTTCACGAGGTGCTCGAGAGCCTCCTCGAGCATGCTCAGGCCTCGGTCGACTCGGTGGACGCGGCCGCCTCGGCCTCGTCCGCCTTCTTGTCGGCCTTCTTCGCCTTCGGGGTGATGGCCTCACCCTTGGCGTCGTCGCCCTCGAGGGCCTTGGCGAACGCGTCGAAGGAGGCGCGCTTGTCCTCCTTGGTCGCCGGCTGCAGCAGCGGCGCCGGGGCCGGCAGGCCCTTGTGCTTCTGCCAGTCGCCGGTGAGCTTCAGGATGGCGAGGACCGGCTCGGTCGGCTGGGCGCCGACGGACAGCCAGTACTGCGCGCGGTCCGAGTCGACCTCGATCTTCGACGGGTTGTACGTCGGGTGGTACAGACCGATCTCCTCGATCGCACGACCGTCCCGGCGGGTGCGGGAGTCGGCGACGACGATGCGGTAGTGCGGCTGGCGAATCTTGCCGAGGCGCTTGAGCTTGATCTTGACTGCCACTGGAGTGGTGTCTCCTGGTCTTGACGTGGTTGGGCACATGAGATGCCACGTGGGGTTGCGGTACTCGGGTGCCCGATGGACGCGTCAGCCGGAGGAGAGAGGGGTCCTATGCGACTGTCGAGTACAGCTAGCCATTGTGCCACACGACCGCGGCACCCCCGACCCGGGCCGGGTGGGGGTCAGCCCGCCACGCCCGCCGTTTCCGGGATGCGGAAGGGCTTGCCGCAGCCGCCGCAGACGATGGGCGCCTGGGCGAGCACCGAGGGGACCACGCGCACGTTCCGGCCGCAGTCGCAGACGGCCTTCACGCGCACGCCGCCGCCGGAGGAGCCGTGGCGGGCGGCGGGGCCGCGGAAGGAGCGCTTGGTGTCCGCGGCCGTCGCGACGGTGTGGGCCTTCAGGGCGCGCTGCAGCCGCTCCATCGTGGGCCGGTACCGCCGCTTCGCCTCGGGGTTGAGCGTGACCAGGGAGAAGCCGCTGCTGGCGTGCGGCTCCTCGGGGTGGTCCAGGCCCATCTCCTCGGCGATCGCCAGGAATCTGCGGTTGTGATAGCGGCCGGCGCGTGAGGTGTCGCGGACTCCTCGGGCGGCGGCGATGCCGTGGACTGCCTCGTGGAGCAGTCGCTCGAAGGAGAGCTCGGCGCCGCAGGCGGACGAGGACTCTCCGATCAGGGACTCGGGCGCGGCAAGATCCGGCAGTTCGGGGTGGTGCCGCTGAATGTCGGCCCACGCCTGCGCCAGCTCTGCGGCGAGAACAGGGGGTGTCGTGCTCACGTCGCGTACAACGAGCCGACGCGCCGCCGGGTTCCATTCCGGGGCATCCCAAATAATTTGCACGTACCCGTCAGTTGCCCTTGATGCGTCCGGACGAGGGTCAGTGCGCAGATCTGTGGAGAAGTCGCGACAGCCCGCGCCAAGCTGGTGCGTAGCGGCGCATACGCCCCGGCGCGCGGAGAGACCTCGTACGCGCCCCTGGGTTCGACGCACGGACAGTACCGGGTCGCGGGTCAAGACGGCGCACCGGCCCCACCCGGACGGGGGAAGTGGTCCGGCGCGAGCACTGGACGCGGGCACGGATCGGCAGTTCCCTGACATACGGGGGGATGCGGGCGCACGTACACGGGGGCTGTCGACCAGGCACTGATTGGGGCGCTTTCCATGACACCTACGCTCGTCCCGTACCACCCCGCACGCGACTGGGCCGAGATCCAGGAGCGCATGCTCGTACCGCTCTACGAGGCGGTGTACGACCGTCTCGACGTGGGCCCCGGCACCCGGGTCCTGGGGCTCGGCTGCGGCTCGGGGCTCGCGCTGCTGATGGCGGCCTCGCGGGGCGCGCGGGTGACCGGCGTGGACCGGGACCACGCGCGCGTGGAGCTGGCCCGGGAGCGGATTCCGCAGGGGGCTGGGCACGCGCTGGTGGAGGGCGGCCCCGAGGCCGCGGGCGATCCCTCGCGCACTCCGTACGACCTCGTCACGGCGTTCCACACCCCGACCGGTCTGGGGCGGGCGCTCGCGGCCGTCACTCCGTTGGCCCAACCGGGCGCGGCGGTCGTGCTGGCGGGCTGGGGGCCGCCGGAGCGGTGCGCGACCTCGTCCGTCCTGCGGGTCGCCGCGCGTCTCGCGGGGAGCCGGCCCGGTTTCGGGGAGGACCTGGAGGACGTGGTGGCGCGGGCCGGCCTGAAGCCGGACGGCTCGGGGCGGGTGTCGTGCCCGTTCGGGTACGCGGACCAGGACAGCGCGGTGCGGGGGCTGATGTCGACGGGCGACTTCGACGCGGCGGTCCGGGCGACGGACCCGTCCCAGGTCGAGAAGGAGATCGCGGAGGCCCTGCACCCGTACGTGCGCCACGACGGCACCGTGTGGATGCCGAACGTCTTCCGGTACCAGATCGCCCGGGTGCCGTAGCGGCGTGGCCGTGACGTCCGGTGACGGACGATGCGGCGACGGGGCGCGCGGCCCGTGGGGGGCTCCCGGTCTACCGTCGCCGGGCGAGTGGGGCGGCTCAGCCCTCCTTCGTGAGGCGGGTGATGCCCGCCGCGCGGTACGCGGCGTCCTCCTCCAGGGTCTCCTCGGCCAGCAGGGCGGTCGCGAGGGCGTCGAGCCTCTCGCGGTTCTCGCGGAGCTGGCGGACCGCGCTCTCGTAGCACTCGTCGACGATGCGGCGCATCTCCTCCGCGACCGTGTCGAGGGTCGCGGGGGCCGCGGAGAGGCCGTAGGCCTGCTGGGCGTCGCCGGGGATGGCGGTGAGGCGGCCGACGCGTTCGCTCATGCCCCAGCGGCCGGCCATGCCGCGGGCGATGTTGGTGACCTGCTCCAGGTCGCTCTCGGAGCCGGTGGTGACGACCCCGTAGACGACCTGTTCGGCGGCCATCCCGCCGAGCGCGCCGATGATCCGGCCGCGCAGGTACTCCTCGGTGTACGCGTACTTGTCGGCGTCGGGCGTCGAGAGGGTGACGCCGAGGGCCCGGCCGCGCGGGACGATGGTGATCTTGCGGACCGGGTCGGCGCCTGGCTGGAGCATGCCGAGCAGGGCGTGGCCGCTCTCGTGATAGGCGGTGCGGCGCCGCTCCTCCTCCGGCATCACCAGCGGCCGTTCCGCGCCCAGCTGGACCTTCTCCAGGGCGTCGGAGAGGTCGGAGCGGGTCACCTCCTTCTGCCGCCGCTTGACGGCGAGGAGGGCGGCCTCGTTGGCGAGGTTGGCCAGTTCGGCGCCGGTCATCCCCGGGGTGGTCCGGGCGACCTGGACCAGGTCGACGTCCTGGGCGAGCGGGATGTCCCGGGTGTGGATGCGGAGGATCGCCTCGCGGCCCCCGCGGTCGGGCGGGTTGACGTGCACGATCCGGTCGAAGCGGCCGGGCCTGGTCAGCGCCGGGTCGAGGACGTCGGCGCGGTTGGTGGCGGCGAGGACGATGACGCCTTCGGATCCGGTGAAGCCGTCCATCTCGGTCAGGATCTGGTTGAGCGTCTGCTCGCGCTCGTCGTGGCCGCCCATGCCCGAGCCGCCGCCGCGCGCCCGGCCGATGGTGTCGATCTCGTCGATGAAGATGATCGCCGGGGCCACCTTGCGGGCCTCGGCGAAGAGTTCCCGGACCCGTGAGGCGCCGACGCCGACGATCATCTCGATGAACTCCGAGGCCGAGGCGGAGAAGAACGGCACCCCCGCCTCACCGGCGACCGCCCGCGCGAGCAGGGTCTTGCCGGTGCCGGGCGGGCCGGCGAGGAGCACGCCGCGCGGCATCCTGGCGCCCATGTCGCGGTAGGCGGAGGGGTTCTTCAGGAAGTCGACGACGTCGTTGAGTTCGCCCTCGACCTCGTCGATGCCTGCCACGTCCTCGAAGGTGGTGCGCTGCTCCCCCGCCACCAGCTCCACCGGCTTGGGCGGGGCCTTGCGGCCGAGCATGCCGCCCCCGCCGCCCATTCCTGCGCTCATCCGGCGGGCGATGAAGATCCACAGCACGACGAGGAGCAGCATCGGGGCGAGCGAGATGAGCAGGTTGGCGAGGAAGCTGCGCTCCTGGACGACCGGTTCCGCGGTGACCGTGACGCCCTTCGCGGTCAGCTCGGCCCAGAGGTTGTCGTCGGCGAAGGCGGGCCGCTGGGTGACGAACTTGCTGTAGTCGCCCTTGTCGCCGTTGGGCAGTGGCTGTTTGTTCTTCAGCTCGCCCTGGATGGCGTCGCCCTTGGAGTAGATCTTGGTGACGTTGCCGGCGTTCACCTGCTTGCTGAACTCGGTGTACGAGATCGTCGGCTCGTCGCCCCGGTTGAAGAAGGACAGCACGAGGTTGGCCAGCAGGTAGACGACGAGGGCGGTGAGGATGAGCCCGCCCCAGCCGCCGGGCATCTTCTTCTTGGCGGGCGGAGGCGGCGGGGCACCCTCCGAGCGCCAGGGCTGGTCGGTCCGGTCGCGCGGGGGTACGGAGTTGGGCACGCTGCTCTCCTCATACCGACAAACCGACATACCGACGTCAGGCCCGGTGGCCCGGCCCTCAGTATCGAGAGGGCCACCGATACCGGCATTTCGGGCGACGCGGAGGAGTGAGAAGGGGCCCGGGGCGGTTTCGCACCGCCCCGGGCCCCTTCACGTACCACTCGAAGGGCGTCAGCCCATGAACTTCTTGAACTCGTCCGGCAGCTCGAAGTCGCCCGGGCCCTGCCCGGCGGCCGGGAGGCCGAACGCGCCGCCCTGCTGCGCCTGCTCGCGGCGGGCCTGGGCGGCCTCCTCCTCGGCCTTGCGCTTCATCGGGTTGCCGCTCTTGCGCTTGCCCTTGGCCTGCTTGACCTGCTTCTTCTGCCGGCCGGGCCCGCCGCCCATGCCGGGGATCCCGGGCATGCCCGGCATGCCGCCGCCCTGGGCCATGCGGGACATCATCTTGCGGGCCTCGAAGAACCGCTCGACGAGCCCCTTGACGGCGCTGACCTCACTGCCCGAACCCTTGGCGATACGGGCACGGCGCGAGCCGTTGATGATCGTCGGGTCCTGGCGCTCGGCCGGGGTCATCGACTTGATGATCGCGGCCGTGCGGTCGACGTCCCGCTCGTCGATGTTGTTGATCTGCTCCTTCATCTGCGCCATGCCGGGGAGCATCCCGAGCAGCTTGGAGATGGAGCCCATCTTGCGGACCTGTTCCATCTGGGCGAGGAAGTCGTCGAGCGTGAACTCCTGGCCCTTCTTGGACGCCAGCTTGGAGGCCATCTTGGCGGCCTCTTCCTGGCTGAAGGTCTGCTCCGCCTTCTCGATGAGCGAGAGCATGTCGCCCATGCCGAGGATGCGGGACGCCATGCGGTCCGGGTGGAACGCGTCGAAGTCGTCCAGCTTCTCGCCGTTGGAGGCGAACATGATCTGGCGGCCGGTGACGTGCGCGATGGAGAGCGCGGCACCGCCTCGGGCGTCGCCGTCGAGCTTGGAGAGCACGACGCCGTCGAAGCCGACGCCGTCCCGGAAGGCCTCGGCGGTGTTGACCGCGTCCTGACCGATCATGGCGTCGACGACGAAAAGGACCTCGTCGGGGCTGACGGCGTCGCGGATGTCCGCGGCCTGCTGCATCAGCTCCTGGTCGATGCCGAGGCGGCCGGCGGTGTCGACGATCACGACGTCGTACATCTTGGTCCGCGCGTACTCGATCGAGTCCTTCGCGACCTGGACCGGGTCACCGACGCCGTTGCCCGGCTGGGGGCCGTAGAAGGCCACGCCCGCGCGCTCGGCGACGACGCCGAGCTGGGTGACGGCGTTGGGGCGCTGGAGGTCGCAGGCGACGAGCAGCGGGGAGTGGCCCTGGCCCTTGAGCCAGAGGCCGAGCTTTCCGGCGAGGGTGGTCTTACCGGCGCCCTGGAGACCGGCCAGCATGATCACGGTCGGGGCGGTCTTGGCGAAGCGGAGCCGCCGGGTCTCGCCGCCGAGGATGCCGATGAGCTCCTCGTTGACGATCTTGATGACCTGCTGGGCCGGGTTCAGCGCCTGGGAGACCTCGGCGCCGGTCGCCCGCTCCTTGACCTGCTTGATGAACGCCCGGACGACGGGCAGGGCGACATCGGCCTCGAGCAGGGCGATACGGATCTCGCGCGCGGTGGCGTCGATGTCCGCCTCGGACAGGCGGCCCTTGCCCCGGAGGTTCTTGAATGTCGCTGCGAGGCGGTCGGAGAGGGTATCGAACACGGCGGTCGCGGATCCTCGGTGTCGGGGGCGGGCGGACGGATTGCCCTCAAGGGTATCTGCCCGGTCGAAGTACGTGCCCCCGCCCGTCGAAACGGGCGGGAACCCGGTCCTCCGCGAGGGGCCTCACCGCAACGCGCCCTCCAGCGCCTTCGCCAGGTCCGCGGCCTCCTCGTCGGAGAGCAGGGAGCCGTCCGGACGGGTCACGTACAGCGTGTCCACGGCGTTCGCACCGAGCGTCGAGACGTGCGCGCTCCTGACCCGTACGTCGGCGCCCTCCAGGGCCCGGCCGATCCGGTGCAGCAGGCCGGGGGCGTCCTGGGCGCGGACCTCGATGACGGTGGCGAGCCGGGAGCCGGCCGGGGCGACGGTGACCCGGGGCGGCGGGGCCGTGACGCCGCGCCGCCTGGGGTGGGCGGCGTCGCGCTCGGCGAGGCGGGCCGGGACGTCCAGGCTGCCGTCGAGGGCCCGGACGAGGTCGGCGCGGAGCCGGGTGGCCTGCGGCAGGGAGCCGTAGGCGGCGGCCACGCGCCAGTTCAGGACCAGGACGGCGGCGGGGCCCGCCCCGAGCCCGCTGGGCAGCTCGACGGCCCGCAGGTCGGCGGCGCGGACGGTCAGCCGGTGCAGGGCGAGCACGCCGGCCGCGGCGGGCAGCACGCCGGGCTGGTCGGGCAGGGCGATGAGGAGCTCGACGCCGACCGGTTCCGGCGTGCCGTCCTCGGGGGCGGTCTCCGGCTGCGTGCGCAGGGCGAGGACCGGCTCGCCGGTGCGCAGCGCCTCGACCGCGAGGCGTTCCTGTTCCGCGCTGGGCGCGGCGGGCTCCGGTTCGGGCGCGGGTTCCCCGGCGAGGACGGCGCCGACGCGCTTGACGAGGTCGGCGACGAGCGAGGCGCGCCAGGTGGACCAGGCGGCGGGCCCGGTGGCGAGCGCGTCGGCCTCGGTGAGGGCGTGGAGCAGTTCGAGGGCGCCCTGCGTTCCGACGGCGGAGGCCACGGACCGCAACGTCGCGGGGTCGTCCAGGTCGCGCCGGGTGGCGGTCTCGACCAGCAGCAGATGGTGGCGTACGACGGTGGCGAGGACGGCCGCGTCCGCGCGGTCGAAGCCGATCCGGGCGGCGACGTCACGGGCGATGGTCTCCCCGGCCACCGAGTGGTCTCCGGGCCAGCCCTTGCCGATGTCGTGCAGCAGGGCGGCGACGAGCAGCAGGTCGGGCCGGCCGACCCGGCGGGTGAGCGAGGAGGCCCGGACGGCGGTCTCCACGAGGTGCCGGTCGACGGTCCAGGTGTGGACGGGGTTGCGCTGCGGGCGGCAGCGGACCCGCTCCCAGTCGGGCAGGAGCCGGGAGACGAGACCCTCGGCCTCCAGGGCCTCCCAGACGGGCACGGTGGACTCGCCCGCGCCGAGCAGGGTGACCAGTTCCTCGCGCGCCTCGGCGGGCCAGGGCACGGGCAGCGGGGCGGCGTCGGCGGCAAGCCGGCGTACGGCGTGCAGGGAGAGCGGGAGGCCGGACTGGGCGGCCGCGGCGGCGGCGCGCAGCGGGAGCACCGGGTCGCGGTCGGGTTTGGCGCTGAGGGCGAGGACGACCTCGCCGTCCATCTCCACGACGCCCTCGGCGAGCGGGGTGCGCTCGATGGGCGGCTTGGCGCCGCCCGTACGGCCGGAGCGGCCGCCGAGGAGGCTGCGGAGCCGGGGGCGGGAGGAGCGGGCCTTGAGGACCCGGTTGACCTCGCGCCAGGTGACGTCGCCCGCGTACGAGATGACCCGGGCCGCTTCGTAGACCTCGCGGAGCAGGGTGTCGGCGTCCAGGAGGCCCAGCTCCTCGGCGACGGCGTCCTGTTCCTGGAGGGCGAGCCGGTCGGTGGCCCGTCCGGTCGCGAGGTGCAGCGCGTCGCGGGTGTCGAGGAGGCGGCGGCGGGCGGCGTCCAGGCCCTCACGGGGCGCGTCGGCGAGCCAGGAGGCGGCCACGGCGCGCAGCACCTGGGCGTCGCGGAGCCCTCCCCTGGCCTCCTTCAGATCGGGTTCCAGGAGGAACTGGAGCTCGCCCATCCGCTCGGCCCGTTCGCGGCACAGGGCGTCGAGTTCGGGGAGCCGCCTGGGGGCCTGGTTCCGCCAGTCCGCGAGGACGGCGGTGCGCAGGGCGGAGACGAGTCCGAGGTCGCCCGCGACCGGCCGGGCGTCGAGCAGGCCGAGGTGGACCTTGAGGTCGTCCGCGGCCGTCTTCAGGGCCTCGGCGGGGGTGCGCACGGAGTGGTCGAGGGCGAGGCCCAGGTCCCAGACCGGGTACCAGATGCGGTCGGCGAGCGTGGCCACGGCGCCCGCGTCGGCGCTGCCGTCGTGCAGCAGGACCAGATCGAGGTCGCTGCGCGGGGAGAGCTCGCCGCGCCCGTAGCCGCCGACGGCGACGAGCGCCACCCCTCGTGGCGGCTTGGCGGCGGTGAAGAGGCCGGTCAGCCAGTCGTCGGTGAGCCGGGCCAGGGCGGCACGGCGCGGCGGCCCGGACCGGTCCTTCTCGGTGAGAAGGACCAGCCGGGCCGCCGCGTAACCGCTGGGTCCCGAGTCTTCCGCTCGCGTACTCGTGTCGACGGTCGTCACCCAGCAGCTCCTTAAGTGCCCCGTGCCTACAGTGCGTCCGGACCGCGTTCGCCGGTGCGGACCCGTACGGCCGTCTCGACCGGCACGCTCCACACCTTGCCGTCCCCGATCTTGCCGGTTCGGGCGGCCTTGACCACGACATCGATGAGCTGTTCGGCGTCGTCGTCCTCCACCAGGACCTCGATACGGATCTTGGGGACGAGGTCGACGGTGTACTCGGCACCGCGGTAGACCTCGGTGTGGCCGCGCTGGCGGCCGTATCCGCTGGCCTCGGTGACCGTGAGCCCCTGGACGCCGAAGGCCTGGAGGGCCTCCTTGATCTCGTCCAGCCGGTGCGGCTTCACGACTGCGGTGATGAGCTTCATGCGTCCACCTTCTTGTTCTCCGTGACGGCGGGGGCGGGGGCGGCGGTCGAGCGCGAGGACGCGCCGCCGCCGGCTCCGCTGAAGTCGTACGCGGTCTCGGCGTGCTCGACCTGGTCGATGCCGGAGATCTCGTCGTCCTCGCTGACCCGCATGCCCATCGTCTTGTCGATGAGGAGCGCGAGGATCGCGGAGGCGATCAGAGAGTAGGCGAGGACCGCGAAGACACCCACGGCCTGCTTGCCGAGCTGCTCCAGGCCGCCGCCGTAGAAGAGGCCCTTGGCGTCGGACTGGACGCCGCCGGTGGCGAAGAAGCCGACGAGCAGGGAGCCGACGACACCGCCGACGAGGTGGACGCCGATGACGTCGAGGGAGTCGTCGTAGCCGAACTTGTACTTCAGGCCGACGGCCATGGCGCAGAGCAGACCGGCGATGGCGCCGATGGCGATCGCGCCGAGCGGCGAGCAGGAGCCGCCGGACGGGGTGATGGCCACGAGGCCCGCGACGGCGCCGGAGGCGGCGCCCAGGGTGGTGAAGGAGCCGTGGCGGAGCTTCTCGTAGCCGAGCCAGGCGAGCATGGCGGCGGCGGTGGCGACCTGGGTGTTGACGAACATGACCGCGCCGACGCCGTCGTCGTTGCCGAGCCACGAGCCGGCGTTGAAGCCGAACCAGCCGAACCAGAGCAGACCGGCGCCGAGCATCACCAGCGGGAGGCTGTGCGGGCGCATCGGGTCCTTCTTGAAGCCGACCCGCTTGCCGATGACGAGGATGACACCGAGGGCCGCGGCACCGGCGTTGATGTGGACGGCCGTACCGCCGGCGAAGTCGATGACGCCCATCTCGAAGAGCCAGCCGCCGGCGCCCCAGACCCAGTGCGCGACCGGGAAGTAGACGACGGTGACCCACAGGGCGATGAACAGGGCCCAGGCGGTGAACTTGACGCGGTCGGCGAGCGCGCCGCTGATCAGGGCGGGCGTGAGGATCGCGAACATCAGCTGGAAGACGGCGAAGACGTACACCGGGATGGTGTAGCCGTCCCACAGCTCGGTGACGCCGATGCCGCTGAGGCCGACGTACTCGGAGGACCAGCCGATGATCGATCCGGAGTCGGCGCCGAAGGCGATGGAGAAGCCGTAGAGCACCCAGAGGATCGTGACGATCCCGAGGCTGATGAAGCTCATCATCAGCATGTTCAGGGTGGACTTGACGCGGACCATGCCTCCGTAGAAGAAGGCGAGTGCCGGGGTCATCAGCATGACCAGGGCGGAGCAGATGAGCATGAACCCGGTGTTGGCGGCAGACAGCTCGGGGGCGTCTGCTGCCAGGGTCGTGATGGCTGGTGCCATCGGCGTCTCCTCGTCGTCGGTACGGCCTGTGCGGGGCGGGGCCGGAGAGCGGCTTTGGCCATGAGGGGTGGCCGGTTATGCGCCAGAGATTCGCGCAGGGCCGTTTCCGCCGATGCCGCACGATGTTTCGCCGCAGTGACGAAGGGGTGGGACGTGTTACGCGACTGTGAACGTCCGGGTCACGGACGTGTAACGCGCCTACCGCCCCAAGACCGCAACCATCGCTTGAGTTACCACTGCGGAGATCAGCCACATCCGCGAGAGCGGCGCCGGTTTAGGCGCAAGAAGGGGACCGGCCGCGACAGCCGTCCCTGGTGTCCTGGCGGCGGGGGAGCCGAGTCGGGCAGTACGGGAACGGTGTCGCGGCCGGAGTGTGCGGGGCCCTGGTACGGGCCGGCGGGCGGGACGGGCTCGGCCGTCCGTCGGGTCAGACGGCCTCGGCCGTCTCGGGGAGCAGGGCCGTGAGCCGGTCGGTGAGCTGGACGACCTCGGCGACGTCGCGGAAGTCGCGGGCTGCGGTGTCGACGGTCTTGCGCAGCCTGGTGTTGACCCGCTCGGAGCGGACGCTCCTGGCGACGCCGAGCGCCTTCTCCACCAGGACGGCCGACTGCTCGGGCTCGCGCTTGAGGAGGTGGACGGTGGCCATGCCGATGAGGTTGAGCGCGTACGACCGCTGGTGCTCGGTGTCCTTCTCGAAGAGCTGGACGGCCCGCTCCATGACGGGCTCGGCGAGCGAGGCGTAGGTCGGGGAGCGTCCGGCGACATAGGCCAGGTCGCGGTAGGAGTGCGAGTTCTCGCCGTTGAGTTCGGCCTCGGAGAAGAAGCGGATCCAGTCGGGCTCGGGCTCGCCGTCGAGGCCGACGTCGGCGAAGGTGTCCTCGGCCATCCGGACGGCTCGCTTGCACTTGGAGGGCTGGCCCATGTTGGCGTAGGCGCGGGCCTCCATCGCATACAGCATGGCCTGGGTGCGCGGGGTGGCGCAGTCGCGACTGCCGTACTGGGCGAGGTGGATGAGTTCGAGGGCGTCGTCGGGCCGGCCGAGGTGGATCATCTGCCGGCTCATGGAGGAGAGGATGTACGAGCCGAGCGGCTTGTCCCCGGCCTCCTTCGCGGCGTGCAGGGCGAGCACGAAGTACTTCTGGGCGGTGGGCTGCAGGCCCACGTCGTAGCTCATCCACCCGGCCAGTTCGGCCAGTTCGGCCGCGCACCGGAAGAGGCGCCGGCTGGTGGCGGCCGGCTGCGGTTCCTGGAGGAGGTCGGTGACCTCGTGGAGCTGGCCGACGACTGCCTTGCGGCGCAGCCCGCCGCCGCACTGGGCGTCCCACTGGCGGAACATCGCCGTGGTGGATTCGAGGAGGTCGAGCTCCATCGCGGAGAGCTTGCCGGGGCGGTGGCCGGTGGGGATCGGCTCGGGCGGTCCCGGCTCGCCGGGCGGGGTCGGGACGAGCCAGCGCTGCATCGGCTCGATGAGGGAGGGTCCGGCGGCGAGCGCGAGAGAGGTGCCGAGGAAGCCGCGGCGGGCGAGCATGAGGTCGCTGCGGGAGAACTCGCTGAGCAGGGCGACGGTCTGGGGACCGGCCCAGGGCAGGTCGACCCCGGAGACGGACGGCGCCTGGTGCGCGGTGCGCAGCCCGATGTCCTCGACGGCGACGACCGAGCCGAACCGCTCGGAGAACAGCTCGGAGAGGATCCGGGGGATCGGCTCGCGCGGCTGCTCGCCGTCGAGCCAGCGGCGCACGCGCGAGGTGTCCGTGGAGATGTGGTGCGCGCCCATCTGGCGCGCCCTGCGGTTCACTTGGCGCGCCAGTTCGCCCTTCGACCAGCCGCTCCGCACGAACCACGAGCTCAGCTGCTCGTTCGGGCGCTTGCCGGCAGTCGTACCGTCTGCGCCGTTGCCGCCCACAGGAACGCCCCCATCCAGGTCGAGACTCTGTTGCGCGAACCCCTAACAGAATGCCGTGTCTTGCGGCGTCCGTCCGGAGCTTCTACTCCTTCGAACGGGAAAGCGGGTTGCCTCCGGCATACCCGCGTGCGCAAGGACTCAGGGGTTCGAGCACCGAAAGTAATCCTACGATCACCCCTCTCGCGAGGCGGTTTCAAGAAACGCCACCATTCGCCACCCCTTCGAATGAACTCGCTCGGCACGGAACGCGATTCACTTGACATGCGACGAACCAGGGTCGGCGGACCGGAGCGCCAGCAGGCGCGCGCCACGGACCGCACCACCTCGCCCGCCTCCGCACGCCACCCCCGGCGACGGAGCGTGACGGTGGCGATCCGGGTCGTAACCACCGGCGCGTCCGACCCGTTGGAGGGGGCATGGGCTTCACGATCGGCGGCATTCGTGAGATGCGGACGGGCTCACGCCGCCGCGTCCGCACCACTGAGTGCACAGCGGTGGCCGAGTACACCGGACTGTGGGGCTGGGACGTCGTTCCCGGCGCGCGGGCCGTCTCCGGCCAGTGTTCCTGCGGGGACGCGTCCTGTACGGCCCCGGGGGCGCATCCCCTCTCCTTCGCCGAGCCGGTCCCGGCCGGCGCGGGCCTCGACGACGCGACCAAGGCGTGGGCCCGCTACCCGGGCGCGGCGCTGCTGCTGCCGGTGGGCCGGTCGTTCGACGTGATCGAGGTCGCCGAGCCGGCGGGGCGGCGGGCGCTGATCCGCCTGGAGCGCATGGGCCTGCCGCTGGGCCCGGTCTGCGCGACGCCCACGGGACGGGCCCAGTTCTTCGTGGCGCCCGGCGCGGCGGCGGAGCTGCCGCAGCTGCTCTACCGGATGGGCTGGGACGACGCGGACCTGGACCTGCGGGGCCTGGGTCCTGGCGAGCACCTGACGGCGCCGCCCTCGGACCTCGGCGGCCTCGGCCCGGTCCGCTGGCTGCGCCCGCCGACGCTGGACACGGCGGGAGCGCCGCCGCAGGCGCGGCTGCTGCTCGGCACGCTGGCGTACATCTGCCACCGCACACACTTCTAGTCGGGCCCGCAGTCGCGAAGGGGCCCCGGGGTGCTGAACACCCCGGGGCCCCGACGCGTACCGCGGGCCGCTCTAGGCCCCGTCCCCGATGAGGGCGTCGACGAAGGCGCCCGGCTCGAAGGGGGCCAGGTCGTCCGGGCCCTCGCCCAGGCCGACGAGCTTGACCGGGACACCCAGCTCGCGCTGGACGGCGATGACGATGCCGCCCTTGGCGGTGCCGTCGAGCTTGGTGAGCACGATGCCGGTGATGTCCACGACCTCGGCGAAGACACGCGCCTGGACCAGGCCGTTCTGGCCGGTGGTGGCGTCGAGGACGAGCAGGACCTCGTCGAGCGGGCCGTGCTTCTCGACGACCCGCTTGACCTTGCCCAGCTCGTCCATCAGACCGGTCTTGGTGTGCAGTCGGCCGGCGGTGTCGATGAGGACGACGTCGGCTCCCTCCGCGATGCCCTCCTTGACGGCGTCGAAGGCGATCGACGCCGGGTCGCCGCCCTCGGGGCCGCGGACAGTGCGGGCGCCGACGCGCTCGCCCCAGGTCTGGAGCTGGTCGGCGGCGGCGGCACGGAAGGTGTCGGCGGCGCCGAGGACGACGGAGCGGCCGTCGGCGACCAGGACGCGGGCGAGCTTGCCCGTGGTCGTGGTCTTGCCGGTGCCGTTGACGCCGACGACCATGACGACGCCCGGGGTGCCGGGGTCGCTCTCGGTCTTCACGGAGCGGTCGAAGTCGGGGCCGAGGAGGGTGACGAGCTCCTCGCGCAGCAGGCCGCGCAGCTCGTCGGGGGTACGGGTGCCGAGCACCCGGACGCGCTCGCGCAGCCGCTCGACCAGTTCCTGGGTCGGGGCGACGCCGACGTCGGCGGTGAGCAGGGTCTCCTCGATCTCCTCCCAGGTGTCCTCGTCGAGGTTGTCCCGCGACAGCAGCGCGAGGAGCCCCTTGCCGAGGGAGTTCTGGGAGCGGGCGAGGCGGGCGCGGAGCCGGACGAGACGGCCCGCGGTCGGCTCGGGGATCTCGATCTCGGGCGCGGGCGCCTCGGCGACGACCGGGTCCTCGACGGCGGCGGGGGCCTCGACGGCCTCCTCCGCGGTCGGGAGGTCGACCTCCTCGATGGTGCGGCGTGGTTCTTCCCGCGGTGTCTCCGCCTCCTCGCCGACGTGCGGCTCGGCGGGCGGAGCGGTGATGGTCGGCGTGGTGGACGGTGCCTCGGGCGGTGGCAGCTGCTTCTTCTTGCGGCCGCTGATCACGAGCCCGCTGGTCACGGCGACGGCGACGACCAGGGCGATGACTACAGCAAGAATGAGTTCCATAACGGGTCCAGTATCGGCCACGAACGGACCGTAGGAGGAGCACGTACGCTGTGTGGGTCCCCCACACCCCGCACGGAGTACCGCCATGCCCCCTGCCCCCGAAACCGCCGCGGATTCCCCCGTGGAAGCCGAAAGCGCAGTCGAGACGCGCGGTCTCGAACCCGTCCCCGACGCCGAGCGCTCCGGCCGCGTCCGCGAGCTGTTCCCGACCTGGGTGGCCGCCAACATCAGTGTGCTTCTTCTCACGATGGGCGCCGGGCTGATCGTCTTCAACGGCCTGAACTTCTGGCAGGTGCTCGTCGTCGCGACGGCCGCGCCGATCCTCTCGTACGGGATCGTCGGCCTGATATCGATCGCGGGGAAGCGCGGCGGCTCCCCCGGCATGGCGCTGTCGCGGGCCGTGTTCGGCCAGCGCGGCAACCTCTTCCCCGGCTCGCTGATCTGGGTGGCCCGCTGGGGCTGGGAGACGATCAACGCGGTCACCGGCGCGTACGCCGTCCTCACCGTGCTCGACCTGCTCTTCGGGATCGAGTCGAACACCGCGCTGATCGTCATCACGCTGCTGCTCTTCGTCGCCTGTACCTTCCTGGTGTCCGGGCTCGGCATCAACGCGCTGCGGGTGTGCAGCACGTGGTCGACGTATCTCTTCGGCGCGTTCTCGGTGCTCGTGCTCGTCTATCTGGTCGCGAACACCGACTGGTCGGCGGTCTTCGACAAGCCGGCCGGTTCGACGGCGATGATGATCGCGGGCATCGGCACGATCGCGGCGGGCGGCATCAGCTGGGTGCCCTCCGGCCCGGACTTCACCCGCTATCTGCCGCGCACCGCCTCCTCGAAGGCGATGGTCGGCACCACGGTCGGCGGTGCCGGGATCGTCGTGCTGCCGATGGTCCTGATGGGCGCGGTGATGGCGGTGGCGACCCCGGACCTGGCCTCGGCGCAGGACCCGGTCTCGTTCATCGGCGAGCTGCTGCCTGCCTGGATCTCGGTGCCGTACCTGCTGATCGCGCTGATCGGGATGCTGCTGATCAACTCGATGTCGATGTACTCGGCGGGGTTCACCGCGCAGACGCTCGGCATCAAGGTCTCGCGTGCGGCGGCGGTCAGTGTGAACGCCGTGATCAGCCTGGTCTTCGGCTTCCTGCTGATGGTGGTGGCGACCAGCTTCATCGGCTCGTTCATCTCCTTCCTGACGCTGCTCGCGGTGGCGTTCTCGGCGTGGATCGGAGTCTTCGGCGTCGACATGCTGCGCCGCCGCTCGTACGACGGCGAGGCGCTCATGGACACGGGCCGGACCAGCGCGTACTGGTACCGGGGCGGTTACGCCTGGCAGGCCATGACCGCGTGGGCGGTGGCGCTCGTCGTGGGGCTGCTGTTCACGAAGGTCGACTGGTTCTCCGGTCCGCTCGCCGCGTCCTGGGTCGGCGAGAACGGACTCGGCTGGGCGGCGACGATCGTGGTCGCGGGCGTGCTGTACGCGGTGCTGCCGAGGGACCGGCGCGACCGGGCGCGGGTCGCCGCGGAGCCGGCCGAGGCGCCCGCCGAGGCCAGCGCGTCGGTTTCCGTCTGACCCGGACCGTTCTCATCTGACGCCACGTCAGATACCGTCCCCCTTCGCCGGCATCCCACGCGCGGAGGGGGACTTCCCATGCCCTTCACAGTCGTACGGTTCAACCTCGTCGATCCGCACGCGACCCCCACGTCCCTCTCGGAGCGCTACCGGGCCGCCCTCGCCATGGCCGCCTACGCCGACGAGCACGGCGTGGACACCGTCCAGACCGAGGAGCACCACGGCGCGGCCAACAACTGGCTGCCCTCCCCCTTCGCCTTCGCGGGCGCGGTCTTCGGCGCAACGAGGAGGATCGCGGTCACCGTCTCAGCGATCATCGGGCCGCTGCACGACCCGCTGCGGCTCGCGGAGGAGATCGCCGTCCTCGACCTGCTGAGCGGCGGCCGTCTGGTGACGGTCGCGGGCATCGGCTACCGGCCGGAGGAGTACGAGGAGCGCGGGGTCGACTGGGGCCGCCGGGGCAAGCTCCAGGACCTGCTCCTGGAGACCCTGCTCAAGGCGTGGTCCGGCGAGCCCTTCACGTACGAGGGCCGTACGGTACGGGTCACCCCGCGGCCCTTCACCCAGCCGCATCCGCTGCTGCTCGTGGGCGGCTCGTCGAAGGCGGCGGCGCGGCGCGCGGCCCGCCTCGGACTGCCGCTCTTCCCCAGCGCGCACCTGCCGGAGCTGGAGACGTACTACCGGGAGCGGTGCACGGAGTACGGCACGGAGGGCTGGACGATGATGCCGGCCGAGAAGACCCCGCTGCTGCACGTCGCGGAGGACCCGGACCGGACGTGGGAGCTGTACGGGGAGCACTTCCTGCACGAGGCGCGGACGTACGCGTCCTGGCAGTCGAAGGACATCACCTCCGCGGTGCGCTCGGCGGCGACGACGGTGGCCGAGCTGCGCGCCGAGGGGGTCTACCGGATCGTCACGCCCGAGGAGTGCGTGGCGCTCGGGCAGGAGCTGGAGAGCCTGGTGCTCCATCCGCTCTGCGGCGGGATGCCGGTCGAGGAGGGGTGGCGGTCACTGCGGCTGCTCGGGGAGACGGTGCTGCCCCGGCTCAAGGCATAGGGCCCTGGCCGGGGCAGTCCCGGTGCGAGGAGGGGGGCAGCGGGGTTTAGCCCATCTCCTCCAACGCCTTGCCCTTGGTCTCCTTCACGTACCTGAGCACGAAGGGGATGGAGAGCACGGCGAAGACCGTGTAGATGACGTACGTGCCCGAGAGGTTCCAGTCCGCCAGGGACGGGAAGCTCGCGGTGATGGCCCAGTTGGCGATCCACTGCGCGGAGGCGGCGACGCCGAGGGCGGCGGCTCGGATCCGGTTGGGGAACATCTCGCCGAGGAAGACCCAGACCACCACGCCCCAGGAGAGGGCGAAGAAGAGCACGAAGACATGGGCGGCGACGAGCGCCACGACGCCCTGGGTGTTGGGGAGCTTGCCGTCGACGAGGTCGGCGGAGAAGGCCCAGGCCTCGAAGGCGAGGGCGATCGCCATGCCGACGGAGCCGACGAGCGCGAGCGGCTTGCGGCCCACCCGGTCGACCAGGACCATCGCGATGACCGTGCCGATGATGTTGATGATCGACGTCGTGAACGAGTAGAAGAACGAGCTGGTGGGGTCGATGCCGACCGACTGCCAGAGCGTCGAGGAGTAGTAGAACGCGACGTTGATGCCGACGAGCTGCTGAAAGACCGAGAGTCCGATGCCGACCCAGACGATGGGCAGCAGCTTGAACCGGGTGCCGGCCTGGAGCAGGTCCTTGAAGGTGGACTTGTGCTCGCTGCGCATCGCCTGCTCGATCTCGGCGACGCGGTGGTCGAGGTTCACCCCGTGGCCCTCGACCTCGGAGAGCACCTCCTTCGCCCGGTCGGTCTTGCCGACCGAGATGAGGAAGCGGGGCGATTCCGGGATCGCGAAGGAGAGCAGGCCGTAGAGCAGGGCGGGGACGACCATCACGCCGAGCATCCACTGCCAGGCTTCGAGGCCGCCGATCTCGCCGCGCTGGTCGCCGTCGGCGAGCTGCAGGATGCCGTAGTTGACCAGCTGGGAGATGGCGATGCCGATGACGATGGCGGCCTGCTGGAAGGAGCCGAGGCGACCGCGGTAGGCGGCGGGGGCGACCTCGGCGATGTACGCCGGGCCGATGACGGAGGCCATGCCGATGGCGAAGCCGCCGACGATCCGCCAGAGGGCGAGGTCCCAGAGGGCGAAGGGCAGGGCGGAACCCACGGCGCTGACGGCGAAGAGCACGGCGGCGATCTGCATGCAGCGGATGCGGCCGATGCGGTCGGCGATCCGGCCCGCGGTCGCGGCGCCGATGGCGCAGCCGATCAGGGCGATGGCGATGACCTGGGCCAGGGTGCCGGAGCCGATGTCGTAGCGGTCCCGGATGGCCTCGACGGCACCGTTGATGACGGCGCTGTCGTAGCCGAAGAGGAATCCGCCCATCGCGGCCGAGGCCGTGATGAAGATGACGTGGCCGAGGTGGTCCGGGTGGGCGGCCCGGCCTTCGGACGGCGGCGGCGTGGGCGCCTGCGCGGTGTGGGGCACATGGACTCCTAGGCTCCGGCGGCGTCGCCGGGGCGTGGGGGGCGAGCCCTTCCAGTGGCGCACAACATCACGCCGCCCACCACGTGAAGGTAAAAGCAACGTTGCAGAGACTATGCCTTCAAGTTTCGAAGTCAATACCTGATGTCGTATGACTTAAAACAAACCCTCTGGTCCGATGCGTTCAAGACTTGAAGTTGATGGGGTGGGTCTGTGGGGATCACCGCAGCCGCTGGCTGATGACCTTCGAGACGCCGTCGCCCTGCATGGAGACGCCGTACAGCGCGTCCGCGACCTCCATCGTCCGCTTCTGGTGCGTGATCACGATCAGCTGCGAGGACTCCTGGAGCTCCTGCATGATCCGGATCAGCCGCTGGAGGTTGGTGTCGTCGAGCGCAGCCTCGACCTCGTCCATCACGTAGAACGGGCTGGGGCGGGCCTTGAAGATGGAGACCAGCATCGCCACGGCGGTCAGCGAACGCTCACCGCCGGAGAGCAGCGAGAGCCGCTTGACCTTCTTGCCCGGCGGGCGGGCCTCCACGTCGACTCCGGTGGTGAGCATGTTGTCGGGGTCGGTCAGGATCAGCCGGCCCTCGCCGCCGGGGAAGAGGCGGGAGAACACGCCCTCGAACTCGCGGGCGGTGTCCCGGTACGCCTCGGTGAAGACCTGCTCGACCCGGATGTCGACCTCCTTCACGACCTGAAGGAGGTCGGCCCGGGTCTTCTTGAGGTCCTCCAGCTGCTCGGAGAGGAACTGGTGCCGCTCCTCGAGCGCCGCGAACTCCTCGAGGGCCAGCGGGTTCACCTTTCCGAGCTGCTGGTACGCCCGCTCGGCGGCCTTGAGCCGCTTCTCCTGCTCCGAACGGACGAACGGCCGCGGCTGGTTGCGCGGGTGCTCGGGGTCCTCCGGCAGCTCCTCGCCCTCGGCGGGCGGCGACGGCGGTACCGGCTGGTGGGGGCCGTACTCGGAGACGAGACCGGCCGGCTCGACGCCCAGCTCCTCCAGGGCCTTGGTCTCCAACTGCTCGATCCGCATCCGCTTCTCGGCACCGAGGACCTCGCCCCGGTGCACCGAGTCGGTGAGCTTGTCCAGCTCGGCCTTCAGGTCGCGTCCCCGGGTGCGGGCGGCGGACAGGCCCCGCTCGCGCGCGCCCTTCGCGGCGTCGGCGAGGGCGCGCTCCTGCTCGGCCCGGACGAGGGAGACCTCGACATGGGCGAGGAGCTGGCGCGCACCGGCGGCCACGGCCCCGGCGACCGCCGCCTCGTGCCGCATCCGGGCCCGCCGCTGCTCGGCACGCGCGCGTGCCTCGCGTTCGGCGCGGGCTCCCCGGTCGAGGGAGTCGGCCCGCCCCGCGAGCCCCTTGACGCGTTCCTCGTGGGTACGGAGCTGGAGCCGGGCCTCCATCTCCGTCTGGCGGGCGTTGGCGCCGTCGGCGGCGAGCCGGTCGCGCACGGAGGTGTCGGGCTCCTCCTCGGCCGGGGTCTCCTCGACGACGAACAGCCGCTCGGTGAGCTCCTCGGCCTCGTACAGCGCCTTCTCCAGCGCCTCCTCGGCGCGGGCGGCGGCGGCCGCGGTCCGCTCGGCCTCGCCCGCGGCGCCCCTGGCCTGACCGGCGAGCCGGCCGAGCTGCTGGGCGACCTGTGACTTCTCGCGGTCGGCGGCCCGCCGGCGCTCGGCCAGCTCCTCGACGAGCGCGGCGGCGGTGCGGCGCGCCTCGGTGGCGTCCCGTTGCCCGGTGGCGAGCGCCTCGCAGCGCGCTTCCAGCTCCTCCAGTTCGGCGGCCGCCTCGTCCACGGACGCCTGCACTTCGAGGAGGCTGGGCGCCCCTGCGGAGCCGCCCTGCGCGTAGTGCGCGCCGAGCAGGTCGCCCTCGGCGGTGACGGCGGTGAGCCCGGGGTGGGCCCGCACCAGCTCGACGGCCTCGTCGAGCCCGTCGACCACGACGACGTCCCGGAGCAACCGGCGGACGGCGCCGATGAGTTCGGCGGGTCCGTCGACGAGCCGGGTGGCGGGGACGGCCGAGGACGTGGCGCCGGAGTCGGGCGAACCGCTCTCCTCGGTGACCCCGGTGAGCAGCAGCGCCGCGCGGCCCGCGTCCTGCTTGCGGAGCAGGCGGAGGGCCTCGGCCGCCGCGGCAGGTCCTGTGACGGCGACCGCGTCCGCAGCCGCGCCGAGCGCGGCGGCGAGCGGGACCTCGTATCCGGGGGTGACGGTGAGGAGTTCGGCGGCCGGGCCGAGCAGCCCGGTCAGGCTCTCGCGGGCGTCGAGCAGCGCCCCGGTGCCGTCCTTCCGGCGCAGGCCGAGGGAGAGTGCCTCGTGGCGGGCCCGGGTCGCGGCGCGGCTGCGGTCGGCGGCGGTGGCGGCCTCGCGGGCGGCGGTCAGCGCGGCCTCCGCCTCGGCGAGGTCGCGGCGGGCCGTCTCGTACCGCTCCCCCCGTTCGCTGTCGTCCGCGTCGAGTCCGTCGACCTCGGCCTTGAGCTGCTCGTACTCCTCCTGCGCGGCGACGGCCCTGTCCTGCGCCTCGTCCCGGGCGGCGGCGAGCCGGTCGATCTCGGCCTGGGCGGACGCGGCGCGCGAGCGGGCGGCGTTGACCTGGCCGTGCAGCCGGGCGAGCCCCTCGCGCCGGTCGGCGATGGCGCGGGCCACGTCCTTGAGCCGCCGCTCCTCGACCGCGAGTTCCCGCTCCAGGTCCGCGCGGTGGGCGACGGTGTCCTCCAGGGCGCGTTCGGCCGCTTCGAGGGCGGCCTCCAGCTCGGCCTCCTGCTCGCGGATGCGGGCGGCCTCGCGCTCCATGTCCTCCGGGTCGCGGCCCCTGCGCTCCTCCGGCGGCTGGGCGGTGGCGCTCTTCACGCGCGCGTCGGCGAGCGAGATCGTGCCCCGTACCCGCTCGGCGAGCTGGGAGAGTTCGTACCAGGTCTGCTGGGCGCGCTGGAGGCGCGGGGCGAGCCTGCGGACCTCGTCCTCCAGGTCGGCCTCCTTGGCGAGGGCGGCCTTCAGCTCGTTCTCGGCGCTCTCCTTGCGCTCCTTCAGCGCGGCCTCGTCGGCGACCTCGGTCCTCAGCGCCTCCTGGAGGCGTACGAGGTCGTCGGAGAGCAGCCGCAGGCGGGCGTCGCGCAGGTCGGCCTGGATGACGGCGGCGCGGCGGGCGACGGCCGCCTGGCGGCCGAGCGGCTTGAGCTGGCGGCGCAGTTCGTCGGTGAGGTCCTGCACGCGCGCGAGGTTGGCCTGCATCGCGTCCAGCTTCCGCAGCGCCTTCTCCTTGCGCTTGCGGTGCTTGAGGACGCCGGCGGCCTCCTCGATGAAGGCTCGGCGTCCCATCGGGTCGGCGTGCAGGACGGAGTCGAGCTGGCCCTGGCCGACGATGACGTGCATCTCGCGGCCGATGCCGGAGTCGGAGAGCAGGTCCTGGATGTCGAGCAGCCGGCAGGTGTCGCCGTTGATCTGGTACTCGCTGCTGCCGCCCCGGAACATGATCCGCGTGATGGTGACTTCGGCGTAGTCGATGGGCAGGGCGCCGTCGGAGTTGTCGATCGTCAGCGACACCTCGGCACGGCCGAGCGGCGGCCGGCCGGTCGTGCCGGCGAAGATGACGTCCTCCATCTTGCCGCCGCGCAGCGACTTGGCGCCCTGCTCGCCCATGACCCAGGACAGCGCGTCCACGACGTTGGACTTGCCGGACCCGTTCGGCCCGACGACACACGTGATTCCCGGTTCGAACCGCAGCGTGGTGGCGGAGGCGAACGACTTGAAACCGCGGAGCGTCAGGGCCTTGAGATGCACGCCCCGGGACTCTACCTGGGGTTGCGCGTTTCACCCATGAAGGTGCAGGGCACACCCTCCGGTAAGAACCGGGGGTGGGACCTGGGGGACGGACGAGAGACTCAAGAAAGAAGGGACGCCTGAGCGTCCCTTGCATATCTAGCTGTGCCAGCGAGAGTGTTTCTCACCTTGCCCCGGCACGGGGCTGACCGTCGGGGCTGACTGTCCGATGGTGCCGACCGTCAGGTGAGCGCAGGCTCCGCCTTGGGAACGTCGAGGTCGATGCTGTCGAGCAGCGACTCGCCATGCTGTGCGGCGGCAGCGTTGAGCGCGTCGTTCTCGGACTGAATCCGTACAAGCTCGGACTCGAGGTCCTGGACGCGCTGCTGAAGCCGTCGCATCTCGGCGAGGAGTCGCGGGTCGGAGCCGCCGACGTAACCGAGAAGCGCCTTTGCCATGATGGATGGTCCTCCACACTGAGTGACCGACCGAAGCGGTGTGGGTCGTGAGGGATTTCGCACCCGCGGTGCTCGGCAGTGCTTCATGTCGTGCCGGTTCGTACTGCCAAACAGCTAAGGTGCGCGGGGCTTCCAGAGTCTCACCAAAAAGTTTGACGGTCAACACGATCACGCCCTGTATCAAGGGGCGACCGGGGGGCCGCGGCCGCACAGCAGGCGGCGGCGCCTCGCAACTCGGTACCTCAGGGGCGTCGCGATCATCCTTCCGCGCGCGACTGCGCACCGCAAGCCCTTCTCGGCAACCAGCAGGTCATTTCCCCTTCGGCGACCCTTCTCCGAACGTCCGCCCGAGGGCCGCGCAGGCCATCGGACGGAGCCGTTTCGAGGGGGTCGTCAGCGGATCGCGAAACCGTCGTAGCCGCCGCGCGGAGTGCCCCATATCTCGGTGACGCCGTCGACGCGCCCGGGAGTGTCGGCGGAGCGCAGCCAGTCGAGGAGGCGGTGGCAATTCTCACTCGGCCCCTCGGCCACCACCTGGACACGGCCGTCGTCGAGGTTGAGGGCGAAGCCGACCAGACCGCCGATCTCCAGTGCGTTTGCCCTGGTGAACCAGCGGAAGCCCACTCCCTGTACTCGGCCGCGCACCCAGGCGGTCAGCCGGACGTCTTCGTTCATGACTGAACGCTAGCTGGCCAATTAATCACAGAGCACACCACCCCCTCGTGTCATGGCGTACAGTCCCGACCGAATGCGACTCACCCGTTCGGGCGCATCGCATTCGACAAGCCCGCAGAAGCAAAGATCAGCAAAGACAGCACCGCAGAAATGTCAGGGAGGAAGCGGGATGGGACGCCATCGCAGGAGGCACGGCACGCCTTTGCGCACCGGACTGCTCGGCGCCTCCGCCGCGGTCGCCGTCGGCACGGTCGCCTTCACCTCGGGCCTGCTGCCCGGCGGGGACACCCTCACCGTGGGCAGCGCGGGTTCCGGTACGGAGCAGACGCAGTCCCGGCAGGCCCCGGAGCTGACGACGCAGGGCGGCTCGTCCGCCTCTCCGACGAGCCCGTCGTCCGCGGCCGCCTCCGCGTACAAGAAGCCGGCCGCCCCGAGCACCGCCCCTTCGTCCCCCTCCGCGACCCCGTCGCCGAAGCCGAAGCCGTCGAAGACGACCGCCGCCCCGAAGCCGTCGAAGCCGGCCGCCGCGCCGTCGAAGCCGGCGAAGCCGAAGCCGGCCCCGACGACCGTGAAGCCCGCCCCGCGCACCGAGGCGCCCGCAGCGCCGGCCGCCCCGGCCCTGAGCCGCGCCGCTGCCGCCGAGGCCGAGGTCGTCCGGCTGGTCAACGACGAGCGGGCCAAGGTCGGCTGCAGCGCGGTGCGCCCGGACGCGGCGCTCGCGAAGCTCGCGGGCGACTTCAGTGCCGACATGGCCGCGCGCGGCTTCTTCGACCACACGGACCCCGACGGCGACACCCCGTGGGAGCGGGCTCGCCAGGCGGGCGTGACCGGCATGGCCGGCGAGAACATCGCCCGCGGCCAGGCCGACGCGGCGGCCGTGATGGAGTCGTGGATGAACAGCGACGGCCACCGCGCGAACATCCTGAACTGCGACTACACGACGCTCGGCGTCGGCGTGCACTTCGCCGACGGCGGCCCGTGGTGGACGCAGGACTTCGGCTTCTGAGATTTCCGCAGGTGCGTCAGGCGACCGCGCCACCAGGATGGGGCGGGCGGGGAGCCGCCGCTGAGACACTTGGTGGGGGAAGGTCGATTCGCGCAAGGTGTCCTTGGGATCGCGGAGGAGATCAGCCATGTACGCGGTGATGCGGCGTTACGAAGGGGTGACCGACTCTGCCGAGGCGGGACGTCGAGTGGACGAGGGATTCGTCCCTCTCCTCCGCCGGGTCCCCGGCTTCGTGGCCTACTACTGGGTGGATGCCGGAGAGGGAGTGATGGTCTCCACCAGCGTCTTCGAAGACCGATCCGGGGCCGAGGAGTCGATCGAGCGGGCGGCGGACTTCGTGAAGGACAACCTCGCGCCCCTGCTCCCCAACCCTCCTCAGGTCACGGCCGGCACGGTCGTGGCCGCCGGGTAGCGACCCGGGAGCGCTTTCTCCTGGTGAGCGCTGTGCGGACATACGGTGCCGGAGTACGGTGAAGCCATGACTGACGACCTCGCTGCCGACTTCGCCTTCGACGTGTTCGCCCGGGCCTGCCAGTCGCGGGGCACGCTGGAGCACGTGACCGGGCGGTGGGGCATCCTCACCCTCGGCGCGCTCCATGAGGGGTCGTTCCGCTTCAACGAGCTGCGCCGCCGGGTCGACGGGGTCAGCGAGAAGATGCTGTCGCAGACCCTGCAAGCCCTGGAGCGCGACGGGCTCGTGCACCGCGAGGCCCAGCCGACGAACCCTCCCCGGGTGGACTACACACTCACGCCGCTGGGCCAGGAGGTCGCGGAGCGCCTCGTCGGCCTCATCGAGCTGGTCGAGGGCCGGATGCCGCAGGTGATCTCGGCGCGCGAGCGGTACGACGCGGCCCGGGAGGCCGCCCGCGTCACGCCGTAGCGCGCGGCGGGCGCTGACAGCGCGGGCAGAAGTAGCTCGACCGGTTCATCCAGGGCCGTCGGCGCATCGGGGTCCCGCAGCGGCGGCACGGCTCGTCCTCGCGGCCGTAGGCGTCGAGCGAGCGGTCGAAGTAGCCCGACTCGCCGTTCACGTTCACGTACAGGCTGTCGAAGCTGGTTCCGCCCGCGGCGAGGGCCGCGTTCATGACGTCGCGGACGTGCTGGAGCAGCTCGGCCGAGCGGGGGCGGGTGAGCCCGGCGGTCGGGCGTTCGTAGTGCAGCTTGGCGCGCCAGAGCGCCTCGTCCGCGTAGATGTTGCCTACGCCGCTGATCAGGGTCTGGTCGAGCAGCGCCCGCTTGATCGTCGTACGGCGCAGGCGCAGCGCGGCCTGGAAGGCGGCGTCGTCGAACTCCGGGTCCAGCGGGTCGCGGGCGATGTGCGCGATGACGTCGGGCAGTCCGTCCGGCGTGTTCTCGTGGAGCGAGAGCCCGCCGAAGGTGCGCTGGTCGACGAAGCGCAGCTCGGTGCCGAGACCGTCCTGGAAGCGGACGCGGATGCGCAGGTGCTTCTCGTCAGGAGCGGCCTCGGGCTGGACGAGCAGCTGACCGCTCATCCCGAGGTGGCCGAGGACGGAGGCGTCGGAGTCCGCCAGCGGAATCCAGAGGTACTTGCCGCGCCGGCGCGCGGTCCCGAAGCGGTGGCCCTTGAGGCGGGCCGCGAAGTCCGCGCCGCCGGCCGGGTGCCTGCGCACGGCCCTCGGGTGCAGGACCTCGACCTCGCCCACGGTCCGCCCGTCGACCCAGCGCTCAAGACCGCGCCGTACGACCTCGACCTCGGGCAACTCGGGCACGGGACTCCTCCGGAGGGGATACGGGAACGGTGCCCGAAAAGCCTACCGCCGGGCACTGACACGAAAGCGCCCCGGGCCGGGACCCTTGTGGGGGTCCCGGCCCGGGGCGTCGAAGACGAAGGGTCAGGCGGAAGCCTCGTCGGCGGGCGTCGGCACCCCGCCGTTCTCCGGCTGCTCCGACCGCTCGGCGGCCGGAACGGCGTCGCCGGCCTCGGCCGCGGCCTTCGCCGCCGCCGCACGCTCGTCCGCCGCCGCGCGAATCGCGCGCCAGGCGGACTCCGCCGCCTGCTGTTCCGCTTCCTTCTTGCTGCGGCCGGTGCCGGTGCCGTACGAGACACCACCGACGCGGGCGGCAGCAGTGAAGGTCTTCTCGTGGTCCGGCCCCGTCTCGGTGACGAGGTACTCCGGAACACCAAGGCCCTCGGCCGCGGTGAGCTCCTGGAGACTGGTCTTCCAGTCCAGGCCGGCACCGAGGTTCGAGGACTTCTCGATCAGCGGGTCGAAGAGCCGGTGGACCAGCTCCGAGGCCGCGTCGAGGCCCTGGTCGAGATAGACCGCGCCGATCACCGCTTCAAGGGTGTCGGCGAGGATGGAGGCCTTGTCCCGGCCACCCGTGCCCTCTTCGCCCCGGCCGAGCCGGATGAAGGAGCCGAGTTCGAGGCCGCGACCGACATCCGCCAGCGCACGCGAGTTGACCACCGCGGCCCGCAGCTTGGCCAGCTGGCCTTCGGGCAGGTCGGGGTGGGTGCGGTACAGCGTGTCCGTGACCACCAGTCCGAGCACCGAGTCCCCGAGGAACTCCAGACGCTCGTTGGTGGGCAGGCCGCCGTTCTCGTACGCGTACGAGCGGTGCGTCAGCGCACGCACCAGAAGGGCGGACTCGAGCTGATACCCGAGCCGCCCTTCCAGAAGCGTGTGGGACGAGGCATTGTCCGTCTTGATGGACTCAGACATCGCGCCTCTCACCAGCCACTCAGACCGAGAGGACCTGGCGCTTGTTGTAGGTGCCGCAGCTCGGGCACGCGATGTGCTGCAGCTTCGGCTCCTGGCAACGCTCACACGAAACCAGGGTGGGGACCGCAGCCTTCCACTGCGACCGGCGGTGGCGCGTGTTGCTGCGCGACATCTTCCGCTTCGGAACAGCCACGGCTACTTCTCCTGCTTCTCGTCGACGCCAGCTTCGGCGCCGCTCATGTTGTCCTTCTCATCGGTTCCCAGCGAACCGGCGAGTCCTTGCAGTGCCGCCCAACGCATGTCGACGGCATCGTGGTGGTGGTCCGGGTTGTCGTTCAGGTTGGTTCCGCACGCGGAACACAGACCTTCGCAGTCCTCCCGGCACACCGGCTGCATCGGCAGTGCGAGCACCACCGCGTCACGCAGCACGGGTTCGAGGTCGAACATGCCGTCCTCGAGGGGGATCATGTCCTCGTCGTCCTCGGCTTCGTCGTCCGCGACCGCCTTCGAGCGGCCCCGGTCGTCGGAGTCGGGGTACGAGAACATCTCCTGGAAGTCCACGTCGAGATCAAGCTCGACGGGCTCCAGACACCTTACGCACTCCCCCTCGGCCGACGCACGGGCGGTGCCTGTGACAAGCACCCCTTCCATGACCGACTCAAGACGGAGATCGATTTCCACGGTCGCGCCTTCCGGCACGCCGACGACCCCTTCGACACCGAAGTCCTTGGGGGCCGCCACCGAACGGGAGAGCCGCTGAAGGGCACCAGGACGCCGCCCCAGCTCGTGTGTGTCGAACACGAGGGGGTTGCGGTGGTCGAGGCGCGTGCTCAGGGCTCTTCCTGCTTTCGGTTCGTGAGGGGGCTGCCGTGTTCGAATCGAGAGACGAAGCGGGCAGCAAGGATCGCGGGCATACGCGCGACCGAAGAGCCAGGATACTGGACGCTTCGCTCAGGGCCCAATCCGGACCCCGCGGCCCGCTCGCTCAGTGGCCCTGACCGTGGCCGTGGCCCTGCTCGTACTGCCGCAGCTGCTCCAGGTCGATCATGCTCGTGTCGAAGAAGCTGGTCTCGTCGAGCGCGGCGGCCTGCGGCTGGTGCTGCGGCTGCTGGTACGCGTAGGGGTCCTGGTGCTGCGCCTGCTGCTGGTACGCGTACGGGTCCTGGTGCTGCTGGTAACCGTACGGATCCGCCTGCTGCTGGTACGCGTACGGGTCCTGGTGCTGCGCCTGCTGCTGGTACGCGTACGGGTCCGGCTGCTGGGCCGGGATCTGCGGGGTCTGCTGGTGGACGGGCTGCTGCACCGGCTCCGGGTCGGCCAGCTCCGCGAGTCCGGCCAGGTAGTCCGCGTCGCTGGTGTGCACGCCGCCGCCCGCCGCGTCCTGGGCCGCCATGTGCGCGCCGAGGTCGTCCGTGGCGATCCGCCCGTGCAGCTTCTGCCGGCCGCGGCCGACGGCCTCCAGGGTCTTGGAGAGAACGGCCTCGAAGGCGCCGAGCTTGGCGTCGACGTACTCGTCGGCCCGGCTGATCAGGGTCTGCGGGTCGGCGCTGTACTCGGGGGCGTCCTCTTCGGCGTAGCCGTTCTCGTCCAGACCCGGGCCACGACCGAGGAGCTTCTCGCGGCCCCGGTCGACGGAGCCGATGGTCTTGTTGAGGACGACCTCGAAGTTGGCGAGCTTGGAGTCGACGTAGTCGTCCGCCTCCGCGCGGATCTCCTCGGCCTCCCGGCGGGCCTCGGAGAGGATCCGGTCGGCCTCGTCCTGGGACTGGCGGGCGACCTGGGTGTCGGAGATCAGGGTGCCGCGCTCGGCGTGGGCGGCCGAGATGATCCGCTCGGCCTCCTGCCGGGCCTGCTCGACCATCTGCTCGCGACCGCCGATCAGCTCCTGCGCCTGGGCCAGGGAGCCCGGCAGGGCCTCCCGTACCTCTTCGAGCATGTCGAGCAGTTCGGCGCGGTTGACCACGCAGGACGCCGACATGGGCATGGAGCGGGCGCTGGTGATCGTCGCAACGATCTCGTCGAGCTTCTTCTGCACGTCCACCGGGTGCTCGCCACTCTCTACAGCTGGATGGAGACGGACGGGACGACTGTAAGGGCAGTCGTCCCCCGTCCGACACCAGGTGACGGACCGTCAGTGACGGTCGCGCGGGGTCACTGCTGAGCGCGCCGCTCGGCCAGCCGCTGGGTGAGCCGGCCGAGGACGGCCTGCGGGACCAGGTGGGAGACGTCGCCGCCCCAGGCCGCGACCTCCTTGACCAGGGAGGACGACAGGAAGCTGTAGGTGGGGTTGGTGGGGACGAACAGGGTCTCGACGCCCGAGAGCCCGTTGTTCATCTGCGCCATCTGCAGCTCGTAGTCGAAGTCGCTGACCGCGCGCAGGCCCTTGACGATCGCGGGGATGTCGCGCTGCTTGCAGAAGTCGACCAGGAGGCCGTGGAAGGACTCGACCTCGACGTTGCCGAAGTCGGCGGTGACCTCGCGGATCAGCTCGATCCGCTCGTCGACCGTGAACAGTCCCTGCTTGGACTGGTTGATCATCACCGCGACATGTACGACGTCGTACAGCTTGGAGGCGCGGGCGATGATGTCGAGATGTCCGTTGGTGATGGGGTCGAATGACCCCGGACAGACGGCGCGGCGCAACTTGGGTCCCTCGCTCTCCGGTCCGGTCATCGTGCGTCTTCGCACGTAGAGGCGGCGCGACCGTACCAAAACGTTCCCTCGCCGTAGCGACGGGACCGCAGCGGTTCGAAACCGTCCGGCCAGCCGAATTCGCCGCCTCTGGTGCTGCGCTCCACGGTGACGACGGCATCCTCCGCGATCCAGCCCCCGGAGCGGAGTGTGAGGAGGATCTCCCGAAGATCGTCGTCCGAGACGGCGTAGGGAGGGTCGAGGAAGAGCAGGTCGTACGGCTCGGCGGGGGCCGGTCCCGTCACGATCTGCTCGGCCCTGCCGGTGCGCAGCTCGGCGCCGGGCAGGGCGAGGGCGCGGATGTTCTCCCGTACGGTCCTCGCCGCGCGCTGGTCCGCCTCGACGAGCAGGGCGTGGGAGGCGCCCCGCGAGAGGGCCTCCAGGCCGACGGCGCCCGAGCCCGCGTACAGGTCGGCGACGCGGGTCCCGGTGAGGGTGCCGAGGAGCGCCTCCCAGGTGGAGAAGAGGCCCTCGCGCGCCCTGTCGGAGGTCGGACGGGTGCCGTTGCCGGGCGGCACGGCCAGTCGGCGTCCGCCGGCGGTGCCGGCGATCACGCGGGTCATGGGAGGTCCCTGTTCCTTCTGCGGTTCTCTGGTCAGTGCCTCCACGATATGGCCGGTCGGCGCGGTGTGACGTCACCCCTTCTCCAGGAACTCCTCCCGCTCCTTGTCCAGGAGGGCGTCGAGCGCGGTGCGCAGCTCGGGGTGGTCGGAAAGGTCGGGGTCGGCGAGGACGACGGCGGTGGCCTCCTCGCGGGCGGCGGCGATGACCTCCTCGTCGTCGATGACGGTGAGCATCCGCAGCGAGGAGCGGACGCCGGACTGGGCCTGGCCGAGGACGTCGCCCTCGCGGCGCTGTTCGAGGTCGATCCGGGAGAGTTCGAAGCCGTCGAGGGTGGAGGCGACGGCGGTCAGGCGCTGACGGGCGGGGCTGGCCTCGGGCATCTCGCTGACGAGGAGGCAGAGGCCGGGGGCGGAGCCTCGGCCGACGCGGCCGCGGAGCTGGTGGAGCTGGGAGACGCCGAACCGGTCGGCGTCCATGATCACCATGGCTGTGGCGTTGGGGACGTTGACGCCGACCTCGATGACGGTGGTGGCGACCAGGACGTCGACCTCGCCGGCCGCGAAGCGGCGCATGACGTCGTCCTTGTCGTCCGGGTGCATCCGGCCGTGCAGGACCTCGACGCGCAGCCCGGTGAGCGGGCCGGAGCGGAGCTTCTCGGCGACCTCCAGGACGGCGAGCGGCGGCCGCTTCTCCGCCTCGTCCTCGGGGGACGCCTTCTGCTTCGCCTTCTTCTTCTCGTCCTCGTCGTCGCCGATGCGCGGGCAGACGACGTACGCCTGGTGGCCGTTCTCCACCTCCTCGCGCACGCGTTCCCACGCGCGCGTGAGGAAGTGCGGCTTGTCGGCGGCGGGGACGACATGGCTGGCGATCGGGGAGCGCCCGGCGGGGAGCTGGTCCAGGACGGAGGTCTCCAGGTCACCGAAGACGGTCATGGCGACCGTGCGCGGGATCGGCGTGGCGGTCATGACCAGGAGGTGCGGCGGCTGCTTCCCCTTGCCGCGCAGGGCGTCGCGCTGCTCCACGCCGAAGCGGTGCTGCTCGTCGACGACGACCAGGCCGAGGTCGTGGAACTGCACCTTGTCCTCGATCAGGGCGTGCGTGCCGATGACGATCCCGGCCTCGCCGGTGACCAGGTCGAGCAGCGCCTGGCGGCGCGCGGCGGTCCCCATGGAGCCGGTGAGCAGCACGACCTTGGTGGCGTGCTCGGCGCCGCCCAGCATCCCGCCCTCGGCCAGCTCGCCCATCATCTCGGTCACCGAACGGTGGTGCTGCTGGGCGAGGACCTCCGTCGGGGCGAGCATCGCGGCCTGTCCCCCGGCGTCGACGACGGCGAGCATGGCCCGCAGGGCCACCATCGTCTTGCCCGATCCGACCTCGCCCTGGAGGAGGCGGTGCATGGGGTGCTCGGTGGCGAGGTCGTCGAAGATCTCCTTGGAGACCTTCTTCTGGCCGTCGGTGAGGGTGAACGGCAGCTTCGCGTCGAAGGCGCCGAGAAGCCCGCCGGGGGTGGGCCTGCGGGCGACGGCGGGCAGTTGGGTGTCGGCGTACCGGCGGCGGGCGAGGGCGACCTGGAGGACGAACGCCTCGTCCCACTTGAGCCGCTCCCGGGCGTCCTCGATGTCGGCCTTCGTCCGCGGCCGGTGGACCTTCTGGAGCGCCTCGGGCAGTTCGGTGAGGCCGCGGCCCTCGCGCAGGGCGGGCGGCAGCGGATCGGCGAGACCGGCCCAGCCGGTGGCGGCGAGGGAGTCGAGCGCGATGGAGACGGACTGCTCGATGGTCCAGGACTCCAGCTGCTTGCAGGCCGGGTAGATCGGCAGCAGTTCGTTCGCGAAGGCCTTGACCGTCTCGTCGCTGCTCTCGGCGTCCAGGAGTTTGTACTCGGGGTGGGTGAGCTGGAGCTTGCGGTTGAAGACCCCGACCTTGCCGGCGAACATCCCGCGCCGGCCCGGCAGCAGCTCCTTCTGGTGGAAGTGGACGCCCCGGCCGAAGAAGACCAGCTGCATCCGGCCGCTGCCGTCGGTGATCGTGACCTCCAGGCGCTGGCCCTTGCCCCGGCCGCCCTTGTTGAAGGTCAGCACGCGGGCGTCGGCCACCTGCGCGACGACCGTGACGTGCTCGTCGAGGGGCAGGTCGGCGAGGGCGGTGAGCTCGCCGCGCTCGGCGTACCGCCGGGGGTAGTGGTGCAGGAGGTCCCCGACCGTCCGCAGGTCGAGGTGCTCGGCCATCACCTTCGCGGTGGCGGCGCCGAGCAGGTTCTTCAGGGGTTCGTCGAGCACTGGCACGCGTTCCATTGCACACCACCGCACTGACATGCGTCCCGCAGGCTGTGGAAATCTCCTGGTCACGTCGGCGCCGTGACGCCTAGGATGACGCGGCACCCTCCCCGCTCCGCGATCACCGCCCGCCGGGATCGCCCGACCCGCGCCGTCGCTCGTCCCCCCACCGGCGCAGCGACGATGACTGCTGATCAGACACCGCACACCTTCCAGGTCGATCTGCGCGGACTCGTGGATCTCCTCTCCCACCACCTCTATTCGAGCCCGCGGGTCTACCTCCGCGAACTGCTGCAGAACGCCGTGGACGCCATCACCGCGCGCCGCGCCGAGCAGCCGGACGCCCCGGCGCGGGTCCGGTTGTACGCGGACGGCACGGTCCTGCGGATCGAGGACAGCGGCATCGGTCTGACCGAGCGGGACGTGCACAGCCTGCTGGCCACGATCGGCCGCAGCTCGAAGCGGGCGGACGCGGCCGGCATCGCGAGCGCGCGGGCCGAGTTCCTCGGCCAGTTCGGCATCGGTCTGCTCGCCTGTTTCGTCGTCGCCGCCGAGATCCGGGTGGTCAGCCGCAGCGCCCGCACGCCGGACGAGCCGCCGGTCGAGTGGACGGCCCGCGACGACGGTTCGTACACCGTCCGCACGCTCCCGGAGAGCGCGCGGCCGGAGCCGGGCACCACCGTGCACCTCACCGCGCGCCCCGGTTCCGGGGAATGGCTGGCCGAGGAGCGGGTGCTCGCGCTCGCCCGGGTGTACGGCTCCCTCCTCCCGTACGAAGTACGGGTCGGGGACGAGCAGATCACCGCCCTTCCGGCGCCCTGGGACCGGGCCTACCCGAGCCCGGCGGCGCGGCGGGTGGCGCTGGCCGGCCACTGCCAGGAGACCTTCGGTTTCACCCCGCTCGACTCGATCGACCTCGATCTGCCGCTGGCCGGTGTCCGGGGCGTGGCGTACGTCCTGCCGTCGGCCGTCAGTCCGGCCCAGCGCGCGGGGCACCGGGTGCACCTGAAGGGCATGCTGCTCACCGAGCGGGCCGACGGGCTGCTGCCCGACTGGGCGTTCTTCGTGCGCTGTGTCCTGGACACCGACAGCCTGCGTCCGACGGCCTCGCGCGAGGCGTTGTACGAGGACGAGACGCTGGCCGGCGTACGGGACGCGCTGGGCGCGGCCGTCCGGGACTGGCTCGGCGGCCTCGCCGCGGGCTCCCCCGAGCGTCTCGAGGAGTTCCTGGCCGTGCACCACCTCGGGGTGAAGTCGCTGGCCCGGCACGACGCCGAGATGTTGCGGACGATGCTGCCGTGGCTGCCGTTCGAGACGACGGACGGCAGGCTGTCGCTGGAGGAGTTCGCCCGCCGTCACCCGGTCGTGCACTACACCCGGACCGTCGAGGAGTACCGGCAGGTCGCCGCGATCGCGACCGCGCAGGGCATCGGTGTGGTCAACGGCGGCTACACCTACGACACGGAGCTGGTGGAGCGCCTTCCCGAGGTCCGTCCCGGCACCGCCGTCGCCGAGTTGGACGCCGACACCGTCACCGCTCATCTGGACTCCGTCGACCCGGCCCAGGAGCTGGCCCTCTCGGCGTTCCTGTCGGTGGCCCGCGCCACCCTCGACCCGCTCGGCTGCGACGTGTCGCTGCGCTCCTTCCACCCGCTGACCGTGCCCGCGCTGCACCTGGACGACCGGGCGGCCCGCCACGAGCAGGCCCGGGCGGAGGCCGAGGAGCAGGCGGACGACCTGTGGGCCGGGATCCTCGGCTCGCTGCGCGGCAGCGCGCCGAGGGCGCGGCTTGTCCTCAACCATCTGAATCCGACGATCCGCAGGATCGGCGCGCTGGACGACCGGGAGCTGGCGGGGACGGCCGTCGAGGCGCTCTACGGGCAGGCGCTGCTGATGGCGCAGCGGCCGCTGCGGCCGGCCGACTCCGCGCTGCTCAACCGGGCCTTCGCGGGGCTCCTCACCTGGGCCGCCCATCACGGGGAGAACGACGCATGACCCTGACCTTCGAGGCCCTGCGCGAGGCCCTGCGGGAGAACGCGCGTCAGCCGGAGGGACCCGCCCGCAACGCGCGCGCCGAGCGGCTCCTCGTGGAGGCCGAGCAGCTCGGCGAGCCGCTGGCCGTCATCGAGGCGCTCGGGCACCAGCTCCAGGCGTACAACTACAGCTCCGAGAAGGCGAAGATGTTCGTGCCCTTCTCGCGGCTGCTGCGGATGTGGGACGAGAACCCCGGGGACTTCGACGCGTACGAGACGCACACCCTGCACTGGGTCTTCAAGTGGGTCTCCAGCGGCATGCTCGACCAGCCGCACATCCCGCTGGCCTCGATCGAGAAGTGGCTCGGCGAGATGGAGCACCGCTACCGGCTGGCCGGCCACTCCGAACGGGCCGTACGGCAGGGCGAGTTCCGGGTCGCGCGGCACATCGGCGACCTGGCGCGGGCGGACCGGGCCTACGGGGCGTGGCTGGCGGCCGACCGGGACCCTATGGCCGACTGCCACGCCTGCGAGCTGCACGGGCAGGGCGGGTGGTCGGCGGAGCGCGGCGACGACGAGCAGGCACTGCGGACCTGGGAGCCGGTGCTCTCCGGCGAGCACGTCTGCGCGCACGAGCCGCACGCGGTGCTCGCCTCCTCGCTGCTGCCGCTGGTGCGGCTCGGCAGGACCGACGAGGCCCGGGTGAACCATCTGCGCGGCTACCGCCTGGTGCGGCCGTTGGAGAGCATGCGCGGGGCGGTGGCGGACCACATCGAGTTCTGCGCGCTGACCGGCAACGAGGCGCGGGGCCTGGAGATCCTGGCCGAGCGTCCGGCGTACCTCACCGACGGCGGCGACCCGGACAGCCTGCTGTGCTTCCTGTCCGTGACGGCGCTGCTCATGGACCGCCTGGTCGCGCGGGGTCTCGGCGGGCAGCCGGTGCCGGGGCCCACGCGGGCGGCGGGCGGCTCGTGGACGGCCGCCGAACTGGGCGCCCACGCGCGCGTGGAGGCGCTGGCGATCGCGCGGCGCTTCGACGAGCGCAACGGCACGGCGCGGGTGAGCGAGCGGGCGCGGGCCCGGATGGACGCAGCGCCGCTCCTGGACCGGCTGCCGCTGGGGGTACGGGCGGTGGGACCGGTCCCGGTGGCGGTACCGGCCGCGGTGCGCACGCCGGAGCCCGCGCCGGAGCCGCGCGAGCTGCTCGCGGAGGCGCGCCGTCTGTCGGCGGAGCGGAACCCTGCCGCGCGCGCCGCGTGGGAGGCCGTGGCGGCGGCGGTCGCCGCCGCTGACCTCGAACTGGACGCCCTCGGCCGGGCCGAGCTGGACGACCACCGGGCCATCGCCATGGAGGCGGGCCCGGCGGAGTCGGTCGGCCTGTTCCTCCGCGCCGCCGAGGGCTACGAAGCGGCGGGCGACCCCGGCGAGGCCCAGGCAGCCCGCGCCAGGGCCGCGTTCGCCCTCGCCCTCGCCCTCGACGACCGGCTGCCGGAGGCGGGCGCGGCGGTCGCGGAGGCGGTCACCCGCGTCCAGGCCCTCCACGCCGAGGGCACGGCGACGCCCCGCCAGGTGGCGGGGGCGTTGCTGTCGCGGGTACGGGTGGGCTTGCTGCGGCTGCACGGGGAGGACGAGCCGACGGGCGAGGACCTCGCGGCGGGCGGGCTGCCCGAGGCCGGCGAGGAGCCCGCAGCCGACCAGGAGCCCGTGGCGGTCGACGCTCTTTCCTCCGCGCTCGACGACCTGATCGCGTTCGCCTCCGCGCACACCGGCGATCCGCTGGTCGCGGACCGGGCCGCCGAGGCCGAGTCCGTACGGGGTGATCTGGCCGCGCACGCCGGGGACGCGGAGGCGGCGGCGCGCCAGTACGCGTACGCCGCCGAGCTGTACCACCGGGCCGGGCTGCCGTGGTTCGCCGTCGAGCCCGAGGCCCGGCTCTCCCGGGTCGCCCTGCACACGGGCGACCTGGAGACCGCCGAGCGCGCGGCCCTGGCGGCGCTCGACCACGGCGCGGAGCACGCGGGGGCGGCCGGGCAGAGCCGGCTCCGGCTCCAGCTCGCCGAAGTCCTCGGCGCGTCGGAACGGTTCGGCGAGGCGGCCGCGCACGCCCTGGAGGCCGCGCACTGGGCCGACGAGGCGGGCGAGAGCCGGGGCATCGGCGCGTACGCCCGGCACCAGCTGGGCGGTTGGCTGCTGCGGGAGTCCCGGGTCGAGGAGTCTGCGGCGGTCCTGGAATCCGTGCTGCCCGACCTTTCCGAGGACGAGCACGGCTCAGGCATGGTCGTCCAGACGCTGTGGTGGCTCGGCGAGTGCCTCGTGACACTGAACGAGCCCCGGGCAGCGGCGGAACACTGGCTGCGGGCGGCGGAGCTGGCGAAGGAGTGGCCGGAGCAGCAGGACCACGCGATGCTCGCGAACCTGGCCGGGCAGGCCCTGCTCCAGGCGGAGCTGCGGCCGGAGGCCGCGGCGGCGTACGAGCGGGCGGGCGAGCTGTGGCGCGCGCTGGGCGACGCCTCCGCGTACGTGCGGACCCTGCGGGTACGGGCCTGGATCGCCGGCGCCGCCGGGGACGGGCGGGCGCTCATGGACGCGGCGGCGGAGGCGTGCGGCGCCGACGTGGTGGCGCGCGGCGACACGTACGTGCAGGCGGCGGAGCTGCTCGGCGACGGTGACAGTGACGGCGACGTGGACGTGGACTCCGGGGGCCCGGGCGTCGCGCTGTCGTACGCGACACGGGCGGTGGCGGAGTTCGCCGCGGCGGGACCGGAGTTCCGCGACCGCCGTACGGCGGCGGAGCTGCTGGCGGCGTGGCTCCACCTCCGGCTGGACGACGGCGCGTCGGCGGCGGCGTTGGCGCGGGGGGTGCTGGCGGAGTACGAGGCCGTGGTGTCGGGGGCGGTGGCCGGACCGGAGGGCGAGGCCGCTGCGGAGCGGCGGGCCGAGGCGGAGGCGGTGCTGGAGCGGGCGGGGTCGTGACGGGTGGGTCGGGGCCGGGGCCGGGGAGGATTCCCCCACCCCGCCCCTTCCCGAAACTCTGACGAGACCGGGGCTCCGCCCCGAGCGGCCCCACGGACACAAGGCACCCGCCAGCGCACCGACCCCCCGCTCGTGCCCACCCGTTCCGCCACGCGGAACGCCTGCCCACAAGCGGAGGGCAAGGCGGGGGTGGGCACCGCCGCGCGGCGCAGCCGGCCGGAAGCGGAGGGGGCGGGTTCTACTCCACGCCGATCAGCAGCACCGGCGCTCCGCGGCCCGCGTGGTAGGTCGTCGTGTCGACGGCCAAGTACGTCTCACGGACGTGGCGTTCCAGGGTGGCGGCCAGGGACGGCGGGGTCTCGTCCGAGACGATCAGGGTGACCAGCTCGCCGCCCGCCGAGAGCATCCGGTCCAGGACCGTGCGGGCCGTCGTCGTCGAGTCCTGGCCGATGACCGCGACATCGCCCTCGATGAGACCGAGGATGTCCCCGGCCTGGCAGACGCCGGCCGAGGTGAAGGACTGGTGCTCGGCGACGGCCAGTTCGGCGTACCGGGTCGCGCCCGCGGCCGCCGTCATCGCCACCACGTCCTCGTCGAAGCGCCGGTCCGGCTCGTGGACCGCGAGCGCCGCGATGCCCTGGACCGCCGCCCGGGTCGGGATGAGGGCGACGCGGACGCCCTCGGCGCGGGCCTGCTCGGCAGCCGCGCCCGCCGTGTGGCGCAGGTCGGTGTCGTTGGGCAGCAGCACGACCTCGCAGGCGTGGGCCCGCCGGATCGCGTCGACGAGCTCCCCGCTGGCCGGCGGCTCGCCCGGCCTGGCCAGCACGGTCGTCGCGCCCGCCTCCGCGCAGAGGCCCGCGAGCCCCTCCCCCGGGACGACCGCCACGACCGCCCGCCGCAGCCGTTCCCGTACCTCGGGGGCGCCGCCGAAGTGCGTGATCCGGATCCGGTGCGGGCGGCCGGCCTCCACGCCCGCCTCGACCGCCGCGCCCGCGTCGTCGACATGGACGTGCACGTTCCACAGCCCGTCTCCGCCGACGACCACCAGGGAGTCGCCGAGGGCGTCGAGGCGGGCGCGCAGCCGCTCCACGGCGGCGTCCTCCGCCTCCAGGAGGTAGATCACCTCGAAGGCCGGGCCGTCCTCCGGGGCGCAGTCGTCGACCGGGAGCAGGGGTACGACGGACCCGGCGGACGGGCGCACCTGTGCTTCACCCGACACCGCCTCCACCAGCGCCCCGAGGACGGCCACCAGACCCCGTCCGCCGGCGTCCACGACCCCGGCGCGCTCCAGGACGGCCAGTTGCCCGGGGGTCGCCTCCAGGGCCGTCCTGGCCCCCTCGTACGCCCCCCTGGCCACCGTCACCAGGCTGCCGCCGCCCGCGCAGGCGCCGGCCGCCGCCGTGGCGACGCTCAGGATCGTTCCTTCGACCGGGTGCGCCACGGCGTCCCTGGCCGCGCCGGCCGCCGCCGCGAGCGATCGGGCCAGGTGATCCCCGTCACGTCCCTCGGCGAGCACCGACGCCATGCCGCGCAGCAGCTGCGAGAGGATGGTCCCGGAGTTGCCCCGGGCGCCGATGAGGGCCCCGTGCGCCATGGCCCGCACGGCGTCCACCGCGTCGGGGTCGTCGGCGGCGAAGACCGCCTCGACGGCCTGGGCCGCGGACTCGACCGTCAGGTACAGGTTGGTGCCGGTGTCCCCGTCGGCGATCGGATAGACGTTGATCGCGTCGATCTCCTCCCGCTCCCGGCCGAGCGTCTCCAGCGCCCGTGCGCACCAGGATCTGACCGCTTCGGCGTCGAGGGTCTGCGGGGCTTGGGGCAACGGGTGGTCCTCCTGCCGGGAGCGGCATCTGCGTCGGGCTCACCGCAGGGTAGACCCGGTCGTGACCTGGGGCCGGGGCGGGGGCCGGGACGATCGTGGTAGTTTCGTTCCACGGGAGCAGCCGTTGTATGCTGCTTCGGTTGCCCGGCGAGAGTCGGGCCATTCCCCCGGCAAGCCACTTCAGAACTCTGATTCCGGTGCGCCGGATTTCACTGTAAATCTGAAGTCTTTGGAGTGACCCGTGGCTGCCAACTGCGACGTCTGCGGCAAGGGGCCGGGCTTCGGCAACAACATTTCGCACTCGCACCGCCGTACGTCTCGTCGCTGGAACCCGAACATCCAGCGCGTGCGTGCCGTGGTCGGTCGGACGCCGAAGCGGCTCAACGTCTGCACCTCGTGCATCAAGGCCGGCAAGGTCTCGCGCTAACGCCGACGTTTCGTCGTAGCGCAGCCCCTGCGGTTGCCTTGAAGGCCGGTTCACCTCGGTGAACCGGCCTTTCGCCATGCCCTGGAACGCCCTGCCCTGGAACGCTAGGGCCTGAACTGCCAGGCGTGGTCCACCGGGCCGATCCCCGCGCCGAGCGCGAACCCGGCCGCGATGGCTCCGGTCACGTACTCCTTGGCCGCCCGCACCGCCTCCGGCACCGACAGGCCCTTCGCCAGGCCCGAGGCCACCGCGGACGCGAGCGTGCAGCCCGTGCCGTGCGTGTGCCGGTTGTCGTGGCGCGGCGCGCGCAGCCACAGCTCCTCGGAGCCGTCGGTGAGCAGGTCGACCGCTTCCCCGCCCGCCAGGTGCCCGCCCTTGATGAGCGCCCAGCGCGGGCCGTACGACAGGATCGCCGCCGCCGCCTCGCGCAGATCCGCCTCCGAGCCGACCCGAACGCCCGTGAGCTGCGTCACTTCGTCCAGGTTCGGTGTGGCCACCGTGGCGACCGGCAGCAGTTTCGTCCGTACGGAGTCCAGCGCCGAGGCCGCGAGCAGCGGGTCGCCGTGCTTGGAGACCCCGACCGGGTCCACGACGACGGGCGCGTCCGTCCCGGCCAGCAGCTCCGCCACCGTTTCCACCAGCGCGGCCGACGCCAGCATGCCGGTCTTCACGGCCTGGACGCCGATGTCGTCGACGACCGCGCGGTACTGGGCTCGTACCGCCTCCTCGGGCAGTTCCCAGGCGCCGCGCACGCCCAGCGAGTTCTGCGCGGTCACGGCGGTGATCACGCTCATGCCGTGCACGCCGAGCGCGAGCATCGTCTTCAGGTCGGCCTGGATGCCCGCGCCGCCGCCGGAGTCGGATCCGGCGACGGTCAGGACCAGCGGCGGCCGGCTCACTCGTGGCCGCCGAAGTGGTCCCAGCCGCCCTTGGCGTGCCAGGGCGCGCCGTCCACGGTCACCTGGGGCATCGCGGACGGGTTGAGCACCTCGCCGATGACCTTCCAGCGGGCCGGGAGCTTCACGTCCGGCGGGAAGGTGGCCACGATGGCGTGGTCCTCTCCCCCGGTGAGCACCCACTGCAGCGGGTCCACGCCGACGGCCTGGCCGATGTCGTTCATCTGGCTCGGGATGTCGATGAGCCCGGACCGCAGGTCGATCCGGACCTTGCTCGCCTCCGCGATGTGCCCGAGGTCGGCGATGAGTCCGTCGCTGACGTCGCACATGGCGGTGGCGCCGAGCCCGGCGGCCGCGGGGCCCGCGTGGTACGGCGGCTCGGGCCTGCGGTGCGCCTCGACGAAGGCGCGCGGAGAGCGGAAGCCGCGCGAGAGCACCGCGTAGCCGGCGGCGGACCAGCCGAGCCAGCCGGTGTACGCGACGACGTCGCCGGGCTGCGCGCCGCCCCGGGTCACCGGGTCGTGGTTGCGCAGGTCGCCGAGGGCGGTGATGGCGACCGTGATGGTGTCGCCGCGCACCACGTCGCCGCCGACCACGGCCGCGCCGGCGACCTGGCACTCGTCCCGCAGCCCGTCCATCAGCTCGGTCGGCCAGGTGACCGGGAGTTCGGCCGGGACGACCAGGCCGAGGAGGAGCGCGGTGGGGACGGCGCCCATGGCGGCGATGTCGGCCAGGTTCTGCGCGGCGGCCTTGCGGCCCACGTCGTACGCCGTCGACCAGTCGCGGCGGAAGTGACGTCCTTCGAGGAGGACGTCCGTACTGGCCACCACCCGCCGGTCGGGCGCGGAGACGACCGCGGCGTCGTCGCCGGGTCCGATCCGAACCGCCGGGGTGGAGGTGAGCCGGGAGGTGAGCTCCCTGATGAGCCCGAACTCCCCCAGCTCTCCTACTGTGCCCTTCACCGCGTCTCACCTCGTGTTGTCGTGCGGTACCGTCGATGAGGAACCGTCTGGAACGTCAACTGCTGTCGTACCCAAGCCACCCTGCGGGCGCCTCGGGACGCGCAGGTCTCCCCGCGGCCCGCGGCGACGCGGTACCGTGGCGTCTCTTTCTCCCACAAGATCCTCGTGGCCGCCCTGGAGGTTCCGTGGTACAGGCGTACATCCTCATCCAGACCGAGGTGGGCAAGGCGTCGACCGTCGCCGAGACCATCTCCAAGATCCCGGGAGTCATCCAGGCGGAAGACGTGACGGGTCCTTACGACGTCATCGTCCGCGCCCAAGCCGACACGGTCGACGAACTGGGCCGCATGGTGGTCGCCAAGGTCCAGCAAGTGGACGGCATCACGCGGACCCTCACCTGCCCGGTCGTGCATCTCTAGCCCCCGTCTACCCTTGGCCGGTGAAGTCTTCCCACCGGCCCTTCGGCCTGCCCGTCGCGGCCGCTTGCTTCCTGGTGCTGCTCACCGCCGCGGGCTGTTCCTCCACGGACGCCGGGGCCTCGGTCCCGGTTCCCAGCCCGCCGGCCGCGGAAGCCGCCCTCTGCCAGGCTCTGGCGAAGGAGCTTCCCGACACCGTGGCGGGGCTCGACCGGAAGGACCCGGAGCCCGACTCCGACCTGACCGCCGGGTGGGGGGACGGGGCGATCGTACTGCGCTGCGGAGTCCCCCGGCCCGAAAAGATGAGCGATCCCCAGTCGCAGGGCCTCTCGGTGGGCGGTGTGCGCTGGATGCTGGAGCCGCGGGAGGGCGACGGACCCCGGTTCACCTCGGTGTACCGCGAGACGTACGTCGAGGTGAGTCTGGCCGAGCGGTACGCGCACGACGCCGGCCCGCTGGCGGATTTCGCCGCCCCCGTGAAGAAGACCGTGCCGTGCGCGCTCGATCCGGAGTGCGACTGACACGGGACCGCTGGGACGCGAGCGCCGAGCCGCGATGGCTGAGCCGGAACGCGCCCAGGGGCGGCCTCGACGGGCCGCCCCTGGCGCTTGCGTCCGGGGCCTGTCGTCAGCGCAGGCCCGTGGAGCGGGTCAGCGCGGCCTGGATCAGCCGGTCGACCAGCTCGGGGTAGCTGACGCCGCTCTCCTGCCACATCCGCGGGTACATCGAGATCGGGGTGAAGCCCGGCATGGTGTTGATCTCGTTGATCACGAACTCGCCTTCCTCGGTGAGGAAGAAGTCGGCGCGGACCAGGCCCTCGCAGGAGACGGCCTCGTAGGCGGCGACGGCGAGGCGCTGGACCTCGGCGGTGGCCTCGTCGCCGATCGGCGCGGGGACGATCCCGGAGGCCGAGTCGATGTACTTGGCCTCGAAGTCGTAGAAGTCGTGGTCGGTGACCGGCGGGATCTCGGCCGGCACGCTGGCGCGCGGGCCGTCCTCGAACTCCAGGACGCCGCACTCGATCTCACGGCCGCGCAGCAGCGACTCGACGAGGATCTTCGGGTCGTGGCGGCGGGCCTCCTCGATGGCCTCGTCGAGGCCGGAGAGGTCGTCGACCTTGGTGATCCCCATGGAGGAACCGCCTCGGGCCGGCTTCACGAAGAGCGGCCAGCCGTGGTCGGCGGCGAACTCGACGATCTTCTTGCGGGCGGCCGCGGGGTTCTGCTCCCACTCGCGCGGCCGGATGACCTCGTACGGGCCGACCGGGAGCCCGAAGGAGGTGAACACCCGCTTCATGTACTCCTTGTCCTGCCCGACGGCGGAGGCGAGCACGCCCGCGCCGACGTAGGGGACGCCGGAGAGCTCCAGGAGGCCCTGGAGGGTGCCGTCCTCGCCGTACGGGCCGTGCAGCATCGGGAAGACGACGTCGACCTCGCCGAGCGCCTTCGGCACGGAGCCGGGCTCGGCGTAGACGACCTCGCGGTTGGCCGGGTCGACGGAGAGGACGACGCCGCCCGTCTCGGACTCGGTGAGGTCGGTGACGTTCGGCAGGGCGCGGTCGGCGATCGCCATCCGCTCCGGGGCGTCGGCGGTCAGCGCCCAGCGCCCGTCCGTGGTGATGCCGATGGGCAGCACGTCGTACTTGGTCCGGTCGATGGCCCGGAGGACGGCGCCGGCCGTGACGACGGAGATGGCGTGCTCGGAGCTGCGTCCGCCGAAGACGACGGCCACGCGCGGCTTGCGGGGGCTCTGGGTGTTCTCGCTCATAACGCGTTGAGCGTACCTTGCGTGTTCGACGCGTTTAAGAGCCCTGGCCGCCGCGCGCGCGTCCGGCGTAGTGCGCGTGCGGCGGGCCCCTCGGCGGGCGGCCTCGGGCGGGTGTGTCAGCGGCGCTCGGACTTGGCGCTGCGCGACATCAGCTCCTTGAGGGCGACGATCGGCGGCTTGCCCTCGTGGACGATCGAGACGACCGTCTCGGTGATCGGCATGTCGACACCGTGGCGGCGGGCCAGATCGAGCACGGACTCGCAGGACTTGACGCCCTCGGCGGTCTGCTTGGTCGCCGCGATGGTCTCCTCCAGGGTCATGCCCCGGCCCAGGTTGGTGCCGAAGGTGTTGTTCCTGGAGAGCGGCGAGGAGCAGGTGGCGACCAGGTCGCCGAGGCCGGCGAGGCCGGCGAAGGTGAGCGGGTCGGCGCCCATGGCGAGGCCGAGCCGGGTGGTCTCGGCGAGACCGCGGGTGATGAGCGTGGCCTTGGAGTTGTCGCCGAGTCCCATGCCGTTGGCGATGCCGACGGCGAGCCCGATGACGTTCTTGACCGCGCCACCCAGCTCGCAGCCCACGACGTCGGTGCTGGTGTACGGGCGGAAGTACGGGGTCATGCAGGCGGTCTGGAGCCGCCGGGCGACCGATTCGTCGGCGCAGGCGACGACGGCGCCTGCGGGCTGCCGGGCGGCGATCTCCTTGGCCAGGTTGGGGCCGGTCAGGACGGCGACGCGCTCGGCGGGCACGTCGGCGACCTCCATGATGACCTCGCTCATCCGCTCGGCGGTGCCGAGTTCGACGCCCTTCATCAGGGAGACGAGGACGGTGTCGGGGGCCAGCTTGGGGGCCCACTCGGCGAGGTTGGCGCGCAGTGTCTGCGAGGGCACGACCAGGACGGTGAAGTCGGCGTCGTGGGCGGCCTCGGCGGGGTCGGTGGTGGCCCGCACGGTGGCGGGGAGTTCGACGCCCGGGAGGTAGTCCGGGTTGGTACGGGTGGTGTTGATCGTCTCGGCGAGTTCGGCGCGGCGGCCCCACAGGGTCACGTCGCAGCCCGCGTCGGCGAGCACCATGCCGAAGGCCGTGCCCCAGGACCCGGTTCCGAATACGGCAGCCTTGGTCACTTCTTGCCTTCCCCGGCGGCCTTGCGCCGCTGCTCGAGACGGGCCTTGCGGTGGTCGTACGGCTCGGCCGGCGCCTTCTCGCCGCGGACGTCCTCCAGGAGCGCGGTGATCGAGGCCATGATGACCTCGGTCGCCTCGCGCAGCACCTCGGGCGTGGGCTCCTGGCCGTAGAAGCGCGAGAGGTCGACGGGCGGACCGGCCTGCACGATCAGCGTCTTGCGGGGGAACAGGCTGAGCTTGTTCTCCTTGGCGTACGGCGGCATCGCGAGGTTGGCGCCCCACTGGGCGACCGGGATGACCGGGGCCTTGGTGAGCAGCGCGACGCGAGCGGCGCCGGTCTTGCCCGCCATGGGCCACATCTCGGGGTCGCGGGTGAGGGTGCCCTCGGGATAGAAGGCGACGCACTCGCCGCGCTCGATGGCGTCGACGGCGGCCCGGAAGGCGTCCAGGGCGTTGGTCGTCTCGCGGTAGACGGGGATCTGTCCGGTGCCGCGCAGCATGGTGCCGACGAACGAGCCCTTGAAGAGGCCGGCCTTGGCGAGAAAGCGCGGGACGCGTCCGGTGTTGTACTGGAAATGCGCGTACGACAGCGGGTCCAGATACGAGTTGTGATTGACGGCGGTGATGAATCCGCCGTCGGCCGGAATGTGTTCCGTTCCGCGCCAGTCCCGCTTGAACAGAACCACCAGGGGGGGTTTGGCGATGACCGCCGCCAGGCGGTACCAGAAGCCGATTCTGCGGCGGGACACTCGTGCACCTTCCTGTGGGACTGGCGTGCAGGGGTCAAGTCTCGCCCCATGCTCCTGGTCTGTCGAGGACACGGTACGCCCCGGCCCGGTGGCGCCGTCGGGCAGCGGGCGTTTCGTTCCTCCGGACGCGGGGGCGCGGTGTCGGGTCACAATGGGCCGCGATGAACATCGATCCGGACGACGGCTGGTCCCTGGTCGTGCCCCTGAAGCCCCTTGCGCGGGCGAAGAGCAGGCTCGGCGCGGCCGCGGGGGCGCTGTTGCGGCCGCGGCTCGCGCTGGCGTTCGCGCAGGACACGGTGGCGGCGGCGCTGGAGTGCGGGCGGGTGCGGGATGTGGTGGTCGTCACGGACGATCAGTCGGCCGCGGCGGCGCTCGCGGCGCTCGGGGCGCGGATCGTGCCCGACTCCCCGGCGGCCGGGCTCAACGCGGCGCTGGCGCACGGGGCCCGGACGGTGCGGGAGGCCCGGCCGCACGCGCGCGTGGCGGCGCTCAACGCGGACCTCCCGGCGCTGCGGCCCGCCGAGCTGGCCCGGGTCCTCGAAGCCGCCGGGGAATTCCCCCGGACATTTCTCGCGGATGCCGCCGAAATAGGTACGACATTCCTCTCGGCGGGGCCGGGGGTGGAATTGGCACCTGCATTCGGAGGCGCTTCACGCTGCCGCCATTTGTCGTCGGGCGCGGTGGAAATACGACTGGCGGGGGTGGATTCCGTACGCCGGGACGTGGACACCGGCGAGGATCTGGCGGCGGCGCTCGCGCTGGGCGTCGGGCCGCGCACGGCCGCCCATTGGGACGGGGCGGCCGGTGATCGCGCGGCCGGATAGGCTGCGGGCCATGCAGGCGACCGCGTACACGTACGATCCCGAGACCCGCAGCGGCAGTGTGCTGCTCGACGACGGCACCCCGGTGGAGTTCGGGGCCGAGGCGTTCGACGCGGGCGGGCTGCGACTGCTGCGTCCGGGGCAGCGGGTGCGGATCGAGACGGAGCCGGGCACCGCCGGTGCGGGGCTGCGGATCACGCTGGTCACGCTGCAGACGCTCTGAACGGGACGGCTTCGCGGCCGAACCGACCGATCGCTCCGGCCCGACTGGGCCGAACAGGGTGGGGACGCGCCGCGGGCCAGCCTCCCCGAGGGGAGCCCGGCCCGGCGTGTGAGTGGCTCTTGGTCCGTGTGCCGCTTACCTCTACTTCTTGGCGGCGGCCTTCTTGGCGGTGGTCTTGCGCGCCGTCGTCTTCTTGGCGGGCGCCTTCTTCGCTGTGGCCTTCTTCGCCGGCGCGGTCTTCTTGGCGACGGTCTTCTTGGCCGCGGCCGTCGTCTTCTTCGCCGGGGCCGCCTTCTTGGCCGCCGCCGTGGTCTTCTTCGCCGCGGCGGTGGTCTTCTTGACCGCGGTCTTCTTGGCGGCGGTGGTCTTCTTGACCGCGGCCTTCTTCGCCGGCGTGGCCTTCTTGGCCGCCGCCTTCTTGGCGGTCGTGGCCTTCTTGGCCGCGGCCTTCTTCACGGTCGCGGACGCGCCACCCGTGAGGCTGCCCTTGGGCGCCTTCTTGACGGCGACCTCGCCTCCCTTGGGGAGCTTCTTCGAGCCGCTGACCAGGTCCTTGAAGCCCTGACCGGCACGGAAGCGCGGCACCGAGGTCTTCTTGACCCGGACGCGCTCACCCGTCTGCGGGTTGCGGGCGTACCGGGCGGGGCGGTCGACCTTCTCGAACGAGCCGAAGCCGGTGACCGAGACCCGGTCTCCGCCGACCACGGCTCGCACGATCGCGTCCAGGACCGCGTCGACGGCGTCCGCGGCCTGCTGACGGCCGCCGAGCTTGTCGGCAATCGCTTCTACGAGCTGCGCCTTGTTCACGTCTTCCCCTTCGGAGACATTGCCAGAACGAAAGTGTTCAAGCTTTTTCGCACGTTAGGCATGTATATACCGCAAATCAAACACGAAACGGGCTAATCACCCTAGTGCCGCAACGCGGAAGTGCCGTCGCGGAGTTCCTGGTGTCAGTCGTCTTCAGGGAATCGGCCCTCGTCGAGGTCCTTCATCAACCGGTCCAGACGCGTTGCCGCGTCCGCTAGATCGTGCTTCGCCGCTGCCGTGACGACCAGCAGCTTCCGGGACAGCGCCATCCTTACGCCCTCCGGGACTTGCAGTTCGCGCACCCTTGTGTGCGCTTCCTTCAATCGGGCGGCGACTGCCTCGTAGAGCTCGAGTTGGCTGTCGCGTTCCATGCACCGATTGTGCCATCTAGGGCGAGTTGTCGCCCGACGGGGTCTCAACAAGCGACTGCGCCCCCCACCGGAGGGTGGGGGGCGCAGTCGTGGAAAAGCGCTGCTCAGACCGTAATTGTACGGGGCTTGAAGGCCGGCCTGGCCGCCTCGTAGGCGGCGATGTCGGCTTCGTTCTGAAGGGTGAGGCTGATGTCGTCCAGGCCGTTCAGGAGCCGCCAGCGGGCGTTCTCGTCGAGCTCGAAGTCGGCGTCGATCCCGGCGGCGAGCACCTTGCGGCGCTCCAAGTCAACGGTGATTTCGGCCGTCGGGTCGGCCTCGGTCAGCTCCCAGAGGGCGTCCACGGTCGGCTGGTCGAGGACGACGGTCAGCAGACCGTTCTTCAGTGAGTTGCCGCGGAAGATGTCGGCGAACCGGGAGGAGATGACGGTCTGGAAGCCGTAGTTCTGGAGGGCCCAGACGGCGTGCTCGCGGGAGGAGCCCGTACCGAAGTCGGGACCGGCGACCAGGACCGTGGCGCCCTGCCGCTCGGGGCGGTTGAGCACGAACTCGGAGTCCTTGCGCCAGGCCTCGAAGAGCCCGTCCTCGAAGCCGTCGCGGGTGACCTTCTTCAGCCAGTGCGCGGGGATGATCTGGTCGGTGTCGACGTTGCTGCGGCGCAGCGGGACGGCCCGGCCGGTGTGCGTGGTGAAAGCTTCCATGGTTCCTCAGACCCCCGCGGGCGTAGCGACGTCGGACAGATCGGCCGGGGAGGCCAGATGGCCCAGTACGGCGGTGGCGGCGGCGACCTGGGGCGAGACCAGGTGGGTCCGGCCGCCCTTGCCCTGCCGGCCCTCGAAGTTGCGGTTGGAGGTGGACGCGGAGCGCTCACCGGGCGCCAGTTGGTCGGGGTTCATGCCCAGACACATCGAGCAGCCCGCGTGCCGCCATTCGGCGCCGGACTCCTTGAAGACCTTGTCCAGGCCCTCCTCCACGGCCTGCAGGGCGACCCGGACCGAGCCGGGAACGACCAGCATCCGCACCCCGTCGGCGACCTTGCGGCCCTCCAGCAGGGCGGCGGCGTTGCGCAGGTCCTCGATGCGGCCGTTGGTGCAGGAGCCTACGAAGACGGTGTCGACCTTGATGTCGCGCAGCGGCTGCCCGGCGGTCAACCCCATGTACTCCAGGGCCTTTTCGGCGGCCAGGCGCTCCGAAGCGTCTTCGTACGAAGCCGGGTCGGGGACGTTCGCCGAAAGCGGCGCGCCCTGGCCGGGGTTGGTGCCCCAGGTGACGAACGGCGCCAGGGAGGCGGCGTCGATGACGACCTCGGCGTCGAAGACCGCGTCCTCGTCGGACTTCAGGGTCTTCCAGTACGCGACGGCGGCGTCCCAGTCCTCGCCCTCGGGGGCGTGGGCGCGGCCCTTCAGGTACGCGAAGGTGGTCTCGTCGGGGGCGATCATGCCCGCGCGGGCGCCGGCCTCGATCGACATGTTGCAGATGGTCATCCGGGCCTCCATCGAGAGCTTCTCGATGGCGGAGCCGCGGTACTCCAGGATGTAGCCCTGGCCGCCGCCGGTACCGATCTTGGCGATGATCGCCAGGATCAGGTCCTTGGCGGTGACGTCCGCCGGCAGGTCGCCGTCGACCGTGATGGCCATGGTCTTCGGGCGGGCCAGCGGCAGCGTCTGGGTGGCGAGCACGTGCTCGACCTGGCTGGTGCCGATGCCGAACGCCAGCGCGCCGAAGGCGCCGTGCGTGGAGGTGTGCGAGTCGCCGCAGACCACGGTGGTGCCGGGCTGGGTCAGGCCCAGCTGGGGTCCCACGACGTGGACGACGCCCTGCTCGACGTCGCCCAGCGGGTGCAGGCGGACGCCGAACTCGGCACAGTTCTTGCGCAGGGTCTCCAACTGCGCGCGGGAGACCGGGTCGGCGATCGGCTTGTCGATGTCGAGGGTCGGGGTGTTGTGGTCCTCGGTGGCGATGGTGAGGTCGAGGCGCCGTACCTGCCGGCCGTTCTGACGCAGACCGTCGAACGCCTGGGGGCTGGTCACCTCGTGCAGCAGGTGAAGATCGATGAAGAGGAGGTCGGGCTCGCCCTCGGCGCGCCGGACGACGTGGTCGTCCCAGACCTTCTCCGCGAGTGTCCTACCCATCGCTTTCCCTCCGGCCGACGTGATCGCCGGCACAACTAGAGACCCGTTTCGCGAGCCGTTGTGCGGCCGCCCCACCAGAGTGACAAGTTCCCAGGAAAATTGAACTTGCGTTTCACAGAGTGAGACGTGAATATCGTTGCATGGACAACTCTAGCGGCGTGGGTGTTCTCGACAAGGCAGCCCTTGTCCTGAGCGCCCTGGAGTCCGGTCCGGCCACCCTCGCAGGTCTGGTCGCGGCGACGGGACTCGCACGACCCACGGCACATCGCCTCGCCGTGGCACTGGAACACCACCGGATGGTGGCGCGCGACATGCAGGGCCGGTTCATCCTCGGACCGCGCCTGGCGGAGCTCGCCGCCGCGGCCGGTGAGGACCGCCTGCTCGCCACGGCGGGCCCGGTACTGACGCATCTGCGCGATGTCACCGGCGAGAGCGCGCAGCTCTACCGGCGTCAGGGCGACATGCGCATCTGTGTCGCGGCCGCCGAGCGCCTGTCCGGCCTTCGGGACACCGTCCCGGTCGGCTCGACGCTGACGATGAAGGCCGGCTCCTCGGCGCAGATCCTGATGGCCTGGGAGGAGCCCGAGCGGCTGCACCGCGGCCTGCAGGGCGCCCGCTTCACGGCGACGGCCCTCTCGGGCGTACGGCGCCGCGGCTGGGCCCAGTCGATCGGCGAGCGCGAGCCGGGCGTGGCATCCGTCTCCGCGCCCGTACGCGGCCCGTCGAACCGCGTGGTGGCCGCCGTGTCGGTCTCCGGTCCGATCGAGCGCCTGACGCGCCACCCGGGCCGTATGCACGCCCAGGCGGTCATCGACGCGGCCGCCCGCCTCTCCGAGGCGCTCCGCCGCAACGGCTGACGCGCTTCCTGTCCCTCCCGCCCGTACGTACATCCCGGCCCACCGCTTCAACGCCGCAGCGGTGGGCCGGAGTTGTGTGCGCGGAGCGGAACAGCGAAGAAGCCCTCCCCCGAAGGGAAGGGCTTCTTCGTCTGGTACCCCCGACCGGATTCGAACCGGCGCTACCGCCTTGAGAGGGCGGCGTGCTAGGCCGCTACACAACGGGGGCAAGATCTTGTACCACGCGACGGAGTCGCATGATGTTACTGCGCTGGCCTACCAGGACTCGAACCTAGACTAACTGAACCAGAATCAGTCGTGCTGCCAATTACACCATAGGCCACTGGTGGTGTAGACCATTTTCGTACCCCCGACCGGATTCGAACCGGCGCTACCGCCTTGAGAGGGCGGCGTGCTAGGCCGCTACACAACGGGGGCCCTAGCGATCCTGCATCGGGTTCACCGGGTGCGACCCAGGTGATCCCGCGGGAAGGATCTGTACCCCCGACCGGATTCGAACCGGCGCTACTGCCTTGAGAGGGCAGCGTGCTAGGCCGCTACACAACGGGGGCTTTGCGGATGAGATCCGCGTACGATGCAGATGAGCTCTGCGAGCTGGCCTACCAGGACTCGAACCTAGACTAACTGAACCAGAATCAGTCGTGCTGCCAATTACACCATAGGCCACCAAAACGCGATCCCCGGCGAGGGGGATCTTGTTCGGGTTGTGCTCCGGTGGGTTTCTGCCTTTCGGCTTGCTCCCCTCGGCGCAGGAAGAACATTACCTGAAGGTGTCCGGCGCTCCAAAACGGGTATCCCCGCGCAGCAGTCCGGGCAGCTGGGCGAGGCCGGTGATGCGGGTCAGCTCGGGCCGCCCGCCGGTGTCGGCCCGGTCCAGCCAGATGCCCCGGAGCCCCGCGCCGTCCGCCCCCGAGGCGTCGATGTCCGGCTGGTCACCGACGTACGCCACCTCGGCCGGGGCCAGGCCGAGGGCGTCGCAGGCCGCGTGGAAGGCCTCGGCTGCGGGCTTGGCCACCCCGAGCTCCGCGGCGCAGACGACGGCCTCGAAGCGGTCCCGTACGCCGAGCACGCGCAGCTTGCGGTCCTGGTTGTGGATCGAGGAGTTCGACAGGACCGCGTGACGGTAGTCACCCGCGAGCAGGTCGAGCACGGGCAGCGCGTCGGGGAAGAGCTCCCAGGCCGCCTCGTAGTGCGCGACGTACCGGGCGAACCAGGCGTCGGCCTCGGCGGCGGTCAGCCCGGGGGCCGCGAGGAACTCCCGCACGCGCTCGCGCCGCTGGTCCTGGAAGTCCACCCCGCCGGCCTCGAAGCGCCGCCAGTGGACGACCGTGAGCTCCTGCCAACGACGAAGGGCCTGGTCGACGGAGTCGAACCCGTCCACCAGGCCCTCGGCCACGAGATGGTCGCGCATGCCGGCCAGGTCCGCGCGCGAGTAGTCGAAGAGGGTGTCGTCGATGTCCCAGAGGACCGCGCGGATGGCCATGGGACCGAATCTACTCGGGAACGTTCACCAGCGGACCAGGTCCATCGAGTGCCGACCGATCCACTCGGCGAAGGTCAGGGGCCGGTCCTCCAGGGTGAGGGGGAGGATCAGGTCGCAGGTGGCCCGGCCGTCGAACCACATCGTTCCCCGGTACGGGCCGGTGACGGCGAGCAGGGTGGCGAATCCGCAGCCGTGCTCCGCGATGCACACGGCGCCCGAGGTCTTGTGGTCCTGCAGGACCCCGTACTCGTCGTCCCAGGCCTTCCAGGCGGCCTGGCGACTCGCGATGTCGGGGAAGTCCTCCTCCCGCGGCTCACGGTCGTCCAGCTCGTTCTCGCGCTCCACGTAGGAGTCCGGGTGGGGGAAGGGCGTGCTCAGGAGGTGGAGATCGGTGCTGGTGTCGCCCTCCCAGCCCCAGCCGGCCGCCGAGCGGTGGAGGCGGTTCGGCTGACCGCCCGCGCTGTGGAACAGGAGGTGGTGCCGGTACTCCTCGGGGAACGTGATCCCCAGCTGCTCCTCCGCCTCGCGGACCTCGGCCTCGGACAGCGGCGGCGGGGCGTCCGGGGACCCGAACCGCTGCCACCTGGGGCAGCACTTCGCCTTGGCCCGGTCCGCCCGGATCAGGCGCTTCGAGATCTCCAGCCAGTCGATCGTCATGCGCAGGAGCGTAGGCATGGGCCCCGGCGGAGGACGCCGGAGGGGCGACGACCGTCCTGGTCGTCGCCCCTCCGTTCCGTGCGGGCAGCCGTTACGCCGCGAGCTTCGCGAGCGTCGCGTCGATGCGGGACAGGGTCTTCTCCTTGCCCAGGATCTCCAGGGACTCGAAGAGCGGCAGGCCGACGGTGCGGCCGGTGACCGCGACGCGGACCGGGGCCTGGGCCTTTCCGAGCTTCAGGCCGTGCTCCTCGCCGGCGGCCAGGACGGCGTTCTTGAGCGACTCGGGGTCGTTCCAGTCGGCCGACTCCAGCTTGGCGCGGGCGGTGGTCAGGAGGGCCGCCGGCTCGCCCTTCATGGCCTTGTCCCACGAGGGCTGGTCGAAGACCGGCTCGGGCAGGAAGAGGAAGTCCACGTTGGCCGTGATGTCCGAGAGGACCGTGAGGCGGGTCTGGGCGTGCGGGGCGATCCGGTTCCAGGCCTCCGCGTCGAAGTCCTCCGGGGCCCAGTTGGCGTGCGGGGCCTGGAGCCAGGGCTCGCAGGCCTCGGCGAAGGCCTTCACGTCCAGCATGCGGATGTGGTCGGCGTTGATCGACTCGGCCTTCTTCAGGTCGAAGCGCGCCGGGTTCGCGTTGACGTCGGCGATGTCGAACTTCTCGACCATCTGCTCGATGGTGAAGATGTCCTGGTCCGCCGAGAACGACCAGCCCAGGAGGGAGAGGTAGTTCAGGAGGCCCTCGCGCAGGAAGCCGCGCTCCCGGTAGAGGTTGAGGGAGGCCTGCGGGTCGCGCTTGGAGAGCTTCTTGTTGCCCTCGCCCATCACGTACGGCAGGTGGCCGAAGGAGGGGATCTCCTTGGCGACGCCCAGCTCGATGAGCGCCTTGTAGAGCGCGATCTGGCGCGGGGTGGAGGAGAGCAGGTCCTCGCCGCGCAGGACGTGGGTGATCTCCATCAGGGCGTCGTCGACCGGGTTGACCAGGGTGTACAGCGGGGCGCCGTTGGCGCGCACGATGCCGTAGTCCGGGACGTTGTCCGGGGTGAAGGTGAGCTCGCCGCGGACCAGGTCGGTGAAGGTGATCGGCTCGTCGGGCATCCGGAAGCGGACGATCGACTCGCGGCCCTCGGCCCGGTAGCGCTCGATGCGCTCGGCGCTCAGGTTGCGGCAGGTGCCGTCGTAGCCGGAGGGCTTGCCTGCCAGGCGGGCGGCGTCGCGGCGGGCCTCGAGCTCCACGGCGGTGCAGAAGCAGTGGTACGCGTACCCGCCGGCGAGCAGCTTCTCCGCGACGTCCTTGTAGATGTCCATCCGCTGCGACTGGCGGTACGGCTCGTGCGGGCCGCCGCCCGTGCCGGAGGCACTGTCGAACGCTGTCGGGCCCTCGTCCCAGTCGAGACCGAGCCAGCGCATCGAGTCGAGCAGCTGCTGGTACGACTCCTCGGAGTCGCGGGCCGCGTCGGTGTCCTCGATGCGGAAGACCATGGTGCCCTGGTTGTGCCGGGCGAAGGCCCAGTTGAACAGGGCGGTGCGGACCAGGCCCACGTGGGGGTTGCCGGTCGGGGACGGACAGAAACGGACGCGGATCGCGTTAGCCACGCTTGATCACCTTGTTGGTGAGAGTGCCGATGCCTTCGATGGTGACGGCGACCTCGTCGCCGACGTTGAGGGGGCCGACCCCGGCGGGGGTGCCGGTGAGGATGACGTCGCCCGGGAGCAGCGTCATGGCCTCGGTGATGTGGACGACCAGATCCTCGATGGAGCGGACCATGTCGCTCGTACGACCCAGCTGGCGCTGTTCGCCGTTGACCGTGGCCTGGATGGTGAGGTCGCTCGGGTCGAGCTCCGTCTCCACCCAGGGACCGAGCGGGCAGCTGGTGTCGAAGCCCTTGGCCCGGGCCCACTGCTTCTCGCGCTGCTGTGCGTCGCGCGCGGTGACGTCGTTGGCGCAGGTGTAGCCGAAGATGACGTCCTTGACCCGCTCGCGCGGCACCTCTCGGCACATGCGGCCGATGACGACGGCCAGCTCGGCCTCGTGGTGCAGCTCGTTCGAGAAGGAGGGGTACTCGATGGCGTCGCCGGATCCGATGACGGACGTGGTCGGCTTGAAGAAGGCGACGGGTACGTCCGGGACCTCGTTGCCGAGTTCGGCGGCGTGCTCCGCGTAGTTGCGGCCGATGGCCACGACCTTGTTGGGGAGCACGGGCGGCAGGAGCCGTACCTTGCTGAGCGGGACCTTGGTGCCGCTCAGCTCGAAGTCGGTGTACGGGATGCCCTTGATGATGTCGAGGACGAGGCCGCCGGACTCGACGGTTCCCTCGCCCTCGACGGCGCCGAAGGCGACATTGCCGTCGATGGAGAATCTGGCGATGCGCACGAGTGCTGTCGCCCCTCACTTGGTACTGGCTGGAGTCTGACGCTCCAGGCTAACGCGGCAAGGGGCGGCCGCCCGCGTATTACTGTGCGGGCTGAGCGGCCTCGGGGGCGGTCATGAGGACCGTGCGGCGGGGGTTGGCCGTCTGCGTCGGGAGATCGAGCGCGTGCTCCGGCTGCGCGCCCCGGCCGAGCAGCTCGGCGTCCTCGAGGTGGGCGAGGGTGGTGCGGCGGGGGTTGGCCGTGGAGCGGAGCAGCATCGTCGTCTTCATCGGGCGCCTTTACAGAGCGGTCGGTTTGTAAAGCGTCAGGCTAAACGCCTCATTCCCTTCGAATACATGGAGGAGACATCCACTCGGGTGTGAGTTTGCTCACCAATCCGATGACAAACCAGGCATTACGGACCGTCATCCGGGGTCACGGAAACGGACAATGCACCACTGAATGCTCCATTCCGCTCCTGATCATGGCGACTGGGACACCACCGCCGCATGACTCTTTGGAGCTAATACGTCCGATTCCTCCGTGATCATCTTCTACATGGGGTGACATGGTGTGCACGAATTGTCATGCGACCCGTGCCCTGACACGCGGCCCTTGTTGGAGATCCGGCACTGTGCTGGAATTCCACGCACCGCCGCGGTTTGGAGCCGGCGCGCAGGGGGCGCAACGCAGCGCCGGGTGAGCGGCGGGAAAGGGGGAGTTGCGCCGGTCATCGACGACCACCACGGGGGCGCATTCGCGCCCCGAGACGCCGACACCGTCCACTCCGTTCACGCGGAAGGACGCCTGGTCCAGAGGTTGCGACGCTAGTGCAGGGACGATTCAAGAGGGACAGCGCTGCTGCCGAGCAGGAGCCCCGCGCCGGAACCGACCGCGCCCAGAACCCGGGCCAGGGTCCGGCCGGCGAGGGTGGTGACGGCGCCGCGCGCAGCGGCGCCGCGAACGCCTCCTCCGAGTCCAACGCCTCGGCCGCCAAGAAGCCCCGGGCCGAGAACGAGGTCGGGCCTCGAATAGCCCTGCGCAACTGGCGCATCTCGACGCGCCTGGTGGCGCTGCTGACCCTCCCCGTGGTCGCGGCCACCAGCCTCGGCGGCATCCGCATCAGCGAGTCGCTCCAGGACATGGAGCAGCTCGACCACATGCAGCTGCTCACCAAGCTCACCGAAGAGGCGACCGACCTCGCCAAGGCCCTCCAGGCCGAGCGCGACCTGTCCGCCGGTCCGCTCGCCAACGGCAAGTCGGCCAACGACTACCAGGTCGCCAACCCGCGCAAGAACACCGACCGGGCCCAGAAGGCGTTCATGGACGCCACCGCGGAGATCCCGGCCACCGAGGGCGACGAGGCGCTGCAGAGCATCCGCCAGAACGTCTCCCAGATCGCCTCCCAGGTCGTCCAGATCGGCGGCATCCGGCAGGAGGCGTACAAGAGCGGCGTCGCCAAGTCGGTGACGGTCGAGGCGTACAGCCGGCTCATCCGCTCGCTGCTCAGCCTCTCCCAGGACATGGCGCAGGCGACCAGCAACCCCGAGATGATCAAGCGGACCCGTGCCCTCGCGGCGTTCTCGTCCGCCAAGGAGTACGCCTCCGTCCAGCAGGCGATCATCGCCTCCGCGCTCCCGTCGAGCGACAGCCGGAAGGGCAACCTGGAGCAGGGTGACCGTCTCTACGGTTACGCCGCCCAGCAGGGCGAGAAGGTCGAACTCAAGCAGTTCCAGACCATCTACGAGTCCGCCGGCGGCGACGCCGACCAGCTCACCAGCTCGCTGACCACCGGCAACCCGTCCATCGACGCCGCCGACAAGTACGCGGACCGCGTGCTGTCCATCGACTCCGGCATGGCCGGCCGCGCCCCCCGCGGTCACCTGAACTTCACCGACGAGTACGGCACCAAGATCCAGGCCATGACCGTCATCGAGGCCGACCTCCTCGACAAGATGGAGACCAAGGCCCGTGAACTGCGCGCCGAGTCGCAGCGCGAAGCGATCATCAACGGTGCGCTGATCCTGCTCGTCCTCGGTGTCTCCCTCGTCGGCGCCTTCGTCGTGGCCCGGTCCATGATCCGCTCGCTGCGCCGGCTCCAGGACACCGCCACCAAGGTCGCCCAGGACCGGCTGCCCGAGCTCGTCAAGCAGCTCTCCGAGTCGGACCCGCAGGACGTCGACACCTCCGTCGAGTCCGTCGGTGTGCACTCCCGGGACGAGATCGGCCAGGTGGCCGCGGCCTTCGACGACGTGCACCGCGAGGCGGTCCGCCTCGCCGCCGAGCAGGCCCTTCTGCGGGGCAACGTCAACGCGATGTTCACCAACCTCTCGCGCCGCTCCCAGGGCCTCATCCAGCGTCAGCTCTCGCTCATCTCCGAGCTGGAGTCCCGCGAGGCCGACCCGGACCAGCTCTCCTCGCTCTTCAAGCTCGACCACCTCGCGACCCGCATGCGCCGTAACGGCGAGAACCTCCTCGTCCTCGCCGGTGAGGAGCCGGGCCGCCGGTGGACCCGACCGGTCCCGCTGGTCGACGTGCTCCGTGCCGCCGCCTCCGAGGTGGAGCAGTACGAGCGCATCGAACTGGCCGCCGTGCCCGCGACCGAGGTCGCCGGCCGCGTGGTCAACGACCTCGTGCACCTTCTGGCCGAGCTGCTCGAGAACGCCACCTCGTTCTCCTCGCCGCAGACCAAGGTCCGGGTCACCGGTCACGCGCTGCCCGACGGCCGGGTGCTCGTCGAGATCCACGACACCGGCATCGGCCTCTCCCCCGAGGACCTCGCCGCGATCAACGAGCGGCTCGCCTCGCCGCCCACCGTGGACGTCTCCGTCTCCCGGCGCATGGGTCTGTTCGTGGTCGGCCGCCTGTCCCTGCGACACGGCATCCGCATCCAGCTCCGCCCCTCGGACTCCGGCGGCACCACCGCGCTCGTCATGCTCCCGGTCGACGTCGCCCACGGCGGCAAGAAGCCCGCGCCCAAGGCAGGCCCGGGTGGCCAGGGCGCCATGGGACAGGCTCCGTCCGCTCCCGGCGGCCGGCTTGCCGGTGGCCCCGGCGCGGCCGGCGGTGCCGGGGCCGGTGCCCGCCCGGGTCTCGGCGGCGCTCCGAACGGTTCGGCCGCGGGCCGGCTCGCCGCCGGAGCCGGTGCCGCCCGTGGTCAGGTCGGCGCGGGCAGCGGTCCGCGTGCGGCGCTGCCCGGCCGGGACGGTGTGCCGCGCCAGAACGGTCCGCAGGACCGGCCGCAGGGCCAGGCCCCGCAGCAGCAGCCCCAGAACACGCAGAACGCCCACACCGCGCAGATGCCGCAGATCCCCGCGGACCCGCAGCAGCAGCGGCCGGGGCTCGGCGCCGGCGGCTTCGGCGGTGCGCAGAGCGCCATCCCGTCCCGTACGGACGTCTGGGGCGGCCAGGGCAACCAGAGCCAGGGCAACCAGGGCAACCAGGGCCAGAACGGCCCGGGCCAGGGCCGGCCGAACCAGGGCCAGCAGGGCCAGCAGGGTCCGGGCAACCAGGCCCCGCAGGGCGGTTACCCGCGCGCCGAGCTTCCCGGTGGCGGCCAGCAGCAGCGTCAGCAGTCCACGAGCTGGGGCAACGACCAGGCGCAGCCGGTCCGCCGCCCGCAGCAGGACATGACGCCGCTGGACGCCCCGCGCGGCCACGAGGAGCCGGAGACCACGGGCCAGTTCGCCCGTCCTGGGGCCCCTCAGGGCCCGGGCTCCACGGGTCAGTTCCCGCGCCCCGACTTCGGTCAGCAGCAGCCCCCGCAGGCGTACCAGCCCGCAGCGCAGGACCCGGCGTCCACCGCCCAGTTCGCGCGCCCGGACTTCGGTCAGCAGCAGGCGCCCCAGCAGCAGGCTCCGCAGGGGTACCAGCAGCAGGCCCCGCGTCAGCGCGGCGGCAACGACTACGGCGCGCCGCGCCCGGCCGGCAACCTGCCCCAGCAGCCGCAGCAGCCCCAGCTCCAGCAGCCCCGTCAGCCCGAGGCGCTGCCGCCGGCCGGTAACTCGGCCGAGGCGCGGACCCCGCTGTACGACACGCTGGAGACCAACTGGTTCAACCAGAGCCAGGGTCAGGGCGGGCACGGTCAGCAGGCTCCGCAGGCCCCGGCCGCACCTCAGCAGCCCCAGCAGCCCCAGCAGCCCGCTCCCCCGCGTCGCCCCGCCCCGCAGCAGCAGGGCGGCGGCACCGGTGGCGGCCAGCAGCAGCCGGCCGGGCCCGCCTCCTGGCGGACCTCGCCCAACGACGAGTTGGTGCGCCAGGCCGAGCGGGTCCGTAAGCCGGCGGCCGGGGGGATCACCACCTCCGGGCTGCCCAAGCGCGTTCCGCGCGCCAACCTCGTACCCGGGACCGCCCAGGAGCAGGCCCACACGGCCGGCCCCCAGGTCTCGCGTGCACCCGATGACGTCCGCGGCCGGCTCACCAATCTGCGCCGCGGCATCCAGCAGGGCCGCCAGGCGGGCAACTCCACCACGGGCACCTTCCACACCGGCCCCACCCACCAGCAGGAGCGTTAGTTGAGCGCGATGAGCCAGGCGGCGCAGAATCTGAACTGGTTGATCACCAACTTCGTGGACAACACCCCCGGGGTGTCCCACACGGTGGTGGTCTCCGCCGACGGTCTGCTCCTTGCCATGTCCGAAGGATTCCCCCGCGACCGCGCCGACCAGCTGGCGGCGGTCGCGTCCGGACTGACCTCGCTGACCGCGGGGGCGTCCCGGATCTTCGAGGGCGGACCCGTGGCGCAGACGGTCGTGGAGATGGAGCGCGGCTTCCTCTTCCTGATGTCCGTCTCCGACGGTTCGTCGCTGGCCGTGCTCGCGCACCCGGAGTGCGACATCGGCCTGGTGGGCTACGAGATGACGCTGCTGGTCGACCGGGCCGGCAGTGTCCTCACCCCGGATCTCCGTGCGGAGCTCCAGGGCAGCCTGCTGCACTAGCCCCGTACCGTTGCACGTAGCGACAGAGCGGTACGCCCCTCCGTACCGCTCTGGGCACCAGAAACCGTCCGGCCGCCCCATCCGGCCCCCCACCGGCCCCATCAGACGGCATGACCTCGTGCCGTCACGCCCGGAGGATTCATGACCCCGCCCCCCGCCTCTCACGATCCGTACGGCGCCTCCCTCGACGAGTCGTACGGACATGAGGGCGACCAGCCGCTGGTCCGGCCCTACGCCATGACCGGCGGCCGGACCCGGCCGAGGTATCAACTCGCCATAGAGGCCTTGGTCAGCACCACGGCCGACCCGGCGCATCTCGCCACCCTGCTTCCCGAGCACCAGCGCATCTGCCACCTGTGCCGTGAGGTCAAGTCGGTGGCCGAGGTGTCGGCGCTTCTGTCGATGCCGCTCGGCGTGGCCCGGATCCTCGTCGCCGACCTGGCGGAGGCGGGCATGGTGGCGATCCACCAGCCGGGCAACGGAGAGGCCGGCGGCACGCCGGACGTGACACTGCTCGAAAGGGTGCTCAGTGGACTTCGCAAGCTCTAGCGGCGGTGCCGCCCGGTCGACCACCAGCGCGAAGATCGTGGTGGCGGGTGGCTTCGGCGTGGGCAAGACCACGTTCGTCGGCGCCGTCTCGGAGATCAACCCGCTGCGTACCGAGGCCGTGATGACCTCGGCCTCGGCCGGGATCGACGACCTGACGCACACGGGCGACAAGACCACCACGACGGTGGCGATGGACTTCGGCCGTATCACCCTGGACCAGGACCTGATCCTGTACCTCTTCGGTACGCCGGGCCAGGACCGCTTCTGGTTCATGTGGGACGACCTGGTGCGCGGTGCCATCGGCGCCGTGGTCCTGGTCGACACGCGCCGTCTCGCCGACTGCTTCCCCGCGGTCGACTACTTCGAGAACAGCGGCCTGCCGTTCGTCATCGCCCTCAACGGCTTCGACGGCCACCAGCCGTACAACCCTGAGGAGGTCCGCGAGGCCCTCCAGATCGGCCCGGACGCTCCGATCATCACCACCGACGCCCGTCACCGCGCGGACGCGAAGAGTGCTCTGATCACGCTGGTGGAGCACGCGTTGATGGCACGACTCAAGTAGGAGAACGCGTACGGAAGTTGTCGTACGCCCTTCGGGAGGCGGTCTGTGTCCTTTGCCACGGTCCGCCTCCCCCTTCATAACGTTTCGAATGAGAATTGCGGCGCCTCGGACACCCGACGCATCCGATCGGTACCACTGCGCTCACATGAGCCCCGCCTTTTGGCGGGGCTCGTTCTTTATGCCCGTTTTATCTGGGCCGTGGGCGGCGGAAAACGGAAGCTCAGGGCTGTTTGGAAGGGAGCCCTTTCACGTGCTGCAATTCATGAACTCCCGAGTAGTACGGCCCTGAACGAAACACCGGCACAACGTAGGTGCCGACGCCGAGAGGTTGTTGGTCGAGTGAGGCGAAGCAAGGAAAGCTCCGCGGAGCAGCAGGCGCGCGGCAACTTCACGCCGCCGGCACGCACGGTGGCGCCCGCCGCCGACATCGCGGTGCCCGCGACGCCCCCTGCCTCGAGCGGCAAGGGGAGCTCCAGCAAGCTGTCCCCGCGCAACTGGCGGGTACCGACCAGGCTGAACGCGATCCTCCTCATACCCGTGCTCGTCGGCCTCGTCATGGGCGGCTTCCAGGTCAACGGGGCCATCAACACGTGGCAGGAGGCCCAGAACGCCGAGAAGACGGCGCTGATCGTGCGCGCCGCCTCGGAGTACAGCCAGGCCCTGCTTGACGAGCGTGACCTCACCGCCGTCCCCCTGCTGACGGCCAAGTCCGCCGAGGACCGCAAGAGCGACGAGGTGACGAAGGCCTACGCCGCCACCGACGCCGCCAAGGTCAAGTTCGACGAGGCCGTCAAGGACATGCCGGAGGGCGAGGGCCTGGAGCGCCGCCTGCGGCTGTTCCAGGACGAGGAGCCCAAGCTCGAGAAGCTCCGCCAGGCCGCGTACACCACCGCTCTCGACCCGGTGAACACGCAGCTCGGCTACACCGGCGTGCAGCACTACCTGATGGAGTTCTCCAACGAGCTCGGTCTCGGCACGACCAACGTGACCGCCTACGGCCGTACGCTCTACGCCGTCCAGCTCGCCAAGGGCGCCGAGTCGCTCCAGCGCTCGATCGGCACCCAGCTCCTGGTCCGGCCCAGCAAGACGGACGCCGTCTTCGCGCAGCAGTCGGTGGCACTGAACTCGTACAACTACCTGGAGCAGATCGCCCTCGGCGAGTACAACTCCGGTGGCACCCAGGCGGACGTGGACCGGCTGAAGCAGGTCATGTCCGGCAAGGCCGCCGAGGGTGAGAAGAAGATGCAGGCGGCCGGCATCACCCTGCCCAAGGGCGCCGACGGCTCGGTCTTCACCGGGATGGCCAAGGAGATCGGCTCCGCCAAGGACGCCGACGCGATCAAGGACCTCCAGAAGAAGGGCATCACGCCCGAGACCTGGATGGCCGTGGCCACCGGCAAGTTCGACGGCTACACCGAGATCGAGAAGGAACTCGTCGACAAGGCCGTGGCCGAGGCCGCCGAGATCTCCTCGGACGCCCAGACCGACGCCTACGTCACCGGTGGCATCACCGTCATCGCGCTCCTCGCCGCCTTCATCCTCGCCGGAATGATGGCCCGGCAGATGAGCCGCTCGATGCGCGAGCTGCGCACCGCCGCCTTCGCCATCGCCGAGCAGCGCCTGCCGATGCTCGTCGACCAGCTCTCCCGGACCGAGCCGGGCCGGGTGGACACCCGCGTGCAGCCCATCCCGATCGACTCCCAGGACGAGATCGGCGAGGTCGCCCGCGCCTTCGACCAGGTCCACCGCGAGGCCGTCCGGCTCGCCGCCGAGCAGGCCATGCTGCGGGGCAACGTCAACGCGATCTTCACCAACCTCTCGCGCCGCAACCAGTCGCTGATCGAGGGCCAGCTGACCCTCATCACGGACCTGGAGAACAACGAGGCCGACCCGGACCAGCTGGAGAACCTCTTCAAGCTGGACCACCTGGCCACCCGTATGCGCCGCAACGGCGAGAACCTCCTCGTCCTCGCCGGCGAGGAGCCGGGCCGCCGCTGGGACCAGCCGGTGCCGCTGGTCGACGTGATGCGCGCCGCCTCCTCCGAGGTGGAGCAGTACGAGCGCATCGAGCTGGCCGGAGTCCCGGAGGCCGAGATCCACGGCCAGGCCGTGACCGACCTCGTGCACCTGCTCGCCGAGCTCCTGGAGAACGCCACCACGTTCTCCTCCCCGCAGACCAAGGTCCGCGTCACCGCGACCCGCCTGCCCGACGGCCGCGTGATGGTCGAGATCCACGACAAGGGCATCGGCCTCACGGCCGAGGACTTCGCGGACATCAACCACAAGCTGGCCAACCCGCCGACCGTGGACGCCGCCGTCTCGCAGCGCATGGGCCTGTTCGTGGTCGGCCGTCTGGCCGACCGGCACGGCATCCGGGTCCAGCTGCGCCCCTCGGGCGAGCAGGCCGGTACGACCTCGCTCGTCATGCTGCCCGACGCGATCACCCACGGTGGTGGTGGCGAGCAGCTGCCCGAGAACGACTTCACGGTCTCGCAGATCATCCCGCAGCAGGCGGGCCACGCCTTCGAGCCGGTCCACCCGCAGATGCGGACCGCGGCGGAGCTCGGCTTCGACGACTCCCGCTACGAGCAGCCGGCGGACGACCGCCAGCTCGACCCGGTGAACCGTTCGCTCCAGCGCGAGGAGCGCCGGGCGGCCCTGGAGTCGCAGACGCACGGCGACCGTCCGATGTTCCGGGACGAGGTCGACCCCGCGCACCAGGGCTACGCGCCCCAGGAGCAGGAGTACGCCGGGCAGGAGTACGGGCAGCAGGGGCAGGAGTACGCCCAGGAGTACGCGGGCGACTACGGCCAGCCCCAGCAGGCTCAGCAGCACGACGGTTACGACTACGCGCAGCAGGGCTACGACGGCTACGACCAGTCGGCCGGCGGCTACTCCGAGAACGGCTATGCGGAAGCCGGCTATCCGGTCCACGAGGCCGACCAGGGGTCGTACCAGCACGGCTACGAGCCCCAGGGCCAGCAGGCAGAGTGGCCGGGGCAGGCCGGGTACCAGGGCGGCTACGAGCAGAGCTACGGAGCGGAAGCGGAATCTGTTCCCAGCGCTCCCGAACCGGCCGCCGACCGCGTAGGCTTCGACCGTCCGGGTTCGACTCCGAACCCCACCCCGGACGCCGGCCACGCGCTGACCGACGCAGGTCTGCCGCGTCGCGGCAGCAGCGCCGCGCAGGGCCCGCAGCCCACGCGGCAGGCGGCCCAGCCGGCGCAGGCTCCGGTCACGCAGCCGGTGCCGGTCCACCAGAACGAAGCCGACGGCTCCGACGAATGGCGCTCGACGAACGACGAGCGCTGGCAGCGGGCCGAGAAGCTCCGCGACCCGAAGGCCGGCGGGGTCACCTCCTCCGGACTGCCGAAGCGGGTCCCCAAGGCCAACCTGGTCGAGGGCACGGCGGAGCAGACCCCGCAGGGCGGCCCCCAGGTCTCCCGCGCCCCTGAGGACGTTCGGGGCAGGTTGAGCAACCTGCGCCGGGGTGTCCAGCAGGGACGCACCGCGGGAACGGACACGAACGGATCGGGCCTCGGCCCGGGCAGTACCTACAACCAGGAGCGTTAGTGTGAGCATGAGCCAGGCGGCGCAGAATCTGAACTGGTTGATCACCAACTTCGTGGACAACACCCCCGGGGTGTCCCACACGGTGGTGGTCTCCGCCGACGGTCTGCTCCTTGCCATGTCCGAAGGATTCCCCCGCGACCGCGCCGACCAGCTGGCGGCCGTCGCCTCCGGACTGACCTCGCTGACCGCGGGCGCGTCCCGGATCTTCGAGGGCGGTGCGGTCAACCAGACCGTCGTGGAGATGGAGCGCGGCTTCCTCTTCATCATGTCGATCTCGGACGGATCCTCGCTGGCCGTGCTCGCGCACCCGGAGGCCGACATCGGTCTCGTGGGCTACGAGATGGCTCTGCTGGTCGACCGTGCGGGCAGTGTCCTGACGCCTGACCTCCGGGCGGAACTTCAGGGAAGTCTTCTCAACTAACAGACAGACAGTGCGTTTCACGCCACCGCACCGTAAGGTGCGGTGGCGCGGCTCCACAGGGACATGGACCGCGAGGCAGTCGGAGGAGGAGACGTGGGGACACCCCCGGGCGGACACCCGTACAACGGTTTTGACGCGCACGCGCAGGCAGACACCGCGCAGAACCGGTTCAACTTCCCCTCTGCCCCGAGCAGACAGGGCGTGCAGCAGCCCTACCAGCACCCGCAGGCGCAGCAGCCGCAGGTGGGTGCGCCCGCCGCCCAGCGGAATCCGGGCGGCGCGCGAGGTACGGGCGGCAGCCAGAGCGGGAACAACAACCCGCTCGTGCGCCCGTACGCCATGACCGGCGGCCGGACCCGGCCGCGGTACCAGCTCGCCATCGAGGCGCTGGTCAGTACGACGGCCGATCCGTCCCGGCTGCAGGGGCAGTTGCCCGAGCACCAGCGGATCTGCCGACTGTGCTTCGAGATCAAGTCGGTCGCCGAGATCTCGGCACTTCTCTCCATCCCCCTCGGCGTTGCCCGGATCCTCGTCGCCGACCTGGCGGAGGCCGGACTTGTCGCCATCCACCAGCCCGGCGGCGACGAGGCCGCCGGCGGTCAGCCAGACGTGACACTGCTCGAAAGGGTGCTCAGTGGACTTCGCAAGCTCTAGCGGCGGCGCGGCCCGTTCAACCACCAGCGCGAAGATCGTGGTGGCGGGTGGCTTCGGCGTGGGCAAGACCACGTTCGTCGGCGCCGTCTCGGAGATCAACCCGCTGCGTACCGAGGCCGTCATGACGTCTGCGTCCGCGGGCATCGACGACCTCACGCACACCGGCGACAAGACGACGACGACTGTCGCGATGGACTTCGGCCGTATCACCCTGGACCAGGACCTGATCCTGTACCTCTTCGGTACGCCGGGCCAGGACCGCTTCTGGTTCATGTGGGACGACCTGGTGCGCGGTGCCATCGGCGCCGTGGTCCTGGTCGACACGCGCCGTCTCGCCGACTGCTTCCCCGCGGTCGACTACTTCGAGAACAGCGGCCTGCCGTTCGTCATCGCCCTCAACGGCTTCGACGGCCACCAGCCGTACAACCCTGAGGAGGTCCGCGAGGCCCTCCAGATCGGCCCGGACACGCCGATCATCACCACCGACGCCCGCCACCGCGCGGACGCCAAGAGCGCGCTCATCACGCTCGTCGAGCACGCGCTGATGGCCCGCCTGCGGTAGCACTCCGCCGGTTCGGCCTACGAAAGGGCCCGCCCCACCGTTCGACGGTGCGGCGGGCCCTTCGTCGTACAGGTGCGCGTCGGTGGTACGGCGAAGGCCCCGTCTCCGGGTGGAGACGGGGCCTTCGGTGCGCGGGGTCAGCGCCAGCTGTGCGGGGCGCGGAAGCCGTTCTCGCGCTCCAGGCGGCGCCAGCCGGCCGTGGAGCGGCCGGACGGCGTCGTGTCGTCACCGGTCGTGGAGGCGGCGCGGGCGAGCAGGACGGCGGTGATGGCGGCCAGCTCCTCGGGGTCGGCGTTGCCCTTCTCGACGCGGAGAAGGTTGGCTGTGGCAGGCGTGGTCACGTCTGTGGCTCCTCTTACTGAGGCGGGTTGCCGTGCTTGCGGGACGGCAGGTCGGCGTGCTTGGTGCGGAGCATCGCGAGGGACCGGATGAGGACCTCCCGGGTCTCGACGGGGTCGATCACGTCGTCGACCAGACCCCGCTCCGCGGCGTAGTACGGGTGCATCAGCTCGGCCTTGTACTCCTTGACCATGCGGGCCCGCATGGCGTCCGAGTCCTCGGCCTCCGCGATCTGCTTGCGGAAGATGACGTTGGCGGCCCCTTCGGCGCCCATCACCGCGATCTCGTTGGTCGGCCAGGCGTACGTCAGGTCGGCGCCGATGGACTGGGAGTCCATGACGATGTACGCGCCGCCGTACGCCTTGCGCAGGATCAGGCTGATCCGGGGCACGGTCGCGTTGCAGTACGCGTACAGCAGCTTCGCGCCGTGGCGGATGATTCCACCGTGCTCCTGGTCGACGCCCGGGAGGAAGCCGGGCACGTCCAAAAGGGTGACGATCGGAATATTGAAAGCATCGCACATCTGGACGAAACGGGCGGCCTTCTCCGAGGCCTCGATGTCCAGGACGCCCGCGAGGGACTGCGGCTGGTTGGCGACGATGCCGACGACCTGGCCGTCGAGACGGGCCAGGGCGCAGATGATGTTGCGGGCCCAGCGCTCGTGGATCTCGAGGTGGTCGCCGTCGTCGACGAGCTCCTCGATCACCTTGTGCATGTCGTACGGGCGGTTGCCGTCGGCCGGGACCAGGTCGAGCAGGACGTCCGAGCGGCGGTCCGCCGGGTCCTCCGAGGCCACGGTCGGCGGGTTCTCGCGGTTGTTCTGCGGCAGCATCGACAGGAGGTAGCGCACCTCGGCGATGCAGGTCTCCTCGTCGTCGTAGGCGAAGTGCGCGACGCCGCTGGTCTCGGCGTGCACGTCGGCGCCGCCGAGGCCGTTCTGGGTGATCTCCTCGCCGGTGACGGCCTTGACGACGTCGGGTCCGGTGATGAACATCTGCGAGGTCTCGCGGACCATGAACACGAAGTCCGTGAGGGCCGGGGAGTAGGCGGCGCCGCCGGCGCAGGGGCCGAGCATCACCGAGATCTGCGGGATGACACCCGAGGCGCGGGTGTTGCGCTGGAAGATCCCGCCGTAGCCGGCGAGGGCGGAGACGCCCTCCTGGATCCGGGCGCCGGCGCCGTCGTTGAGGGAGACCAGCGGCGCACCGGCCGCGATGGCCATGTCCATGATCTTGTGGATCTTGGTGGCGTGGGCCTCGCCCAGCGCGCCGCCGAAGATCCGGAAGTCGTGCGCGTAGACGAAGACCGTACGGCCCTCGACCGTGCCCCAGCCGGTGATGACACCGTCGGTGTACGGCTTCCTGGCCTCCAGGCCGAAGCCCTGCGCACGGTGCCGGCGCAGCTGCTCGACCTCGTTGAAGGAACCCGCGTCCAGCAGGAGCGCGATGCGCTCGCGAGCGGTGAGCTTGCCCTTGGCGTGCTGGGCCTCGGTCGCCCGGTCGCTCGGCCCGCGCCGGGCCTCCTCGCGCAGGGCGTGCAGCTCGGCCACACGGCCTCGGGCGTCGGTCGGCTCGCTCGGGATCTGGTCCACAACGGTCATGTACCGACCCTACGAAGTCGACCAAGGAAATCCCGCCGTCGACTCCGTACAGTCTCCCGAGCCGAATCCTGGTGGAGTAAGACAGAACCGGGGCTGATGCCGACCGAGTCGACAGCCCGGGGGCCCCCGCCTTTGTGGGTTCTCCACAGAGCCACCTGAGGCCGCCCGTGGGCGACGCACCGGCGCCCCACCGTACCGGGAAGGTGCGGTGGGGCGCCGGTGCGGTCGGGCTCGGGTCAGCCGGAGCAGTGGAACCGGGCGTTCCCCCAGTCCGCGTGGTCGTTGCCGTTGCCGTCGCCGCCGTCCCCCACCACCAGCTCGACGTAGTCGGCTCCGGTGACGTCGGCCGTGAGCGACCAGGCCGGGTCCGCCGCCTTCAGGACCGGGGACGCGACCTTCTCCGTACCGTCGGCGAGGACGCTGAACGCGACCGTGCCGCGGGTGGTCTGGACGTCGTCCACGCCCACCTCCGCGGTGAAGGAGGTGCACTTCCCGCCCAGGTAGTAGCGGACCTTGGCCGGGGCGTGGGTGCCCAGGCCCTTCGGGTACGTCACGCCCCCGACCTTGAGCGGGCCGCCGTCGCCGGTGCCCGTCTCGCCGTTGGAGCCGTCGCGTTCGACCGGCCCCCAGCCGTTGGTGGCCGAGGTCCACTCCAGGTCGCTCGCCCAGCTGTCGGCGGTCGGCGCCGGGGGCAGCGTACGGACCGTGGAGCGGGCGGTCAGCTTCCGGGCCTCTCCCCCGACGGTGTACGTGAGCGCCGCCCCGAGGGCGTACGGCTGGTGGGCGGCGTCCGCCGGGGGTGTCACCTGCCAGGTCGCGGTCGCCCTCGCGCCCGCCGCGACCGTGCCGAGGGCCACCGGGGCGGCCGGTTCTGCGGTCCAGCCCGCGGGCAGCTCCAGGGCGGCCGCGGCACCGGAGACGGCGCCGCTCTCGTCGTTGGTGAAGGTGGCCGTGACCTGGTTCGGGCGGCCCGGCTCCAGGGTCTCCGGGGCGGCCAGCGCGAGGGTGCCGCAGGCGGCCTTCTCGGGCGCGGGGCCGAGGTCGGTCACGGTGAAGCCGTCCAGGACGAAGTCGGCGCCGTCGGGGGCGTCGGCGCGCTTGCGCAGCCCGGTCCAGGTGTCGCCGCAGCCTGCCGTCACGGTCTCGGAGAAGTGCCCGGTGCCACGCTGCTGTCCAAGCGGCGTACGGCGGGTCTCCACCGAGGTCCCGTCGGCGCGGTCGTAGCCGGTGACCCACTCGTAGGCGCCCGCGTGGCTGGACTGGTGGTCGAACTCGACGCGGTAGAGGTGCCCGTCCTTCATCGGGACCGTCCAGGGGGCGGTGCGGTAGACCAGGCCGCTGTTCTCGTCGTGGGACTTCAGCGACTCGGCGCCGCCGATGACGTCGTCGATCGGCTTCCCGTTCCAGCCGGCCTGGGTGTACGGGGCGTGGAGCTGGGCGATGTGGGTGCGGGGGTCGGTCGTCCCGCCGGAGTCGCCCTTGAGGAAGGGGCCCCAGCCCTGGTCGACGGCCTCGAAGTCCTCGTACACGAGGGTGCCGGCCCTGGTCGCGGGGTTGTTGGCGACGATCCGGACGTCGTCGACCCGGACGGTGGCGGTGGAGCCGCCCGCCGCCTGGAGCTTCAGGATGGTGGCGCCGCCCGCGGGTGCGGTGAAGGTGACCTTGGCGCGCTGGAGGTGGGTGCCGTTCCAGTCGGAGGCGGCGACCTTGTCCTCGATCGCCGAGCGCTCCACGGTGACGGACCTCCCGCCTGCGGAGAGCGTGGTCGGGCGGGTCCTGCCGGGCTCCACCTCGATCAGGGCCGAGGCGGTGTAGCGGGTGCCGGGGGTGAGTCCGGTGATCCGCTGCTGGACGGACGCGGACGCGGATCCGGTGAGTGCCGCGCTGTTGCGGCCGTGGTCGTCCGTGTGGCGGGCGACCGTGCCGGTCTTCGACCAGGCCCGCAGCCGCGTGTCGTTGAAGCCGGGGTCGTCGACCGGGGTGCCCTGGCCCCAGCGCGGGTCCCGGGGCGCGGGGGCGCGGTCGGGGTAGAGGACGTAGGGCTGACCGGCGACGGCGTCGAGCGTGACGCGGCCGTCGACCGGCCGGACGGTCGCGGTCTGGACGCGGCCGTTGTCGGTGAGCTTGTGGACGGTGTACGAACGGATGCCCGCGGGCACGGCCCACGTGGTCGTCCCGCCGCTCTTGTTGTAGTGGTACAGCTTCTTCCCGCCGTTCCAGGGCAGCAGGTAGTTCTCGCCGTCGAGGACCTTGCGGCCGTTCTCGTAGAACGTGCGGCGGCCGTCCTCGACGGTGCCGCGCACTCCGCCGGTGAAGGTGAGGTCGTTGCCGTTCCAGCGGGTGATCCGCTGCTGCTGGAGGTACTTGGCGGGCAGGTTCTTCTGCCAGATGTTGGCGTAGAAGTGGTTCCAGTCGGTCTCGCCGGTCCACCCCTCGAAGTCCTCCAGGGCGGTCTGGCCGAGGACCGGGTGGCTGTTCCAGACGTCCTTCTCGCCGTTGCGGATGAAGCGGACGATCTGGGAGTTGAGGCCCTTGTTGGTGGCGCCGCCGTAGTTCAGGTCGTTGGCCCAGTGGGACCAGAGCGAGGCCCGCTCGAACTTCTCGGACCACTCGGTGGCGACGTTCCAGCCCTGCCCCTGGACGGCCTGCATCGTCTTGTCGGCGATCCAGCCGTGCGTGTAATAGACGTCGATGTAGAGCATCGACAGGTTCGGGTCGGTCTCGTCGCGGAGCTGCTGGAAGCGGCGGGCGAGGTCGCCGCTGTTGATGTCGCGGCGCTGGTCGATGTAGTAGCTCTGGTTGAGCCAGTTCCAGCCGGGCTTGGTCTTGTCGACGAGCGTCTCGCTGAAGTTCTTCGCCTCGGGGTACGACTCGGTGGCGTTGACGTGGACGCCGAAGCCCGCGCCCCACTTCCTGCCCTCCTTCAGGAGGGTGTTGAGGTCGGTGAGGCCGCCGGCGCGCTTGTTGTAGTTGCCGCCGTAGTCGGGGTGCGCGGAGTCGTGGCCCTCGGAGCCGTACCCCTTGAGCAGGGCGAACTGGCCGAGTCCGTCGGTGGCCAGCGAGATGCGCTTGACGTCGTCGAGGGTGCGCAGGAAGGGGTGGGTGGCGTTGGAGGCGAAGTTGAACGGGATGTGGGCGATCACCCGGTCGGGGGTCTCGTCGCTGCCGGGGGCCTTGATCCCGATGGCGGGGAAGGCGAGCGCCCCGTCCTGCCAGTCCGTCTTCCCGTCGGCGTTGGCGTCGGAGGTGACGACGACCTTGGCCCAGGGCAGGTTGTCGCCGCTCTCGGGGGCGGACGCGCCCGCGCCCCGGTAGGTCCACTGTCCCGACCAGACGCCGACGCGGGTCTCGGCGCCGTTCTTGCGGGCCTGGTGCCAGAAGCGGGCGCCGTCGCGGGCGCTCTGGCCGGAGGGCTTGTCGTACGAGGAGTTGGACTCGACGGCGGCGGCGAGGGAGCCGGTGTTGACGATCGCGTAGCTCGCGCCCGTGGGGGCGGCCTCCGCCGGGGTGGCGTCGGTGATGTCGGCGAAGACGTCGGCGGTACGGGTGGAGTCGGGGTCGAGCCGGGTGAAGGCGGTCTCGGCGCCGGTGTCCGAGGAGCCGACGGAGACGAGGTCGTGGCCGGGTATGTCGATCGTGCCGACGCGGAAGGCCTCGGTGTCGCGGACGGCGGTGACCTTGAAGGTGGTGGCCCGGCCGCTGACGCTCAGGCGCGCGTCGATCTCGACGCCGGGCAGGTCGGGGAAGGACAGGGTGTACGCGGCGGAGCCGGCGGTCAGGACGGGGGCGCCGGTGACGCGGACGGCGTGGGCGGTGCCGTTGAGGACGACCTGGGTGACCGGGGCCGTACTGCCGAGGAGGCGGGCGCCGGTGGCGCGGTCCGTGTACGAGAGGACGCGCGGGAAGTCCTGGGCGACGGCGACGGAGAGCCGGTCGGAGCGGATGAGGCTCTCGGCGGTGGCGCCCACCGCGCTCTCCTCCTGCGCGAGGGCAGGTCCTGACAGGGCGAACACGGCGGACGACGCTGCGGCGAGCGCGCAGGCGGCACGGATTCTTCGCGACTTGGGGAGGGGCATGGGGACTAGTTGGGCCCGCGCGGCGGGCACCGTCAACGAGATCGCGGCCCGGCGGCTCCGGCAGTCCAAGAACCGCCTCCGGTTAGTCCAAGCGGGTGGACATCGGGGCCGATCGAGGGAACCTCGGCCAGAGATGTTGAATGTTGAACGGAATAGCGCTACGGTGGTTCTCGTTGAAGGTTCAACGAGCTGGAAACCGGGTCCGGACCCCCTCCGGCACCCCTCCGGAACTCCGTCCCCCAAGGAGCACGTCATGGGCATCTTCGGCCGCAAGAACACCGACGCCACCACCGCCGTCGCCACCCTCCCCGTCGACCCGGCGCTGGCCGCGCTGACCGGCACGTACGCGATCGACCCGGCGCACAGCAGCATCGGCTTCACCGTCCGTCACGCGATGGTCACCAACGTGCGCGGATCCTTCGCCGAGCACGAGGGCACCCTGAACCTGGACGGCACGAACCCGGGCGCCTCCTCCGCCTCGATCGACGTCAAGATCGCCTCGATCGACACCGGCATCGGCGACCGTGACGGCCACCTGCGCAGCGGCGACTTCTTCGACGCCGAGCAGTTCCCGCTGATGACCTTCCGCTCGACCGAGGCCGCGCAGCTGGGCGGCGACAGGTACCGCGTCACCGGCGAACTGACGATCAAGGACGTCACGAAGCCGCTCTCGATCGACCTGGAATTCAACGGCACCGCCACGGACCCCTACGGCAACGAGCGCGTCGGCTTCGAGGGCTCGGCCGAGATCCTGCGCTCCGACTGGGGCCTGACCTGGAACGCCGCGCTGGAGACCGGCGGTGTGATGGTCAGCGACAAGGTGAAGCTGAACTTCGACATCTCCGCGATCAAGGCCGCCGCCTGATCCGTCGCGGCGCACAGCCGCACCACAACGAGCGCGCCCGCCTCTCCGCTGCGACGGAGGGCGGGCGCTCGGCGTTGCGGCGGGGGCGGGCGCTCGGCGCTCCGGCGGCGCCAGGGCGTTGTCAGTGGGGGCCGTTAGCGTCGGCGGCATGGAATTCCGTATCGACGGCAGTGAGTTGACCGACGCCGTGGCCTGGGCCGCGCGCGTTCTCCCCGCACGGTCCCCCGTTCCCGTGCTCGGCGGGTTGCTCCTGGAGGCGAGAGACGGGCGGCTGCGGGTCTCCGGGCTCGACTACGAGGCGTCGGCGCGCATCGAGGTCGAGGCGGAGACCGTACGGGAGGGCCGGGCGCTGGTGCTCGGGCGGCGGCTGCTCGACATCTGCAAGGTGCTGCCCAAGGGGCCGGTGGAGAGCGCGATCGAGGGGGCGCGGCTCTCGGTGACGGGCGGCGACGCCCGGTTCGGGCTCTCGCTGTTGCCGCTGGACGACTATCCGGCGCAGCCGGAACTGCCCGCGTTCCGGGGCGTGGTGGAGGCGGACGCCTTCGCCGCGGCGGTCGCGCAGGTCGCCGTTGCGGCCGGCCGGGACGACTCGCTGCCGGTGCTCACGGGGATCCGGCTGGCCCTGGACGGTACGACGATGACACTGGCCGCGACCGACCGGTACCGGTACGCGGTGCGGACGCTGGAGTGGAAGCCGGCGGGCGACGGCGAGACGGGCGCGGACGAGGCCGGCGCGGACGTGGTCGTGCCCGCGCGGCGGCTGACCGAGATCGCCCGCTCGCTGACCTCGGCCGCGGGACCGGTCCGGCTCGCCCTCGACGGCGGCTCGATCGGCTTCGAGAGCACGGGCACCCGGACGACGACCCGGCTGCTCGACGGCCGGCTCCCCCGCCACGACAAGCTGTTCTCGCTCGGCGAGCACGCCGTCGCCGTGACGGAGCGTGCCCCGCTGGTCGAGGCCGTGAAGCGGGTCGCGGTGGTCGCGGAGGGCGACAGCCCGGTCCAGCTCGCCTTCGCCGGAGACGCCGTGCACCTCCAGGCGGGCTACGAGGACGACGTGGCCTCGCAGCGGCTCGCGGCGGCCCTGGAGGGTGCGGAGGCGATGACGGTCGCCTTCAACCCGGGGTATCTGCTCGACGCGCTCGGCTCCTTCGACACCGACACGGTCCGCCTCCATCTGCTCGGCCCCGGGCAGCGCGCCCTGATCACGGACCGGGCGGACGGGCGCCACCAGCACCTGCTGATGTCGGTGAAGCCCCTGGTGTGAGCCCGCCGGTCCCTGGCGGGCCTGGCGTGCCTTGGGGTGACGGCCACTGCCCCGACTGGAGTCCACGAGTGGTGGACGTCTCCCCGCGCGCCCAGGCTGGCGTACGCAGTGCCCGCCCCGGCGACAGGGGGCGGGCCCAGGACGTCAGGGAGACGGGTTCACATGACGGCACAAGGAGACGGTCCGGGCTGCCCGCCCTCCGTTCACGCGAGCGGCGGGAGCGGGCGCGGGAGCCGGACCGGACGAAGGCGGGCGCGCACCACGACGGCGCTCGTCGCGGCGGGTTTGGCCTTGCTCGGCACGGCCGGCATGACACCCGGGGGCGCCGGCACCGCGCCACCGACCGCCCGTGAGGCCCCGTCAGGGCCGCCCGGCCGGTTCGTGCCCGGCCCCTGCCCCGCCACGCCCGAGCCGATCCCCGGGCGGTGCGGCGTCCTGGAGGTGCCCGAGAACCGCACCCACCGGAGTGGGCGGACCGTCCGGCTGGCCGTCGCGATCATCCCGGCCGCCTCGGCGAAACCGGCCAAGGACCCCGTGGTCTTCATGACCGGCGGCCCCGGAGGCGACGCGATCGGGGACATCCCCTTCCTGATCGACGCCGGCGTGAACCGGGACCGCGAGCTGATCGTCATGGCTCAGCGCGGAACGCTCCACACACAGCCGAACCTCGCCTGCCCGGAGGTCGACCGGTTCTACGCCGACGCCGTCGGGCTGCGCTACGACGCGCCGTCGACCGGGCGCCTCCTGGTCCGCGCGACGAAGGAGTGTCGGGACCGTCTGACGGCCGACGGAGTCGACCTCCGCGCCTACAACACCACCGAGAACGCCGCCGACTTCGCCGCCCTGCGCAAGGCGCTCGACATCCCCCGATGGAACGTCTACGGCTACTCCTACGGCACCGACCTGGCCCTCACCTTCCTGCGCCGGCACCCCCAGGGCATCCGCTCGGTGGCCATCGACTCCGTCGTGCCCCCGCAGATCGTGAGCCTGCCCTGGACTTGGGACAGCGCCCGGGAGGGGATCGGCGCGATCCTCGACGCGTGCGCGGCCCAGCCCCGCTGCAAGAGCCGCTACCCGGACCTCCCCCTCACCCTCACGGAGCAGGTCAGGCGCCTGGAGGCGCGGCCCCTCACGCTGACCGTGCCGCCGCCGGGCGGCGGCGACCCGGTGAAGGTCGTTCTCGACGGGGGCGCCCTGGTGAACCTGCTCGTCGCCAACGCCGTCCCGGCCGTCGACGTCCCCGCCGCCCTCGACGAGCTCGCCCACGGACGCCCGGAGCGCTTCGCGCGGGCCCGCGCCGCCGGCGCGACACCCGTCATCGGCGAGTTCGCCCACGGGCTGACCCAGTCGGTGGCCTGCGCCGAGTGGGTACCCGGGTACTCACGGTCCGACCTCCTGAGGGCGGGCCGCAGAGCCTTCCCCGGGTGGCCGGACTCGGTCCTCGCGCAGGCCCCCCAGCTCCCCTTCGAGCACGAGGTCTGCCGCGCCTGGAACGTCCCGGACCGCACCGCCGTCCAGCGCGTGACGACCTCCAGCAAGGTGCCCGCGCTCATCGTCAACGGCACCTTCGACGCCAAGACCGGCGCGAAGTGGGGTCCGTACGCGGGCCGCACGCTGCCCCGCTCGACCGCCGTACGGATCCCGGGCATCGGCCACTGGGTGGTGCCCCAGTCGCCCTGCGCGCAGAGCGTCCTGGGCTCCTTCCTCACACGGCCCACCTCGCCCGACACCGGCTGCGTGGCGGGTCTCGAACCGAAGCCGTTCACCATCACCCCTGAACCGGAGCGCACATGAAGTCCCTCGGACCACTCCGACACCGGCGGCGCGCGGCGCGCCGGTTCCCGGCCGCGCTGGCCGGAGCCACAGCCGGTGCCCTCGTCGTCGGCCTGGCCGCGATGCCCGCCCGAGCCGGAACCGGCGACGGAGCACCGATCGGCACGGTCGCCCGGAAGGCGGGCGACGCCCACTTCAAGCCGGGCCCCTGCCCGAGGACGGCGGACCCGATCCCCGAACTGGAGCGGGCCCGCTGCGGAACGCTCACCGTGCCCGAGAAGCGATCACACCACAAGGGGCGAAAAATCACCCTCGGGGTCGCGATCATTCCCGCGGTCACCCGCACACCGAAGCCCGACCCGATCGTGTGGTTCGCCGGCGGCCCCGGCGACGACGCGGTCTCCGAGATCCCGATGGCGCTCGCCGGCGACCTCAACCGCGACCGCGACGTGATCTTCATGTCCCAGCGCGGGACCTACTCTGCCGACCCGGCGCTCCTCTGCCCGAACATCGACGAGTTCAACGCCCGCGCCGTCGGCCTCGTCTACGGCGCGCGCTCCACGGGACGCCTCCACGTCGAGGCGACTCGGGACTGCCGCGAGCGCTCCGCGCGCACCGGGGCCGACCTCGGCGCGTACAACAGCACCGAGAGCGCCGCCGACTACGCGGCCCTGCGCGAGGCCCTGGGCATCCGGCAGTGGAACGTCTTCGGTATCTCGTACGGCACCGACCTGGCGCTCACGTACATGCGGGAGCATCCGAAGGGCATCCGCTCGGTCGGCATCGACGGCGTCCTGCCGCCGTCCCTGGCGGGGGCGAGCCTGACCTGGAGCGCGGCGCGCCAGGGCTTCGACGGTCTGTTCAAGGCCTGCGAGCAGCAGCCCACGTGCAACACCCGCTATCCGAACCTGTCGGACACCTTCGAACGGCTCGTCCGTGAGCTCGAAGCCCGACCGCTCACCACAACCGTCTCGGTCCCCGACCGCCCGGCGCCGGTGAAGGTCGTGATCGACGGCGGAGTCCTGGTGAACTGGCTGACCTCCGCGACCCACCTGGCGGCCGGGGTCCCCCGCTCGATCGACGAGCTGGCCCACGGCAACCCGGAGCGGATCGCCGAGCAGTGGGCCGGGGGCAAGCTCAGCCCGCAGGCCGTCGGCCGCCTGGCCCACGGGCTCGCGTACGGCGTCTTCTGCAGCGAGTGGACCCCGTTCGAGAGCGAGGCCGACGTGATCCGGGCCGGGCGCCGCGCCTTCCCGTCGTTCCCCCGCTCGGTGCTCGCCAACGCTCCACAGCTCCCGTTCCTCCACGCGGACTGCCGCGCCTGGGACGTCCCGGCGGCACCGCGCTCGGTACGGGAGGTGACACGGAGCGACATCCCGACCCTCGTCATGTCGGCCGGGTTCGACGCCCAGACCGGCGCGAGCAACGGCGCCTACGCCGCCCGTACGCTGAGCCGCTCCACCACCGTCACGGTCCCGTACGTCGCCCACGTCGCCTTCGCCGAGTCGCCGTGCGCGCAATCGATCACCACGTCGTTCTTCGAACGCCCGACGGCGCCGGACACGGGCTGCCTGGCGGGCCTGCAGCCGCCCGTGTTCGAGGTCGGAAGGTAAGGGGAGGGAGGTTCGCGGCCCCCGACGGGTCAGAACCCTCCGCCGCCGAAGTCGCCGCCTCCGCCGAAGTCCCCGAAGCCGCCGCCGCCTCCGCCGAAGTCGCTCGACCCGAAGTCGCCGGAGCTGAAGTCGGCCCCGGAGAAGTCGCCGCCCTGGAACTCGCCGCCGCCGTACTCACCGGCGTAGGCCGGGGTGGCGAGCATCGAGCCGAGCATGGTGCCGACGAGGAGGCCGGGGAGCATGCCGCCGCCGAAGTAGCCGCCGGCCCAGGGGCCGTACGCCGGTCCCGCCTCCCAGTACGGGCGGCGGCCGTCGTAGGTGTCGACGGTACGGGCCAGGGGCTCCTGGCCGTCGTCGAGGCGGGCGGCGTCGGCGGCGCAGACCGGGACCTCACGGGCGGAGCCGCCCGCCGGGGTCCAGGTCCTGTCCTCCAGGGACGGGCCGTGGCGCGGGTCGAAGAAGCAGGGCGGACGGCGCTCGGGCAGCGGCCGGGACTCACGGCGCGCGGCAAGGACGGCGAGCGAGAAGCGGCCGTCCTCGAGGGCCTGGGTCACCGGCTTGACGTCGTGCGGGCGGGTGGCCGAACCCATCAGGGACTTGGCCTTGTCGTACGAGTCGAGCGCGCGTTCGTAGTCGCCGCGCTTGGCGTCGTCGGCGCCGGGCTCGGCGGGGTGGAAGTCGAGGCGTTCCAGCTCCTCGCCGAAGGCGGTGATGTCCTCGTCCACGACGACCCGCAGCTTGTCGAGGGCCTCGCGCTCCTCGGCCTCCTTGCGGAGCCGGTTGCGCCGGACGATCGCGTACGCGCCCGCGCCGCCGGCGGCGACGACCGCGCCGAGCGTGATCAGGCCGCCCACCGGGACCCCGTCGTCCGCGCCGACCGAGCCCCAGGAGGCAGGGGCGGTGCCGCGCAGGGTCGGCAGGGCCTGGTCCACGAAGTTGTTCAGCTCGGTGGCCGCGTCGACCCCGGGCTGGCGTACGGCGGTGACCAGGTTGTCCACGGCGTTCGCCGACATCACCGTACGGTCGGCGGCCGCGTCGAAGCCGTCCCCGAGCCGGACCGCGTAGAGGCCCGTCACGCCGGTCTCGGTGCGCAGATTGCGCAGCAGGTTCTCGGGGGGATACTCGCTGGTCGCGGGCAGCACGGCGACGAAGAGCGGCTTGTCCGCGTCCTTGATCTTCTGGGCCAGGGCGTCCGCCTCGGCCGTCGAGAGCTGGTCACGAGCGCCCGGATCGACGTACACCGGCCCCTGTTTCAGGGCCGCGCCGGCGTCCGGGATCCCCATGATCCCGGTGGTCCCGGCCCCCGCGGAGGGGGCCAGGACCAGGAGCAGCAGCAACGCCAGCCCCGCGAGGGCCGACAGAAGGTGGAACGGCCTGGTCCTCATGCCTTGAAAGTACCCGAAAGGAGGCAAACCAGGCCATAGTCGTCGGACTATCTCCGCACGGCCCGCTCCACGGCCCGCTGCGCCGACCTCAGCTCCGTGAGCGCGCCCGCCCGGTCACCCCGTGCGAACTTCCGCTCGGCCTCGGCGAAGGGCTTCGCCACGGCCGGGCTCATGCCGCGCGCGCCACCGCTCTGGACCTGCTCCTGGACGGTCCTGCGGAGCCAGGGGAAGCCGCCCTGCGCGACGTGGTCCGTGGTGATGCCCCAGCCGTAGGGGAACTGCGGGTCGTAGGCGGCGTCGCCCACGTTGATCGGCACCTGCGCCGCGCTCCTCGGCCAGGTCAGCGGGAGCCTGCCGGTGAAGGGCCGCTTGCCGTAGAGGACGTCGGCCACGCCCGCTCCCTCGGTGCCCGGCAGCCAGGAGGCGACCAGGGCGTCCATCCGCGCCAGCCGGTCGCCGACCAGCTGCGGACGCCCGGAGACGACAAGGACCACGCACTTCATCGCGGAGCACACCGCGTCCACGGCCTTGCCGTCGGCCGCGGAGAGCTCCAGGTCGTGGCCGTTCACCCCGACGTCCCCGACGCCTTCCGCGTACGGGGTCTCGCCGACCACCACCACGCCCACGTCGTGTCCGGCGAAGGGCGCCGAGGCGTCCCAGGAGTGCGTGACGCGGCCGCTGCCGGCGGCCGCCCGGATGCCTTCGAGGATCGTCGTGCCGGGAATGATCCGGCCGGAGGTGCCCTGCCAGGTGACGGTCCAGCCGCCCGTCTGGCGGCCGAGATCGTCGGCGTTGGACCCGGCGACGTAGACCCGCTGTCCGGCGCTGAGCGGCAGCACGCCCGAGGTGTTCTTCAGCAGCACCTGCGACTTGGCGACAGCCTCGCGCGCCACGGTGCGGTGCGCGGCGGAGCCGATCGTGCCGGCCTGGGCGGTCTCGGCGTACGGGCGCTCGAAGAGTCCGAGGCGGAACTTCTGCTCCAGGATCCGGCGGACGGCGTCGTCGACCCGGGACTGGGACACGCGACCGGCGCGGACCTCGTCGGAGATGGTCCGCACGGAGTCCCGGTAGGTGAGCGGAGCCATGTTCATGTCGACGCCGGCGTTGACCGCGTCCCGCAGGTTGGCGACGGCGTCGCCCGGCATCTGCTCCACGGCCTCCCAGTCGCTGACGACGATCCCGGGGAAGCCGAGCTGCCGCTTGAGCAGCCCGTCGAGCATCTCCGGGTAGCCGTGCATCTTCACCTCACCCTTGCGGTCGCCGTCGAGCGCGAGGGAGGAGAACGAGGGCATGACCGAGCCCGCGCCGAGTCGCAACGCCTCACGGAACGGGGGCAGGTGGACCTTCTCCAGCTCGTCGCGGCCGATGCGCGCGACGCCCTGGTCGATCGTGTAGGGCGCCCGGCCCGTGCCGTAGGCGGTGCCGCCGTCCGCGATGAAGTGCTTGGCGGTGGCCAGGACCTTGTCGTCGCGGCCCAGGTCCCGTCCGTCGGGGGCGCCCTGCAGGCCGCGGACGACGGTCGCCATGGAGGCGACCAGCTCGGGGTCCTCGCCGAAGGACTCGTACGTACGGCCCCAGCGCTCGTCGCGGACCACGCAGAGACAGGGCGCGAAGTTCCAGCTGACGCCGGTGGCACGGGCCTCACGGGCGGTAACGGCCGCGATCCGCTCGGTGAGCGCGGGGTCACGGGCGGCGCCGAGTCCGATGTTGTGCGGCATGACGGTGGCGCCCTTGACGAAGGCGTGGCCATGGACGGCGTCCGACGCCAGCAGCAGCGGGATCTGCAGCCGGGTGGCGCGGGCGCGGGCCTGCTGCGCGTCACCCGTCCGCCGCCACTCCTCGGGGGTGCGGCCGACGGGGTTGGCCTCGCCCTCGAAGACGAAGGAGCCGAGGGCGTACGTGGTGATGTCCTCGGGCGAGGCCAGCGAGTTGGAGCCGGCCTGCGTCATCTGGCCGGCCTTCTCGGCGAGGGTCATCCGGCCGAGCAGGTCGGCGGCCCGCTCGCGCACCGGGCGCGTGGCGTCGAGGAAGGGCAGGCCATGGGCGTCGACGACGACCCTGGGCGGGGCCTCCGGCCCCCGGGCGCCCTGGACGGTGAGGCGGAGCGGGATGGTCTCGGCCGCTTCCGCGACGCGGTCGCGGGAGGTGGGGACGGCGATGGTCCGGGTGGCGCCGGGGGCGGTGCCCCGCGGGAAGGTGAGGCGACCCCTGACGCCCGGGTGGTCGGTGCCCGCCCGGGCGGTTCCGGCGCCGGTCTCGTACGCCACGGTCACCGGCCCGGCGAGGGCCCTGGCCGACTGGAGGATGACACGGACCCGGGCCGTGGCGCCCTCGGCCACGGTCGTGACCGGCGCGACGACGATCCGGACCGGGTCGGTGCGCGCGTGGTCGGCGGCGGCCGGGTCGGCGGCGGCCCGGCCCGCGGTAGCGCGGCCCGCGGCGGTCGGCGCGGTGGCGGCCTGATCCGTGGCGGTCTGCGCGGTGGCGGCGGAGCCGGCCGCCGGAGCCGAGGCGGCCGTGAGGCATCCGGTCAGAACGGCGGCGGCCACCAGGGCCGCCGTCGTTCGCGTGCGGGTACTGCGGAGCGTCCTTGCCATGCCGCCCATGCTGCGGCGTACCGGGACGTATCGGACGGCGCGACGCGCCTATTCGGCCGGGTCGATCCCCACCCGCAGCAGCCCGTACGTGAAGGCGTCCTCCAGCGCCTGCCAGGAGGCGGCGATCACGTTCTCGCCGACGCCGACCGTGGACCACTCGGCGTGGCCGTCGCTGGTGGTGATCAGGACGCGGGTCGTGGACTCCGTGCCGTGACGCCCCTCCAGGATGCGGACCTTGTAGTCGACCAGCTCGAACTTGGCGAGCTGCGGGTAGATCCGCTCAAGACCGACCCGCATCGCCCGGTCGAGGGCGTTGACCGGGCCGTTGCCCTCGGCGGTGGCGACGATCCGCTCGCCCTTGGCCCAGAGCTTCACGGTGGCCTCGTTGGCGTGCGTGCCGTCGGGCCGGTCCTCGACGATCGCCCGCCAGGACTCCGTACGGAAGTAGCGGCGGGCGCGGCCCTCGGCCTCCTCCCGCAGGAGCAGTTCGAAGGAGGCGTCGGCGGCCTCGTACGTGTAGCCCTGGAGCTCGCGCTCCTTGACCCGCGCGACGACCCGGGCGATGAGCTCGCGGTCGTCGCCGAGGTCGACGCCCAGCTCCTTGCCCTTCAGCTCGATGGAGGCGCGGCCGGCCATGTCGGAGACCAGCATCCGCATGGTGTTGCCGACCAGTTCGGGGTCGATGTGCTGGTACAGGTCCGGGTCGACCTTGATCGCGGAGGCGTGCAGCCCGGCCTTGTGGGCGAAGGCCGAGACGCCCACGTACGGCTGGTGGGTGGAGGGCGTGAGGTTGACGACCTCGGCGATGGCGTGCGAGATCCGGGTCATCTCGGCGAGGGCGCCCTCGGGCAGCACCCGCTTGTCGTACTTGAGCTCCAGGGCGGCGACCACCGGGAAGAGGTTGGCGTTGCCGACCCGCTCGCCGTAGCCGTTGGCGGTGCACTGGACGTGCGTCGCGCCCGCGTCGACGGCGGCGAGGGTGTTGGCGACGGCGCAGCCGGTGTCGTCCTGGGCGTGGATGCCGAGGCGCGCGCCGGTGTCGGCGAGGACGGTGGCGACGACGGCCTGGACCTGGGCGGGGAGCATGCCGCCGTTGGTGTCGCAGAGGATCACGACGTCGGCGCCGGCCTCGGAGGCGGCGCGGACGACGTCCTTGGCGTACTGCGGGTTGGCCTTGTACCCGTCGAAGAAGTGCTCGCAGTCGACGAAGACACGGCGGCCCTGGGAGCGCAGGTACGAGACGGTGTCGCGGACCATCTCCACGTTCTCGTCCAGGGTGGTGCGCAGGGCGAGTTCGACGTGCCGGTCGTGCGACTTGGCGACCAGGGTGATCACGGGGGCGCCGGAGTCGAGGAGCGCCTTGACCTGCGGGTCTTCGGCGGCGCGGCCCCCGGCCCTGCGGGTCGCACCGAACGCGACGAGCTGCGCGTTCTTGAAGGTGATCTCCTGCTGGGCGCGGGCGAAGAACTCCGTGTCGCGCGGGTTGGCGCCGGGCCAGCCGCCCTCGATGAAGCCGACGCCGAAGTCGTCGAGGTGCCGCGCGATGGTCAGCTTGTCCGCGACGGTGAGGTTGATGCCTTCACGCTGGGCTCCGTCGCGCAGCGTCGTGTCGAAGACGTGGAAGCTGTCGTCGAGACGCGAGCTCTCGTCGTTCTCCGTGGTCATGGCTCTGATGGCTCCTGTCGGATGTGGCTCCGGAAGTCTGGATCCACTTGCCCCCATTCTCACGCGCTGTCCGTTTCGGGCCGATGGTGGGGCCGTAAAACGAAAAAACCCCTCGCGGGTGCGAGAGGTCTGCGCGCGGGTCTGGGGCACGGTGTCCACTGCCGCGGGGGTGGAATCGCGGTTCAGTGTCCACTGCGGACCGGCGCGCTGCTGCCGATAATCATGGTGGTAGCGAGCACGCGGGCAGTCTGCCACATCTGTACGGGTGACGGGATCGCGGTCTCAGGATGCGGGCGGGGGCGGGGTGGTACGGGTCCCTGTATGAGTACTCAGCCTCCTTCCGGCCAGCCAGAGGGACCACCACCCGGGCCACTGGGCCCGAGCTCGGGCGGCGGGAACGTCCCGCCGGGCTCTGGTGGCGGCAGCATCCCCCCTGGCTCGGGCGGCCGAAGCGTCCCCCCTCCCCCCGACTCCGGCGGCGGCAACGTCCCACCACCTCCCCCTGACGGCTCGGCGCCCCCGCCCCCACCCCCGGACGGCCGACGCCGCCGCACCCTCCTGATCGCCGGCGCGGGTGTACTCGTCGCCCTCGGCCTGGCGGTGGCGCTGGTGGCGGTGTTGCAGGGGGGTGACGACGGGGGCGGATCGGCGGCGAGCACATCGCCGCCCGTATCAGCCTTGGTTACCGACGAAGCCACCATCACCAAGGCCCATACGCTCGCGGCCGCCGTGGCCATGGACGCGGCCGACTGGGGTCCGGGCTACACACGTGGGAACCCGTACGAGACTGATCCCGCACCCGAATGGGAGGTGAAGACCACCTGCGAAGGACTCACCCAAGGAAAGCGTCACGGCACCCTGGCCGCGATCAACCGCGTCGTCAAGCAACCGCAGACGGAGAACATCGCCAGCACGGAGGTGCGGGTCTTCGCGGACGTGGCGACGGCCGAGTCCTTCCTCACCGACGTCGAGAGCGCCACCCGGCGCTGCCCTGAGCAGTACACCGGCAAGACGCGGTGGGCCGGGGTGCGGCAAGCCACGGCGCCCACGGTCGCCGGGTTCGACGAGATCGTCGCCGAGGAGGGCCGACAGGTCACGGACGACGCCGGTGAGAAGACGGACTTCCCGTACGTGGTGTACGTGGGCCGCTCGGGCGACACCACGCTCCACGTCCTCATGTACGACGACGCCGGCAACCCCCCCGCCCGGCTCGCCGAGCGCGCGGCGGGCGCGATGAAGAAGCTCCAGCAACGCCTGGTGGCGAACTCCTCCCAGTGAGCGGGGCCCGGGGCCGGTACCGGCCCCGGGCGTGCCCTCACCCCTGCCCCGCGCCCTCCTTGACGAGCGGCCCCCGCTCCGGGGCGGGGCGCCCCACCCTCCCCAGGTCGATGTCCCGCGTCTCCCGCATCGTCAGGTACACCACCAGCGACACCGCCGCGCACCCCGCCACGTACCAGTAGTAGCCGGACTCGATGCCCTCGTCCTTGAACCACAGGGCCACGTACTCCGCCGTGCCGCCGAAGAGGGCGTTGGCGATGGCGTACGGGAGGGCGACGCCGAGCGCGCGGATGCCGGTCGGGAACAGCTCCGCCTTCACGCACGCGTTGATGGAGGTGTAGCCGGTGATGACGACCAGCGCAAGCAGCGAGAGGCCGAACGCCGGCCAGAAGGAGCCCGCGTGCCGCAGCATCGTCATGATCGGCACGGTCAGGAACGTCGAGCCCAGCGCGAAGGTGATCAGCAGCGGCCGGCGGCCGATCCGGTCCGAGAGCCGGCCGGCCAGCGGCTGCAGGCAGGCGAAGACGATCAGCGCGCAGAAGGAGACCAGGGTCGCGGTCTGCTTCGGCAGCCCCGCCGAGTTGGAGAGGTACTTCGTCAGGTAGGTGGTGTACGTGTAGTAGGCCACCGTCCCGCCCATGGTGAGGGCGATGACGAGGAACGCCTCCCGCTTGTGCGCCCACAGCGCCTTGAGCGTGCCCTTCTCGCCGCGCGCGACGCCGTCGTCGGCGGTCTCCTCGTACACCTCCGTCTCCAGCATGTTCCGCCGCAGGTAGAAGACGACCGCGGCGCCGAGCGCGCCGATGATGAACGGGATGCGCCAGCCCCAGCTGTGCAGCGCCTCCGCCGACATCGCGCGCTGGAGGACGATCTGGAGGCCGAGGCCGAGGATCTGGCCCGCGGTCATCGAGACGTACTGGAAGCTGGAGGCGAAGCCCCGGTGCTGCGGGGCCGATGCCTCCGTCAGGTAGGTCGCGCTGGCCGCGTACTCGCCGCCGACCGAGAGCCCCTGGAGGAGGCGGGCGATCAGCAGGACCGCCGCGCCGCCGTACCCGGCAACGGAGTACGTCGGGGCGACGGCGATCAGCACGGCGGAGGCGGACATCAGCGTCACGGTCAGGGTGAGCGCCGCCTTGCGGCCCTTGCGGTCGCCGACCCGGCCGAGGAGCCAGCCGCCGACGGGGCGCATGAAGAAGCCGACGGCGAAGATGCCGGCGGTGTTCATGAGCTTGGCGGTGTCGTTGCCCTCGGGGAAGAACGCCCCCGCGAAGTACGTGGCGAAGCTCGCGTACACGAACCAGTCGAACCACTCGACCATGTTGCCGGCCGACCCGACCCAGATCTTCTTCCAGTGCTCTCGTCCCATGATCCGGAACCGTGCCGGACGCGAAGCGGGCGCAACAAGGGTGCACGCGGCAACGATCGGGTCTACTTGCGTGCGTTACGGTCGCAGCAGCAGGGTTTCGGCCACGAACTCCCGTACGTGGGCGAGGACTTGTTCGCGACTCGTGCCGGGGATGCCGACCGCGACATGGACGCTGAAGCCGTCGAGCAGGGCACGCATCCGGGTGGCGTACCGGTCGGGGTCGACGGGCCGGAACTCGCCGCGCGAGACGCCCTCGGCGATGAGCGCGACGAGGTCGCGGTGCCAGGCGCCCTCGATGGCGGCCTGCCGGGCGCGGGCGTCGTCGTCGGCGTTCTGGGAGCGGTTCCAGACCTCCAGCCAGAGGGTCCAGTGCGGGTCGCGGGGCCCCTTCGGCACGTAGACGTCGACGTAGCCGTCGAGCCGCTCGGCACAGCTCCCGGGCCGGGACAGCAGCGCGCTGCGCTCGGCGCCGAGCCGTCCCTCGCTCCACTCCAGGGTCTGCAGCAGCAGCTCGTCCTTGGTGCGGAAGTAGTAGAGCAGGTGCCCGCTGCTCATCCCGACCTCGCGCCCGAGCCCGGCCATGGTCAGCCCGTCGAGCCCGCGCTCGGCGACGGTGGCCATGGCGGCGGCGAGGACGTCCTCCCGGGGCGGCGCCGCCTGGTTGCGGCGGCGGCGCGAGGAGGCGCCCGCGGACGGCGCCGAGGCGGCGGGGACCTCGACGGAGGCCCCGGCGGGAGCCTCGGAGGAAGCGGGGGAATTCGGGCTGGTGCTGCTCACTCGTACGTTCTACCCGATCGTCTCGGCCGCGGTGTCGCGGACCCATTCCTCCATGCGCTCCCGCACCGCGCGGACCTGGGCGGGACTCGGCTCGCCGGCGGCCGCTTCGGCGAAGCCGTCGCCGTCGCCGAACACCCCGCCGATCACGAGCGGCAGGTCGGCCGCCGGGAGGTCCTCCGCGAGCACCGCCGCGAGCGCCTGGAGGTCGCCTTCGTACACCCCGTCGCGCTCCATGAGGCGCAGGCGGTGGATCGTCCGGACGAGGTCGGGGCGCAGCGTCATCCACCCGCGCGACGTGGCGATCTCGCGGTCCAGGTGCTCCATGAACCAGCGCATGACCTCGTACGGGACGTGGTGGTGCCCGGACGGCGGGGTCACGCACACGGTCGGCTCCCGGTCGGGGTCCTCGTCGGGGACGATCCCGATCAGGAGCGTGCTTCCGTCGGCGACCCGGTCGAGCTCCAGGTACCAGGCGTCGTCCGGGAGGGCGTACATGATCTGGAGCGCGTAGTCACCGCTCGGGTGGTCGATCAGGGGCATGGCCGCAGGCTGACACGCAGCCCGCGGCCCGCGCCGAGGGAATTCAGACCTTCGGCTGCTGCTGCGTGATGCAGTGGATGCCGCCGCCGCCCGCGAAGATCGCGCGCGCGTCGACCAGCGTGACGATCCGCTCGGGGAAGAGGCGGCGGAAGATGCCCGCCGCGATCTCGTCGTTCGGGTCGTCGAAGCCGCACAGGACCACGCCGCCGTTGCAGAGGTAGTGGTTGATGTAGGAGTAGTCGACCCAGTCGCCCTCCTCGTCCTTGAGGACGGTCGGGGCCGGGATCTCCACGACCTCCAGCTGCCGGCCCTTGGCGTCCGTCGAGCGGCTGAGGATGTCGACGTACATCCGCGAGCGCTCGAAGTCGGGGTGGGCCGGGTCCTGCTGGCTGTGCACGACCACGACGCCGGGGCGGGCGAAGGCGGCGACGATGTCGACATGGCCCTGGGTGCCGTAGAGGCCGTAGTCGCCGGTCAGGCCGTGCGGGAGCCAGATCGCCTTCGTCGTGCCGAGCCTGGCGTGGATCTCCGCCTCGACCTCGGCGCGGCTCCACTCGGGGTTGCGGCCCGCGCCGAGCTGGACGGTGTCGGTCAGCAGGACCGTCCCCTCACCGTCGACGTGGATCGCGCCGCCCTCGTTGACCAGCGCGCTGTCGTGCACCGGGACGCCCGCGAGGTCGGCGACATGGCAGGCGATCTTGGAGTCGTGCTCCCAGCGGGCCCAGTCCTGGGCGCCCCAGCCGTTGAACACCCAGTTCACGGCCGCGAGGGCGGTGCCGTCGCTGACGAAGGTGGGGCCGATGTCGCGCATCCAGGCGTCGTCGAGGTCGCGCTCGACCAGGTCGATCGCGTCGCCGAGCAGGGCGCGCGCGGAGTCCAGCTGGCCGGGGCCGACCACCACGGTGACCGGCTCGAAGCGACGGACGGCACGGGCGACGGAGGCCCACGCGGAGCGGGCCTGCGCCAGCTCCTCGTCGTTGGTGAAGGTCGGGTTGGGGCCCGGCCAGGCCATCCAGGTGCGCTCGTGCGGGGCCCACTCGGGCGGCATACGGAAGGTCGCGGAGGTCATGACAGGGATCCTCAGAGGAAGTAGAGACGGTTCAGGGACATGGATTCGACCGGTTCGGAGCGGATCGGGGCGCCGTCCAGGGACATGGCGAAGGTCCGGCGTACGGTCTCGCCGGCCCTTCCCATCCCCCGCGCGAGGAGGTGATCCCGATCGCGCCGAGGTCGTACAGGACGTCCTCCCGAGGTCATGCCGACCGGCACCGTGGCGGTGTCGCGCGCCGCACGCGGCAGCACGTCGTCGGGGCCCAGGACGGACCGGGCCGCGTCGATCGCGGGGGTCAGACGCACGTCCACTCACCTCCTGTTTGAGCGACACTCTAAACGGTGAACGCGAGGTATCCAAGGATTGACGTACGCGACGGTAGTGCGTCACATTGAGCGCCACTCTAAAACGAGAACCGACCCTCTTTCCGCCCGCTTGCCCCCGCAGGAGCGCCCATGCCGATCGAACAGCGCGGAGTCGACACCATCCCCGAAGCGGAACGCACCAGCGGCCCGCGCGACCTCCTGGCCATCCTCCTCGGCTCGAACCTCTGCCTCGGAGTGATCGTCTTCGGCTGGCTCCCGGTCTCCTTCGGCCTCGGCCTGTGGGCCTCGGTCTCCGCCGTGGTCACCGGCACGCTCGTCGGCGTCGCCGTGACCGCCCCGCTCGCCCTCGTCTCGCTGCGTACCGCGACGAACCTCTCGACCTCCAGCGGCGCCTTCTTCGGCGTGCGCGGCCGGCTCGTCGGCTCGGTGGTGGGGCTGCTGCTCTCCCTCGGCTACACGGCCCTGACACTGTGGATCGGCGGGGACGTCGTCGTCGGCACGCTCGCGCGGCTGACCGGCCTGCCCACCGGCGGCGCCACGCACGCGGCCGTGTACGCGGTGCTCGCCGCCTGCACGGTGGTCGGCGCGGTGTACGGCTACGGCCTGCTGCTCCGGCTCAGCAAGGCGCTCGCGATCGGCATGACCTTGCTCCTCGGCCTCGGCCTGGTCGCGTACGCGGGCGACCTCACCACGGCCCCGGTGGCCGACACCCCGTATCTGCTCGGCTCGTTCTGGCCGACCTGGGTGCTCGCGGCGGTGGCGGCCGGACTCAGCGGCCCGGTCGCCTTCATCACCCTGCTGGGCGACTACACCCGCTACATATCCCCCGCGCGGTACAGCTCCAGGACCGTCTGGCGGACCACCTGTATCGGCCTGGTCGCCGGCCTGCTGATCCCTCAGCTCTTCGGTACGTACACGGCGTTGGCGGCGCGCGGCGCCCTGGACTACGCGGGCCCGCTGGTCGCGGCCTCCCCCGCCTGGTACGTGGTGCCGCTGCTGCTCGCGGCGACCGCGGGCACGGTCGGCAACGCCGGCCTGATGCTGTACTCGATGGGCCTGGACCTGGACGCGATCCTGCCCCGGGCGACCAGGGCACGGGCGACGCTGGTGGTGGCGGCGGTGGCGACGGCCTTCGTCTTCCTCGGCCACTTCGCCTCGGACGCGCAGTCGGCGATGACCTCGTTCGTCCTGCTCCTGACGGCGATCGGCACGCCGTGGGCGGTCATCACGCTGATCGGTCACGCGCGCTGCAAGGGCGAGTACGACCCGGAGGCGCTCCAGGTCTACAACCGCCGGGCGCGGGGCGGCGCGTACTGGTACACGGCCGGCTGGCACCCGCGGGCGACGGTGAGCTGGGCGCTGGGCGCGGGCGTGGGCCTCGCGGCGGTGTCGACGCCGCTGTACGAAGGGCCCTTGCTGGCCCTGACGGGCGGCATCGACTGCAGTTTCGTGCTGTCGGGGCTCGTGGGCGGCGCGCTGTACGCCGCCCTGACGCCCGCCTCCGAGGCCGCGCGCACCGCGCGGCCGGCCCCGGAGGCGCTGGTCGACTAGTCGACCCGTAGACCCTTGGTCCCTGAAGTCCGTAGTCCCGCCGACGGGGCTGCGGACTTCCGGCCACTGGCTACTGACTACTGACTACTGGCCCAGCTGGTGCGTCCAGCCGTGCACGTCCTCGGACTTGCCCGTCTGGATGGCCAGCAGCGCGTCGCGCAGCTTCATCGTGACCTCGCCGGGCTGCCCGCCCGACTGCTGCCACTCGCCACGCGCCGACTTCACCGTGCCGACGGGCGTGATGACCGCGGCCGTGCCGCAGGCGAAGACCTCGGTGAGGGTGCCGTTCGCGGAGTCGGCCTGCCACTGGTCGATGGAGACCCGGCCCTCCTCGGAGGTGTAGCCGAGGTCCTTGGCGAGCTGGAGGAGCGAGTCACGGGTGATGCCCGCGAGCAGGGAGCCGGTGAGGGTCGGCGTGATGATCTTGTCCCCGTACACGAAGTACAGGTTCATCCCGCCGAGTTCCTCGACCCACTTGTGTTCCACGGCGTCGAGGTAGGCGACCTGGTCGCAGCCCTTCGCGGCGGCCTCGGCCTGGGCCAGCAGGGAGGCCGCGTAGTTGCCGCCGGTCTTGGCGTCGCCCACGCCGCCCGGGACGGCGCGGACGCGGTCCTCGGAGAGCCAGATCGAGACGGGCTTCACGCCACCGGGGAAGTACGGTCCGGCCGGCGAGGCGATGACGACGAACAGGTACTCGTTCGCCGGCCGCACACCGAGGCCGATCTCGGTCGCGATCATGAACGGGCGCAGGTAGAGCGACTCCTCGCCGCCGTGCGCCGGGACCCACGCCTTGTCCTGCTGGACGAGGACGTCGCAGGCCTCGATGAAGGTCTCGACCGGCAGCTCCGGCATGGCGAGGCGGTGCGCGGAGGCCTGGAAGCGCCGGGCGTTGGCGTCCGGGCGGAAGGTCGCGACGGAGCCGTCGGGGCGGCGGTAGGCCTTCAGACCCTCGAAGATCTCCTGGGCGTAGTGCAGGACGTTCGTCGCCGGGTCGAGGGCGAGCGGGCCGTACGGCACGAGCTGGCCGTCGTGCCAGCCGCGGCCCTCGGTCCAGCGGATGGTCACCATGTGGTCGGTGAAGTGGCGGCCGAACCCGGGGTTGGCCAGGATCGTCTCGCGCTCCGCGTCGGACAGCGGGCTGGAGGAGGGCTTGAGCTCGATCGTGGGCGTCGTCGTCATCAGTGCTAGTCCTTCACCGGTTGTGTGTGACGGACCGCGCTCACGCCGCTATCAGTGCTCTGCTAGGACGTCCGAGCTTTACCGCATGCCGCGGCCCCACGTTCGATTATCGCCCGTGGAGGGCCCTGCGGAAAACGGTGTGACGCGGTCCAGGGTTCGATGGTGGCACCCTGCGACCGCATAGGTACAGCCGCCGGGTGCTCGGTGGCGACCCGGCGGCTGTGTGGCGTTCAGTCGGCGGGTCAGCTCGCTACGCGTACCGCGAGCGCGTCGCCGATCTCGTCCGTCGTACGGACGGAGTCGCCGCGCTCGGTCAGGTCGGCGGCGACGGCGGCCTCGATGCGGCCGGCCTCGGTCTCGTAGCCGAGGTGGCGCAGGAGGAGAGCGACGGAGAGCACGGTGGCCGTCGGGTCGGCCTTGCCCTGGCCCGCGATGTCGGGCGCGGAGCCGTGGACGGGCTCGAACATGGACGGGAACTCGCCGCTCGGGTTGATGTTGCCGGAGGCGGCGACGCCGATGCCGCCGGAGACGGCCGCGGCGAGGTCCGTGATGATGTCGCCGAAGAGGTTGTCGGTGACGATCACGTCGAACCGCTCGGGCTGCGTGACGAGGAAGATCGTCGCCGCGTCCACGTGCAGGTAGTCGGTGGTGACCTCGGGGAACTCCTCGGCCACCTTGTTGAAGATGTTGGTCCAGAGGTGACCGGCGTACGCCAGGACGTTGTTCTTGTGGACCAGCGTCAGCTTCTTGCGCGGGCGGGCCTGGGCGCGGGCGAAGGCGTCACGGACGACGCGCTCGACGCCGAAGGCCGTGTTGACGGAGACCTCGGTGGCGACCTCGTGCGGGGTACCGGTGCGGATCGAGCCGCCGTTGCCGGTGTACGGGCCCTCGGTGCCCTCACGGACCACGATGAAGTCGATCTCGGGCGCGCCCTTGAGCGGGGTCGAGACGCCCGGGAGCAGCTTCGACGGCCGCAGGTTGACGTGGTGGTCGAAGAGGAAGCGGAGCTTCAGCAGGAAGCCGCGCTCCAGCACGCCGGACGGGACCGACGGGTCGCCGATCGCGCCGAGCAGGATGGCGTCGTGCTTCTTGAGGGCCTCGACGTCGGCGTCGGTGAGGGTCTCACCGGTCGCGTGGTAGCGCTTGGCGCCGAAGTCGTACTCCTCCGTCTCCAGCTTCACATCCTGCGGAAGCGCGGCAGCGAGGACCTTGAGGCCCTGGGCCACGACCTCCTGGCCGATGCCGTCGCCGGGAATGACTGCGAGATTGATGCTGTGAGACATGTCGGCACCCTACTCCTCGTCCCATCGTCTGACACTCATCGTCCACGATGCGGACGGCCGTGGCGCGTTGCGCCCGCCGGTGACGCCGGGCGGACGCGACGGCGCGCGGGCAGGTCGGGTCAGGTCGGGCAGCTCCGGTCAGTGGCCCGTGGACCCGCCGTTGTCACGGCGGTCGAGGGCGCGCTGGAGGGCGGCGGCGGCGTTCTTGCGGGCGTCGTCGGCGCCCGGACGGGCGACGGAGTGACGGACTCGGCGGGCGGTCTCAGCGGCCATGGGGGATCGACTCCTCGAGATCAGTGGTGCTCCGAGAGCGGAGCTCAGTGGTGATCGAAGGCGCCGGAAGAGGCGGGGAGCGGGCCCGCAGGGGTTGCCTGCACAAGGGGCAGCGCGCTCACGACCGCCATTCGCTGATGGAGCGAGACGTTCGGCTCCTACAAAGCTAGGACAGCCACCCTCATCTGTCTCCACAATTACTCGGACTTCCTACTATCTGAGACGGCTCCGCGGCTCCGATCAGCCCGCGCCGGCGCGCAGTTCCCGGATGAGCGCCCGCACCGCGAGGGATTTCGCCAGCTCAGGGGTGGTGACGTAGCCGACGGACCGGGTCGGGCGGGCCGGACCGAGATCGGCGATCTCCACCGAGGGCGGTGCTCCGATCAGGGAGAGTTCCGGCATCACGGCCATGCCGAAGCCACTGCTGACCATCGCGAGCACGGCTCCGTCGTCCTCGGCCTCGACGGTCGCCGCGGGCAGCCAGTCCTGCTCGGTCCACCACCGGCGGGTGTAGGACGTGCAGTTCTCCACCCAGTCGACCAGCGGCAGCGTGCGCGGCGCCGCGTGCCCGGCCGGGTGCACCAGCGCGTACCCCTCCTCGACCAGCACGCCGCCCACCAGCTCCGGCGGTACGGGAGAGGTCGTCCCGATCGTCGCGATGCCCAGGTCGGCCCGCCCGTCGAGGACTTCGCCGGCCGTCCCGCGCCCCACCTCCCGGACGATCCGCACCTCCGGGACGATGCCCGGGTGCCGGGCCGCGAGCCGTTCCAGGGCGGGCGGGAGCAGCCGTAGCGCGGCGCTGCGGAAGGCGGCGATCCGCAGGGGCCCGGCGACCGTGCCCGTTCCGGACCCGGCGGCGCCACCCGCCGCCGCGCGCACCTCGGCGCCCATCACCTCCAGGAGCCGCAGCACCCGCCGCGCGTGGGCGATGGCCCGCTCCCCGGCGGGGGTGGGCGTGGCTCCGGTGCGCCCCCGCTCGAAGAGGACCGCGCCGAGCTTCCGCTCGCTGGTCCGCACCGAGTGCGAGACGGCGGACTGGGTCATGCCGAGCGCCGCGGCCGCCGCGGAGAAGCCGCGCTCGCTCCCGACGGCGACGAGAATGCGCAGTTCGTGCGGCGCAAGGTCGGTCATGACAGCTCTCACCTCGGACTATGAGCGACATCGATGGATCGGGCGGACCCATCGAAGCAACCTACTGCCCGGCCTCCGGATTCCTTCCTACGGTCTCCCCCATGACGCACGACGCCACCATGATCACCGTCCACCAGACCGCCCGCCCCGAGGGCTTCCCCACGCCCGGCCACTTCGCCTTCGTCGAGTCCCCCGTGCCCGATCCGGCGCCCGGTACCGCGCTGATCGAGAACCTCCTGTGGTCCGTCGACCCGTACCACCGCGAGGCGATGGACGGGGACTTCCTGTGGACGCTCGGCTCCCCCATGGAGGGCCGCACCCTCGGCCGGGTCGTCGACTCCCGCACCCCCGCGCTCTCCCCGGGCGACCTGGTCCTGCACCGCAAGGGCTGGCGCACACACTCCGTCCTCGCCCCGGACGAGGTGCGCGCGGTCCCGGACTTCGACGGCGTTCCGCTCGCCGCGCACCTGAGTGTCCTGGGCGGTACGGGCCTGTCGGCGTACGTCGGCCTGACCCGGATCGCGCGCCTGAAGCCGGGCGAGGACCTGTTCGTCTCGGCCGCCGCGGGTGGCGTCGGCACGGCCGCGGGGCGGTTCGCGCGACTGCTCGGCGCGGGGCGGCTGGTCGGCAGCGCGGGTTCGGCGCGGAAGGTCGCGTACCTGACGGAGGAGGTGGGCTTCGACGCCGCCTTCGACTACCACGACGGACCGGTGACGGAGCTGCTCGCGAAGGCGGCCCCGGGCGGGGTCGACGCCGTGCTCGACGGGGTGGGCGGGGACCACCTGGAGGCCGCGATCGCCGCGCTGCGCGAGCACGGCCGGATCGCCTGGGTCGGCGCCGTCGCCCAGTACCACTCGCTCGCCACTCCCCCGCCGGCCCCGCGCAACCTCTTCGACCTGGTCGAGAAGAGCCTCCGACTCGAAGGCTTCCTGGTGCGCGACCACGCGGACGCGCAGGAGGAGTTGTACGCGTTCGCTGTCCCGCATCTGCGCAGCGGACGGCTGCCGCTGGACGTCACGGTCACCGACGGCTTCGAGCACATCGTCGAGGCCTTCCTGGGGATGCTGCGCGGCGAGAACACCGGCAAGATGCTGGTGGCCCGATCCAGCTAGCCGCCCCACCTAGATTGCATTCCTACCTAGGTGGTGATGGAATGCAGCCATGGCCGCAGACCGCAGATCCAGCTGGCTCAAGGGAGTCCTCGACCTGCTCGTCCTCTCCTGTCTGACCGACGGCGAGAGTTACGGGTACGAGATCGCCAAGGCGCTCGGCCGGGCCGGGCTCGGCGAGATCAAGGGCGGCACGCTCTATCCGGTACTGAACCGGCTGGAGGAGGCCGGCTTCGTCGAGGCCGAGTTCCGTGCCGCCGAGCGCGGACCGGGGCGCCGCTACTACCGGCTCACCGAGCGGGGCCGCGAGGAGCTCGCGGCCGAGAGCGGGGCCTGGCTGGACTTCCACCACGCCGTACAGACCATGCTGCACCCAGGGGGAACGACATCATGACGACCGACACCTACTTCGAGGAGCTGGCCGAGGCCCTGCGCACGGCCGGGGTCCCGGCGGAGCAGATCGCCTCGACCGTGGCCGATCTGCGCGCGCACCTGGCGGAGACGGGGACGGCCGCCGTGGAGGAGTTCGGCCCCGCGGCCGAGTTCGCGGCGCAGCTCGGCGGTGTCGTACCGCCGCCCGGAGCGCCCGAGGAGGCGGCGGAGAACTGGACGTGGACGGCGGACCTCTTCAACGACCGGCGGATGCTGGCGATCCACGGCGACCAGGGGTGGGAGGTCGAGTCGCTGGACTCCGTCGGCCGCTTCGTCTGCCGCCGCGCTCCGGGACAGGCGCTGCGCTGGGAGTACCGGCGCGAGGTGATCAGGGGTCGACGCAAGGACCAGGTGCTCGCCGAACTCTCGCCGGAGGGCTGGGAGTTGTGCGGCGAGTGGATGGTGTACGGCTACTTCAAGCGACCCAAGGCCGCCAGCGCGGGCCCGGCGGGCGCCCTGGACACCCTGCCCGCCACGCCCACCCAGTGGCTCTTCCTGAGCCGCCGCGGCAAGGCGCTGCTCGGCTGCTGGATGCTGCTCTCGGCCGCCGCCGCCCTGACCCTCGGCCTGCCGGGGTACGTCATGCTGTGCATGGGCCTGGGCGCCCTGGTGTCCTCCGTGGTCACGTCGAGGCTGGAGACGGCACGGGGCGAGGTCGCCGCGGCGGCGGCAGCCCGGGCCGCGGACGCCGCGCCCACCGCACCGCCGAAGCCCTGACCGCACCGCCGAAACCCTGACCCGCGCCTAGGGCCTGTCCGGCCCTGATCCGCCGGACAGGCCCCAGCCCCTCAGAGCACGTCGCCGTCGCGCCAGTCGAAGACGAGCGCGGCGGCGGGGCCCGGCAGCCGCCGGCCGCCCGCCGACCGCACGTAGGTCGAGTCCTCCTCCTCGGGCAGGTGGACGATCCCCTCGGGCCCGAGCGCCTCGATCCGGCCCTCCCAGAGCCGCCAGCCCCGCGCCGCGTAGAGCGCGGCCCCGTCGTCGGAGGCGGACAGCGCGCCGAACGCGTACGCCCCGTCGATCACCCGCTCCAGCTCGGCCATCACCCGCCCGCCGAGCCCCTCCCTGCGCCGGTCTCCCCGCACCCCGACCCCCTCCACGTAGCCGACGCGGTACGACCGGCCGTCGTGGAGCACGCGCCGCATGATGACGCTGCCGTGCGCGGCGACCCCGCGCTCGTCCTCGACCCAGGCGTGGACGCCGCCGAGGGCGTGGTCCCAGTCCTCGTCCGAGAATCCCCCGCCGAACGCGGCGTCGAGCATCTCCCGTACGGCATGGAGCCGTTGGGGCCCGAGTTCGTCGGTGGGGGCGGTGTGGAGAGAGTCCGTCATGCCCCCAGTGTGCCCACCACCCTGACTAACCGTTAAAGATTTATTGACAGGTTAGATCAACCCCTGCTTGACTCCTCTCGTAACCACTCACGTCACTCCAGGGGGTTAGAAATGGCGAGCGCGGAGCAGCAGGTGCAGCAGGTCCACCACCGCACGGTCACCGTCCGGGGCCACGAGGTCTTCTACCGGGAGGCGGGGCCCGCCGACGCGCCCGTACTGCTCCTGCTGCACGGCTTCCCGACCAGTTCGCACATGTTCCGCGACCTGATCCCGCGCCTCGCCGACGTCCCCCAAGCTCTCGGCTCCGCTCGAGCAGGGAGGGGCCCCCTCCGTCTCATCGCCCCCGACCACCTGGGCTTCGGCCGCAGCGCGGCGCCCTCGGCGGCCGAGTTCGACTACACCTTCGCCGAACTCGCCGCCGTCACCGAGGAGTTCACCGAGGCCATCGGCCTGGACCGGTTCGCGATCTACATCCAGGACTACGGCGCCCCGATCGGCCTCCGCCTCGCCCTCGCCCACCCCGAGCGCGTCACCGCGATCGTCACCCAGAACGGCAACGCGTACGAGGAGGGCCTCGGCGCCGACGCCTGGGCGCCCGTCCTCGCGCTGATCGCCGAGCGCACCCCCGAGACCGAGGAGCCGGTCCGCGCGATCCGCTCCCTCGACGGGATCAGGTGGCAGTACGAGACCGGCGTCCCGGCCGACTTCCGCGACCTGCTCAGCCCCGACGCCTGGTACCACGACGCCGCTCTCATGGCACGGGACGGCCAGGACGAGATCCAGCTCGGCCTGATCGCGGACTACGGCTCCAATTTCGCGCTCTACCCGGCCTTCCACGACTACTTCCGCTCCACCGGGGTCCCGCTGCTCGCCGTCTGGGGCGAGGGCGACGAGGTCTTCGTCCCCGCGGGCGCGAAGGCCTTCCTCCGCGACCTCCCGGACGCGGAGGTCCACCTCCTCCCGACCGGGCACTTCGCCCTGGAGACCCACGCGCCGGCGATCGCCTCGCTGATCGGGGACTTCCTCGCACGGCGTGTCCCCGTCAGGCCGTAGCCTTCTCCAGGTCACGGGTCATGCGCTCCACCCAGTCGGTGAAGCCCTCACGATGGAGACCGTCACCCGCACGCAGGGCCGCGACCTGCGCGTCCGTGAGCCGGTCGGATCCCGGCTCGGTCATCAGCCGGTACAGCTCCTTCATCAGGGCTGCCATCCGCACCGCGTCTTGGTGCTCGATCGCGTCGACCCCGTGCCCGGGGCCGAGTGTCGTCGAACCAGGCATGGCCTACCTCCTCACCGAGCCCCCTCCCAGCAGCGTAAGCCCGCCGAATGAGAACCGCCCCCGTCCTCAGTTGGGGGACCGAGGAGGGGGGCGGTGTTCGGGGGGAGCTACGGCATCAGCCCATGTGCGGGTAGCCGTACTCGGTCGGCGGGACCAGGGTCTCCTTGATCGCGCGGGTCAGCGTCCAGCGCATCAGGTTCTGCGGGGCGCCGGCCTTGTCGTTCGTACCGGAGGCGCGGCCGCCGCCGAAGGGCTGCTGGCCGACGACGGCGCCGGTCGACTTGTCGTTGATGTAGAAGTTGCCCGCGGCGAAGCGGAGCTTCTCCATCGCGTCGGCCGCGGCCGCCCGGTCACCGGCGATGATCGAGCCGGTCAGCGCGTACGCCGACACCGACTCCATCTGCGCCAGCATCTCCTCGTACTTCTCGTCCTCGTAGACGTGGACGGCGAGGATCGGGCCGAAGTACTCGGTCGTGAAGACCTCGTTCTCCGGGTCGGTGCACTCGATGACGGTCGGACGGACGAAGTAGCCATCCGAGTCGTCGTAGGTGCCACCGGCGACGATCGTGCAGGACGCGTCGGCCTTCGCACGGTCGATCGCGGCCTTGTTCTTGGCGAACGAACGCTCGTCGATGACGGCGCCGATGAAGTTCGACAGGTCGGTGACGTCACCCATGGTGATGCCGTCGACCTCGGCCGCGAACTGCTCCTTGAAGCCCGAGTTCCAGATCGAGGCCGGGACGTACGCACGCGAGGACGCGGAGCACTTCTGGCCCTGGAACTCGAAGGAGCCGCGGGTCAGCGCGGTCTTCAGGATCGCGCGGTCGGCGCTCGGGTGGGCGACGACGAAGTCCTTGCCGCCGGTCTCGCCGACGATCCGCGGGTAGGAGCGGTACTTCTCGATGTTGGTGCCGACCGTCTTCCACAGGTGCTGGAAGGTCTTGGTGGAACCGGTGAAGTGGATGCCGGCCAGGTCGGGGTGGTTCAGCGCCACCTCGGAGACGGCGATGCCGTCGCCCGTGACCAGGTTGATGACGCCCTTCGGCAGACCGGCCTCCTCCAGGAGCTCCATCAGGAGCACGGCGGAGTGGGTCTGGGTCGGGGACGGCTTCCAGATCACCACGTTGCCCATGAGGGCGGGGGCGGTGGGCAGGTTGCCCGCGATGGCCGTGAAGTTGAACGGCGTGATCGCGTAGACGAAGCCCTCCAGCGGGCGGTGGTCGAGGCGGTTCCACACACCCGGGGAGTTCGCCGGCGGCTGCTCGGCGAGGATCTGACGGGCGTACGCCACGTTGAAGCGCCAGAAGTCGACGAGCTCGCAGGGGGTGTCGATCTCGGCCTGCTGCGCGGTCTTGGACTGGCCCAGCATCGTGGAGGCGGCCAGCGTCTCGCGCCAGGGGCCTGCGAGCAGCTCGGCGGCGCGCAGGATGATCGCGGCGCGGTCGTCGAAGGACATCGCGCGCCAGGCCGGGGCGGCGGCCAGGGCGGCGTCGATGGCGTCCTGGGCGTCGGCCTCGGTGGCGCCGGCGAAGGTGCCGATGACGGACTTGTGGTTGTGCGGCTGCACGACGTCGACGCGCTCGCCGCCGCCCATGCGCTTGACGCCGCCGATGGTCATCGGCAGCTCGCGCGGGTTCTCGGCCAGCTCCTTGAGCTTGACCTCGAGACGGGCGCGCTCGGGGGAACCGGGGGCGTAGCTGTGCACCGGCTCGTTGACCGGAGCGGGGACCTGGGTCACAGCGTCCATGAGTCTCGTAACTCCTTTTGAGTGGTGGGCTCAGCCCTTGGTGAGGATGGAGCGGACGAAGAAGAGGAGGTTGGCCGGCTTCTCCGCGAGGCGGCGCATGAAGTAGCCGTACCAGTCGGTGCCGTACGCGGTGTAGACACGCATGCGGTGTCCTTCGGCGGCGAGACGGTTCTGCTCCTCGCTGCGGATGCCGTACAGCATCTGGAACTCGTACTCGTCCAGCTTGCGCCCCGCACGGCGGGCGAGCTCCTGGCCGATCGAGATCAGGCGCGGGTCGTGCGAGCCGATCATCGGGTAGCCCTCGCCCTCCATCAGGATCTTCATGATCCGGACGTAGGCCTTGTCGATCCCCGACTTGTCCTGGAGGGCGACGGAGGCGGGCTCCTTGTAGGCGCCCTTGACGATCCGGACGCGGGAGCCGTTGGCGGCGAGGCGGTGGGCGTCCTCCTCGGTGCGGAAGAGGTATGCCTGGATGACGCATCCGGTCTGCGGGAAGTCCTTCCGCAGCTCCTCGTGGATGGCGAACATCGAGTCGAGGGTGGTGTGGTCCTCGGCGTCCAGGGTGACCGTGGTGCCGATCTCGGCGGCGGCCGCGACGACCGGGCGGACGTTGGCGAGCGCCAGCTCGTGGCCGCCCTCAAGCGCTTGTCCGAACATCGAGAGCTTCACGGACATCTCGGCACGCTCGCCGAGGCCCAGCTCCTTCAGGCGGCCGATGAGCTCCAGGTACGCGTCACGGGCGGCGTACGACTGCTCGACGGTGGTGATGTCCTCGCCGACGACGTCGAGGGTGACCTCAAGGCCGCGGCCGGTGATGTCCTGGACGATCGGGATGACGTGGTCGACCGTCTCGCCGGCGATGAACCGGTCGACGACCTGCTTGGTCCCGGGCGCGGCCGACACGAAACGGCGCATCTTGTCGCTGCGGGACGCGGCGAGGATCACGGGACCCAGCACGGGGACCTCCAGAAAGCAGGGTGACGAAGAGTGCCGTAACCGATCTTCCGTAAGGAATCGGGAACAGCACGGAGAACCACCGTGAAACCTAAGGATCGCTCCGATCCTCTGCCATCGACAGCTGTCACGCATCCGTGGGCGGCATCTCATACATATGTCTGAAGGGGTGCGAGAATGGCGCCGTGAAGGGCGATTACCAAGAACTGGTGGACGAGATCTCCGCGCTGCTCGGGGCCCCCGCGACGCTGGAGAACCGAGACTTCGGGCTGATCGCCTTCGGCGCCCACGACAGCGACGACGACACGGCGATGGACCCCGTCCGAACGCGGTCGATCCTGACCCGGAAGTCGACCCCGGCGGTCCGCGCCTGGTTCGAGGGCTTCGGCATCACCCGGGCGACCGGTCCCGTCCGCATCCCGGCCGCCCCCGACGCGGGCGTGTTCCGGGACCGCATCTGCCTGCCGGTACGCCATCGGGGCGTCGTCCTCGGCTACGTCTGGCTCCTCGACGCCGAGCCCGGCCCCACCCACGACCGGCTGACCGCCGCCATGGAGGTCGCCACCCGGATCGGCGGCCTGCTCGCCGACGAGGAGCGCGCGGGCGCCGACCTCTCGCGCGAGCTGCGGGCCGCCCTGACGGCCGAGCGCGGCTGGCAGTACGACATGGCCCTCACCGCCCTGCGGTCGGCCCTGGGCGCGGACGCGGAGGGCCTGCACGCCCTGGTGTGCCTCGCGCCGTGGTCCGACGAGGACAGCCCCTCCTCCCGTACGGTCCCGGGGGCCGCGGTCCTGTGCGCGCTGCCGTGGCGCGCTCCGGCGGGCGCGGCGGCGCCGCCTCCGGGCGCCGGCGCGGGGACCCCCGCCGGCGGCCGCGCCCTCGCCGTGCTCGTCCGCCTCCGGGCCGCCGACAACTTCGCGCCCGCGGTGGCCGCCGCCGAGCGGCTCCGGGGCGCGGCGGGCGAGGGCGCCGTCACCGGGATCGCCGCGCCCCGCCGCGGGCTCGCGGACCTGGACGTCTCATGGCGCGAGGCCACCGCGGCCGCCCGCACCGCGAGCGCCCAGCCGCACCTGGGGCCGGTCGCCGAGTGGGCCGCCCTCGGCCCGTACCGCCTCCTCACCGCCCTCCCGCCGGCCGAGCCCGACCCCGCGGTGCGCGCCCTGCTGGCCCCCGCGCACCACGAACTGGCGCGCACCGCCGAGGTGTTCCTGGACAACGCGGGCCAGGCGGGCCGCACGGCGACCGCCCTCGGCATCCACCGGCAGACCCTCTACTACCGCCTCTCCCGGGTGGAACAGCTGACGGGCCTCGACCTGGACGCGGGCGAGGACCGCCTGTTGCTGCACATGGCCCTCAAGGCCGCCAGGCTCTGAGAGCGGGCCGCGTCGGACCGGTACATAGGATCTCCCCATGGACACGGGGAGTTGGACGGCACCGACGTACACCGAGCAGCTGCTGTACGAGGCCGGTGAGCGCGGGGACCGGGAGGCAGCCCTGGACGCCCTCGCGCGGACCCGCCTCTATGTGCTCCTCCCCCGGCTGCAGGCCGACGTGCCCGGCCACAGCCCGCCGCTCCCCCACCAGCGCGACAGGGCAGGCCTGCGCACCGTGGTGCCGGTCCTCACGGAGGGCATGCTGCCGCCCTGGCACCCGGAGTGGGTGTTCAAGCAGACCACCCTCGGCCGGCTCGCCGCGGCCTGGCCGAACGACCGTTGGCGGCTCGTGGTCAACCCGGACACCCCGTTCGCGACCGTCCTGCCGGCCAGGTCCGGCGACCGGCGGGCCTGGCGGGAGGCCGAGGCCCACGCCGGCGGGCCCGCTCGGCTGCGGCTGCTCACCCACGCCGGCGAGCATCTGCGCGGGTCGGTCGCGCACGCCCTCGCCCTCGGCGCGCACCTCGCCGTCCTCAACGGCCTGGTGTGGAACCGGCTCGGCGCCCAGTACGAGGACTACCCCTCCGACGTCTCCCGGCTGCGGCACCCCTGGGCCGTCCACCGGCGCTCGGACGTCCGGGACAAGGTGCGGACGCTGATCGCGACCCGGCTCGTCGGCCGGGTCCCCGAGTCCGTCCTCGCGGTCCGGCGCCGGCTCACCGCCCGTCTCGGCGGCCCGCCCACGGCCGCGCAGTGGGCCTCCGCGGTCACCGAGACGGCCGAGCGGGACGACCGCTACGGCGAGGACCCGGCGGAGGCCGCCGAGTTCCTGCGCCGGATCACCCACTACGAGCACCGGTTCCGGGTCGACGGCCTGCTCCCGCCGGACGGCCGGGTCGACACCCTCGCCGCCTTCGACCACGGCCGGGCCGTGAACGTCGTACGGCTCGCACTCGGCGCCCGCTACCTCGATCCGGAGGAGGCCGAGAGGTCCGTGCTCCAGGTCCTCGAAGCGGCCCGGCCCGTCTACCGCTCCTGGACGGAGTTCTCGCTCGGCTATCTGCTGGCCCGGCTGATCCACTTCGACGAGGGCGACCCGGAGCCGATGTACCAGGAGTCCCTGGCCGTCCACCACGCCCTCGTCCAGGACCCGTCGAGCCCCTACCGGAACATCCCATGGTCATGAACTTCCGCCGCTCCCGCACCGACCACGCCGCCCCGTGGATCCCGCCGTCCGAGACCGAACAGCTGCTGCACGAGGCGGTCCTGAGCGGCGACCTCAGGGCGCAGCTCCGGGCCCTCGCCGGTGCCGAACTCTTCATCGGCGCTCCCAAGGCGGAGGTCGACGCCGACCCGGACAGCATCTGGTGGCGCAGCCAGCCGGCGCCGAAGGGGCTCCGCGTCCGGCCGGTGCTCACCCGCGGCATGCTGCCGCCCTGGCACCCGGAGTGGGTGTTCCACCAGGTGACCCTGCGCAGGATCGCCGAGTTCGAGTGGCGCGACCCGCGGGTCCTGCTCGCCGTCAACGGCGGCACCCCCGGCGAGCTTCTGCTGTCCGCGACCCCGGACCGCCGCGCCTGGTGGCTGCGCGCGTACGCCGAGGAGGAGCGGAGCACGAAGGACCGGTTCGTCGCCCTGCGCAACGGCCCGCTGCACGGGCCGCTCGCCTTCGGTCTGGCCTGCGGCACCCATCTGGCGTTCGGCAACGGAGTCCCGTGGAACGACGTGGGCACGGCCTACATGGGGTACACGATCATTCTCGACACCCTCCGCGAGGGGTGGGGCGTCACCGAACGGGCCGGTTGGCGCACGCAGTTGGACGCGCTGCTCGACGGGCGCAACAGCCCGCCGGAGCCGGACTTCGTCCTCCGGGTCCGCGAGGAGCTGCGGGTCGCCCGCGGCGCGGTCCCCTCCCCGGACGAGTGGCGCGAGACGGCCGCGGGACACGCCCAGGACCTGGGCGCGAGCCCGGTGACGGTGCGGGCGATCGAGGAGCTGGTGCGCCGCGTCCTGCGCTACGAGGCCCGGTTCCGCGCCGACGGGCTGCTGCCGCCGGACGGGCGGGTGCGCAAGACGGTCGCCTACGACTACGGGCGCGCGGTGAACGTGGCCCGGTGGGGCCTGACGGCCCGCTTCTGCGCGCCCCCGGAGGCCGAGCAGGCGATCGTGCACGCGGGGGCGCTCGCCCGCTCGGCCTACGGGTCGTGGGAGGAGTACTCGGCGGGGTACGCGCTGGGCCGTGTCCTGCGCTTCGACGGCGAGGAGTACGGCCCGTACCACGAGGACAACGTGGCCGCCCACCGCGCCCTCACGGAGCACGAGGGCAGCCCGTGGCGGAACATCCCGTGGCGCTGAGCCGGGTCGGCGCTACTGGTCCCCCATCAGCACCTTGAGCCCGGCGGTCAGGTCCTCCGCCGTGGGGGCCGTCTCGGGGTCGACCATCCACTGGATCATCACACCGGTGGCGAGCGCCTGACAGAGGAGACCCGCGACCCGGGCCTTCTCCGGGTCCGCCTCGGGGTCGAGGCCGAGGAAGACCTCCGCCATGCCCAACCGGCCCTCGCGCTGGGGGTCCTTGATGGCCTCGCGGAGCTTCTCGTCGTCGTCGAGGCGGGTGACGACCTCCGTCTGGAGCTTCCAGACCGGCCGGCTGGCCTCGGCGGCGCCGATCACCTGCTCCCAGACCGCGTGGAAGCGGGCGTACGGGTCGGCCGGCAGCGTCTTCCTGTCCTCACCGCTCCCCGCGGGGCCGACCCGGTTGCCCCACTCCTCGGTCAGCGCCAGGAAGGCCTGCTGGAGCAGGGCGTCCTTGGAGCCGTAGTGGTAGCCGATGGAGGCGAGGTTGGTGCCCGAGGCGGCGACGATGTCGCGGGCCGTGGTCCGGGCGTACCCCTTCTCCAGGAGGCAGCGTTTGGCGCCTTCGAGCAGGTCTTCCTTGTGTCCCATGACAGCACTGTACCCGGCCGCTAGACAGTCGTGTAAGACGCTTGTCTAGCGGCCGGGTACGGGTGTCGCTACGAGCCCTGGAACCCGATCAGACCAGGTTGACCGAACGGGCCGACGCCGCGCCGATCTCGGCCGCGATCTCCGCGAGCACCGCCGCCGGGACCGTGTCGTCGACGGTGAGCACGACGAGCGCCTCGCCGCCCTCCTCCGCGCGCGCCACCTGCATGCCCGCGATGTTCAGACCGGCCTCGCCGAGGATCCGGCCGACGGTGCCGACGACACCCGGGCGGTCCTCGTAGCGCAGCACCACCATGTGGTCGGCGAGCGCCACGTCCACGTCGTAGTCGCCGACGGCGACGATCTTCTGGAGGTGCTTGGGGCCGGCCAGCGTGCCGGAGACCGCGACCTCCTCGCCGTTGGCCAGGGTGCCGCGCACGGTGACCACGTTGCGGTGGTCGGGGGACTCGCTGGAGGTCGTGAGCCGGACCTCGACACCGCGCTCCTGGGCGAAGAGCGGGGCGTTGACGTACGACACGGTCTCGTCGACCACGTCCTCGAACACGCCCTTGAGCGCGGAGAGTTCGAGCACCTTCACGTCGTGCTGGGTGATCTCGCCGTACACCTCGACGTCGAGCCGCGCCGCGACCTCGCCCGCGAGCGCGGTGAAGATCCGGCCGAGCTTCTCGGCGAGCGGCAGACCGGGCTTGACGTCCTCGGCGATGACACCGCCCTGGACGTTGACCGCGTCCGGGACCAGCTCACCGGCGAGCGCGAGCCGCACCGAACGGGCGACCGCGATACCGGCCTTCTCCTGCGCCTCGTCCGTGGACGCGCCGAGGTGCGGGGTGCAGACGACCTGGTCGAGCTCGAAGAGCGGGGAGTCCGTGCAGGGCTCCTTGGCGTACACGTCGAGACCCGCGCCCGCGACCCGGCCCTCCTTGAGCGCCGAGTACAGCGCCTCCTCGTCCACGATCCCGCCGCGCGCGGCGTTGACGATCCGGACGGACGGCTTGACCTTGTGCAGCGCCTCGTCGCCGATGAGACCGAGGGTCTCCGGGGTCTTCGGGAGGTGCACGGTGATGAAGTCGGCGACCTCCAGGAGCTCGTCCAGGGTCAGCAGCTTCACCCCCATCTGGGCGGCGCGGGCCGGCTGCACGTAGGGGTCGTACGCGACGATCTTCATGCCGAACGCGGACATCCGCTGGGCGACCAGGACGCCGATGCGGCCGAGGCCGACGACGCCGAGGGTCTTCTCGCTGAGCTCGACGCCCGTGTACTTGGAGCGCTTCCACTCGCCGTTCTTCAGCGCGGTGTTGGCCTGCGGGATGTTGCGCGCGGTGGCGACGAGCAGGCCGCAGGCGAGCTCGGCGGCGGTGACGATGTTGGAGGTCGGGGCGTTCACGACCATCACGCCGGCCTTGGTGGCGGCGGAGACGTCGACGTTGTCCAGGCCGACACCGGCGCGGGCGACGACGCGGAGCTTGCCGGCGGCGGCGATGGCCTCGGCGTCGACCTTGGTCGCGGAGCGGACCAGGATCGCGTCCACGTCGGCGATGGCGGGGATCAGCTCGGCGCGGTCCGCGCCGTTGCAGTGCCGGATCTCGAAGTCCGGGCCCAGGGCGTCGACGGTGGCGGGCGACAGCTCTTCAGCGATGAGTACGACGGGTTTCGAGCTCACGTGAGTCCTCACAGATCCAGTGCGGACGGCCGTCCCGACGGCCGCAGGCGGTGGAGGGGGCTTGCCGCGTGAAAGCGCACGACGCTGTGGGCCTGAACGCGAATGTTGTTGAGCAGTGTAGTGGTGCGTTGGCGCGATTCTTGCGCCTCGTTGGCAGGATCACCCGTCCGTGGTTGGACGGCCTGTCCAAGCAAGTGGAGCGGGCCGGACACAGTGTCCGGCCCGCCCCGAGAAGGCTTACGCCTCCTCGTCGTTCACCCAGCTCATGAGCTTGCGCAGCTCCTTGCCGGTGGTCTCCAGGAGGTGCTTCTCGTCCTGGGTCTTGTACTCGTTGTACTTCTTCAGACCGCCGTGGTACTCGTCCATCCAGTTCTGGGCGAAGGTGCCGTCCTGGATCTCCGCGAGGACCTGCTTCATCTCGGCCTTGGTGGCGTCCGTGATGATGCGCGGGCCGGTGATGTAGTCGCCCCACTCGGCGGTCTCGGAGACGGACCAGCGCATCTTCTCCAGGCCGCCCTCGTACATGAGGTCGACGATGAGCTTCAGCTCGTGCAGGCACTCGAAGTAGGCGATCTCCGGCTGGTAGCCGGCCTCGACCAGGGTCTCGAAGCCCGCCTTCACCAGCGCGCTGGCGCCACCGCAGAGGACGGCCTGCTCGCCGAAGAGGTCGGTCTCGGTCTCCTCGGTGAAGGTCGTCTTGATGACACCGGCACGGGTGCCGCCGATGGCCTTGGCGTAGGAGAGCGCCAGGGCGAAGGCGTTGCCGGTCGCGTCCTTCTCGACGGCCGCGATCGCGGGGACGCCGCGCCCCTCCTCGTACTGACGGCGGACGAGGTGGCCCGGGCCCTTGGGGGCGACGAGCGCGACGTCGACGCCGGCCGGGGGCTTGATGAAGCCGAAGCGGACGTTGAAGCCGTGCGCGAAGAAGAGGGCCTTGCCTTCGGTCAGGTGCGGGGCGATCGACTCCTCGTAGACCTTGGCCTGGATCGGGTCCGGGATCAGGATCATGATGACGTCGGCCTCGGCCGCGGCCTCGGCGGGCGTCACGACGCGCAGGCCCTGCTCCTCGGCCTTCGCCTTGGACTTGGAGCCCTCGTGCAGGCCGACGCGGACGTCGACACCCGAGTCACGGAGCGACAGCGCGTGGGCGTGCCCCTGGCTGCCGTAACCGATCACCGCGACCTTGCGGCCCTGGATGATGGACAGGTCGGCGTCGGCGTCGTAGAACAGCTCGGCCACTGGGAATCTCCTTGATGTGCTGGTGTTGCGTCCCACCGTACGGCGGGGAGCGGGAGGAAGGTTTTTGGGTCTCGCCTGGCGGACCGCCGCGGTGGACGGCGGCCGGCCGGGGTTGACGGTCAGGCGCTGCGGTCGAGCGCCCGCAGGGAGCGGTCGGTGATGGACCGCGCACCACGCCCTATGGCGATCGTGCCGGACTGCACGAGTTCCTTGATGCCGAACTGCTCCAGCATCTTGAGCATCGCGTCGAGCTTGTCACTCGAACCGGTGGCCTCGATGGTGACCGCCTCGGGCGAGACGTCCACGGTCTTGGCGCGGAACAGCTGGACGATCTCGACGATCTGGGAGCGGGTCTCGTTGTCTGCGCGGACCTTCACCAGCACGAGTTCGCGCTGGATCGCAGCGCTGGGCTCGAGTTCGACGATCTTCAGGACGTTCACCAGCTTGTTGAGCTGCTTGGTGACCTGCTCCAGGGGCAGGTCCTCGACATTCACCACGATGGTGATGCGGGAGATGTCGGGGTGTTCGGTGACACCGACGGCGAGCGAGTCGATGTTGAACCCGCGCCGGGAGAAGAGCGCGGCGATCCGGGCGAGGATGCCGGGGGTGTTCTCCACCAGGACGGAGAGCGTGTGCCTAGTCATGTGCGTCGTACCTCTTCCTACGGCTCTCGGTCTCAGTCGTCTTCGTTGTCGCCGAAGTCGGGGCGGACGCCCCGGGCGGCCATGACCTCGTCGTTGGAGGTGCCGGCGGCGACCATCGGCCAGACCTGGGCGTCCTCGTGGACGATGAAGTCGATCACGACCGGGCGGTCGTTGATGGCGTTGGCCTCTTCGATGACCTTGTCCAGGTCGGCCGGGTCCTCGCAGCGCAGCGCGACACAGCCCATGGCCTCGGACAGCTTCACGAAGTCCGGGATACGGGTGCCCTTGCGGGGCGCCGTGCTGGCGCCGACCTGGGAACCGGTCGCCTCGTGGCCCGTCTCGTCGGCGTGCAGGACCGTCGAGGAGTAGCGCTGGTTGTAGAAGAGGGTCTGCCACTGGCGGACCATCCCGAGGGCGCCGTTGTTGATGATGGCGACCTTGATCGGGATGTTGTTGAGCGCGCAGGTGACCAGTTCCTGGTTGGTCATCTGGAAGCAGCCGTCGCCGTCGATCGCCCAGACCGGGCGGTCCGGCAGGCCGGCCTTGGCGCCCATGGCGGCGGGGACGGCGTAGCCCATCGTTCCGGCGCCGCCGGAGTTCAGCCAGGTGGCCGGCTTCTCGTAGTCGATGAAGTGGGCGGCCCACATCTGGTGCTGGCCGACGCCGGCCGCGTAGATGGTGTCGGCCGGGGCGAGCTGGCCGATGCGCTGGATGACCTGCTGCGGCGAGAGGCTGCCGTCCTCCGGCAGGTCGTAGCCGAGCGGGTAGGTCTCGCGCCAGCGGTTCAGGTCGCTCCACCAGGCGGTGTAGTCGCCCTTGTTGCCCTCGGCGGCCTCGGCCTGGACGGCCTGGACCAGGTCGGCGATGACCTCGCGGGCGTCACCGACGATCGGAACGTCGGCGGCGCGGTTCTTGCCGATCTCGGCCGGGTCGATGTCGGCGTGGACGATCTTGGCGAACGGGGCGAAGCTGTCCAGCTTGCCGGTGACGCGGTCGTCGAAGCGGGCTCCGAGGGCGACGATCAGGTCGGCCTTCTGCAGCGCGGTGACGGCGGTGACCGCACCGTGCATGCCCGGCATTCCCACGTGCAGCGGGTGGCTGTCGGGGAACGCGCCCAGCGCCATCAGGGTGGTGGTGACGGGGGCGCCGGTGAGCTCGGCGAGGACCTTCAGCTCGGCGGTGGCGCCGGCCTTCAGGACACCGCCGCCGACGTACAGGACCGGCCGCTTGGCGGCGGCGATCAGCTTGGCGGCCTCGCGGATCTGCTTGGCGTGCGGCTTGGTCACCGGGCGGTAGCCGGGCAGGTCGGTCTGCGGCGGCCAGCTGAAGACCGTCTTGGCCTGCAGGGCGTCCTTGGCGATGTCGACCAGGACCGGGCCCGGACGGCCGGTGGAGGCGATGTGGAAGGCCTCGGCGATCGTCCGCGGGATGTCCTCGGCCTTGGTGACCAGGAAGTTGTGCTTGGTGATCGGCATCGTGATGCCGCAGATGTCCGCCTCCTGGAAGGCGTCCGTGCCGATGGCCTTCGAGGCGACCTGACCGGTGATCGCGACCAGCGGGACGGAGTCCATGTGGGCGTCGGCGATCGGGGTGACCAGGTTGGTGGCCCCCGGGCCCGAAGTGGCCATGCACACGCCGACCTTGCCGGTGGCCTGGGCGTAGCCGGTGGCCGCGTGGCCCGCGCCCTGCTCGTGCCGGACCAGGATGTGGCGGACCTTCTGCGAGTCCATCATCGGGTCGTACGCGGGCAGGATGGCGCCGCCCGGAATGCCGAAGACGGTGTCGGCCCCTACTTCCTCGAGAGAACGGATGAGGGACTGCGCACCCGTGACGTGCTCGACGATGGTGGCGGACTGTCCGCCGTTACGGGTCCGCGGCTGCGGATGGTGCCCGGTGGCCTGCTCGGTCATCAGCATTCTCTTCTCGAAGCAGAGGGTCTTTGCGGGGGTTTTGCCAGAGTTTGGGGTGAGCCGGTGCAACAAAAAACCCCTCGTGCCGTCAGGCAAGCGAGGGGAGCGCGTCGGGTGCGTTCAAGCCGGGCCTTCAGGCCCTGCTTCAGCCGACGCGCTTTCCAAGTACGAGAATTCGGGTGCGCATGGCACTGACCCTCCCCCCGACCCACTACCAGTGTCAAGTGGGTGGGACGGGCGTCTCATTATTTGAGCGGATCGGGGGACGCGGGGAGCCTCTCCCCGACCGGAACGGCCGCCCCACCAGGGAGCGGGTACTCGTCCCTGACGAGCGCGCGGCGCAGCCGGTACTCGTCGAGCGGGCCCGAGAAGGCCATGCCCTGGCCATGGGTGCACCCCATGGTGCGCAGGGCGAGGACCTGCTCGGGGACGTCCACGCCGTCGGCCACGGACTGGAGCCCGAGGTCCGAGGCGATGCGGAGCAGTCCGCTCGTGATCTTACGGAGACGGGCGGATTCGACCACCCCCTCGACGAGCCCTCTGTCCAGTTTCAGTACGTCGACGGGGAGGCGGCGGAGCGCGTTGATCGCCGCGTAGCCGCTGCCGAAGCCGTCGAGGGCGATCCGTACGCCGAGCCTGCGCAGGGCCACCAGACGCTGCTCCAGGTCGTCGAAGGAGACCCGGGGGTCGCTGTCGGCCAGTTCGATCATCAGGGAGCCCGAGGGGAGCCCGTGGCGGGTCAGCAGCGCCTCGACGGAGCCGAGCGGCAGGGAGCGGTCGAGCAGCCTGCGGGCGGGGAGCCGGACGGAGACCGGGGTCGGGTGGCCGAGCTCGGCGCGCTCGGCGGCCTGCTCGACGGCGTGCTCCAGGAGCCAGCGCCCGAGCTCGGCGATCCGCTCGCCGTCGTCGGCGACCCGCAGGAACTCGGCGGGGGTGAAGAGGATGCCCTGCGCGGAGCGCCAGCGGGCCTGGGCGGCGACGGCGGTGATCCGGCCGGTGGCGAGGTCCACGACGGGCTGGTGGAGCAGGGCGAACTCGCCGTCGTCGAGCGCGGTGCGCAGCCGGGTGGCCAGTTCGGTGCGGCGTACGACCTCCGCCTGCATCTGCGGGGCGTACATCTCGACCCGGTCCTTGCCCGCGGCCTTGGCCCGGTACATGGCCAGGTCGGCGTTGCGCAGCAGCTCCCCGGCGCTGATGCCGGGCTCGGCGAAGGCGACGCCGATGGAGGCGGCGACCCGCACCTCGTTCCCGCCGTCGACGCGGTACGGCTGGGAGAGCGTGAGGCGCAGCCGGTCGGCGATCTCGTGGACCTGGCACTCGCGGGCCACGCGATCCCCTGAGCCGTCGCCGAGGATGAGCGCGGCGAACTCGTCGCCGCCGAGCCGGGCGGCGGTGTCGCCGGCGCGTACGGAGTCCTGGAGGCGGCGGGCGGCCTGGACGAGCAGCTCGTCCCCGGCCTGGTGGCCGAGGCGGTCGTTGACGCCCTTGAAGCCGTCGAGGTCGATGAAGAGCACGGCGGTGCCGGGGTCGGAGGCGCGGCGGCCCGCGAGCGCCTTGCGGACGCGCCGGGTGAACAGCGCGCGGTTGGGCAGGTCGGTGAGCGGGTCGTGCTCCGCGTTGTGCTGCAACTGGGCCTGGAGGCGTACTCGTTCGGTGACGTCCCGGCTGTTGAAGATCAGCCCGCCCTGGTGGCGGTTGACCGTCGACTCGACGTTGAGCCAGTCGCCGCGGCCGGAGCGGAAGCGGCACTCGATCCGGGTGGTCGGCTCCTCGGAGGGAGAAGTGGCGAGAAATCGCCGGACCTCGTGGACGACCCCGCCGAGGTCCTCGGGGTGGATGAGCGAGGCGAGTTCCTCGCCGATCAGGTCCTCGGCCTCCCGGCCGTAGACCCCGGACGCGGCGGGGCTCACGTACCGGAGTATGCCGGTCGGCGCGGCGATCATGATCACGTCGCTCGAACCCTGCACGAGGGACCTGAAGTGGTTCTCCTGCTGGGCCAGTTCATGGGTGAGGGCGATGTTGTCGAGGAGCATGATGCCCTGGCGGACGACCAGGGCGAGCACGACCGTGCAGCCGGTGAGGACGACCACGCGGTCCACTCTGCGTCCCTCGACGACGTTGTACAGGATGCCGAGCGTGCAGACGGCGGCGGCGAGATACGGGGTGAGGGCGGCCAGCGAGCCCGCGATCGGGCGGCTGTGGTGGCGGCTTGCGCGCGCCGCGGCGGAGCCCGGGGCGGGCGAGGTGCGGCTCGCTCCCCAGGGGGCGTACGCGAGCAGCAGCGAGCCCGCGAACCAGCCGGCGTCGAGGAGTTGGCCGGAGGTGTAGTTCTCGCGGAGCAGCGGGGAGGTGAAGAGCGCGTCGCACAGGACGGTCAGCGCGAGGGCGGCGATGGCGGTGTTGATGGCCGACCGGTTCAGCTGCGAGCGGCGGAAGTGCAGGGCCAGGACCATGCTGACGAGAACGATGTCGAGCAGCGGGTAGGCGAGGGTGAGCGCGGCCCTGGCGACGCTCTCGCCCTCGAAGTGCGCGGTGTGCGCGAGGGCGAGGCTCCAGGAGAGGGTGAGCAGCGAGCCGCCGATGAGCCAGGCGTCGAGGGCGAGGCAGACCCAACCGGCGCGGGTGACGGGCTTCTTGGCGAGGACGAGCAGGCCGACGATCGCGGGCGGCGCGAAGAGCAGGAAGAAGACGTCGGCGAGCGAGGGGCTCGGTACCTCCTGGCGGAGCACGACTTCGTACCACCCCCAGACCGCGTTCCCCGCGGCGGCCATCCCCGAGGAGAAGGCGAAGAGCAGCCAGGCGGGGCGGAAGCGGCTCTCGTGTACGCGCGCGTAGAGGAGGCAGGAGACGGCCGCGGCCAGGGCGGCGGCGCTGAGCCCGAAGTCGCCCATGATCAGGGCGAGTCGCTCGGAGCCCCAGCCGAGTGCGGCGCCGGTCGCGTACCCCGCGCAGATGAGCCCGAGGACGACCTGGGTGACGATCACGGGGAACCCGGAGCGCGCGGGTCCCGGCCGGGCCGGGCCCGGTCCGGCGGCGGCCCTGCCCGGGCCCGCGACACGCCCGCGTTCGATCAGGGCACCGGGGGCGGTCATCGCCCCCGCCGGCCTTCCGTGGGCGTCGGTACGCGAGGGGACGGTAACGCGATCGGTGCCCGGGGCCGCGTCGGCGCTGCGCCGGTCGGTCTGGGCGGGCAGGGCGGTGGTCCCGCCCGGCCCTCGGAGGTGGCCGCCGTGCGAGGGCTGCCCGGTGCCGTCGTCGCGGGCGAGGGTCGTCGACGGCGGCCCCGCCGCGTCGGATCGTCGGTCCATCGGCCGTACATCACCCGTCGCCCCCCTCGGAATCTGATGACCCGTCACTTCGCTCCCCGGCGTCAGCTCGTACTCGACGCAGCCCCCCACTTCGGGACGATACACCAGGACCGTCACTCAGGGACAGGGTTGCTGTACTCTCCGTGACGGCCCAGGGGCTCGCGAGAGGCGCACCGAGGGGGCGCGCGGGCCCGGGCGCCTGGTCAGGTGGTCAGCACCACGTTGGCCGGCCGCTCCCCCGCCACGAAACGGGTGAGCTGGGCGGCGATCAGCCGCTTGGCCCGCGGCATGAACGCCGATGTGGAACCGCCGACGTGGGGGCTCACCAGAACACCGGGAGCGTGCCACAACGGGTGACCCGGCGGCAGGGGTTCGGGGTCGGTCACGTCGAGCGCGGCGGTGATCCGGCCGGTCTCGACCTCCTTGAGCAGCGCGGCGGTGTCCACCACGGGACCCCGGGCGACGTTCACCAGAAGGGCGTCGTCCTTCATCCGGGCGAGGAAGCCCGCGTCGGCGAGATGCCTGGTCTCCGGCGTGAGCGGAGTGGAGAGCACCACCACGTCGGCCTGCGGCAGGAGGGCCGGCAGCTCCGTCAGAGGGTGGACGGGACCGCGCTCCGTGGTGCGGGCGGAGCGCGCGACGCGCACCACCCGCGCGCACTCGAACGGAGCGAGCCGGTCCTCGATGGCGGCGCCGATGGATCCGTACCCCACGATCAGCACGGACTTGTCCGCGAGCGCGGGGTAGAAACCGGCCCGCCACTCCTCCTTCTCCTGGCCGCGCACGAACCCGGGGATGCCGCGCAGCGAGGCGAGGATCAGGGCGAGGGTGAGTTCGGCGGTGCTGGCCTCGTGGACGCCCTTGGCGTTGCACAGGTCGACCCCCGGGCCCAGCGCGCCGATTCCGGGCGTCACATGGTCGGTTCCCGCCGACAGCGTCTGGACGACGCGGACCGAGCTCATCGCGGCGAGCGGCCGGACGGCGATCTCCATGCCCTTCATGTACGGCACCACGTAGAAGGCGCACCGCGCCGGATCGGCCGGGAAGTCGGGACCACCGTCCCAGAAGCGGTAGTTCAGGCCCGACGCGCCCGGGTCGGGAAGCCCTTCGATCTCGTCCGCGGGAATCGGAAGCCACACGTCAGCGGTCGTCTCATCGAGTGTCATGACCGGGAGGCTATGCGAAGAATCCCGGCCGCCATTGGTTACTTTGGGGGAGGCACAGGGAGGGGTACCGGCAGGTGGAGCGCAGGACTATCGGGGCGACGGCGCTCGACGTGGGCGCGGTCGGCCTGGGCTGTATGCCGATGAGCTGGGCCTACAGCTGCTCGCAGCAGCGCGGGGACCGCTCGCTGCGCACGGTGCACGCGGCGCTGGACGCCGGGGTGAGCCTGCTCGACACCGCCGACATGTACGGGCCGTTCACCAACGAGCTGCTGGTGGGGCGGGCGTTGAAGGAGCGCCGGGCCGAGGCGTTCGTCTCGACCAAGTGCGGCCTGCTGGTGGGCGATCAGCACATCGTGGCCAACGGGCGGCCCGGGTACGTGCGCCGGGCCTGCGACGCCTCGCTGCGCCGGCTGCAGACGGACGTGATCGATCTCTACCAGCTGCACCGGGCGGACCCCGAGGTGCCGGTCGAGGAGACCTGGGGCGCGATGGCCGAGCTGGTGTCCGCGGGCAAGGTGCGGGCACTGGGGTTCTGCGCCGTCGGGGCGCGTGCGGCGCGGCGCGGGACGGCGGCCGACGTGTTCGAGGGAACGATCCGGCAGCTGGAGCGGGTCCAGCAGGTGTTCCCGGTGAGCGCGGTGGAGGCCGAGCTGTCCGTGTGGTCGCGGGAGGCCCTGGCGCGGCTCCTGCCGTGGTGCGAGGCGCGCGGGGTCGGGTTCCTGGCCGCGATGCCGCTGGGGAACGGGTTCCTGACCGGGACGCTGACGCCGGGCGGCGGTTTCGAGCCGGACGACCCGCGGGCCCGGCACCCTCGGTTCACGGCCGAGATGATGGCCGCGAACCAGCCGCTGGTGGCGGGGTTGCGTCGGGTGGCGGCACGGCACGGGGAGGACGTCACTCCGGCGCAGGTCGCGCTGGCCTGGGCGCTGGCGCAGGGGCCGCACGTGGTGCCGATCCCGGGCGCCAAGCGGGAGCGCTGGGCGGTGGAGAACGCGGGGGCGGCGGAGCTGGTCCTCACGGCCGCGGACCTGGCCGAGATCGCGGGACTGCCGCGACCGCGCGGTTCGTGGGACTGACGGATCGGGGGCTTGCGCGACCGCGCGGTTCGTGGGACGGACGGGATCGCGGGAGTGGCGTCGTCCGCGGGATCGGCGGGATCCCGCGCGGGTGACCGGATCGCGGGCGTGACCGGATCGCGGGCTGAGGGCGGGCCCGCGCGGGGCGGAATCCGGCGGGTGGGAACCTGATCGGGCCGAGCGGTGTATCAAGGGTAGTGATCGCCGTTCGAAGGGATCGGGACCGTGGGCCGAGCTTCTGTGAGTGCTGTGGGGGTCGTGGGAGTCGCCGCCGTGCTGGGGCTGCTGACCGGGTGCGGGTCGGGCGGGGAAGGGGACGGGGCCGCCTCCCCCGGCTCCCCTTCCGTGTCCGCGACCGCGTCCGTGGCCCCGTCCGGGACCGCGTCGGGGTCGTCGGCCGCGCCGGGCTCCGTGCGCGTCGCCGGGACGCTGACCGAGGACCTGGAGTCGCCGTGGGGCGTGGCCGCGCTGCCGGACGGTGACCTGCTCGTCGCCTCGCGCGACGAGCGCACGATCACCCGGGTCGACGCGGAGACCGGGAGAAAGACGCCGCTCGGAGAGGTGCCGGGAGTGGTCCCGGGCGGAGAGGGCGGACTGCTCGGCCTCGCCGTGCGCGACGGCATGGTGTACGCGTACTTCACGGCCGAGTCGGACAACCGCATCGTCCGCATGCCGTACGGAGGCGGGGCCGGGGACCGGCTCGGCTCCCCCGAGGTGGTCCTGTCGGGCATCCCGAAGGGGACCGTGCACAACGGCGGCCGGATCGCGTTCGGCCCGGACGGGATGCTGTACGCGGGGACCGGTGAGCGCGGGGAGACGGGGCTCGCGCAGAGCCCCGGTTCGCTGGGCGGCAAGATCCTGCGCATGACACCGGAGGGCAGGCCCGCGCCGGGCAATCCGATCCCCGGCTCGGTGGTCTACTCGCTCGGTCACCGCAATGTGCAGGGCCTGGCCTGGGACGGGGACGGGCGGCTGTGGGCGGCGGAATTCGGCCAGAACACCTGGGACGAGCTGAACCTCATCGAGGCCGGGAAGAACTACGGCTGGCCGAAGGTTGAGGGCGTGGCGAACGTGGCCGATTTCGTGGACCCGGTCGCCCAGTGGAGAACGGACGAGGCTTCGCCGAGCGGGATCGCGTACGCCGAGGGCGCGATCTGGATGGCGGGGCTGCGCGGCGAGCGCCTGTGGCGGATCCCGGTGTCCGGAGCGGAACGCTCCGGGGACCCCCAGGCGTTCCTCGTGGAGGAGTACGGCCGGCTGCGCACGGTCCTGGCGGCGGGCGACGGTCGGCTCTGGCTGACGACGAGCGAGACGGACACCCGGGGGACGCCCGGGTCCGGCGACGACAAGATCCTCCGGTTGGAGGTGAGGTAGGAGGCGGAGACGATGTTCAACATGATGGAAGAGCTGTTCGCGCCCGGCCGTCAGCACACCGAGGACGAGCGGCAGCGGCTGGAGCTGACCCGGGAGGACCCGGGGGACGCCGACCCCGCGCGAGGACCGATCGACCTCAACTCCGGCGCCGTGCTGATACGGCTGCCGAACCCCGTGACCGTCCGCGACGAGGACGGCGACGGGGGCGGCAGTGGTGACGGGGGCGACGACGAGACCCCCTAGCGGGGGCTCCGTGACCGTGGCTCTCTAGGGAGCGGGCTCCAGGAGGCGGAGGCGGTGGGCGAGCGCGGCGGCCTCGCCCCGGCCGGAGACGCCGAGTTTGGCCAGGATGTTGGAGACGTGGACGCTCGCGGTCTTCGGGGAGATGAAGAGTTCCTCGGCGATCTGGCGGTTGGTGCGGCCGGCGGCGACCAGGCGCAGGACGTCCTGCTCCCGGGGGGTCAGGCCGAAGGCGTCGTCGCCCGGCTCCGGCTCCGGGGCGTTGTCCGGGGCGGTCAGCGGGAGGCGGGCGCGGGCGGCCAGGAGTTCGACGTCCTCGCGGAGTGGCTGCGCGCCGAGGCGGACGGCCGTGGTGTGGGCCTCGCGGAGCAGTGCGGCGGCCTCCTCGCGCCGGCCGCCCTCGGCCAGGAGGGCGTCGGCGAGGCGGTGCCGGGCCAGGGCCAGGACGTAGGGGCGCTCCAGGGGCTCGTAGCCGGCGACGGTCTCGGTCCAGCGGTCGACCGGGTGGCGGCCCTCGGCGCGGTCCAGCTCGGCCGAGGTGTGACGGGCGTACGCCTCCCAGATCGGCGCGGGGGTCGGCAGCTGCCGGGCGGAGCGGCGGAGCAGGGCGAGGGACTCCGCACGGCCCTCCTCGGCGGCGGGCAGGCCGAGGGCGTCCGCCTCGGCGGTGGCGGCGCTCAGGAGCAGCGGCCAGGCCTCGCGGTGGGTGCCGGGCGGGAAGCCTGTCTCGACGGCGTCGGCGAGCACGGTCCGTACGTCCTGGATCCGGCCGCCGGCGGCGGCCAGGCTCAGCTCGACCTGGCGGCTCGGGATGACGTACTGGGGCATGGGGTCGGCCTCGCCGAAGTGGTCCCGGGCCCGTGCCAGGTGGGTGGCGGCCGTGGCGAGTTCGCCACGGGAGACGGCCAGTTGGGCGAGGCGGAGGGCGGTGGAGCCGAGCGGCTTGGAGCTGGTCCCGGAGTGCTCCAGCCACTCGCAGTTGCGCTGCGCCTCGTCCCAGAGGCCGAGGGAGAGCTGGGACTCGGCCTGGTTGGCACGGATCCAGCCCTGGCTGTCGAGGAGCCCGTGGGCGCGGGCCATGCGAAGGCCCTCCTCGGCGACGTCGACGGCCTCACGGGAGCGGCCGAGGTTCTCCAGGACGTGGGAGAGGTTGACGTGGGCGCGGGAGCACTCGTGGTAAAGGCCGAGGGCGCGGCAGCGGGCGAGGGTCTCGTACATGCTGGCCAGACCGGCCTCGCGGTCGCCCGCGCTGACCTGGAGGGTGCCGAGGGTGAGCCGGGCACCGAGTTCGATGGGCTCGTTGTTCACGAGGCGGGCGTACTCGACGGCCCGTTCGGCGGCGGCGAGGCTCTCCGGTCCCGGCTTGTGCAGCATGCCCCAGCCGGCGGCCACGACGAGCACGCGGGCGTGGACGGCGGACGGCGGGAGGCCCTTGACGAGTTCCTGGGCCTTCGCGATCTCGGCCCAGCCGTCGGAGCGGCCGAGTCCGGAGACGATGCGGGACCGCTCGCACCAGAACCAGGCGGCCCGGAGCGGGTCGGTCTCGCCGCCCTCCTCGGCGGAGTCGAGCAGCCGCAGCGCCATCTTGCCGATCTTCAGGGCGCGTTCGCGTTCCCCGGCGAACCGGGCGGCGATGGCGGCCTCCGCGAGCAGGTCGAGATAGCGCAGCGGGGTGGTCGCCGGGTCGCAGCCGCACGCGGGGTAGGCCTCGACGTAGTCGATGGGCCGCAGGGCGTCACGGACCGCGGCGGGGACCTCGTCCCACAGCTCCATGGCCCGTTCGAGGAGGCTCAGTTGCTCGGCGTGGGCATAGCGCTTGCGGGTCTCCACGGAGGCGCGGAGCACCGCGGGCAGCGCCTTGGCGGGGTCGTGGGCGTGGTACCAGTAGGTGGCGGTCCTGGTCACGCGCTCGTCGGCGCGGACGAGCGTGGGGTCGGCCTCCAGGGCCTCGGCGTAGCGCCGGTTGAGCCGGGAGCGTTCGCCGGGCAGCAGGTCGTCGCTGACGGCCTCGCGGACCAGGGAGTGCCGGAAGCGGTAGCCGTCGCCGTCGGGGACGGCGAGCAGGATGTTGGCGCCGACGGCGGCCCTGAGCGCCTCGATCAGGTCGTCCTCGGAGAGCCGGGCGACGGCGGCGAGCAGCGCGTACTCGACGGTGGAGCCGCCCTCGGCGACGATCCGGACCACCCGCTGGGCGTCCTCGGGCAGCGCCTCGACGCGGACGAGCAGCAGGTCGCGCAGGGAGTCGCTGAGGGAGCCCACGGCGCAGCCGGCCTCGTGCGAGACGACGAGTTCCTCGACGAAGAAGGCGTTGCCGTCGGAGCGGTCGAAGACCTCGTCGACGAGCCCCGCGTCCGGTTCTGCGGCGAGGATGCCGGTGAGCTGGCGGCGCACCTCGGCGCGGGTGAAGCGGGCGAGTTCGATCCGGCGGATCGTCCGCAGCCGGTCCAGCTCGGCCAGCAGGGGGCGCATCGGGTGGCGGCGGTGGATGTCGTCGGAGCGGTAGGTGGCGACGACGACGATCCGGCCCCGGCGCAGGGTGCGCAGGAGGTAGGAGAGGAGGTGCCGGGTGGACGCGTCGGCCCAGTGCAGGTCCTCCAGGACGAGCACGATCGTCCGGTCGTCGGCGAGGCGCTCCAGGAGCCGTACGGTCAGCTCGAAGAGGCGGGCGGTGGAGTCCTCGTGCGAGGGCTCGTGGCTGCCGACGTCGCCCAGTTCGGGCAGGAGCCGGGCGAGTTCGCCCTCCTGGCCTGCCGCCGCGGCGGCCAGTTCGTCCGGGAGCCGGCGGCTGAGCGACCGCAGGGCCGTGGAGAAGGGCGCGAACGGCAGCCCGTCCGCGCCGACTTCGACGCAGCCTCCGACGGCGACGTACGCACCGCGGTCGCAGGCCGCCGCCACGAACTCCTCGATGAGCCGCGTCTTGCCGACGCCCGCCTCGCCGCCGACGAGCAGGGCCTGGGGCTCGCCGTCGGTGGCGCGGACGAGGGCGTCGGTGAGGGCGGCGATCTCACCGGCCCTGCCGACGAACACGGGACTGACTGACCTGGTCTCCACGGCGCCGAGCATCGCACAGCCGTCCGGAGTTGCGCCCACAAGGGTCACGCGGCCCGGGCGAAGCGGTCCCGCGCCTCTCCCACCCGCCCCTCGGTTTCTTGGTCGCCGGACCGGGCAGCGGCCTTCGCGGCCCGCCGCGCCGTGACGGCCTGGCGGACCAGGCGCTGGGCGGCGGCCTCACGGACGAGTTCGGCGTGGTGCTGGCGGTTCAGTTCGTACGCGAACATCTCGTTCTCCCCTGGCGTCGGTATCGCTCCTTGCGATGCCTCTACTCTCGCGGCCCAGGGGGTACGGCCACATCGGGCGAGTGCCGCATGTTCGGGGTACGGGCGGCCTTAGACGGGCCTCAGGGTGCCTTAGGGCGTCCGAGGCGGGTGCCTAGGGCGCGGTCGGGAGGCTCAGGAACAGGTCGAAGTACATCCCCGCCGACAGGAACATGCCCAGGGCGCCCAGGACGGCGCCGGCGACGGCCACCGCGCCGACCCACGCGGGCCGCCGGGGGCGGGTGAGGACGAGCACGGCGACGACGAGGGCGAGGAAGGCGAAGACGCCGTTGACGAAGGCGGTGGTGTGCCAGGCGTCGGCGTAGATCTCGTTGATCTGCTGGGCGGCGGTGCCGCCCTGGGCCTTGATCTGGCCGATCAGCGTCTCGCGCTCGCTGCTGACCTTCCCCACCCAGGTGCCGGTGAGGGCGGCGAGACCGAGCCCGGCGGACACGACGGCGGCGGCACCCGCACCGACCCCGGCCCCGTCACCGGCGGGGGCGGCCGGAGCCTCCTCGGTCTCGTCGAGGTCGTCGTCGAGGTCGTCGTCGGCCTCGACGAGCCGGTCGAGCTTCTCCTCCGGCTCCTCGACCGGCTCGACCGCGTCGGCGGCCTCAGTGGCCTCTGGGGGCGTCTTCTCCGTCTTGATAGTCATGCGTCGCACGCTAGGCGCCGCGTATGAGAAGCGTCTTAACGACCTGGTGCCCCCTTGCCTCGCGGCGTCCTACGACGCCTTCTCGTCCACCGTCACGCGCTGCGCGGGTATCCCGGCACCGGCGGCACCGGCGGCCGCGGCCGCGGCCGCGTCGGTCTCCGCGTCCCGGGCGTCGGCGGCGGCCCTGGACTCGGGCGGTTCGATGCTGATGCGGGGCATGCGGCGATCGAGCCAGCGCGGGAGCCACCAGTTGGCACCGCCGAGCATGTGCATGAGAGCCGGTACGAGCAGGGTCCGCAGGACGAAGGCGTCCAGGGCCACGGCCGCCGCGAGCGCGATGCCGAACATCGCGACGACCCGGTCTCCGGAGAGCACGAAGGCGAGGAAGACGGAGATCATGATGACCGCCGCCGAGTTGATCACGCGGCTGGTCTCGGCGAGCCCGACCCGGACCGCCCGTCGGTTGTCGCCGGTCTCCAGCCATTCCTCGTACATCCGGCTGACCAGGAAGACCTGGTAGTCCATGGAGAGCCCGAAGAGCACCGACACCATGATCACCGGCAGGAAGGGCTCGATCGGGCCCGCGCTGCCGAGGCCGAGGAGTTCGCTCCCCCAGCCCCACTGGAAGATCGCGACGACGATCCCGAAGGCCGAGGCGACGGCCATCACGTTCATCAGGGCGGCCTTCAGCGGGATGCCGATCGACCGGAAGGCGACGAGCAGCAGCAGACAGCCGAGCGCGATGACGACGCCCACGAAGAGCGGCAGCTTGCCGACGATGATCTCGGCGAAGTCGTCGTACGAGGCGGTGACGCCTCCTACGTGCACATCGAGCGACGTGCCGTGCTCGGCCGTGGGCAGCACGTCCGCCCGAAGCCGGTCGACCAGCTCGCTGGTGGCCTTCGACTGCGGCGAGGATTCCGGTACGACGGTGAGGACGGCGGTGTCGCCCGCGCTGTTGTACGTGACCGGGGAGACCGACTCGACGCCCTTGGTGGCGTCGAGGGCGGCCGGCAGCTCGCCGAGGGCGACGCGGTCGTCGGCGCCGTCGATCTGGGCGACGAGCGTGAGCGGCCCGTTGACGCCGGGCCCGAAACCGTCGGCGAGCAGGTCGTAGGCCTGCCGGGTGGTGGCCGTGGCCGGGCCGTTGCCCTGGTCTGAGGTGCCGAGGTGGAGCGAGAGCGTCGGCAGCGCGAGGACGGCCATGACGACGGCGGCGACCGCACCGAGCAGCTTGGGGTGGCGCTCCACGAAGGCGGACCAGCGGGCGGCGAAGCCCGTCGGCAGCTCCGGCTGCGGCCCGTGCTCGGCCAGGTGCCGGCGCTCGCGGCGGGACAGCGCCCGCATGCCGATCAGGGAGAGCAGCGCGGGCAGCAGGGTGATCGAGGCGGCGACCGTCAGGACGACGGTCAGGGAGGCGGCGATGGCGACGCCGTTGAGGAAGCTGAGGCGCAGGATCAGCATGCCGAGGAGGGCGATGCAGACGGTCGCCCCGGCGAAGACCACGGCGCGGCCCGTCGTGGCGACGGCGATCTCGGCGGATTCGGGGACCGAGAGCCCGCGTTTGAGGCCCTTGCGGTGGCGGGTCACGATGAAGAGCGCGTAGTCGATGCCGACGCCCAGGCCGATGAGCATGCCCAGCATCGGGGCGAAGTCGGCGACGGTCATCACATGGCCGAGGAGCACGATCCCGGAGTACGCGATGCCCACGCTGACGAGCGCGGTGGCGATGGGGAGGGCGGAGGCCGCGAGCGAGCCGAAGGCCAGGAAGAGGACGACGGCCGCGACGACGACGCCGACGGCCTCGGCGACATGGCCGCCCGAGGCCTCCGTGAGGGCGACGGCGCTGCCGCCGAGCTCGACCTGGACGTCCTGGCCCCCGGCGGAGCGGGCCGTGTCGACCAGGGCCTTGGCCTGGGACTTCGGGATGTCGTCGGCCTGCTCGTGGAAGGTGACGGCCGCGTAGGCGGTGTGCCCGTCCTCGCTGATCTGCGCCTGGGCGGCGGGCCCGGGGCCGTACGGGGAGGTCACGGAGGCGATGCCGGGAAGTTCGGCGACCTCGTCGAGCATCTCGGTCATGCGCTGCTCGACGCCGGCGGCCCGGACGGTGCCCTTGTCGGTGTGCCACACGATGGTGTTGCTGTCGCCGCCGCTGCCGGGGAAGCCCTTTTCGAGCAGGGCGGTGGCGCGGCCGGACTCGGTGCCGGGTACCTCGTAGTCGTTGGAGTACGCGGTGCCCGCGACCGACGCTCCGGCGACGACGCCGCCGAGCGCGACGAGCCAGAGCAGGACGGCGACGAGGCGGTGCTTGATGCACCACCGTGCGATGGCTGCCAAAGGACGTGCTCCCTGGTGGTGGTTCGTGGATCTTTACCGGGGAACAGCCCGAAAAAGAACGCATGACCTACTTGAGCCCACTCTCGCAGCCCAAAGAGATCAATTGCCCCATTCGTGTCGATACTCACAGCGCCGCGCGGAAGCTCGGGCCTTTCGGCCCGGGCCCCCCGCGCGGACGCCGTGCGGACGCCGTGGAGGGAGGGGTCTCCGCCGGAGACATCGGCCGGGGGCCTCAGCCGGAGACGCTGGCCCGCCCGTTCTCGATGTGCCCCATGAGCCGTCGACGGAAGCCGCCCGGGGCGGTCACCTCGACGTCGTACCAGCCGTGCGCGTCGGCGGCCGAGTGCACGACCGTACGGCTGCGGCCGGGCTTCACCGTGACCGTGCGGGTCCAGTCCCGCAGGTCGCCGAGGTCTTCGCGGTCCACGTAGCCGAGCGGGCGGACCGTGAAGGAGACGGGCGCGGTGCCCGTGTTCCGTACGGTGAGATGCAGGTCACGGTCGTGATGATCGATGTGCGAGGCCAGCTCGGCGCCGCCCGCCGCCGGGCCCTCGAACTCGCGGCGGAAGCCGTTCGGGCCGGTGATCGTGAACCGGTAATGATCACGCGTAAGGGGTACCGCCCACTGTGCCGTGCCCCTGACATCGCGGTGCTGGGGGGCGGTGAACTCACCCGCGTAGGGGTACAGCGCGAAGTGCGCGGAGCCCTTGCCGGTGTTCGTGAGGTCGACGGTGATCCCGCTCGCGCCGACCCGCGCCTCGGCGTCCGGCTGGTACGGCAGCGGTCGCGCGGGGCGGCTGCCCGGCTCCTGGACCGGCATCTTCTGGACCGCCGGGGGCTGCGGGCGCCAGCGGCCGGAGAACGGCGGGATCGGGCCGGGCTCGGTGACGTCGGGCTGCCGGTGGGCGCGCCGGAAGTCCAAGGCGGAGGTCAGATCGCCGACTGCGGCCCGCCGCCACGGGGTGATGTTGGGCTCCTTGATACCGGTGAGCTTCTCGAGGAAGCGGATCACCGAGGTGTGGTCGAAGGTCTCGGAGCAGACATAGCCGCCGAGCGACCAGGGCGAGACGACGAGCATCGGGACGCGGATGCCGAGGCCGGTGGGCAGGCCCTTCCACCGCTCGTCGGTGTTGTCGGCCGGCGGGACGGGCGGCGGGACGTGGTCGAAGAAACCGTCGTTCTCGTCGTAGTTGATCAGCAGGACGGTGTGGCGCCAGACGTCCGGGTGCGAGCCGAGGGCGTCGAGCACCTTGTAGACGAGCGAGGCGGAGGCGATCGGCGAGGAGGAGCCGGGGTGCTCGGAGTCGATCGCGGACGGCACGAGGTACGAGACCTCCGGCAGCGTCCCGGCGGCGACGTCGGCGCGGAAGGCGTCGGCGAGCGTCCCGCTCTCGACCCGGCGGAGCCCGCGCTCGAAGAGCGAGCGCTCGGGGGCGGTGAGCGTGGCGACACCGTCCTCCAGGGCGGCGAGCAGCCTGGCCCGCTCGGCCATGTCCGCCGTGTCCCGCACGGCGGCGTAGAAGGACTCCATGAAGGTGTGCCCGCCGGTGGGGGCGAGGGCCTTGCGGGCGATCTTCTTGAAGGAGGTGAAGAACTCGATGTTGTTGTCGGTGAAGTTCTCCCACTCCGTGTACGTCTTCCAGCTCCGCCCGGCCGCTTCGAGGCGCTCGGCGTAGGTGGGCCAGGAGTAGCCGGGGTGGGTGCCCTCGGCGTACGCGGCGTTGGTGACGGCTCGGCTGCCGTCGGCCTCGTAACCGGTCCAGCCGGACCACAGGTGGTTGCGGTTGGGGCTGGTGGAGGTGTGGGTGGACGAGTGGTACGCGTCGCAGATGGTGAAGGTGTCGGCCAGCTCGTAGTGGAGCGGGATGTCCTGGCGGTCGTAGTACGCCATGGTCGCGGCGGTCTTGGCGGAGACCCAGCCGTCCATCCAGCCCTCGCGCCAGGCCTTGGCGCCGCCGCTCCAGGAGTGGTCGAGGTCGCCGATGTACTGGAGGTCCTTGGCCTGCGTCTCGGCGGCGCCGCGGATCGGGAACGGCAGCACGGTCCGGCCGAGGGCGGCGGGCTGCTCGAAGACGGGCTTGCCGGAGGGCAGTTCGATCGCGTTGCGGTCACCGAAGCCCCGGACACCGCGGAGGGTGCCGAAGTAGTGATCGAAGGAACGGTTCTCCTGCATGAGGATCACCACGTGCCGCACGGCGGACATGCCCCCGGCCGGCGGCCCCGCGGCGATCGCCTGCTGGAGCGACGGCGGGAGCAGCGAGCCCGCCGCAGCGGCGCCGAGCGCGCCTCCGCCCAGGGCGAGCACCTTACGGCGGGACATCCGGGACTTCTCGGGGGACAAGACCGACCTCCAGTCGACGGCGCCCAATGGTTCGCCTTCGAGCCATTGGGTGGTACCCCGGGGACGGTAGTGAGGCCGGGTGACGGAGAGAAGTCCCGATTCGGACGCGGTGGTGAACGTCCGTCAGGCGAACACCACCGCCGGGACACCGGACGCGCCCTTCCGGGCACGCTCTAGGATCCCCGGATGAGCGAAGAGCTGCACCTGACGGTCCTGGGCTCCGCGACGCCGTACCCGAGCGTCGACAACCCCTGCTCGGGCTATCTGGTGACGAGCGGCTCCAGCCGGATCTGGATGGATGCGGGCACGGGGACGCTCGGCCCGCTCCAGCGATACGTACGGCTGGACGAACTCGACGCCATCTGGATCTCCCACCTGCACGCCGACCACTGCGCGGACCTGCTCACCGCCTACTACGGCGCCCTGTACGCGGACATCCGCCTGGCAGCGCCGATCCCGCTGTACGGCCCGCCCGGCATCGCCGACCGACTGGCCGGCTTCCTCACGAACTCGTCCGACCGCAGTCCCGTCGAATCCGCCTTCGCGGTGGCCGAATTGCATGACGGCCATCGGGCGACAGTCGGCTCGCTGCGGCTGACCAGTCGGGCGGTGGCGCACGGCATGCCGGCGTTCGCCCTCCGGGTCGAGGGCGCGGGCGGGTCGCTGGTGTACTCCGGAGACACCGCGCCCTGCCCGAGCCTGACGGAGCTGGCCGAGGGCTGCGATGCGCTGCTGTGCGAGGCGGAGAGCGCGGAGGCGCCGGAAGAGGGCGGCGCGCGGGTCCATCACACCCCCGAGGACACCGGCGACACGGCCCGCGCGGCGCGGGCGGGGCGGCTGATCGTCACACACGTCGGCCGCCACCTCACTCCGCGGGAGGCGGTCACCCGCGCCGCCACCCGCTACGACGGCCCGGTCGACCACGCGACGCCGGGCACGACGTTCACGGTCCGACCGCTCCGACCCCCTTCCGACGACTCGTTCCCCGCCGCGCCGTGAGCATCCGTCATATCGCCTGGTGCGTCTTCCTCGCGTGCAGCAGGTCCTGCGAGCGCCGCAGCAGCTGATCGGGAGAGGTCCCGCACGTCGCCCAGGAGTGGACTCCCGTCACATCGAGGGAGACCCCGCCGAAGGCACCGCCTTCGACGGGTCGGCGCACGCACTCCCGCAACCGGGCCGCAAGCGCGTCGGCCCCGCTGTCGTCGAGGTCGTGGGCGACGACAAGGAACTCGTCGCCACGGACGCGGGCCAGATCACCATCCTCGTCCCACGTGCCGAGCTCCTCCCGGAGCCGGTGCGCGATCTCGGTCAGGGCGACATCTCCGGCCGCGAGCCCGTGCCGGGTGTTGAAGGCCTTGAAGGCGTCCACACCGAAGTGGAGAAGAGCGAGTGTGGAGCGTCCGCCGGCCGGCAGCCCCTTGTGCCGGTGAGGGTCGTACGTCGGCGTCTCCGGCTCCGTGTCGTTCCTCGCGGCCGTAGCCATCCCCTCCTGCTTGTCGCACAGGCGACGCCCGAGCCGGAGCCGTAGCTCCGACTCGGTCAGCAGACCGGTGAGCTCGTCCCGGCTCGCCCGGTCCTCCAGCACCTGTTCGTGCCGCTTGCGCTCCTCGATGTCATCGACGTGGGTCATGAGGAAGCGCGGCCCGTCGGCCGTGTCGGCGACGACGGAGTTGGACACCGCCACCCAGACGTAGCTGCCGTCTCGGCGGGCGAGCCTCAGATCCGCGCGCCCGCCCTCGGCGGAGGTGCGCAGCAGCGTCCCGATGTCCTCGGGGTGGACGAGGTCGGAGAAGGAGTAGCGGCGCATCACGGAGGCGGGCCGGCCGAGGAGACGGCACAGGGCGTCGTTGGTACGCAGCAGGCGGCCGTGCTGGTCGCCGCCCATCTCCGCGATGGCCATGCCGGAGGGCGCGTACTCGAAGGCCTGCCGGAACGACTCTTCACTGGCGCGCAGGGCCTGCTGCTCACGCTCCAGCCGGACAAGCGCCCGTTGCATATTGGCGCGGAGACGCGCGTTGCTGATCGCGATGGCGGCGTGGAAGGCGTAAGCCCTCAGGGCTTCTCGGTTCGCGGCTCCCGGGCGACGGCCGTCACCCGGCCGGTCCACGGAGATCACGCCGATCAGCTCACCCAAGGGTGAGTACATCGGCGCGAAGAGGCGATCCTCCGGGTGCCACCCGTCCCCCGCCTCCGGCGCGGGGCCCTCGGTGTGCCATTGGGGCACGTCGTCGTCGTTGAGGACCCAGCCTTCCGTGTGCGGGATGAATCGCACACCCTCCCAGTCCTCGCCCATCGCCAGACGCCGTTCCCAGGCGGCGCGGGAGCCGACCCGTCCTGTGAGGAGTGCCTCGGCGGAGGGGCTGCCGGCCAGCGCGGCGACGACGAGATCGCCGTCGGGCCGCACCAGGTTGACGGCCGCCAGCTCGTAGCCGAACCCGGAGACGGCAGCGTCCGCGATCGCCTGGAGCGTGTCGGCCAGGCTGCGGGCCGTGTAGATCTCGGCGACCGCCTGGTCGGTCCTCAGGGGATCCGGTGCGTACGGTGAGCCGATACCGGAGGACGGCTGGGGCGGTGGGGTGTAGGCGACGTTACGGATGAAGGGCGCCTGCCCCAGCTGGTTGCGGCAGAGCCGGTGCGGCTCGGGACGGTCGCGGGTGACCAGTCGCGTGCGCAGCCGGGTGAAGAGGGTGTCGAGGTCCAGCAGTTCTGGCCCGCCCGGTACGCCCTCCTTCATCACCGTCACGAGTTCGCCCGTGAAGGCGGTGAGCGGCTCACCGGGCGGAGAGAGCGCCACGGCCGTCTCCGCTGCGGCGGCCAGGAGGTAGGTGCCGTCCACCTCCAGGGCCGCCGCGGCCGACTGCGCGCCGAAGGCCCGTGCGCTGTAGCAGCAGTCGAGGATGACGATCCTCCGCATGGCCGGACTCTTCTCGACCGGCCAGCGCATCCACTCGTACGGCGTGGCGGTGTCGTGGACCGACGCGGGATCGCTGGTCTCGGTGGCGAGGTGCAGCTTTCCCGTTCGGGGATCGATCAGTCCGTGCCCCGCGTAGTACACGAGCAGCGTGTCCGTCGCCGCGTCGACCGCCTCCTGAACGGCCCTCGACATGTCACGCGGGATCGAGGGGTTCGCGACGACGGTGACGTGGCCGGGCGGCAGGTTCCACGCCTCCGTGAACAGGTCCCGCAGAAGCGTGAGGTTGGCGGCCACGGCCGGCAGCCCGTCGAGGGAGGTGAACTCGCTGGCTCCGATGAGCAGGACGCGCGTCCCGGCGGGATCCGGCAGCTCGGTCAAGACGCGGCGTCGTTCTGGGGGACGCCACTCGGCGTGGCGCCGGACTGCTCCCCGTCGCCCAGGATCCTGCGGGCCAGTGCCTCCGCCTCCGCGCGGCTCTCTCCCGTGATCTCGACGGACACACCGTCCGGCCGTCGCACGACGAGCGTCGGCGTCTTGGGGCGAGTAGCGCGCCACGACACGATCGTGACGAGCAGCGACGCCATACTCAGGCCGCTGCTCAGGACAAGGGAGAGGATGTCGATGCCGTCGCCTTGTTGTCCGGGTACTGCGGGAACCGCGCTGCCCAGCTCGGCTCGTACGTGACGGCGCGCGGCCCGATCCGCCTCCAACCATGCGTGGAGGGACCTCAGTTCGTCCTCCGCCGCAGCGCCCTCACAGGACAGGGTGATCTTCATACCGTCAGCATAGGAGCCCCGCGCACGCCGCGTGCGAACTCGCACCGGACGACCGGAATACCCTCGCCGCTGTCGCGGCAGCGAAGGCGGCACTCGCGTAGGAACTCGCCGCCCACCCCGCCGCCGCCCGGGATCTGCCATCATGGGCGATACGGAACGTCATTCCGCTTCGTACGGACCGGTCCACGGAAGGGGCTCGCGGTGAGCGACAACGGCCAAGGCCTGGCGCCGGGGAGTTCGGCCAGGTCTCAGCGCAAGGACGCGCGGCGCAACCAGCAGACGCTGCTGGAGGCGGCGGCCGCGGCCTTCGTCGCCTCGGGGGTGGACGCGCCCGTGCGGGACATCGCGGCCCGGGCCGGGGTCGGCATGGGGACCATCTACCGGCACTTCCCCACCCGCGCCGACCTCGTCATCGCCGTCTACCGCCACCAGGTCGACGCCTGCGCCGAGGCCGGGCCCGGGCTGCTCGCGAGCAGCCCGACGCCGTACGCCGCGCTGGCGCGGTGGGTCGAGCTGTTCGTGGACTTCCTGGTCACCAAGCACGGCCTGGCCGCCGCCATGCAGGGCGACGGGCCCGGCTTCGAGGCCCTGCACGCGTACTTCCTGGAGCGGCTCGTGCCGGTGTGCACCCAGCTCCTCGACGCCGCCGTCACCGCCGGCGAGATCCGTACCGACCTCGACGCGTACCAGCTCATGCGCGGCATCGGGAACCTCTGCATCGGCGCCGAGAGCGACCCCCGCTACGACGCCCGCCGCCTCGTCGCCCTCCTCGTCGCCGGGCTGCGGCAGCCGCACTGAAACGCTCCGCCCCCGCTACACCCAGGCCGTCGCCGTCCCCGAGCAGCTGGCACTCCCGTCGTAGCGGTCCACCGAGCAGACGGAGAGCTTGATCCTGTCGCCGGACCGCCATGTCGAAGGTATCCGGACGTCCTTCCGGTTGTTGAACGTCGGCGATCCGTCATGGGTGTAGAGCCTCGCGTCGTTCCGCGTCTCGTTGGTGACCCGCAGCCGCACGAAGACGTTGTCGATCTCGGAGTTGTCCCACATCGACAACGTGTCCGTCGAACTCTCGTAGCGCCCCCCGGCCAGGTTGCCCGGGCTCTGCACATTCGTCGGTACCGCCTGTGCCGACGCCACGGGGACCATCGTCAGGACGGCCGTCGCGGCGATGACGCCCAGCGCGTAGGACTTCCGCATGTCGCTTCCTCTCCTCGGAACCAGCAGACGCTGCAGATCCTCGCCCAACAGCCGCCGCCCACAAGGAGAATCCGCCGTCCCGGACATGTCCCGGACGGCCCCACCAGGAGCCCTCCACGCAACAGGGCGGCGCCCCGGGTCGCGTGACCCGGGGCGCCGCCCTCGTGCGCGTGCGGAGGAGTCGGCGGTCAGCCCTCGCTGACGCCCAGCTTCTCCAGGATCAGGTCCTTCACGCGGGCCGCGTCCGCCTGGCCGCGGGTGGCCTTCATGACCGCGCCGACCAGGGCGCCGACCGCCGCGACCTTGCCGCCGCGGATCTTGTCGGCGATGCCCGCGTTGGCCGCGATGGCCTCGTCGACGGCCGTGCCGAGCGCGCCCTCGTCGGAGACGACCTTCAGGCCGCGCTTCTCGACGACCTCGTCCGGGCCACCCTCGCCGGCGAGCACGCCCTCGATGACCTGGCGGGCCAGCTTGTCGGTGAGGTCGCCGGAGGCCACCAGCTCGGTCACCCGGGCGACCTGCGCCGGGGTGATCGGCAGCTCGTCCAGGGCCGTGCCCGACTCGTTGGCGGAGCGGGCCAGCTCGCCCATCCACCACTTGCGCGCCTGGTCCGACGGAGCGCCCGCGTCCGTGGTCGCGACGATCAGGTCGACCGCGCCCGCGTTGAGGATCGACTGCATGTCGTGCTCCGAGACGCCCCACTCCTCGCGGAGCCGGTTGCGGCGCACACGCGGCAGCTCGGGCAGCTCGGCGCGCAGCTCCTCGACCCACGCACGGGCCGGGGCGACGGGGACGAGGTCGGGCTCCGGGAAGTACCGGTAGTCCTCGGCGTTGTCCTTGATCCGGCCGGAGGTGGTGGAGCCGTCGTCCTCGTGGAAGTGACGGGTCTCCTGCACGATCGAGCCGCCGGAGGCGAGCACGGCCGCGTGGCGCTGGATCTCGAAGCGCGCCGCGCGCTCCACGGAGCGGAGCGAGTTGACGTTCTTCGTCTCCGAGCGGGTGCCGAAGGTCTGGGTGCCGTTGGGGCGCAGCGACAGGTTCACGTCGCAGCGCATCTGGCCCTTGTCCATCCGCGCCTCGGAGACACCGAGGGCGCGGATCAGCTCGCGCAGCTCGGCGACGTACGCCTTGGCGACCTCGGGAGCCCGCTCGCCCGCGCCCTCGATGGGCTTGGTGACGATCTCGATGAGCGGGATGCCGGCCCGGTTGTAGTCGAGCAGCGAGTGCGAGGCGCCGTGGATACGGCCCGTCGCGCCGCCGATGTGCGTCGACTTGCCGGTGTCCTCCTCCATGTGGGCGCGCTCGATCTCCACGCGGAAGATCTCCCCGTCCTCCAGCTGGACGTCCAGGTAGCCGTTGAAGGCGATCGGCTCGTCGTACTGCGAGGTCTGGAAGTTCTTCGGCATGTCCGGATAGAAGTAGTTCTTCCGGGCGAAGCGGCACCACTCGGCGATCTCGCAGTTCAGCGCGAGACCGATCTTCACGGCCGACTCGACGCCGATCGCGTTGACGACCGGGAGCGAGCCGGGCAGACCGAGACAGGTGGGGCAGGTCTGCGAGTTGGGCTCGGCGCCCAGCTCGGTCGAGCAGCCGCAGAACATCTTGGTCTTCGTACCGAGTTCGACATGGACCTCCAGGCCCATGACGGGGTCGTACGCGGCCAGCGCCGCTTCGTACGACAGCAGTTCAGTGACAGTCACGGTGGAACTTCCCTCTCAGCCCAGCAGGACGTCGTCGTCGCCGAGGCGCTTCAGCTCGCGGTACAGGATCGCGAGGCCGGTGACGATGGCGGCGGCGGACACGACGGCGTCGACGAGCTTGAGCGTGTCGTGCTCGGCGCGGGCCTTCTTGACCTGCTTCATCACGGTGACGGCGCCGAAAGCGGTGGTGCCCATGGACAGGTACGTACCGGCCTTGGACTTCTTGAAGCCCTTGGCCTTCTGCAGTGCACTGGTACTCACAGCGACGGAGCCTCCTCGAGCAGCGGGTGACCCCACTTTTCCACGAAGGCGGCCTCGACGGCGGCTCCGACCTTGTACAGCCGGTCGTCCTTCATGGCGGGGGCGATGATCTGCAGGCCGACCGGCAGGCCGTCCTCCGGCGCGAGGCCGCAGGGCAGCGACATGGCGGCGTTGCCCGCCAGGTTGGTCGGGATGGTGCACAGGTCCGCGAGGTACATCGCCATCGGGTCGTCGGCGCGCTCGCCGATCGGGAAGGCGGTGGTGGGGGTCGTCGGGGAGACGATCACGTCCACCTGCTCGAAGGCCTGCTCGAACTCGCGGGTGATAAGCGTACGGACCTTCTGCGCCGAGCCGTAGTACGCGTCGTAGTAGCCGGAGCTGAGCGCGTACGTGCCGAGGATGACGCGGCGCTTGACCTCGTCGCCGAAGCCGGCCTCACGGGTGAGGGCGGTGACGTCCTCGGCCGACTTCGTGCCGTCGTCGCCGACCCGCAGGCCGTAGCGCATGGCGTCGAAGCGGGCCAGGTTGGAGGAGCACTCGGACGGCGCGATCAGGTAGTACGCCGACAGGGCGAGGTCGAAGGTCGGGCAGTCCAGCTCGACGATCTCGGCGCCCAGCGACTTCAGCAGCTCGACCGACTCGTCGAAGCGCTGCACGACACCGGCCTGGTAGCCCTCGCCGCGGAACTGCTTGACGACACCGACGCGCATGCCGGCGACGGAGCCGTTGCGGGCGGCCTCGACGACCGGCGGGACCGGGGCGTCGATGGAGGTCGAGTCGAGCGGGTCGTGCCCGGCGATGGCCTCGTGCAGCAGGGCCGCGTCCAGGACCGTACGGGCACAGGGGCCGCCCTGGTCCAGGGAGGAGGAGAAGGCGACCATGCCGAAGCGGGAGACGCCGCCGTAGGTCGGCTTGACGCCGACGGTGCCGGTGACGGCGGCGGGCTGGCGGATCGAGCCGCCGGTGTCCGTGCCGATGGCGAGCGGGGCCTCGTACGCGGCGAGGGCGGCCGAGGAGCCGCCGCCGGAGCCGCCGGGGATCCGGGTGAGGTCCCAGGGGTTGCCGGTGGGGCCGTAGGCGCTGTTCTCGGTGGAGGACCCCATGGCGAACTCGTCCATGTTGGTCTTGCCGAGGATGACGACGTCGGCGGCCTTCAGGTTCTTGACCAGGGTCGCGTCGTACGGCGGGATCCAGCCTTCGAGGATCTTCGAGCCCACGGTCGTCGGCATGCCGGACGTGGTGAAGATGTCCTTGAGCGCGAGCGGGACGCCGGCCAGCGGGCCGAGCTTCTCGCCCTTGGCGCGCTTCTCGTCCACGGCGCGGGCCTGCGCGAGGGCGCCCTCGCGGTCGACGTGCAGGAAGGCATGGACCTTCTCGTCGACGGCCTCGATACGGGCCAGGTGGGCCTCGGTCACCTCGACGGCGGTCAGCTCGCCGGAGGCGATCTTCGCGGCGATCTCGGCGGCCGTGAGCTTGATGATGGTGCTGTCCGTCATGTGATTAGTCCTCCCCCAGGATCTGCGGCACCTTGAAACGCTGCTGCTCCTGGGCCGGGGCGCCGGAGAGCGCCTGCTCGGGGGTGAGCGACGGACGGACCTCGTCCGCGCGCATGACGTTGGTCAGCGGCAGCGGGTGGGAGGTCGGCGGTACGTCTTGGTCGGCGACCTCGGAGACGCGGGCGACCGCGCCGATGATGTCGTCGAGCTGACCGGCGAAGTGATCGAGCTCTTCGCCCTTCAGCTCCAGACGCGCCAGCCGTGCGAGGTGGGCGACCTCCTCGCGCGTGATGCCAGGCATGCGATCCTCACGGGGTGAGTTTGATGGTGTTGGCCCAATCCTATGGGGCCCGCACCGCCACCCGTGAAACGGTTCGTCCGCGGCACTCGCGCGGGGCTACTGCACCACCTGGCCCGAGGGGTGGTCGAGGTCCACGGCCGCGGCCGTCTCGGCGGCCTGCAGCGCGGCCTCCTCGGAGGGGCGGCGCCAGCCGTGCTCACCCCGGGCGCGCAGCCAGGCGGTGGTCTCGGCGGGCGGCATCGCGGCGGCGACCAGCCAGCCCTGGACGGCGTCGCAGCCCAGGTCGCGCAGCCGCTCCCAGGTCTCGTCGTCCTCGACGCCCTCGGCGACGACGAGCAGGCCGAGGGAGTGGGCCAGGTCGAGGGTGCAGCGGACGATCTCGGCGTCCTCCGCGTCGACCGCGAGCCGGGCGACGAAGGAGCGGTCGATCTTCAGCTCGCTCACCGGGAGGCGGCGCAGGTGGACGAGGGAGGAGTAGCCGGTGCCGAAGTCGTCCAGGGACATCTTCACGCCGTGGCCGGTCAGGCCGGCCATGGTGTCGGCGGCCCGCTGCGGGTCCTCCAGGAGCACGTGCTCCGTTATCTCCAGCTGGAGCGCTCCGGCCGGGACGCCGTGCCGGGCGAGCCGGGCGGCGACGGCGCCCGCGAAGCCGGGGGTGTGGACGTCGCGGGGCGAGACGTTGACGGCCACAGGAACGTTCAACCCCTGGGCCCGCCACCGGGCCACCTGCGCGAGCGCGGTCTCCAGGACGTACTCGGTGAGGTGCGGCATGAGCCCCGAGGACTCGGCGATGGCGATGAACTCGTCCGGCGGCACCTTGCCGCGCTCCGGGTGCACCCAGCGGACCAGGGCCTCAAGACCTGCCACCTGGCCGTCGAAGCGGACCTTCGGCTGGTAGTGCAGTTCGACCTCGCCGGCGTCCAGGGCGCGGCGCAGGTCGCCGAGGAGCCCGAGCCGGTCGGGGGTGTTGGAGTCGCGCTTGGACTCGTACACCTCCACGCCCGTACGGTCCCGCTTCGCCTGGTACATCGCGACGTCGGCGCGGCGGAGGAGACCCTCGGCGTCGAGCGCGTGGTCGGGGAAGACGGCGACGCCCGCGCTGGCTTCGAGAACGAGGGTGAGGCCGTCGAGGTCGAGCGGCGAGGAGAGCTCGGCGACCAGGTGGCGGGCGACGCGCTGGGCGCTGGTGGTGGAGTCGGCGGCGGGGAGCAGGACGGCGAACTCGTCGCCGCCGAGGCGGGCGGCCTCCGCTCCGCGCGGCAGGGCGAGCTTGAGCCGCTCGGCGATCTGCAGGAGCAGCCGGTCCCCTGCGAGGTGCCCGAGGGTGTCGTTGACCGATCGGAACCGGTCGAGGTCGATCAGGACGAGCGCGGAGCGGACGCCCTCGCCCTCGGCCTGCTCCAGGGCGGCCCAGGCCCGCTCCAGGAGCCACTGCCGGTTCGGCAGTCCGGTGAGCGGGTCCTTCAGCTGCTCCTCGGCGCGGGCGCGGGCTATCCAGAGCGTGGAGTCCAGGGCGATGAGCGGGACGGCGAAGAGCGGCAGCAGCAGCGGTTGGGAGACGGCGACGACACAGATCAGCGGGGCGATGCCGAGCAGCGCCACGGCGACGAGGCCCTGTCGGAGCAGGGCGGTGCGGGCGACGGTCGGCAGCCCGCCGCCCTGCGGCGAGAGGACGTACCAGAGGAGCAGCCGGGTCACGACGAGGTAGGTGCCGGCGGCCAGCGCGACCTCCGGGATGTCGGAGACCCCCCAGTCCGGGGGCTGCCAGGGGTCCTCGACGGTCGGTACGTCTCCGAAGGCGGCGAGGACCAGGGCGGCGGCACCGACACCGAGGACGTCCACGGAGCCGTGCAGGAGGCCCTGGCGCCAGCGGTGGCGGCGGGCGGCGCCGACGAGCACGACGACGGCCATGGAGACGAGCCCGGCGGGCACCCAGCCGTAGAGGAGCAGGACGGCGAGGGTGAGGGCGGCGCCGGAGCCGGTGCCGCCCCACCAGCGGTCCCGGCCGAGGGCGACCAGGTGTCCGACGATGAGCCCGGTGAGGACGGCGAGGGACCAGCCCTCGGCTCCCCCGGGGAAGAGTCCGTGTCCCGTGCTCACGGCCCGGTAGATCCCGGTGGCGAGCACGACGGCGGCGAGGCCGACCACGGCGCCGGGAAGCCCGGAGGTGATCGCCACGCAGGCGGCGCGGCCGCGCGCCCGCGAGTGCGGGGCGGCGGCACTCTCGGTCGGTTTCATTCCGTCCCTCTCACAGCCGGCGGTGCCGTCGCAACGCGGTGGGCCGTTGTCATGCCGCCGCGACCGGCTGAGCCCACTCGGCCGCGCGCGACAGACGCACGGTCTCAACACTAGGCCGCGGAGGGCTCCGACGGGCAGCGCTCTCCATCTCTTGCCCGAATGCGACCTGCCCACCCGTAACGATCTGGTATGCGCCGAACGGGTGACACTCGTATGACTGGCCTGCGGCTCCGCACGGGCTGCCGCGCGCCCCCGCACGCGGCTCTCACCGACCCTCCCCGTCCCCCCGGTCGGGCTACTCCTCGACCGGGACGGCCGCCTCCCGAGCGGCTTCGGGCCCCTGTTCGAGCAGGACCGCGAAGCCCGCCTCGTCCAGAACCGGAACCTTCAGTTGCATCGCCTTGTCGTACTTCGATCCGGGGTTCTCGCCCACGACGACGAAGTCGGTCTTCTTCGAAACGGAACCGGTCACCTTGGCGCCACGGCTCTGCAGGGACTCTTTTGCGCCATCCCTGGTGAAGTTCTGCAGGGTGCCGGTGACGACGACCGTGAGCCCTTCCAGCGGTCGCGGCCCCTCGTCCTCGCCCGCGCCCTCCTCCTCCAGCGCGACCCCGGCGGCGCGCCACTTGCGCACGATCTCGCGGTGCCACTCCTCGGCGAACCAGTCCTTCACGGCGGTCGCGATGATCCCGCCGACGCCGTCGACGGCGGCCAGCTCCTCCTCGCTCGCCTGCTCGATCCGGTCCAGCGAGCGGAACTCACGGGCGAGCGCCTGGGCGGCGACCGGGCCCACGTGCCGGATGGAGAGACCGTTGATGAACCGGGCCAGCGGGCGGGTCTTGGCGGCCTCGATGTTGGCCAGCATGGCAAGCGCGTTCTTCTTCGGCTCGCCCTTCTGGTTGGCGAAGACCGTGACGACCTTCTCCTCGCCGGTCTTCGGGTCCCGCTTGGGCAGCCCGCTGTCCGGGTCGAGGACGTACGCCTTGATCGGCAGGAGCTGCTCGATGGTGAGGTCGAAGAGATCGCCCTCGTCGACGAGCGGCGGCTCGGCAGGCTCCAGCGGGCGGGTGAGCGCGGCGGCGGCCACCGAGCCGAAGTTCTCGATGTCCAGGCACTCGCGGCCGGCCAGGTAGAAGAGCCGCTCCCGCAGCTGGGCGGGGCACGTCCGCGCGTTCGGGCAGCGCAGATCGATGTCGCCCTCCTTCATGGCGCGCAGCGGCGTCCCGCACTCGGGGCACTCGGCGGGCATCACGAACTCCCGCTCGGTGCCGTCCCGCAGGTCGGCGACCGGGCCGAGGATCTCCGGGATGACATCACCGGCCTTGCGCAGCACCACGGTGTCGCCGATGAGCACGCCCTTGGCCTTCACCACCTCCTGGTTGTGGAGGGTGGCGAACTCGACCTCGGAGCCGGCCACCGTGACCGGCTCGACCTGCGCGTACGGAGTGACGCGGCCGGTCCTGCCGACGCCGACCTTGATGTCGACGAGCTTGGTGTTGACCTCCTCCGGCGCGTACTTCCAGGCGATGGCCCAGCGCGGGGCGCGCGCGGTGGAGCCGAGACGGCCCTGGAGCGGGATCTCGTCGAGCTTGACGACGACGCCGTCGATCTCGTGCTCCACGGAGTGCCGGTTCTCACCGAAGTACGCGATGAACTCCCGCACCTTCTCCAGGGAGTCGACCACCCTGTTGTGCCGGGCGGTCGGCAGGCCCCACTCGCGCAGCAGCTCGTACGCCTCGCTGAGCCTATCGATGGCGAAGCCGTCACGGGCGCCGATGCCGTGGACGACCATGCGGAGCGGACGGGTCGCGGTGACCTTCGGGTCCTTCTGGCGCAGTGAACCGGCGGCCGCGTTGCGCGGGTTGGCGAAGGGCTTGTCGCCCGCCTCGACCAGCCGGGCGTTGAGCCCCTCGAAGGCCTCCATCGGGAAGTAGACCTCGCCGCGGATCTCGACCAGGGCGGGGACGCGGTCCCCGTGCAGCCGGTCCGGGATGTCGGCGATCGTACGGACGTTGGGCGTGATGTCCTCGCCGGTCCGGCCGTCGCCCCGGGTGGCGGCGCGGGTCAGCCGGCCGTGCTCGTACGTGAGGTTGACCGCGAGGCCGTCGACCTTCAGCTCGCACAGCAGGTGGTAGTCGGGGGTGCCGACGTCGCGGGCGATCCGCTCGGCCCAGGCGGCCAGTTCGAGATCGTCGAAGGCGTTGTCGAGGGAGAGCATGCGCTCCCGGTGCTCGACGGAGGTGAACTCCGTTGCGTACTGCCCCGCGACCTTCTGCGTCGGCGAGTCCGGCGTGCGCAGCTCGGGGTACTCGTCCTCCAGCGCCTCCAGGGCACGCAGGAGCTTGTCGAACTCGCCGTCGCTGATGACCGGCTGGTCCTTCACGTAGTACCGGAAGCGGTGCTCCTCGACCTGCTCGGCCAGCTGCCCGTGCTTCTCCCGTGCCTCGGCGGGCAGGGCCCCCTGTTCGACTGCCACCGTTACTCGTCCTCCCGTTGCCTCTGACCCCATCACTCAGGGTTGTCCGCGAGCGATCTCACCGCCCGGACGCAGTGGGCGAGGGCCGCGCGGGCGTAGCCGGGCGAAGCGCCCGCGAGCCCGCACGTCGGGGTGACCACGACGGACTCGGCGAGAGTCCCCGGATTCAGCCCCAGCCTGCGCCACAGCGTCCTGACACCCATGACGCTACCGCCCGGGTCGGACAATGCCGTGTCGGTGGACGGCACCACGCCCACGAACAGCTTGGTGCCGGACTCGACGGCCTCACCGATCGACTCCTCGTCACGCTCGGTGAGCAGCCCGAAGTCGAACGAGACCGCGTCGACGCCGGCCCGCCGCAGCAGCGCGAACGGTACGTCGGGGGCGCAGGAGTGGACGGTGACCGGGCCGTCGTGGACCGCGATCACCTCGCGCAGGGCGCTCTCGACGACCTGCCGGTCGACGGCCCGGTGCGTGCGGTAGCCGCTGGCGGTACGGATCTGCCCGCGCAGGACCGCCGTGAGGGAGGGCTCGTCGAGCTGGAGGACGAGCCGCGCGCCGGGGACCCGCTTGCGGAGTTCGGCGAGGTGGGCCGAGAGGCCCTCGGCGAGCGAGCCCGCGAGGTCCCGGCAGGCGCCGGGGTCGCCGAGGGCGGCCTCGCCGCCGCGCAGTTCGAGCGCCGCCGCGAGCGTCCAGGGGCCGACGGCCTGGACCTTGAGCGGGCCCTCGTAGCCCTGGGTGAACTCCTCCAGGGCGTCGAGGTCCTCACCCAGCCAGGAGCGGGCGCGCCGGGTGTCGCGGCCGGGCCGGTCGCTGATCCGCCAGCCGCTGGGCTCCACGTGCGCGTAGAGGTCGACGAGCAGCCCGAGGGTCCGGCCGATCATGTCGGCGCCGGGGCCGCGCGCGGGCAGTTCGGCGAGGAACGGGAAGTCCTCGAAGGTGCCGGTGACGGTCTTGGCGGCCTCCCGGGCGTCGCCGCCGGGCAGGGAGCCGACGCCGGTGGCGGGCCCCCAGGCGAACGTCTCGGTCTCGCTGGTCTCGCTGGTATCGGTCACTGTTCTCGCGTCCCTAGCGTCCCGGACGGACCGTCAGGTCGTTGATCTCCGCGTCGCGCGGGAGGTCCACTGCCGTCAGGATCGTGGTCGCCACCGACTCGGGGTCGATCCACCGGGAGGGGTCGTACTCCTTGCCCTCCTGGGCGTGGACCTTCGCCTGCATCGGGCTCGCGGTGCGGCCGGGGTAGACCGAGGTGACCCGCACCCCGTGGGCGTGCTCCTCGTGGCGCAGGGAGTCGGCGAGCGCCTTCAGGCCGTGCTTGGAGGCGGCGTAGGCGCTCCACTCGGCGTGGGCGTTGAGTCCGGCGCCGGAGTTCACGAAGACGACGTGGCCCTGGGAGACCCGCAGCTGGGGCAGGAAGTGCCGGGTCAGCTCGGCGGGGGCGATCAGGTTGACGTTGAGCTGGTGGCGCCAGGTCTTGGGGGTGAGGTCGCCGACCGGCCCGAGGTCGACGACGCCCGCGATGTGCAGGAGCGTGTCGACGCGCTCGGGCAGGCTCTGGTGCGAGAAGGCCCAGGAGAGCCGGTCGGGGTCGGCGAGGTCGCCGACGAGCGTCCGGGCGCCGGGGAACTCGGCGGCGAGCTCCTTGGCCCGCCCGGCGTCGCGCGCGTGGAGCACGAGCTCGTCCCCGCGCGCGTGGAGCCTGCGGGCGACCGCCGCGCCGATGCCGGAACCCGCCCCGGTGATCACATGAGTAGCCATGGGGACCATGGTCCCATCACCGTGCGGCTGTGGACTCCTCAAGGTAGGCGAGAGCGGACACGCCGTCCTCGGCGAAGAAGACCAGGTCGGCGAGGGGGATCGGAAGGAAGCCCTCCTCCTCCATGCGGTGGAACTGGGCCTTCAGACCGTCGTAGAACCCGGCCGTGTTCAGCAGGACCACGGGCTTCGTGTGCTTGCCGTGCTTGCGCAGCTCCAGGACCTCGGTGGCCTCGTCGAGGGTGCCGGTGCCGCCGACCATGATCACGACCGCGTCGGACCGGGCCAGGAGCAGGGCCTTGCGCTCGGCGAGGTCCTTGGCGAAGAGCATCTCGTCCGCTCCCGGGCGGGCCTTGGCGGCGAGGAAGTCGACGGAGACGCCGACGAGCCGGCCGCCCGCGTCCTGCACCCCGTCCGCGACGACCTTCATCAGGCCGGAGTCGGAGCCGCCCCACACCAGGGTGTGGCCCGCCTTGCCGAGCCGCTCGGCGAAGTCGCGGGCGGGGGCGGTGTAGCGCTCGTCGAGGTCGGCGGCGGAGAGGAAGACGCAGATGTTCATGGCGCCCACCGTAACGCCGGCCTCCTCGCCCCCTCCGGAGGCCGGTTCCAAGATTCTCGCGCAATTTCCGCGCCCCACCGATGAGTTCGGTGCGCGTGGCCGGTCAGCACTGCCATGGAAGAGACGAGCGGCACATCGGGCAGGGTCCGGGGGCGGGTCAGGTCCGCCGACGGGACACCGATCGCGTACGAGCGGCGGGGCGAGGGGACGCCGGTGATCGTGGTGGGCGGCGCCTCGGGCACGGCCGACACCGAGCGGGCGCTGGCCGATCTGCTGGCCCCGCGCCACGCGGTCGTGACGTACGAGCGGCGGGGGCGCGGGGTGGAGCGGGAGGAGATCGACGATCTGGCGGCCCTGCTGCGCGAGGTGGGCGGTCGTGCCTTCGTGCACGGGATCGCGTCGGGCGGTGAACTCGCGCTCGCGGCGGTGGCCGCCGGGCTCCCCGTGGAGCGGCTCTCGGTCTTCGAGCCGCCGTTCCCCGCGGAGGCGGGTTCGGAGGGGGGTTCGGAGACGGGGTCGGAGGCGGCCGCGCGCCTCGGACGGGTCCACGCGCGCGTGCTGGTCGTGGACGGCGGCGCGAGCCCGGCGCCGACGCGCCGGGCTGCCATGGGCCTCTCGGCGGCGCTCCCCCGGGCCCGCCACCGCACGCTGACGGGCCAGACGCACGAGGTGGCGCCGCACGTGCTCGCGCCGGTCCTGGAGGACTTCTACGAGGAGGAGTGAGCGGTCGGGTCGCCCGACCGCCTCAGGCCTTCGCCCGGGTCACGCGCTCGCGGGCGTCGCCGTGCGCCGTACCGTCGTGGCGATCGTCGCCGAGCCCACCACGCGCGTGCCGTCGTAGAGCACGATCGCCTGCCCCGGGGCCACGCCCCGGACCGGCTCGTCGAAGGTGACCGTCAGCTCGCCGTCCGCGAGGGCCGCCGTGACCTGCGTCTCGCCGCCGTGGGCGCGCAGCTGGGCGGTGTAGCGGCCGGAGCCCTCGGGGGCCGTGCCGCACCAGCGGGGCTTGATCGCGGTCAGGCCGGTGACGTCGAGCGCCTCGACCGGGCCGACCGTGACCGTGTTGTTCACGGGCGAGATGTCGAGGACGTAGCGCGGCTTGCCGTCCGCCGCCGGGTGGCCGATCCGCAGGCCCTTGCGCTGGCCGATGGTGAAGCCGTACGCGCCCTCGTGGGTGCCGACCTTCTCCCCCGACTCGTCGACGATGTCGCCCTCGGCCTTGCCGAGCCGGGAGGCCAGGAAGCCCTGGGTGTCGCCGTCGGCGATGAAGCAGATGTCGTGGCTGTCGGGCTTCTTCGCGACCGCGAGCCCGCGCCGCTCCGCCTCCGCCCGGATCTCGTCCTTGGTGGTGAGGGTGTCGCCCAGCGGGAACATCGCGTGGGCGAGCTGCTTCTCGTCCAGGACACCGAGGACGTACGACTGGTCCTTGGCCATGTCGGAGGCCCGGTGCAGCTCGCGCGTGCCGTCCTCGTTGAGCAGGACCGTGGCGTAGTGGCCGGTGCAGACCGCGTCGAAGCCGAGCGCGAGCGCCTTGTCGAGCAGCGCCGCGAACTTGATCTTCTCGTTGCAGCGCAGGCAGGGGTTGGGGGTGCGGCCCGCTTCGTACTCCGCGACGAAGTCGTCCACCACGTCCTCGCGGAAGCGCTCGGCGAGGTCCCAGACGTAGAACGGGATGCCGATGACGTCGGCGGCCCGGCGGGCGTCCCGGGAGTCCTCGATGGTGCAGCAGCCGCGCGCACCGGTACGGAAGGACTGCGGGTTCGCGGAGAGCGCGAGGTGGACGCCGGTGACGTCGTGCCCGGCTTCGGCCGCCCTGGCGGCGGCGACGGCGGAGTCGACCCCGCCGGACATGGCGGCGAGGACACGGAGGCGGCGCGCGGGGGTCTCGGTCTGCTGGGAGGTCTCAGTCATAGCCCTACCAGGGTACGGGGCCCGGGAACCGCGGTCGCCTGAGTAAGCGTTGTTCCGGACATGGGGAGCGAGAACAAGAAGCGGGGGGTGGGGCGGCGGGCCGTCCTGCTCGGCGGCGGCGCGGCCGTCCTCGGCACGGCGGCGCTGGCGCGCGACGAGCTGGCGCGCCTGTGGTGGCAGCTGCCGGGCACGGAGAAGCCGCGGGTCGAGGGCGAGCTGGACCACAAGGGCGCGGACTGGACGGCGGCGTCCCGGGCGAACTGGCGGCGGGCCGACCGGCCGGCCGACTTCACGATCGACCGGGTCGTGATCCATGTCGTCCAGGGCAGTTACGCGACCGCCCTGAAGGTCTTCAAGAACCCGGGGCACGGCGCCGCCACGCACTACGTGGTCCGGAAGGACGGCCATGTGGCGCAGATGATCCGCGAGCTCGACGTGGCCTTCCACGCCGGCAGCCGGGACATGAACGAGCGGAGCGTCGGCATCGAGCACGAGGGCTTCGTCCACCGCCCGCAGGACTTCACGCCCGCGATGTACGCCTCCTCGGCGCGGCTCACCGCCGGGATCTGCGCGCGGTACGGCATACCCGTCGACCGGGAGCACATCATCGGGCACGTCGAGGTGCCCGGGACCGACCACACGGACCCCGGCCCGCACTGGGACTGGGACCGGTACATGAAGCTGGTCCGGGAGGCCTCCCGGACGGTGTCCCAGGAGGCTTCGAAGAAGCCCGCCTGACCCGGAACGGTCCGGAACCGGCCCGGAGGGTTCCGGACCAGACCCGGAACGGTCCGGACCGATCCGGACCCGATCCGGACGGACCGGACCTGACCTGACCCGGACGGTCCGGGTGGCCTCAGACCAGGCCGGCCGTGCGGGCACGTTCCACCGCGGGGCCGATGGCCTCGGCGACGGCGGCCACGTCGGCCTCGGTGGAGGTGTGGCCGAGGGTGAAGCGCAGGGTGCCGCGGGCGAGGTCCGGGTCGGTGCCGGTGGCGAGCAGGACGTGGCTGGGCTGGGCGACGCCCGCGGTGCAGGCGGAGCCGGTCGAGCACTCGATGCCCTGGGCGTCGAGGAGCAGGAGCAAGGAGTCGCCCTCGCAGCCGGGGAAGGTGAAGTGCGCGTTGGCGGGGAGCCGGTCGACCGGGTCGCCGCCGAGGATCGCGTCGGGGACGGCGGCGCGGACGGCCGCCACCAGCTTGTCGCGGAGGGCGCCGACCTCGCGCGCGTACTCCTCACGGCGCTCGGCGGCGAGCCGGCCGGCGACGGCGAACGCGGCGATGGCGGGGGCGTCCAGGGTGCCGGACCGGACGTGGCGCTCCTGGCCGCCGCCGTGCAGCACGGGCACGGGGCTGTACTCACGGCCGAGGAGCAGCGCGCCGATGCCGTAGGGGCCGCCGATCTTGTGGCCGGAGACGGTCAGGGCGGCGAGCCCCGACTCGGCGAAGTCGACCGGGACCTGGCCGAAGGCCTGGACCGCGTCGGAGTGCAGGGGGACGTCGAACTCGCGGGCGACGTCGGCGAGTTCGCGGATCGGCATGATCGTGCCGATCTCGTTGTTCGCCCACATGACGGTGGCCAGGGCGACGGTCTCCGGTGCGCGGGCGATGGCCTCGCGCAGCGCGTCGGGGTGGACGCGGCCGTACCGGTCGACCGGGAGGTACTCGACGATGGCGCCCTCGTGCGTGGCGAGCCAGTCGACGGCGTCGAGGACGGCGTGGTGCTCGACGGGGCTCGCGAGGACGCGGGTGCGGGCCGGGTCGGCGTCGCGGCGGGCCCAGTACAGGCCCTTGACGGCGAGGTTGTCGGCCTCGGTGCCGCCCGAGGTGAAGACGACCTCGCTGGGCCGCGCGCCGAGGGCGGCGGCGAGGGTCTCGCGGGCCTCCTCGACGGTCCGCCGGGCGCGCCGCCCGGCCGCGTGCAGGGAGGAGGCGTTGCCCGTGACGGCGAGCTGGGCGGTCATCGCCTCGATCGCCTCGGGGAGCATCGGCGTGGTCGCGGCGTGGTCGAGGTAAGCCATGGTTTCTCGATTCTACGAGGGCGATCGCGCGCCTCCGCCGCCCGGCCCGTCCACGCCACCGCGGCGCGGCTCCGGGATCCCCTCCGGGGTCACTTCCTGGATCGCCGTCGCCCGTGTCTGCGCGCGTGCTGCCACCTGTGGCTCCGGCCCCTCGGCCCGTCCCGCGTCCGCGTCCGTGTCCGCGTCGCGCGCCTCCGGGTAGAGGGCGACGATCTCCGCCGCCGCCCGGGCCAGGAGCGTCCGGATCTCCGGGGGGTCCAGGACCTCCAGGCTGCCGCCCATGGCCAGCAGGGGGCGGGCGTCGCCCGCCTGGTGGAAGGCGAGTTCGACCTCGGTCCACTCCTCGTCCGGGTCCGAGCGCTCGGGCGCGACGGTCAGGCGGTCGCCGTGCAGGCGGACGAAGCGGTCGAGTCGTTCGCGGTGGACCCGGGCCCGGACCAGGATCTCGTCGGGCCGGGTCTCGACGCGGCGGCGGAGCACCTCCCCGACGTCCGCCAGCTCGATCCCGCCCCTGCGGCGGACGGGGTCGTCGAGGAGTTCGGCCCGGTGGACGCGGTCGGCGCGGAAGAGCCGGGGCTCGGCGTCCCGGTCGGCGACCAGGTACCAGACGCCCGCCTTCACGACGAGTCCGTACGGGTCGACCGTGTACGTCTTCGGGGCGGGCGCCCCGCCGCTGCGGTACTGGAGCCGTACCCGCCGGTCGGCGAAGACGGCCCGGTCGAGGACGTCGAGGTCCACGGCCGGCCGGGGTGTGCGCATCCAGCGGTCGGGGTCGACGAGGATCCGTCGGCTCGTCAGTTCGGCGGCGGGTCGGTGGGGTTCGGGGAGGGCGGCCATGACCTTGCGGAGCGCGGAGCCGAGCGCCCGGTCGAGGCCGAGGGCCGCGTGCGCGCCCTGGGCGGCGAGGACGAACAGGGCGCGGGACTCGTCGGCCGTCAGACCCGTGACGTCGGTGCGGAAGCCGGGGAGCAGGGTGATGCCGCCGTGCCGGCCGCGTTCGGCGTAGACGGGCACGCCGGACGCGGAGAGCGCCTCGACGTCCCGGTAGATGGTGCGTACGGAGACTTCGAGCCTCCCCCACTGCCTTAAGGGCGTGGGAGGTGCCCCCAGGCGAGCTCGGTGGCAGGGACAAGGCCCCGGGTCTGGAGGAGCAGGAGGAGGGAGAGGAGCCGGTCGGACTTCACCGGCTCACGGTAGCCGCCTGGCGGACGCCCCCCGATGCGCCCTAGCCGCGCGGGGCGCGGGCGAGTTGACGGGACTGGGCGACCAGGCGGTCGGCGCTGTCCCAGACCTCGGCGTCCTCCTCCAGGAAACCGCCGGCGAGGTTGCGGGTGGTGATGGAGACCCGCAGCGGGCCGGGGGCGGGGCGGCTGCGGACGTGGGTGGTCAACTCGACGGTCGGGGTCCAGCCCTTGAGGCCCAGCTCGAAGGAGGTCGGCGGGAGCGCGTCGACGGTGAGGAGCAGCGAGAGGGCGTCGGGCTCGCGGCCGTCGGCGAGTGCGAACCAGGCGCGCATCTCACCCTTCCCCGACGGGGCGCCGATGGCCCAGCCGACGGTGGCGGGGTCGAGCTTGAGCGCGAGGCGGTCGGTGATGGCGCTGGAGCCGGGGATCGGCGGCCGGGGGCCGTCGCCGGTGCCGAAGCACTGCTCGATGGGGGCGAAGGCGGGCGGCGTGGCGGAGGTGCGGACCTCGTCGGTGAGCGCGTCGAGGTCGCCGTAGGAGGCGAGGACCCGGATGCGCTCGACCTCGGTGCCGTCCTCCGCGTACTGGAAGAGGGAGGCCGTGCCCGTGGAGAGGGTGCGGCCGGTCCGGACGGTCTCGGTGCGGATCACGGCGGGGCCGGGCACGGACGGCGTGAGGTAGTGCGCCGAGATCGTGAACGGGTCCGGGTGCGGGAGGTGGTCGCCGAGGGCGCGGCCGAGCAGGGCGAGGAGGTAGCCGCCGTTGACGGCGTTGATGATCGTCCAGCCGGCGGAGAGGTCGGCGTCGTAGACGCCGGGGGCGCGGAGGGTGACGGCGGTGTCGCGGTCGAACTCGCTGACCGTCGTCGTCTCCGCGATCGTCTCGGTGCTCGTGCTCATGGTTCCGACGGTACAGCAGGAGACTACTAAGCGGTAGCTTTTTCAGGCTCCTCCTCGCGGGCTGCCGACCGCCGGTTCCAGGCGCGGGGCGCGCGCCAGTGGTAGCGCATGGCGAGCAGCCGCAGCACGAAGGCCATGAGGACGGCGGCGGCGCTGGTGAACGCGTTGAGGGCGTCGAAGCGGATGCAGAGCACGACGGTCGTGGCGCCGACGATCGCGGGCACGGCGTAGAGGTCGCGGTCCCAGCGGAGCAGGGAGGGGACCTCGTTGGCGAGCACGTCGCGCAGGACACCGCCGCCGACGGCGGTGGCGAGACCGAGGGCGGCCGAGGAGGTGAGGCCGAGGCCGTACTCGTACGCCTTGATCGTGCCGGTGACGGCGAAGAGGCCGAGGCCGGCGGCGTCGAAGACGTTGACCGCGGTCTGGGTGCGTTCGACCTCGGGGTGGAGGAAGAAGACCAGGACGGTGGCGAGGAGCGGCGTGAGGAAGTAGCCGAGATCGGTGAAGGCGGCGGGGGGAACGGCACCGATGATCAGGTCGCGGAGGAGACCGCCACCGAGGGCGGTGACCTCGGCGAGGACGGCGATGCCGAAGACGTCGAAGTTCTTGCGGACGGCGAGGAGGGCGCCGGAGATCGCGAAGACGAAGATGCCGACGAGATCCAGGGCGTGCTGGACGTCGGGACTGAACAGATCGTGAACCACGGCGACCATTGTGACGGGTGAGGCGGGGGTGGGTGCCGGGCGCGGGTGGGTGACGGCATGCGCGAGGCCCGCGCCGCCCAGGGGCGGCGCGGGCCTCGTCGTGCGGCACGCCTACTTGTCGTCGCCCTCGGGGGCTTCCGACGGAAGCTCCGTCTCCGGCTCCGCAGCCGGCTCCGGCTCCGGGTCCTGGGGCTTCTTGGTGATCGTGACCTCCACCGACTCACGCGCCGACGGGACCGTGAGGCCCTCGGCGTTCTCCGGGTGGTGGCAGGCGACGCGCTGGCCCGGGCGGAGCTCCACGAGCGGGGGCTCGGCCGTCTTGCACAGGTCCGTCGCCTTCCAGCACCGGGTGTGGAAGCGGCAGCCCGGCGGCGGGGCGATCGGGGACGGGACGTCGCCGGTGAGCAGGATGCGCTCGCTCTTCGCGCCCTTGCGGCGGGGGTCCGGGATCGGGACCGCCGACATCAGGGCGCGGGTGTACGGGTGCATCGGGGACTCGTACAGCGACTTGCGGTCCGCGAGCTCCACGATCTTGCCGAGGTACATGACCGCGATCCGGTCCGAGACGTGCCGGATCACCGACAGGTCGTGGGCGATGATCACGTACGTCAGGCCCAGCTCCTCCTGGAGGTCGTCCAGGAGGTTCACCACCTGCGCCTGGATCGAGACGTCGAGCGCCGAGACCGGCTCGTCCGCCACGACCAGCTTGGGCTTGAGGGCGAGCGCCCGCGCGATGCCGATGCGCTGGCGCTGGCCGCCCGAGAACTCGTGCGGGTAGCGGTTGTAGTGCTCGGGGTTCAGGCCGACCAGGCCCAGGAGGCGCTGGACCTCCTTCTTGATCCCGCCCTCGTGCTCGACGCCCTGGAGCTTGAAGGGCGCCGAGACGATCGAGCCGACGGTGTGCCGCGGGTTCAGCGAACCGTACGGGTCCTGGAAGATCATCTGGATGTCGCGGCGCAGCGGACGCATCTTGGCCACACCGAGGTGCGAGACGTCCACGCCCTCGAACTCGACCGTGCCGCCCGTCGGTTCGAGCAGCCGGGTGATCAGCCGGCCCATCGTCGACTTGCCGCAGCCCGACTCGCCGACGACACCCAGCGTCTCACCGGGGTAGACCTCGAAGTCGATGCCGTCGACCGCCTTGACCGCCCCGACCTGGCGCTGCAGCAGCCCCTTCTTGATCGGGAAGTGCTTCACCAGGCCGTTGACCCTCAGCAGGGGTTCCGTCTTGTCGCTCACAGCTTCGGCGCAATCTCTTCGGTCCAGATCCGGGTCCGCTCCCCACGCTCCATGTGGCACGCGGAGTAGTGGCGGCTGCCCGTCTCCTTCAGCTCGGGGCGCTCGGTGCGCGTGATGCCGCCCTTGGGCACGTCCGCGTACGGGCAGCGCGGGTTGAAGGCGCAGCCGCTCGGGACGTTGATCAGGCTGGGCGGGTTGCCCTTGACCGGGATCAGGCGTTCGGTCTGCTCGCGGTCGATCCGCGGCATCGAGCCGAGCAGGCCCCAGGTGTAGGGGTGCTGCGGCTCGTAGAAGACCGCCTCGGCCGGTCCGCGCTCCACGCAGCGGCCGCCGTACATCACGAGGATGTCGTCGGCGACCTCGGCGACGACGCCGAGGTCGTGCGTGATGATGACGACCGCCGAGCCGAACTCCTTCTGCAGGTCCCGGATCAGGTCCAGGATCTGCGCCTGGACGGTGACGTCGAGCGCCGTCGTCGGCTCGTCGGCGATGAGCAGCTCGGGGTTGTTGACCAGCGCCATCGCGATCATCGCGCGCTGGCGCATACCGCCGGAGAACTCGTGCGGGTAGTTCGAGAAGCGCTTGGCCGGCTCGGGGATGCCGACCCGGTCGAGGAGTTCGACGGCCCGCTTCTTCGCGGTCTTCTTGTCGACCGGGTGGTGGACCCGGTACGCCTCCGAGATCTGCGCGCCGACCGTGTAGTACGGGTGCATCGCGGACAGCGGGTCCTGGAAGATCATCGCCATCTCGCGGCCGCGCAGCTTGCGGACCTCTTCGGGGTCGGCCGAGAGCAGCTCGCGGCCGTTCAGCCAGATCTCGCCGGAGATCCGGGCCTTCTGCCGGCCGTACTGGCCGACGGTGTGCAGGCCCATGATGCCGAGCGAGGTGACCGACTTGCCGGAGCCGGACTCGCCCACGATGCCGAGGGTCTTGCCCTTCTCCAGCTGGAAGCTGAGCCCGTCGACGGACTTGACCAGGCCGTCGTCGGTCGGGAAGTGGATCTTCAGGTCGCGGACGTCGAGGAAGACGTCGGACGGTGCGTTCGAGGCCGCGACCGGTTCGCCCAGGGCCGCGCCGGTCGTGGTCAGCTTGTCCGTCATGCGAGCCTCACTCGGGGGTCGATCACCGCGTACAGAAGGTCCACCACGAGGTTGGCGATGACGACGGCGGCCGCGGTGATGAGCGTGACCGCCATGATCAGCGGGAGGTCGCGCTCGGTGACGCCCTTGATCGCCATCTGGCCGAGGCCCTGGAGGTTGAACGCGGTCTCGGTGAGGACCGCGCCGCCGACGAGGGCTCCGAGGTCCATGCCGAAGATGGTCAGGATCGGGGTCATCGTGGAGCGCATGGCGTGCTTGCCGAGCACGACCCGCTCCGGCAGACCCTTGGCCCGCGCCGTACGGATGTAGTCCTCGCCGAGGACCTCCAGCATGGTGGCGCGGGTGAGCCGCGCGTACATCGCCGCGTACAGGAACGCGAGGGTGATCCACGGCAGCAGCAGGCCGCCGAACCAGCCGCCGAAGGACTCGCCGATCGGCGTGTACGAGGCGTTCACCCAGCCCAGCTGGGTGCGGAAGACCAGCATCGCCAGCATGGCGGTGAAGAAGATGGGGAGCGAGACACCGGCGAGTGCGGTGACCATCGCGGCGCGGTCGACGAGGGTGCCCCGCTTGAGCGCGGAGACCACACCGGTCGTGACGCCCATGAGCAGCCACAGCACGGCGGCGCCGAGCACCATGGAGAGCGTCACGGGGAACGCGTCGACCAGCATCGTCGAGACGTCCTGCTCGGTACGGAACGAGTATCCGAAGCAGGGTGCCTCGCAGTGGATGGTGCTGCCGCCGCCGGTGTAGTCGCGGCCGACGAAGATTCCGGAGACGAAGTGCCAGAACTGCACCAGGATCGGCTCGTCCAGGCCCAGCTTCTGCCGGACACCTTCGATGGCAGCCGGATCCGCCTGCTTGCCGACGAACATCACGGCAGGGTCGCTGCCGGTCATCTTGGGGATGAGGAAGAAGATGCTGAGCGTCGTCAGGGTGACGACCATCAGCATCATGACGACGGCGAACAGCCGTCGGACGAGATATGCAAGCATGCGGTCGGCCGACCGGCGGCCGGGGATCCCGATCAGGTTCCCCGGCCGCCGGGAGCGGCCATCACCTGCCCTTCGGACCTAGCGGCGGGTGGTGCGCCGTTGGAGCGGGTGGATGGGACTCTCGGTTACTTCATGACGCCGAGCGACGCGTAGTCGTAGCGGCCGTTGTAGGCGTCGGCCGTGTAGACGTTGGTCAGTCGCGAGGAGCGCCAGATGATGTTCTTCTCGTGCGTGAAGGGCAGGTACACCGCGGCGTCGGAGACCTTGGTGTTGATCTGCTTGTAGAGCTCGCCGGCCTTGACCGGGTCGGTCTCCTTCAGCGCCTGGTCGAACAGGCCGTTGACGGCCGGGTCGTTCAGCTCGGAGAAGTTGTTGTTACCGCTCTGGAGGATGAAGCGGCCGTCGACCAGCGGCTGCAGGAAGCCCTGGCCGGACGGGAAGTCGGCGCCCCAGCCCATGATGATGATGCCGTAGCCCTTGTCCTTGACCACCTTCGGCGAACCGATGATGCCGGAGGTCTGGGCGCCGTCGAACTGGTCGATCTGGGCGTCGATGCCGACGGCCTTCAGCGACTGCTGGAGGGACTCGGCGGTCGCGATCTCGATCTTCTTGTTGTTGCGGACCGCGATCGTGGTCTTGAAGCCGTTCGGCTTGCCGCACTTGGCCAGGGCCTCCTTGGCCTTGGCGACGTCGGCCTTGCCGGCCAGCTTGCCGTAGGGGTCGGCCTTGGGGTCGGCACCCTTGATCGCCGGCGGCAGCATGTTGGTGGCGATGTCGCCACCGGCCTGCGGGCCACCACGGGCGGTCTGCAGCGACTTGGAGTCGGCCGCGTAGATGATCGCCTTGCGGCACTCGACGTTGTCGATGACCGTCTGCGGGAAGACCGCGTAGCGGATGAAGCCGGTCTGCGGGTTGTCCGCGTTCTCCTTGTGCTGCTGGAGCACCTTGGCGCGGGCAGCGGCGCCGACACCGGTGGCGTTGAGGTCGAGGTCGTACTCGCCCTCGATCAGCCGGTTGTCCATGTCGTCGGCGTTGGTGGTGAACTTGACGCTGATCTTGTCCGGCAGGGCCTTGCGGACGGTGTCCGTCTTGGCGTCCCACTTGTCGTTGCGGACGAGCAGCATCGACTTGTTCGGGGTGTACGACTGCCACTTGTACGGGCCGGAGGAGAAGGGCTTCAGGCCGTACTGGGCCTTGGTGTCCTTGTCCTGGCGGACCGGGGAGGCGGCGGGCATGGCCAGCATCTGCAGGAAGTCACCGTTGGCGACCGGCAGCTTGAAGATGATGGTCTTGTCGTCCGGGGTCTCGATCGCCTTCAGGCCGAGCTTGTCCGGGGTGGTGTCCTTGTAGGGACCCTTGTACTCGCCCTTGGGGTCGAGGACCTGCTGCAGGTAGATCGGGCCGCCGGAGATGACGTCCTGCGCCCAGATGCGCTCGATGCCGTACTTGATGTCCTTGGAGGTGATCGGCTTGCCGTCCTCCCAGGCGACCCCGTCCTTCAGCGTGAAGGTGTAGGTCAGACCGTCTTCCGAGACCTTGCCGGCGTCGGTGGCGAGGTCGGGGACCAGCTCGGTGGAGGCGGCGCCCGGCTCGGCCTTGAAGGTGACCAGCTGACGCGTGTAGTAGCGGGCGAAGTCCCACACGAAGCCGTAGTAGCCGCGCTGCGGGTCCCACGAGTCGGCCTCCTGCGAGCCGATGAACTTCAGCTCGCCGCCCTTCTTGTCGGAGGCGTTGGCGACCTTGTTCACCGCGGCGTTGAAGCCGGGGGCGCCGGTCTTGCCCTTGCCGTTGTCGCCGGTGCTGCCGCCACACGCCGTGGTGACGACCATCGTGGCGGCGGCGAGCAGCGCGCCGGCGGCGATTCTGCGCCGCGAAGAGCTGTTCAGAGTCATGGTCACGCAACCTCCGGAATAGTGGCGGCCGCTACGGCGGTCCGCCGGGTGGTGATTGCCTCCTGTCAACAGCGGCAGGGGCGGGTCTGTACGGGCGTGCGGGCGGTTCGGCGGGCGGTCAGCGCGCTGCCTTCGGGTCGAGCGCGTCCCGCACGCCGTCGCCGAAGAGGTTGAACGCCAGAACGGTGATGAAGATCGCGAGGCCGGGGATCACCATGAACAGGGGGTCCGATTCATAGGTGGAGATGGCCGTCGAGAGCATCTGGCCCCAGGAGGCGGTGGGCGGCTTGACGCCGGCGCCGAGGAAGCTGAGGGCCGCTTCGGTGAGGATGTTCGTGGGGATCATGAGGGTCGCGTAGACCATGATCGGGGCGATCAGGTTGGGCAGCAGCTCGCGGCGGAGGATGTAGAGCCGGCCGGCGCCCAGCGAGCGGGCGGCCTCCACGTACTCGCGGTTGCGCAGCGAGAGGGTCTGGCCGCGGACGATCCGGCCGACGTACGGCCAGCCGAAGAAGCCGATCACGACCACCAGCGCGCCGATGCGCACCCCCGAACCGGAGAAGCCGAGCAGCTCGTTGGGGAGCACGGAGACCAGGGCGATGGTGAAGAGCAGCTGCGGGAAGGCCAGCATGACGTCCATGACCCGGCTGAGGGCCGCGTCGACCCAGCCGCCGAAGTAGCCGGCGACGACGCCGAGGACGGTGCCGAGGACGACCGCGAACATCGCCGCGAGGAAGGCGACGAGCAGCGAGATCCGGGCCCCGTAGACGATCCGGCTGAAGACGTCACGGCCGTTGACCGGCTCGACACCGAGCAGGAAGTCGGCGCTGATGCCGCCGTAGGGGCCGATCGGGGTGCCGAAGAGCGGGTCGATCTGGTCCTCGTGGAACTCGTCCGGCGGGTGGCCGAGCAGCCCCACGATGAGGGGCGCGAAGATCGCGACGAAGACCAGGAAGATCACGATCGCGCCGCCGGCCAGCGCGAGCTTGTCGCGCTTGAGCCTGGTCCAGGCGATCTGCCAGGGGGAACGACCCTCGATCGCCTTGCCCGCAGGCGCGGGGGGCACGGCATCGACGGCGGCGGTCGACTCGGCCGCACTCGTCTCGTGCAGTGGTGCCGTCATCGTGGTGAGGACCCCTCTCGGCCGCCGGTAGCCGGCCCTTGCCCGCCGCGGGTAGCGGCTTGGTGGAACAACTGCGGGGCACCGGCCAGGAGGCCGAACGCCCGGTGTTCCGGGGAGTCTTCAATGTGGTCGCGATCACCCGCCAGACCTCACGGTGAATGTTTGCTCAACCGTGATGCGGTTCGTTGCCTTCCGTTATCCGGACTCTGTGATCGCGTCAGCGGACCATCTCGGCCACTATTCGGCCCAAACGGACATCCACCCCAACACCCCTGTGACGGGTGTCAATTGGGGTGACGAAGGGGGCGGCGAATCGGGTGAATCACCACGCGCGGGGCACGGCTCAGGAGATACGGGGCAGGGCTCAGTAGGTGCGGGGCACGGCCGGGGGGTAGCCGTAGCCGGAGGCGGGCGGCGCGGGCGCCGCGTGCGCGTCGCGGTCGTAGAACGGCCGGGCGTTGGCACGCAGCCACATCGCGACGGGGTCGTACGAGTCCGACATCGCGACCGTCGAGACGGGCAGGCCGTCGGGCACGGCGGAGACCGACTGCCGCATCATGGCGCGCACCGACTCCACGGCGGCGGCGGAGGTGTCGTACAGGTCGAGACCGATGGCGAGGTACGGGGAGCCGAGCGCGGGCTGCACCCAGGCCCTGCGCAGCGACCGTACGGACGGGGTGCGATGGGCGTTCTGCGTCAATTGGGCGTAGAACTGCGGAATCTCAAGGGCGGGTTCGGAGAGCCTGAGCGGTCCGGCCGGCATCCGGTCGAGACCGGTGGCGATCCGGCGCAGATCCGCCCAGGGGATGCCGACGCCGCCGTTCGGGTCGTGCGGGTTGAGCCAGATGCCCACCCGGTCCGGGTAGAGCGCGCCGGCGATCTCGCGTCCCGTGACCACCTCGTGCGCGCGGTTCCAGCCGGAGGCGGCCAGCTCCTGGGCGGAGGTGACGCACGGGGCGTACCCGAAGCCTTCGACCTCCATGTGTCCGTACTGGGCGTCGGGCGAGCCGGGGGTGCCCTGCCAGAGCAGCATCCAGACGCCGCCGTCGGCGAGGGCGCGCAGCAGGTCCTCGTACGCCTCGTAGCGTCCGGGTGCCACCTGGCGCAGCCTGTGCTCGACCATTCCGGTCGCAGCGGTGCCTGACGCGCTCACGCTGTTCTCCGCCCCTCTTCCGTCCACCGCTTCAGCTTAGTTACCGGGACGCCCGCTGGTAGAAGGGGCGCACCCGCTCCAGCAGCCAGTCGCCGACCGGGTCCTGCGCCACGTCGAGCAGGATGAGGTTGACCGGCCAGGCCACCTCGACCCGGCCGAGCGCGCGGCCGAGGGCGTCCAGCGGGGCGTTCCGGTCGACGCCGTCCCAGGTGACGAGCTCGACGCCGACGAAGAGGGCCGGTTCGGTGCCCTCGACGCTGGCCAGGGCGCGGCGGGCGGAGAGGACGACTCCGGTGGCCTCGAACTCGGCGGAGGCGGCGGAGAGGAAGTCGACGGGGTCGTCCTGCCAGTCGGGCTCGAAGAGCCGGACCCGGCCGCCGCTCGCGGGGCCGTCCAGCGGGGTGCGGCCGGTCCGGCAGAGTTCGGCCACGGCGGGCGGGGGCAGCGGGGCGCCGACGGTGCCACCGGGGTTCACGGCGATGCCGAGCTGCGGGGGCAGACCGCGGGCGAAGTCACGGGCGGGGGCGACGGTGAAGGACATGTGGGTGCCGACGCAGGCGAGGAACTGCTGCTCGGAGCTGAAGACGGGGACGTACGGGAGTCCGTCGATCTCCAGCGTGGGCAGGTCGAGGTCCCGGCTCTCCTGACTGCCTCCGTTGGGCAGCGGCACCCAGACGGGGCTCCGGCCGAGGACCTCGACGAGACGGCCTCCGGCGGAGGGGTTGCCGAGCGAGGCCGCGAGGACCTCTTCGAGCTCGTTGCCCGGCCACGTAACGTCCACGGTTCCCGCTTCCCCTGTCTGGCACGCCCTGATCGCGTGTCTCACGCGCCCTGGTCGTGACGCCCTCGGGGCAGAACCCTAACGCCGCCCTGGCACCCCCGTGGCCAAAAGCGCTCAGTGCGCGGAGCGGAAGGCGATGGTCCGCAGGGCTCCCGCGGCGTCCCGGTCGAGCAGGGTCGCCGAGGCGCAGCCGCGGGGCAGCCGGCCCGACTCGACCGAGCCGAGGAGCCGGCCGACGGCCCGGCGGTGCCGGGCGAAGGCGTAGCCGGAGACGCCCCGGCCGCGCTCGCGCTGGCCGGCCCGGGCGGTGGCGGGCGTGACGTCGAGCAGGATGAGGTGGAGGGCGCTGCCCCGGCGGCGGGCCTCGCGGGCCAGCCAGTTCCGCACCCAGGACTGGGTGCCGCAGTCGTGGACGACGACGCTCCGCCCGGCCCGCAGCGCGCGCCACAGGCCGGCGTAGTGGGCGATCCGCGCCAGGGGGCGGTAGACCGCGTACGGCAGGAAGGCGGGCAGCCGGGCCTCCCAGCGCTCGCGGGCGTCCTGGGAGTCGATGCCGAGGCCGTCCGCGGCGCGCCGCATCAGCGTGGACTTGCCGCTGCCGGGCAGCCCGGAGACCACCACGAGGTCGCCCGCGGTGAAGGCGAGCGTGCGGGGGCCGCGGCCGCCGCGCTCGCGCAGATCGCGCAGCAGGGGCGCGGCGCGGCTGGGGGTCCCCCCTGGACGCAGTCCTCGGGGGAGGGTCCGGGCGCGGGCGCGGGCACGTGGAGCCGGTATCCCCGTACTCGTGGCGTAGGCGCCGGAGCGCTGGATCGTCATCGTCTCTCCCCCAGTCGGGTCCCGAGAACCCCTTCCCCACAAAGTGTAAAGAAGGGGTAATCAGTCACAAGCGATTTGCCGATCCGACACCGCGTGCAATGATGGCCGCGCCAAGCGCACACAACCGCATACCGGCCGCTCGAATCCGCGCGGGAGAGTCCCGGAACCACCACGACGGTGGGACCCGGGCGCCGAAGGAGCAAGACCCTCCCTTGAATCTCTCAGGCCCCGTACCGCGTGGATGAGGCAGATCTGAAAAGCGGGACGCTTCACGCGTCCCCACCCAAGGTGCAAGCCGATCTCTCGGTGACGAGATGCTCTCGGTGAACCTCTCAGGTTCCATGACAGATGGGGAGGACGTCCTCGCCCGTCATGTTTTCCGCCCTTGGGATCCGGGAGCCACCCATGAGCACGTCTGCCCCCCGTCTGACCGCCCTCGATGCCCTGCATCGTTCGCTGGGCGCGACCATGACCGACTTCGCCGGCTGGGACATGCCGCTGCGCTACGGCAGCGAGCGGGACGAGCACGTCGCCGTCCGCACCAAGGCGGGCCTCTTCGACCTCTCCCACATGGGCGAGATCACGGTCACCGGCCCGCAGGCGGTCGAGCTGCTCGACTTCGCCCTGGTCGGCAACATCTCCACGGTCGGCGTGGGCCGCGCCCGCTACACGATGATCTGCCAGGAGGACGGCGGCATCCTCGACGACCTGATCGTGTACCGGCTCGGTGACACGGAGTACATGGTCGTCGCCAACGCCTCCAACGCGCAGATCGTCCTCGACGCGCTGACCGAGCGCGCGGCCGGCTTCGACGCCGAGGTCCGCGACGACCGCGACGCGTACGCCCTGATCGCCGTCCAGGGCCCGGAGTCCCCCGGCATCCTGAAGTCGCTCACCGACGCCGACCTGGACGGGCTCAAGTACTACGCCGGCCTGCCGGGCACGGTCGCCGGGGTCCCCGCGCTGATCGCCCGTACCGGCTACACGGGCGAGGACGGCTTCGAGCTGTTCCTCAAGCCGGAGCACGCCGAGGGCGTCTGGAAGGCGCTGACCGAGGCGGGCGCGCCGGTCGGCCTGATCCCCTGCGGCCTGTCCTGCCGTGACACGCTGCGCCTGGAGGCGGGCATGCCGCTGTACGGGCACGAGCTGACGACCTCCCTCACCCCGTTCGACGCCGGTCTCGGCCGGGTCGTGAAGTTCGAGAAGACGACGAACGAGGGCCGCTTCGTCGGCCGCGAGGCCCTGGAGAAGGCCGCCGAGCGCGCCGAGACCGCCCCGCCGCGCAAGCTGGTCGGCCTGGTCGCCGAGGGCCGCCGGGTCCCGCGCGCCGGTTTCTCCGTCGTCGTGAACGGAGAGGCCGTCGGCGAGGTCACCTCGGGCGCCCCGTCGCCGACGCTCGGAAAGCCGATCGCGATCGCCTACGTGGACGCGGCGCACGCCGAGCCCGGCACGCAGGGTGTAGGTGTGGACATCCGCGGCACCCACGAGCCGTACGAGGTCGTGGCGCTGCCCTTCTACAAGCGCCAGAAGTGACGGCGCACCGGAACTGACGAAGGGGCGGGCGTGAGGTTTCCCACCCCCTCATGTCTCACCCCGCGTCTCATCCCGTAAGACCCGCGTTCATCAGCACTCCCCCGATCCAGGAGAATCACGACATGAGCAACCCCCAGCAGCTCCGCTACAGCAAGGAGCACGAGTGGCTGTCGGACGTCGTCGACGGCGTCGCGACGGTCGGCATCACCGAGCACGCGGCGAACGCCCTCGGTGACGTCGTCTACGTGCAGCTCCCGGAGGTCGGGGACACCGTGACCGCGGGCGAGTCCTGTGGAGAGCTGGAGTCCACCAAGTCCGTCAGCGACCTCTACGCCCCGGTGACCGGCGAGATCGTCGAGGCCAACCAGGACGTCGTGGACGACCCCTCCCTGGTGAACACCGCCCCGTTCGAGGGTGGCTGGCTGTTCAAGGTGCGCATCACCGGCGAGCCGGACGAGCTGCTCACCGCCGACGAGTACACCGCCTTCACCGCAGGCTGACCGAGACCCGTAGGGATCGATCCATGTCGCTTATGAACACCCCTCTCCATGAGCTGGACCCGGACGTCGCCGCCGCCGTCGACGCCGAGCTCCACCGCCAGCAGTCCACCCTCGAGATGATCGCCTCGGAGAACTTCGCTCCGGTCGCGGTCATGGAGGCCCAGGGCTCGGTCCTCACCAACAAGTACGCCGAGGGCTACCCGGGCCGCCGCTACTACGGCGGCTGCGAGCACGTCGACGTGGCCGAGCAGATCGCCATCGACCGGATCAAGGACCTGTTCGGCGCCGAGTACGCCAACGTCCAGCCGCACTCCGGCGCCTCCGCGAACCAGGCCGCGCTCTTCGCGATCGCCCAGCCGGGCGACACGATCCTGGGCCTGGACCTGGCGCACGGCGGTCACCTGACCCACGGCATGCGCCTGAACTTCTCGGGCAAGCAGTTCAACGTGGTCGCGTACCACGTGGACGAGGCCGGTCTGGTCGACATGGCCGAGGTCGAGCGCCTCGCCAAGGAGCACCGCCCGAAGGTGATCATCGCGGGCTGGTCCGCCTACCCGCGTCAGCTGGACTTCGCCGAGTTCCGCCGGATCGCCGACGAGGTCGAGGCGTACCTGTGGGTCGACATGGCCCACTTCGCGGGCCTGGTCGCGGCCGGTCTGCACCCGAACCCGGTCCCGCACGCCGACGTGGTCACCTCGACCACGCACAAGACGCTCGGCGGCCCGCGCGGCGGCATCATCCTCGCGAAGAAGGAGTTCGCGAAGAAGCTGAACTCCTCGGTCTTCCCCGGCTTCCAGGGCGGCCCGCTGGAGCACGTGATCGCGGCCAAGGCCGTCTCGTTCAAGATCGCGGCCTCGGAGGAGTTCAAGGAGCGCCAGCAGCGCACCCTGGACGGCGCCCGGATCCTGGCCGAGCGCCTGGTCCAGGACGACGTCACCGCGCACGGCGTCTCGGTCCTGTCCGGCGGCACGGACGTGCACCTGGTCCTGGTGGACCTGCGCAACTCCGAGCTGGACGGCCAGCAGGCCGAGGACCGCCTCCACGAGGTCGGCATCACGGTCAACCGGAACGCGATCCCGAACGACCCGCGTCCGCCGATGGTCACCTCGGGTCTGCGCATCGGTACGCCGGCGCTCGCGACCCGCGGTTTCGAGGCCGAGGACTTCGCCGAGGTCGCCGACGTCATCGCGGAGACCCTGAAGCCCGGCTTCGACGCGGACGCTCTGAAGGCCCGTGTGACCGCTCTGGCCGAGAAGCACCCGCTGTACCCCGGCCTGAAGTAATTTCGTACCCTTTTGTTGGTATGAAGCTCCGGGGCACCGCGCACACTGGACAGTGAGCCGGTGCCCCACCCCTTTGTCCCGCTCGCTTTCCTGCTCTGTTCTGCACCACCCCGGCAGACAACGGCGTCAGCCCCCCACAAGGAGTCCCCCGTGGCCATCTCGGTCTTCGACCTGTTCTCGATCGGCATCGGCCCGTCCAGCTCGCACACGGTGGGCCCGATGCGCGCGGCCCGGATGTTCGCGCGCCGGCTGAAGAACGAGGGCCTCCTGGCGCACACGGCGTCGATACGGGCCGAGCTGTACGGCTCGCTGGGCGCGACCGGCCACGGGCACGGCACGCCGAAGGCGGTCCTGCTGGGCCTGGAGGGCAACTCTCCGCGCACGGTGAACGTGGAGACGGCGGACGACGAGTTCGAGCGGATCAAGTCGAGCGGCCGGATCAACGTCCTCGGGATGCACGAGATCCCCTTCGACTTCGACGCGGACCTGATCCTGCACCGGCGCAAGGCGCTGCCGTACCACGCCAACGGCATGACGGTCTTCGCGTACGACGTCGAGGGCGCGCTGGTCCTGGAGAAGACGTACTACTCGGTCGGCGGCGGCTTCGTCGTGGACGAGACCGTGCTTTCTCAAGAGGGGGCCGAGGGCTCGGACCCGATCATCCCGGACGACACGGTCCTGAAGTACCCCTTCCGCACGGGCGACGAACTGCTCCGGCTCGCGAAGGAGACCGGCCTGTCGATCTCCGCGATGATGATGGAGAACGAGAAGGCCTGGCGCACCGAGGACGAGATCCGCGAGGGCCTCCTGGAGATCTGGCGGGTCATGCAGGCCTGCGTCTCGCGCGGCATGTCCCGTGAGGGCATCCTGCCCGGCGGCCTGAAGGTCCGCCGCCGCGCCGCGAACACGGCCCGCAAGCTGCGCTCCGAGGGCGACCCGGCGGCGCTCGCGATGGAGTGGATCACGCTCTACGCGATGGCCGTGAACGAGGAGAACGCGGCGGGCGGCCGCGTGGTCACCGCCCCGACGAACGGCGCGGCGGGCATCATCCCGGCGGTCCTGCACTACTACATGAACTTCGTGCCGGGCGCCGACGACGACGGCGTGGTCCGCTTCATGCTCGCGGCGGGCGCGGTCGGCATGCTCTTCAAGGAGAACGCCTCGATCTCGGGCGCCGAGGTCGGCTGCCAGGGCGAGGTCGGCTCGGCCTGCTCGATGGCGGCCGGCGCCCTCGCGGAGGTCATGGGCGGCTCCCCGGAGCAGGTCGAGAACGCGGCCGAGATCGGCATGGAGCACAACCTGGGCCTGACCTGCGACCCGGTCGGCGGCCTGGTCCAGATCCCGTGCATCGAGCGCAACGGCATGGCGGCGGTCAAGGCGGTCACGGCCGCGAAGATGGCCCTCCGCGGCGACGGCAGCCACCTGGTCTCCCTGGACAAGGTCATCAAGACGATGAAGGAGACCGGCGCGGACATGTCGGTCAAGTACAAGGAGACGGCGCGGGGCGGTCTCGCGGTGAACATCATCGAGTGCTGATCACCATGGGCTGATCAGCGCGGGCTGATCAGCGCCTGCTGATTCCCGGGGCGGTCCGGGCCTCGTGCGGGTTCGGCTCGTCCCGCAGCAGTGGCACCGGGCCCCGCAGCGCGAATCCGCCGGGGAGGTCCAGCCGGCCGCCCCGGCGCTCGGCGATCACCGCCCCTTGCGCCCCCAGGCTCACGTCGACGGCGCACTCCCCCGACCGCACACCGGTCAGACGGGCCTCGCGGACCACACAGACGAGCCCGGAGATCCAGAAGACCACACTCAGCTGCACGTCCAGTGTGCCTATCTTCGCGCCGTCCACGTAGACGTCGACGTAGGGCCTGTGCGTGGAGGTGACCCGGTGGGTCGCGAGCGCGACGACCTCCTCGCTGCCCGGCAGGTCCCGGGTACGGCGCGCGGCGGACTTCAGCGCGGAGTGGCCGCGCCAGCCGGCGGCGGCCAGGTCGCACACGTCGAGGCCGAGGAAGTCGTCCACGACGGTGGCCAGCTCGTGCTCGACGGCCCGGTCGGCGGCGGGCGTCCGGCCCCGTACGGGCGCGAGCAGCGGCCCGGCCGTGCCATGGGCGCGCAGGGGGCCGTCAAGACCTTCACCTTCGCCGAGCAGGAACGAGCGGACGGTCGTCGGGGTCGTGGCCCTCAAGGGCGCGGTCGTGGTCATCGGTCCTCCTCGTCGAGGGTCTGCCGACCGGGGTCCGGGTGCGGGTCGAGCCGGGTGGTGTGGGTGGGCGGCTCGCCGGGCGGCCGGTACTCGGCCAGCGCCGTGTCGCCGGTGGCGGGCCGCAAGGTCGCTCGTACGTGGTTGCGCACCCAGCGGGGGCCGCGGTGCAGCCGCCCGAAGTAGACGGCAGCGGCGGCGGCGAGGGCGAGCGCGCCGCCGAGCGACGCGGGGCCGACGACCCATCCGACGGGGGTGGAGCCGCCGCCGTTGCCGCCGGGCGGGACGGTCGGGTTCGGGTCGGTCGGATTCGGGTCCGTCTGGTTGGGGTCGGTCGGATTCGGGTCCGTCTGGTTCGGGTCGGTCGGATTCGGGTCCGTCTGGTTCGGATCCGTCGGGTTGGGGTCGGTCGGGTTCGGCTCGTCCGTGACCTCGTACGAAGCCTCGTCGTACTGCTCCGGATAGTCCTGGCAGACCGCCAGCACCGTGTGCCCGCTCGGCTCCGCGTCGCTCGGTACCGGGATCTCGGTGACGAAGGTGGCCTGCTCCGTGACCGGGGCGGTGGCAAGCGGCTCGTCGCCGTCCCACAGCAGGTCGACGTTCGAGCACCGGAAGCCCGTGCCCTCCGCCTGTACGGTGCCCCCCTTCGCGCCCTCCTCGGCGGCGAGGGTGAGGAGCGGGTCCCCCGGGGTTTCGACGACGTAGGTGGCCTCCGCGGCGAGGGACGGCTCATCGGTGCACACGGCCTGGAACGTGTACGTGTCCGGGTCCGCATCCGCCGGGACGGTCTCCGTATACGAGAAGTCGCCGTTCTCCGACACGGGGATGCCGGACGCGATCTCGGGCCCGCCGACCACGTGGAGATACACGGTGCCGGCGGGGCACCCGTGGAAGCCCGTGCCCCGGACGTCGATCACATCCCCGACGGAGCCGTGGTCCGGGTCGAGCGAGAGGAAGGCCTCGGCATCCGGAGGTTCCGTCGTCGGCGGGGGCGGTTCCGATGTCGTCGGCGGTTCCGTCGGCGGTTCCGTCGTCGGCGGCGGTTCCGACGTGTCCGGTGGCGGCTCCGACGTCGTCGGCGGGGGCGTCGGTTCAGCCGCTGCCGGGATCGCGACCGGTCCCACGCTGATCGCTACGCTCAGAAGCACAGCCATCAGCAATCGACGCACCAGCCGCGCGGCAGTGACCATAGGGAGGAGGGATGAGGGAACACCCCCATTTTCCCACCAGGTTCACACCCGCGCGCGTCGTCCCTCCCGGCGGCTCAGCCCCGGGTCACCGGCGGCCGGACGAGCGGCAACTCACGTGCGTAGGCACGGAGTACGCGCCGCCCGCCCCGCGCGGCCGAGGTCAGGCCTTGCTGAGGTGCGCCCAGAACTCGTCCCACGACAGCTTGCCGTCGTGGTTGTCGTCGCGCTGCTTGATGAGCGCCTCCGCGACCGTCTCGGTGACGTTGAAGTCACCCAGCTGGGCCATGACGCTCTTGTACTCGGAGGCGGTGATGTAGCCGTCCTTGTCCACGTCGAACCGATCGAACGCCGTGCGTGCCGACTCGATGTCCGCCACTGTTTCCGCCCCTTCTTGGTGCTTCTCTGACGGGGTCAGATTAGCGGGCGCCGTCGTATCGGATGATGGGGGTATGAGCGACGATGTGGCACGGATTCTCGCGGACGCGGCCGAAGGGCGGTTCCCGCCGCCGGACGGGACGACGACGGTCGTCCCGCAGCCGAGCACGCGCGACGCCGGGGTCCTCGCCTTCACCGCGCACTCGGTCGTCTTCACCGACCAGGATCCGGAGTGGGTACGGGCGGAGCTGGCCGCGACGGCCAGTGACCCGCTCGCCGCGTCGATGAATCCGGGGTTCCTGCTGGCGCTCATGCGGCGCACCGGGCGGCGGATGAACACCGTCGACCTGCTCACCGTCGCCCCCGCCCTGCCCGGCGCCCCCGAGCTGCCGCTGCGGGAGATCCGGGATCCCGAGCACCCGCGGGTCGCGCGGGCGCTGAAGTACCGCGACGACGTCCGGGTGTGGGGCGCCGACGGCGGCGTGGTCGTCCTCGGGCGTGGCGTCGCCGGGCGCTGGGAGGCCGCGATCGAGGTGGACGAGGACGTCAGGCACCGGGGAATCGGCCGCGCCCTCGCCCTCGCCGCCCGGCACCTCACTCCGGGCGACGTCGTCTGGTCCCAGCAGTCCCCCGGCAACGCGCGCAGCGTCCGGGTCTTCCAGGCCGCCGGCTACCGTCCCGTCGCCTCCGAGGCGCTGCTGGTCGCCGCCTGACGGTCAGCGGAAGACGCCCGTGTGGCCGAGCGAGTACCGGCCCGGCTGCGGGTAGACCGCCAGACCGTGCGGGCCGCCGCCGACCGGGATGCGAGCCAGCTGCTTCCCGGTCGTGGTGTCGATGGCGTACACCTCGGCGTCGTACCGGCCGGACAGCCACAGCACCTTGCCGTCGGCCGAGACACCGCCCATGTCCGGTGAGCCGCCGTCCGGCAGCCGCCACTTCTTCGTCAGCCTGTTCTGGGCGAAGCCGAAGACGGAGATGGAGCCCTCCCCGCGGTTGGGGATGTACATCTCCTTGGAGTCGCGGGAGATGTAGAGGCCGTGGGCGCCCTTGCCGGTCGGCATCAGCTGCGGGGTGGTGAACTTCTCGCCGTCGAGGACCCACACGCCGTGGGCCATCATGTCGGCGATGTAGAAGGTCTTGCCGTCCGGGGAGATCTTCACGTCCTGCGGCATGGCGCCCTCGAAGGGCAGCCGCTGCTGGCCGATGACCTCCATCTTCTCGGTGTCGACCTTCAGGAGCTCGCCCGAGAACTCGCAGGAGACGACGAAGTACCGGCCGTCGGCGGAGAAGTCGGCGTGGTTGACGCCGTAGCAGCTGACCGGGACGGTCTTCTTCCGTTCCATCGTGTGGGGGTCGCGGAAGACCAGTTCGCGGTCGAGGGAGGCCATGACGACGGCGTACTTCCCGTTGGGCGTGAAGTACAGGTTGTACGGGTCGTGGACCTCGACGGCCTTGCCGGCGACGCCGGTGGCCGGGTCGATCGGGGTGAGCGTGTGGCCCCGGTTGTTGTTGACCCAGAGGGTCTTCAGGTCCCAGGACGGCACGACGTGCTGCGGCTGGATGCCGACCGGGATCGTCTCGATCACCTTGTACGTGGCCGGGTCGATGACCGAGACCGTGTTGGAGTTGGTGTTGGGGACGTAGACCCGGCTCGGGAAGCCCTTCACCACGGGCGAGAGCCTGCCGGGGCGGTCGGCGGCGTAGATGTCGTTCGGGTCGAGGACCGGCGGCATGCCCGGAAGCCCCGCGGGGGCGGCCTTCTTCGGTACGGCGGGGAGCACGGCGGCCTCCTCCCGGCCGCCGCCCCGGGGCTCGGCGGCCGGGTCCGCGGTGCCGCACCCGGCTAGCGCGGCGAGCAGCGCGGCGGCGAGGAGGCTCTTCGTGCGCGTCGTGATCGTGCGCGTCGTGATCGTGCGCGTCGTGAGAGGCAGCATCAGGTCAGCAGCTCCGTGGTCGTCACCGCGCGCAGGCCGCGGCGGTCGAGTTCGGCGAGGAGGGGCGGCAGCGCGGCGAGGGTGTCGGGGTAGCCGAAGTGCAGGCTCACCACGGATCCGGCCCGGACGCGCGCGGTGACGTTCCGGACGACGGCCGGGCCGCCGGGCGAGGTGTGGTCGAGGGAATCGACGCCGTACGAGAGGACGTGCGGGTATCCGGCCCGCCGGGCGGCCCGCCGGACGGCCTCGCCGGCGTGCTGGGTCCTGGAGGGGCGGAACCAGGTGCCGATGGAGCCGGTGAGGCGGCGCAGCCGGGTGGCGCAGGCGGCGATCTCGGCGTGTGCCTCGTCCTCGGTCATCGCGTTGACGTCGAGGTGGCGCTGGGTGTGGTTGCCGAGGTCGTGGCCGCCGTCGAGGACACGGCGGGCGAGATCGGGGTGGGCATCGAGCCACTCCCCGACGGCGAGGACGGTGACCCGGGCGCCGCCCTTCTCGGCCTCGGCGAGCAGGGCGCGGGCGAGGGCGGGGTCGCCCTGGCCGTGGAAGGTGAGGGCGACCTGGGGGCGGGCGGGCGGGCCGTCGGTGATCTCGACGGGCAGCCCGGGGAACCTGCGCGGGGCCGGGGCCTCGGGCGGCCTGGGGGCGGGCGCGGGGTCCCGGGGCGGCGCCGGACGGGTCTCGGTACCGCAGGCGGTCGTGAGGGCCCCCGCGGCGGCCCCTGCGAGGGCGGCGGCCGCACCTGCCCGGAGCGCGCCACGACGGTCGGTGAGGGTCACGCGCCCATTAAAGGGGTGATCTGTCCGGAAAATTACGATTGGGCCAATTCAGGACGTTTGCCACCCCGCGCCAGGCGTCCGACATGCGGACAGGTCGAGGAAACACCCGGTGAACGCCATACTTATTCACCATTTACAAGGTTCGTGCTGCACGTCACCAATGATTCATTGGCGATGCGTGACGGTTTGACCGATTTTGGCCCGATAGGGACTTTTGGCGGCAAGGCCACCTGTCTGCCATAGTCGAAGCCACGACCCCCATTGACCCGGGCCAGGTCGTCTTCGAGCACCGTGGGTTACACCCCCCCCGACCCGCGGCGCTCCCCACACAGAAGCCCCCGCTCCGGGGGTTTTTGTGTATCAGCGGTCGGAGACCCGCATCTCGAACCAGGTGGTCTTGCCGCGCGGCTGCAGGTCCACGCCCCAGCGGTCGGAGAGCTTGTCGACGAGGAAGAGGCCGCGGCCGCTGATGTCCATCTCCTGCACCGGCATCAGACAGGGCAGACCGCGCGAGGGGTCTCTGACCTCGATCCGGATCCAGCCCCGGCGGCGCAGCAGCCTCAGGGCGAAGACGCGCGCCCCGGTGTGCCGGACGGCGTTCCCGACGAGCTCCGAGACGAGTAAGACCGCGTGCTCCGCGATCAGCGGCGTCAGGGCCCACTGCCGGAGCACCACGCACTGCGTGAGCCGGCGGGCGACCGCGGCGGACTCGGGACGGGACGGCAGGCGGACATCGTCCTCGGCCGGGTTGCCGTACAACTCCAGGGTCTTGAGGGCCTGTTCGTCCTCGGCGGTCGGCACCCACCGTGCGGCGGTCGCACCGCCGTGCTGCCGCGGTTGTTCCACACCCTCCAGGCCCGCCATGCCCCCATCATGGCCGCACGGACGCGGCCGCGTGGCCGTTCCGGAGGAATCCGTACCCCGGAATTGACGATTCCGCGAGATTCCTCCGGCATATGCCAGCGGCCATACCCTCCACCTGCGGCCGAGCGGCCGTCAGACGAACTTGGCCTTGCCCGGGCCCTCCTCGACGAAGCTCCGCATCCCGGTCTCCCGGTCCGCGGTCGCGAACAGGCCCGCGAACCAGGTGCGTTCGATCGCGAGGCCGGTGTCGATGTCGGCCTCCAGGCCCTGGTCGATCGCCTCCTTGGCGGCGCGCAGCGCGATGGCCGGGCCCTGCGCCAGCTTCGCGGCCCAGGCGTGCGCCTGCTCGTACACCTCGGCCGCGGGGACGACGCGGTCCACCAGACCGAGTGTCAGGGCCTCCTCCGCCTTGACCATCCGGCCGGTGAAGATGAGGTCCTTGGCCTTGGAGGGGCCGACGAGGCGGGAGAGCCGCTGGGTGCCGCCGGCGCCGGGGATCAGGCCGAGCAGGATCTCGGGCTGGCCGAGCTTGGCGGTGTCGGCGGCGATGCGGTAGTCGGCACAGAGCGCCAGTTCGCAGCCGCCGCCCAGGGCGTAGCCGGTGACCGCGGCGACGACGGGCTTGGGGATGCGGGCGATCGCGGTGAAGGAGTCCTGGAGCGCGCGCGACCGCTTCACCATGGCCGCGTGGTCCATGACCTGCATCTCCTTGATGTCCGCGCCGGCCGCGAACACCTTCTCGCCGCCGTACAGGATCACGGCGCGCACGTCGTCGCGGTCGCTCGCCTCCTGGGCCAGCTCGCGCAGGCGGTCCTGGACGGCGATGTCGAGGGCGTTCATCGGGGGGCGGTCGAGCCGGATCGTGCCGACGCCGTCCGCGACTTCGAGGTTCACAGTCATACCCGGCAGGTTAGCCGCCGTTAACGACAAGGGGCCCGGTGCTGTTGCTCACAGCACCGGGCCCCTCCAAGAAGGTTGTTACTTGATCCACTCCGACCAGGACATGTTCCAGCCGTTGAGGCCGTTGTCCGGCTGGATCTGCTTGTCCTTCGAGTTCTTCACGACGACCACGTCACCGATGAGCGAGCGGTCGTAGAACCAGGCCGCCGGGGTCGAGCTGTCACCCGCGCCGCGCGCGTCGCGCAGACCGACGCAGCCGTGGCTGACGTTGGCGGAGCCGAACGTGCCCGAGGAGGCCCAGTAGTTGCCGTGGACGAAGGTGCCCGAGGTGGACAGGCGCATCGCGTGCGGCACGTCCTTGATGTCGTACTCGCCACCGAAGCCGACCGTGGCGCCGTTCATCCGGGTCACCTTGTACTTCTCGCTGATGACCATCTGACCGTTGTACGTGGTCGTGGACGGGGCGCCCGCGGTGATCGGGATGGTCTTGATGATCTTGCCGTCGCGCTCGACCTTCATGGTCTTGGCGCTGGCGTCGACCGTGGAGACCTGGCGGCGGCCGATGGTGAAGGAGAGCGTCTTCTTCTGCTTGCCGTAGACACCCGGGCGGCCCTCGACGCCGTCCAGGTTGAGCTCGACCTTCACCTTGGTGCCGGCGGCCCAGTAGTTCTCCGGGCGGAAGTCGAGGCGGTCGTTGCCGAACCAGTGGCCCTCGATCTCGACGGCGGGCGTCGCGGTGACCTTGATGGCCTTCTCCACGGCCTCGGGGTCGGTGATGCCCCGGGTGAAGCGGATGGAGACCGGCATGCCGACGCCGACGGTCGAACCGTCCTCGGGCGTGTAGTGGCCGATGAACGTGTTCTTCGGGGTCAGCGTGGTGAAGGTGGTGTCCTTGGCCGACTCACGGCCCTCGGAGTCCTTCGCGATCGCGTGGACCTTGTACTGCGTGCCGGCGGAGAGGTGCCCGACGGGCTGCCAGCTGGCGCCGTCCGCCGATATCTTGCCCTCGATCTCGGCACCCTTGGTGTCCGCGACCGTCACCGTCGTCAGCTTGCCCTGCTCGGCCGTGACCTTCAGCGCGCCGCTGGTGGCGACCGCGTCGGCGCCGTCCTTCGGAGTGATCGTGACGACCGCCTGCGAGGCGGCGATCTCCTGCTTGGCCCCGCCGTCCTTGCCCGGCTCCTGCCCGCCCTTCGCGCCGGTGGTGTCGCCACCACCGCACGCGGTCAGGACGAGGAGCAGCGCCCCCGTCGCCAGCGCCCCCAGGCGGGTGCCGCGGCGCCTGCGTCCGGTGGTCGTTCCGGATATCGGCTGCCCGTTCACTATGGTGTTCTCCCCTCGCACGACCCGGCACTGCCTGGGCCCCACCCCCGTGCACATCCTCTCGCGCACACGGCGCTAGATAATCACACTGGAAGACACGAAAGTTCCACGCGAATGTCACCGTTCAGTCCCAGTTCGCACGGGGTTCGGGTCGGCTGCCCCTGTCATCGCAAGGCGCTACCCGCCTTCCACTCCTCCCATCCCATGTTCCATCCCCCGAGGCCGTTGTCGGGAGCGACCTTTCGGTCACGGGAGTTGACGACCTCGACGACGTCGCCGATGAGCGTGCGGTCGAAGAACCAGCCCGCCGGGGAGTCCGCGCTGCCGCCCTTCTCGTCCCGCAGACCCACACAGCCGTGGCTGACGTTGGCCGAGCCGAAGGTGGAGGGTGCGGCCCAGTAGTTGCCGTGCAGGAAGGTCCCGGACTCGGTCAGCCGCATCGCGTGCGGCACGTCCTTGATGTCGTACTCCCCGCCGAAGCCGACCGTCCGGCCGTCCATCCGCGTCACGTCGTAGAGCTCCGTGACCACCATCTTCCCGTTGTACGTCGTGGTCTTCGGCGCCCCGGCCGTGATCGGCAGCGTGGCGAGCAGATCGCCGTCCCTGCGCACCTCCATGGTGTGCTCGGCCGCGTCGACGAGGGAGACCTGGGAGCGGCCGACGGTGAACCCGACGCGCTTGCTCTGGATGCCGTACACCCCGGGCGCCCCTTCCAGGTCGCGCAGGGCGAGGTCGACGGTCACCTTGGTGCCGGGCCGCCAGTACTCCGCCGGGCGGAAGTCGAGCCGCTCCTTGCCGAACCAGTGGCCGACCACGTCGACCGGCGGGTCGGAGGTGACGGTGATGGCCCGCTCGACGGCCTCGCGGTTCTCGATGGCGCGGTTGAAGGAGAAGGAGACGATCATTCCGGTGCCGACAGTGGAACGGTTCTCCGGCTTGAAGTAGCCGATGAACCGCCGCTCGGGAACGACGGTGGTGAAGGTGGTGTGCCGGGCGGAGCGCCGGCCGTGCGCGTCGAGCGCCACGGCGTCCACGCTGTACTTGGCCGCGAGGGCGAGCCGGGAGTCCGGCCGGGGCCGCCAGCGCAGCCCGTCCGCGCTGATCTCGCCGGGCACCTCGGCCCGCTGGGCGTCCTCGACCTGGACGACGGTGACCCGCTCCAGACGTCCGCTGTCGATCCTGACCTCGATCGGTCCCTCGGCCGGCACGCCCTTGCTGCCGTCCTCCGGGCTGACCCGGATGACGTCGCCGGGAGCCCGCGCCTTCCCGGGCAGCGGGAGGCCGATGCCTCCGCCGCCCTCGCCCGTGCCGGTGCAGCCCGCCACGCCCGCCATCAGTGCCGCCACCGCGAGCGCGCGGCCCGCCCGCTTCCATACGAATCTCACGCTCGGCCCAACGACGGCCACCCTCCAGGGGAAACGTCCGTGCGGGTCATGTTGGGAGTACGGCCGTACGGGCAGAACAGGTGGGAGGACCCCGTGCGGGGAGCCGTGGCCGGGACGCCGCGGGGCCGCGCCGCGCGGAGCCCGACGAGCCGCGGGAGGCCGACAGGTGTCGAGCGCAGCCGAGCAGAAGGCGGAGGCGGTAGGGGACGGCGGGGGGCTCTCCGCCGCCCCGGAACGGGCCCGGCCGCCCACCGGGTGGCCGGGCCCGGTGTGGCCGGGCGCGCCGACGCCGTTGGGGGCGCGCGTCCGCAACGGGCCCGACGGCGTCACGGGCACGAACTTCGCGCTGTGGGCCGGCGGGGCGGAGGCCGTCGAGCTCTGTCTCTTCGACACGGACGGGGCCGAGCGGCGGCTGCCGCTGACCGAGCTGACCCACGAGATCTGGCACGGCTTCGTGCCCGGGGTCGGTGCCGGGCAGCGGTACGGGTTCCGGGTGCACGGCCGCTGGGACCCGTGGACGGGCGCCCGCTGGAACCCGGCCAAGCTGCTCCTCGACCCGTACGCGCGGGCGGTCGACGGAGACTTCGCGCTGCCCTCGGAGGTGTACGGGCACGTCCGGGACTGGCCGCAGCAGCATGTGGCCGACACCGTGCGCGACGACCGGGACTCCGCCCCGTACGTGCCGAAGGGGGTCGTCGTCCTGGACGACGACGACTGGGCGGACGACCGCAGGCCGAAGACGCCGTGGCCGGACTCGGTCATCTACGAGCTGCACGTGAAGGGGTTCACCCGGCTGCACCCGGGCATCCCCGAGGAGCTGCGCGGCACCTACGCGGGGCTCGCGCACCCGGCTGCCGTGGACCACCTCGTACGGCTCGGGGTGACGGCGGTGGAGCTGTTGCCGGTGCACCAGTTCGCGCACGAGGACCATCTGCTGCGGCGGGGGCTGCGCAACTACTGGGGCTACAACTCCATCGGGTACTTCGCCCCGCACGCCGGCTACTCGTCCTCGGGGACCACCGGGCAGCAGGTCGGCGAGTTCAAGCGGATGGTGCGGGCGCTGCACGCGGCCGGGATCGAGGTCATCCTCGACGTCGTCTACAACCACACCGCCGAGGCGGGCGAGCTGGGGCCGACGCTGTCCCTGAAGGGCATCGACAACCGGGGCTACTACCGGCTCCAGTCGGACGCCCGCCGGTACGCCGACTACACCGGCTGCGGCAACACCCTGCACGTCGTCCAGCCGCAGGTGCTGCGGCTGATCACCGACTCGCTGCGGTACTGGGTGACGGAGATGGGCGTCGACGGCTTCCGGTTCGACCTGGCGGCGGCCCTGGCCCGCTCGATGCACGACGTCGACATGCTCTCCCCGTTCCTCGCGGTCATCGCCCAGGACCCTGTCCTTCGGCGGGTGAAGCTGATCGCCGAGCCCTGGGACGTCGGCAACGGCGGCTACCAGGTGGGCGCGTTCCCGCCGCTGTGGACGGAGTGGAACGACCGCTACCGCGACGCCGTACGGGACTTCTGGCGCGGCGCGCTGCCCGACGTGCGCGACCTCGGCTACCGGCTCTCGGGCTCCAGCGACCTGTACGCCTGGGGCGGACGGCGGCCGTACGCCTCGGTCAACTTCGTCACCGCCCACGACGGCTTCACGCTGCGGGACCTCGTCACCTACGAGCGCAAGCACAACGAGGCCAACGGGGAGGGCAACCGGGACGGCACGAACGACAACCGGGCATGGAACTGCGGGGCCGAGGGCGAGACCGACGACCCCGACGTGCAGTCGCTGCGGCTGCGTCAGCTGCGGAACATGCTGACCACGCTGCTCCTGTCGACCGGGGTGCCGATGCTGGTCGCGGGCGACGAGATGGGGCGCACGCAGGGCGGCAACAACAACGCCTACTGCCAGGACAACGAGACCAGCTGGCTGGACTGGTCGCTGCCCGAGGACCCGGGGCGGCGCGAGCTGCTCGCCCTGACCCGGCGGCTGCTCGCACTGCGGCACCGGCATCCGGTGCTGCGCCGCCGCGCGTTCTTCTCCGGCCGCCCGCAGGGCGCGGACGGGCTGCGGGACCTGGCGTGGTTCACGGCGGACGGCACCGAGATGACGGAGTCCGACTGGTACGCGCCCGCGGCCACGCTGGGCCTCTACCTCTCGGGCCGGGACATCCCCGGGCGGGACGAGCGGGGCCGGCAGGTCACCGACGACAGCTTCCTGGCGATCCTGCACGCGGGCCCGCGCCCGGCGGAGTACCGGCTGCCGGGACCGCCGTGGGCGGAGTCGTACGAACTGGTCCTGGACACCGCCCTGGAGGACCAGACGCGCGCCCCGGAGACCGTGTACGCGGGCGGGGCGACGGTGACGGTGGGGGCCCGGTCGGTGTGGCTGCTGCGGGTCGGGGGGTGAGGCGGGGCCGCCCGGTCAGGCGCGGCCCAGGATGCCGCGTTCGTACGCCAGCGCGACCGCCGCGGCCCGGTCCTTGGCACCGAGCTTGGCGTAGATGTGCGTCAGATGGGTCTTCACGGTCGCCTCGCTGATGAAGAGCTCGGCGGCGATGGCGCGGTTGGAGGTGCCCTTGGCGACGAGTTCGAGGACCTCGCGTTCGCGGGCGGAGAGCGGCTCGTCGGCGGGGGCCGCGGGGGTGCGGACGCGGGAGACGAGGCGGCCGGCGACGGCGGGCGAGAGGACCGTGCGCCCCTCGGCGGCGGCCCGGACCGCCGCGAACAGCTCCTCGCGCGGGGCGTCCTTGAGGAGGTAGCCGGTGGCGCCCGCCTCGATCGCGGGCAGGGTGTCCGTGTCGGTGTCGTACGTGGTGAGGACGAGGACCCGGGAGCGGGCGCCGCGCCGGGTCAGCTCGGCGATGGCGTCGACGCCGTTGCCGCCGGGCATCCGCAGATCCATGAGGACGACGTCCGGGTCGAGGCTCAGGGCGAGTTCGACGCCCTGGACGCCGTCGGCGGCCTCGCCGAGGACGCGGAACCCCGGGTCGGCGGTGAACATGCCGCGCAGGCCGTCCCGTACGACGGGATGGTCGTCGACGATCAGCAGGGTCGTGGGGGTGCGGTCAGCCATGGTGCACCAACGGTACGCGCGCGGAGACCGCCGTGCCCTCGCCGGGGGAGGTCTCCAGGGTGACGCGGCCGGCGAGGCGTTCGGCCCGGGCGCGCATGCCGTCGAGACCGAAGCCGCCGCCGGTGGTGCGGGCGGGGACGGCGCGCGGGTCGAAGCCGCGCCCGTCGTCCCGTACGTCGAGGGTGATCTCGTCGCCCATGTACGAGAGGGTGACGCCGGCCCGGGTGGCGCCGGAGTGCCGTTCGGCGTTGGCGAGCGCCTCCTGGGCGATCCGCAGGAGGGTGGCTGCGACCTCCTCGTGGGTGGGTTCCTCGGTGCCGGTGACGGTGAACCGGGCGGTGATGCCGGTCCGTTCGGACCAGGCGGCGACCGACTTCCTGAGCGCCTCGGGGAGCGGGTCGTGCTCCAGGGCGGCCGGGCTCAGGTTCTGCACGGAGCGGCGGGCCTCGCCGAGGCTGTGCCGGGCGAGGTCGGCGGCGCGCTGGACGTGGACCCGGGCGAGGTCGGCGTCGGGGGTGGCGGTGACGACCTGGAGCTGGGCGATGATGCCGGTCAGGCCCTGGGCGATGGTGTCGTGGATCTCGGCGGCGAGCCTGCGCCGCTCGTCGGCGACCCCGGCCTCGCGGGCCTGGAGCAGGAGCTGGGCCTGCAGGGCGGCGTTCTCGGCGAGGGCCTGTTCCAGGCGGGCGTTGGCGCGGCCGAGTTCGGTGATGGTGGCCGCGCGCTCGGCGGCCTTCACGGCCTCCCGCGTCCCGAGGTGGGAGAAGCCGATGGCGAGGCAGGCGTTGAGCGCGAACAGGCCGCCGAAGGCGACCCAGACGACGGGCGTGCGGGGCGGGAGGCCGCCGGACTGGGATCCGGCCATGATGACGGCGGTGACGAGGAGCCCGGCGCGGACAAGCCGGCGGGGCAGCAGCTGGGGGCCGTCGAAGTAGCCGATGGTCGCGTGGACGGCGAAGAAGGGGTTGAGCCAGGTGAGCGCGAAGGCCAGGGCGGTCCGGACGGTGAAGTAGACGGTGGACGCCGGGCCCGGGGCGCCCAGGAGGAGCGGGCCCCCGCCCTGCTCGGGCGCGGGCTCCGGGGGTGCGGGGGCGCGGCGGCGGTGGACGTCCCAGCCGACCTGGACGACGAGCGTGACGGCGACCAGGGCCGCGGCCGCGGTGGCCTCCGTACCGCTCATGGCGATCGCGTCGGCCGTCGTCGCGGCGAGGACCGCCGCGAGGGCGAGCAGGCCGTACGGCCCCCAGCGGAAGAACTGACGCCAGCGCTCCTCGACCGTCGTCGTGCCCATCGCGGCCCCTCCCCCGTCTCCCCGTATCGGTCCGCGGCCGTCACTCCCAGCGGAAGCAGCGTGCCGCCGTGCCGGTCAGGACGACCGTCCACAGGGCCATCACCCCCAGCGCGGCCCAGGCGGTACCGGCGCCGGCCGCCGCGGTGTCGAGGGCTTGGGAGGCGGCGCCGGAGGGCGTGAACCGCACGATGTCGCGCAGAGTATCCGGCATGGCCTGGACGGGGAGCCAGACTCCCGCGGTGAACATCGTCGGGAAGAAGACGGCCGTGCCGACGGCGGTGGCGATCTTCTGCGTACGGGACACGGCGCAGACGGCGGCACCGAGCGCGAGTCCGCCGGCGACGGCGAGCAGCAGCGCGAGGGTGTACCCGGCGAGTTGCCGGGGCAGCCGGACGTCGAAGGCGAGGCGGCCGAGGGCCATGACGAGCGTGCCGGAGACGAGGGCGGCGGCTCCGTGCAGGACGATCTGGGCGGTCAGGAGGGAGGCCGGGCGGACCGGGGTCGTGGACATCCGGCGCAGGATGCCGCGTTCGCGGTAGCCGGCCAGGACGGGCGGCATGGCCTGGACCCCGGCCATGATCACGGCGAAGAGGACGGCGACGGGGACGTACAGGTCGACCAGGCGCCGGCCGCCGAGGTCGGCGGAGACCTCGCGGAAGGACGGGATGGAGCCGAGGATCGCGAGGAGGACGGCCGGCGAGACCATCATCCAGAACAGGGAGCCCGGTTCCCGGGCGAAGAGCCGGAGTTCGGTGCGCAGGACGGCGGCGGTGGCGGAACGGTTCGCCCGGGGCGTGGCGGTGGTGGTGGCGGTGCTCACGGCTGGTCGGCTCCTGTCAGGTCGAGGAAGGCGTCGTCGAGGGTGGCGTCGGCGACCCGGAGTTGGCGGGCGGTGACGCCCCGGCGGGCGAGGAGGGCGACGAAGGCGTCGACGGTCGCGTCCGTGCCCTCGACGACGGTCCGGCCGTCCCGGGTCTCCACCGCGGCCGCCTGCGGCAGGGCGCGCAGCTCGGCCGGGTCCAGCGGGGTCCCGGCGGCGAAGGAGATGACCTTCGCGGCGGTGGAACGGCCGATCAGGCCGTCGGGGGTGTCCAGGGCGGCGATCCGACCCTTGTCGACGACGGCGATCCGGTCGCAGAGACGCTGGGCCTCCTCCATGAAGTGCGTGACGAGCAGGACGGTCACCCCGGATGCCCTGACGTCCTCGATGAGCGACCAGGTGTCGCGCCGGGCGCGCGGGTCGAGCCCGGTGGTGAGCTCGTCGAGGACGACCGCGCGCGGGTCGCCGATCAGGGCGAGCGCGATGAACAGCCGCTGCTTCTGCCCGCCGGACAACTTCCCGAACCGGTTCCCCAGCTGCCCTTCGAGCCCCAGGCGCTCGACGAGCCCGCGCCAGTCGGCGGGCCGTTCGTAGAAGGAGGCGTACAGCTCGAGGGCCTCGCGGACGGTGATCTTCGGCTGGAGCTCGCTCTCCTGGAGCTGGACGCCGAGGATCCGGGTGACCTCGGCATGGCGCGCGACGGGGTCGAGCCCGCCGACCCGTACGGTCCCTGCGTCCGGGGTCCGCAGCCCCTCGACGCACTCCACGGTGGTGGTCTTGCCGGCGCCGTTGGGGCCGAGGATCCCGAAGATCTCGCCCTCCTCGACCGTGAAGGAGACCCCGTCGACGACGACCCTGTCGCCGTAGGCCTTGCGCAGGCCCTGTACTTCGATCATTGGCATCGACATGGCTCAAGGCTCGCGCCGCCGGGCGCGGCGCGGCATCCGCCATCGCGCTCGACCTCCGGTCAACCGATCGGTTGATGCCCGGTACGACCTGCGGGTCTCCGGTGCGACCGCCGGGTGGCCGGAAAACCACATGAGCGGTGTCAGTGGTGAACCGTAGGCTCGCTCGTGATGCCCGGAAAAGATGCAGTCACCAAGAAGTCCGCCGTGCGGAACCTGCTGCGCCTGTGGCCGTACGTGCGCCCGGTCCAGGGGCGGTTGGGCTCGGCCGCCGTGGTCGCGATCGTCGCCTCGTGTCTCTCGCTCGTCATTCCGCTCGTCCTGAAGTGGATGGTGGACGGGCCCGTCGCGGCCGGGGATCCGGGCGGGGTGTGGCTCGGGGCGCTGTATCTGCTGCTCCTCGGGATCGCGGAGGCGGTGCTCTTCGGCTTCCGGCGGTGGCTCGTGGCCCGGCCGCTGGCCGGGGTCGAGGCACGGATGCGGGCGGATCTGTACGCGCGGCTGCAGCGGCTGCCGATCGCCTTCCACGACCGCTGGGCGTCGGGCCAGCTGCTCTCGCGCGGCACGACGGATCTGATGCTGGTCCGGCTCTTCCTCGCCTTTCCGCTGACGTTCCTGATCGTCAACGGCGTGACGATCCTGGCCGGTTTCGTGCTGCTGCTCGCGCAGGACTGGACGCTCGGGCTGCTGCTCCTGACCCCGGTGATCCCGCTGATGGTGCTCTGCTCGCTCTTCGAGGCGCGGTACGCGGTCGTCGCGCGCCGGGCCCAGGACCAGGTCGGCGATCTGACGACCGTGGTCGAGGAGAGCGTCCTCGGTATCCGGATCGTCAAGGGCTTCGGGCGCCACCGCAGCCAGGCCCTCGCGTTCCGGGCGCTCGCGGAGCGGCTGCGGGGTACGGAGCTGGTCAAGGCCCGGCTGCTGGCCGGGATCTGGGCGCTCATCACGATCATCCCCGAGCTGGCGATCGGCGCCGCGCTCGTGCTCGGCACCGTGCGGGTGGCCGACGGGCAGCTGTCGGCCGGCACGCTCGTCGCCTTCCTGTCGACGGCGCTGGCGCTGCGCTGGCCGGTGGAGTCGATCGGCTTCCTGCTCGCGATGAGCCAGGAGGCGGCCACGGCGACGGAACGGTACTTCGAGGTGATGGACGCGCCGGAGGAGACGTCGAGCGAGGCGTCGGGAGAGGCGTCGGGGGCGGGCAGCCCGCCCGGCGTCGCGGTGTCCGGCGCGCGGGACGGGGTGCGGTTCGAGAGCGTCACCTTCCGCTTCCCGGACGCGCCCCCGGGCGCTCCGCCCGTGCTCGACCGCGTCGACCTCCACATCCGGCCCGGTGAGACCCTCGCCCTGGTCGGCGGGACCGGTTCCGGCAAGACGACCCTGACCGCCCTCGTACCGCGGCTGCACGAGGCGACCGGCGGGCGGATCCTGCTGGACGGCGAGGACATCGCGCTCATGGAGCGGGAACGGCTGCGCGGGCTCGTCGCGACGGCCTTCGAGGAGCCGACGCTCTTCTCGGCGACCGTCGGCGAGAACGTCCTGATGGGCGCCGCGGACGCGGCCGGCGAGCCCGAGCTGTGGCGCGCGCTCGCCGTGGCCCAGGCGGAGGGCTTCGTCGCCGCCCTGCCCGAGGGCGCGGACACCCAGGTCGGCGAGCAGGGGCTGAGCCTCTCCGGCGGCCAGCGCCAGCGCCTCGCGCTGGCCCGCGCGGTCGTCGGCCGGCCCCGCTTCCTGGTCCTCGACGACCCGCTCTCCGCGCTCGACGTCCACACGGAGGCGCTGGTGGAGGCCGCCCTGCGCGAGGTGCTGCGCGACACCACGGCCCTGGTCGTGGCCCACCGTCCTTCGACGGTCCTGCTCGCGGACCGGGTGGCGCTCCTGTCGGAGGGCCGGATCGCGGCGGTGGGCACCCATCACGAACTGCTGCGGAGCAACGCCGAGTACGCCTGGCTGATGTCCGGCGAAGGGGCTGAGGGACGATGACGGATCCGAAGAAGTCCGGGAACACCGGCGGTGCCGCGACGACCGGCGGCGGCGCCGGGACCGGCGGCGGTGCTGCGACCGGCGACCCCTTCGACCAGGACGACCTGCCGACCGCTCCCGGCGCCACCGGAGCCCTGCTGCGCTCGCTGCTCTCCGCGCACCGGGCGCGGGTGGCCGTCGCCGCGCTTCTGCTGCTGCTCCAGCAGGGGGCCCTGCAGGCGGGGCCGTTGCTCGTCGCGTACGCCATCGACCGGGGCGTGCCGGCCCTCGGGGACGGGGACTACGGCCCCGTCGTGGCCGTCGCTCTCGGGTACCTGCTCTGCGCGCTGGCGGGCGGGTTCTTCCAGTACGCGTTCCTGCGCCGGGCCGCCCGCGTCAACCAGGACGTGCTGCTCGATCTGCGCGGGCGGATCTTCCGCCACGCGCAGGTGCTGAGCGTCGACTTCCACGAGCGGTACACCTCGGGCCGGCTCATCTCCCGGTCCACCACCGACGTGGAGTCCCTGCGCGAGCTGCTCTCGGAGGGGCTGCAGGAGCTGATCGCGGTCGTCCTGGCGTTCGTCTACATCTCGGCGATGCTGCTCTGGCTGGACCTGGGGATCGGCGCGGTCGCGGTCGCCTCCTTCGTCCCGCTGTATCTGCTGGTGCGGCTCTACCAGCGGCGCTCCGCGGTCGTCTTCGCCGACCGGTCCACCGCCATCGCGGGCGTGATCGTGAAGTTCGCGGAGACGATGAACGGCATCCGGCCGGTGCGGGCGTTCCGCCGGGAGCGGGCCAACGAGACCGAGTTCGCCGGGCTCAACCACCGGCACGAGCGGTCCAACGGCGACGCGCTCCTGGAGATGGCGCGCTATGTCGTCGGCTCCCGGCTCGTCGCGAACACGGCCGTGGCGGGGATGTGTCTGTGGGGCGCGTACCGGGTCGCGGGCGGGACGCTGGAGCTGGGGGTGCTCGCGGCGGCGGTGCTCTACATGCGGCGGCTGTACGACCCGATCGACCGGCTCGGGATGTTCCTCAACTCCTACCAGTCGGCGGCCGCCTCGCTCGGCAAGATCGCGGGCCTGCTCGCGCAGGAGCCCGGTGTCCCGGAGGCCGCTGCGCCGAAGGAGCTGCCGGCGAGCCGCGGCGGTCGCCCCGGCCGCGAGGTCGTCTTCGACCGCGTGCGCTTCGCCTACCGGACCGGCGGCGAGGTACTCCCGCGCTTCGACCTGACGATCCCCGCTGGGCAGACGGTCGCGGTGGTGGGTGCCACGGGCGCGGGCAAGTCGACGCTCGCCAAGCTGCTCGCCCGGTTCTACGACCCGACGGAGGGGCGGGTGCTGCTCGACGGCGTGGACCTGCGCGAGCTGGCCACGCCCGAACTGCGGCGGGGTGTGGTGATGGTGACGCAGGAGGCGTTCCTGTTCTCCGGGACGGTCGCCGAGAACATCGCGATCGGGCGGCCGGACGCGAGCCGGGAGGAGATCGAGCGGGCGGCGAAGGCGATCGGCGCGCACGACTTCATCGCGGGCCTTCCGGACGGCTACGACACGGACGTACGCAAGCGCGGCGGCCGGATCTCGGCGGGGCAGCGGCAGTTGGTGGCCTTCGCGCGCGCCCTGCTCGCGGACCCGGCGGTGCTGATCCTGGACGAGGCGACCAGTTCGCTGGACGTGCCGGGGGAACGGGCGGTGCAGCGCGCCATGGACACGGTGCTCGCGGGCCGTACGGCCGTGGTGATCGCCCACCGCCTCTCGACCGTCGAGATCGCGGACCGGGTCCTGGTGATGGAGGCGGGGCGGATCGTGGAGGACGGCGCGCCCGGTGAACTGAGCGGTGGCGAGGGGCGGTTCGCGGGGCTGCACCGGGCCTGGCGGGACAGTCTCGTGGGGTGAGACGCTCGCTTCGCAGGGTGGCTTCGGCACGGACGGCGGGGGGGCCGGCATGGCGGGGACGAGCTGGGCGACACACGAGTGCCGGTGCGGTCATCCGCGCTTCCGGCACGGCGAGCCGGCGTTCTCGGGCGCCTGCGGGACGTGCGACGGCTGCCGTCGCTTCTCGACGGCGCCCGCGGCGCACGAGGAGACGTGCGCCTGCGGCTGGTGTTCGTACCGGGGGCTGTCCGAGCGCGAGGTGCGCAGACCCCACCCGAGCTGCCCGAACCAGGACCCCGACTGCATCGGCATCCACCACCTGGACGGCTGAGGACCGGCGCCGCCGGGGACCGACCGGCCCGGCGGCAGTAGGGCCGTAACAAGCCATGCCGTGGCGCGAATCCGAGGGTGGCCCGATGCCGTCGCGGAGCGGTCGGCGGACGGGCGCAGAAGCGGTCCAGCGCCGTGGCCGCCCCGCGCGCTCCGGCCTCGGCGAACGGCGGACGGCGTCACGACCATGATCGATGAAACGTCCGGTTAACGAACGCGGGGTTTCGGGCTCCGGACGATTTCCGGCCAAGTTGTTGACGCGCTCCTGACAGATCACGGTCACGGCTGCCACTCTCTCCCCGTCTCGTATGAGAGTTCGTGCTCCACAGCTCTGTTTGCACTGCCCGGACGACCCACCCAGCCGCCCGGTACCCCCTCGCAAAAGGAGTCTGCGTGAGATCCACGCCCAGCCGTCGCGCCACCGCGACCGGCGCTCTGATCGCCGCCGCCGCCATGATCGCGGTCGGCGTCCAGACCGGTTCCGCCACGGCCGCCGACCCCGGCCTGCCCGTCGCCCCCAAGGCGCAGGCGGCCGGCCAGGCCAACCCCGGCAAGCTCCCGGCGGACCTCTCCCCGGCCCAGCGCACCGCGCTGATACGCGCGGCCGACGCGGACAAGGCGGCCACCGCCAAGTCCCTCGGGCTCGGCGCCCAGGAGAAGCTCGTCGTCCGTGACGTCGTCCAGGACCGCGACGGCACGACCCACACGCGCTACGAGCGCACGTACGCCGGGCTCCCGGTCCTCGGCGGCGACCTGGTCGTCCAGGAGACCAAGGCCGGCGTCACGCAGGGCGTCACCAAGGCGTCCCGCGCGGAGCTGAAGAACGTCGACACCACCGCCGACGTCGCCCCGGCCGCCGCCGAGAAGCAGGCCGTCGCCGAGGCCAAGGCGGAGGGCTCCAAGGAGAGCGCCGCCGAGCGCGCGCCGCGCAAGGTCGTCTGGATGGCGCAGGGTTCGCCCGTCCTCGCGTACGAGACCGTCGTCGGCGGCCTCCAGCACGACGGCACGCCGAACGAGCTGCACGTCGTCACCGACGCCACCACCGGCAAGAAGCTGTACGAGTGGCAGGCCGTCCACACCGGCACCGGCAACACCCAGTACAGCGGCCAGGTGACCCTCGGCACCGCGCCGTCGTACACGCTGACCGACACCGGGCGCGGCAACCACAAGACGTACAACCTCAACCGCGGCACGTCCGGCACCGGAACGCTCTTCTCCGGCGCCGACGACATCTGGGGCGACGGCACCCCGCAGAACCTGGAGACGGCGGGCGCGGACGCGCACTTCGGCGCCGGCGTCACCTGGGACTACTACAAGAACGTGCACGGCCGCTCCGGCATCCGCGGTGACGGCGTCGGCGCGTACTCCCGCGTCCACTACGGCAACGCGTACGTCAACGCCTTCTGGCAGGACTCCTGCTTCTGCATGACGTACGGCGACGGCTCGGGCAACACCAAGCCGCTCACCTCGATCGACGTGGCCGCGCACGAGATGACGCACGGCGTCACCTCGAACACGGCCGGCCTGGTCTACAGCGGTGAGTCCGGCGGTCTGAACGAGGCCACCTCGGACATCTTCGCGGCGGCCGTCGAGTTCTACGCCAACAACGCCCAGGACCAGGGCGACTACCTCGTCGGCGAGAAGATCGACATCCGCGGCAACGGCACCCCGCTGCGGTACATGGACAAGCCGAGCAAGGACGGCTCGTCCAAGGACGCCTGGTACTCGGGCATCGGCTCGATCGACGTGCACTACTCCTCGGGCCCGGCGAACCACTGGTACTACCTGCTCTCCGAGGGCAGCGGCGTCAAGACCATCAACGGCGTCACCTACGACTCCCCGACCTCGGACGGCCTGCCCGTCACCGGCATCGGCCGGGACAAGGCGTCGCTGATCTGGTTCAAGGCCCTCACCACGAAGTTCGGCTCCAACACGAACTACGCGGGTGCCCGTACGGGTACGGTCGCGGTCGCCACCGAGCTGTACGGCGCCGGCAGCCCCGAGGTCCTGGCCGTCGAGCACGCCTGGGCCGGCATCAACGTGGGCTCGCGCCCCGGCGGCGGCAACCCGGGCGGGAAGGTCTTCGAGAACACCGCCGACGTGTCCATCCCGGACAACGGTGCCGCGGTGACCTCCACGGTCAACGTCACGGGTGTCACCGGCAACGCGCCGTCGACCCTCAAGGTGGACGTGGACATCGTCCACACCTACCGCGGTGACCTGGTCGTCGACCTGGTCGCCCCGGACGGCTCGGTCTACAACCTGCACAACCGGACGGGCGGCAGCGCCGACAACATCGTCCAGACCTACACCGTGAACGCCTCCTCGGAGGTCGCCAACGGCGCCTGGAAGCTCCGCGTCCAGGACCGGGCCGCGATCGACACCGGGTACATCAACAGCTTCAAGCTGACGTTCCCGTAAGCCGGCAGGCACGTACGGCGGCCCGGACGGACTCGTTCCGTCCGGGCCGCCCCGCGTTCTGCATAGGCTGGCCGCATGATCAGGGTGTTGCTCGCGGACGACGAGGCGATGGTGCGGGCCGGGGTGAAGGCGATCCTCGCCGCCGATCCGGGGGTCGAGGTGGTCGCCGAGGCGGGCGACGGCCGGGAGGCCGTGGAGCTCGCGCGTCGGCACCTGCCGGACGTGGTCCTGCTCGACATCCGGATGCCCCGGCTCGACGGGCTCGGGGCGGCGGAGGAGCTGCGGCGGGTGGTTCCGGACGCGGCGGTCGTGATGCTCACGACCTTCTCGGAGGACGCGTACATCGCCCAGGCGCTCGGCTCGGGAGCCGCCGGCTTCCTGCTCAAGTCCGGTGACCCGAGGGAGCTGCTCGCGGGTGTGCGGGCGGTGGCGGGCGGGGCCGCGTTCCTCTCCCCCGAGGTCACCCGCCGGGTCATCACCCACCTGCCGACCGGAAGGCTCTCGCGGGCGGCGGAGGCGCGCGAGCGCCTGGACCCGCTGACGGTCCGGGAGCGCGAGGTGGTCGCGCTGGTCGGCGCGGGTCTGTCGAACGCGGAGATCGCGGCCCGGCTGTACGTCGTCGAGGGCACCGTGAAGGCCCATGTGAGCGCGGTCCTGTCCCGGCTCGGCCTGTGCAACCGGGTCCAGTTGGCGATCCTCGCCTACGAGGCGGGCCTTGTGGAGGACTGACGGGCCCCGACCGCCCCGACTTTCGTCGGGGGTCGCGGGGTGCGGCCGTCCGGCAAGCTGGGGGGATGCGCCGTGTACGACTCCGGGACCTGCTGCTCGACCTGGGCCTGTGGGGGCTGCTCGCCACCCCCGTGATGCTGCGGCTCGACCCGAACGACGGCGGCTCCTGGACGCAGGTCGTCGTGGGGGTCGTCGTGCTCGGCGCGGCCGTGGCCTGCTGCCGTGCCCTGCCGCTGGTCTCGCTCGGCCTCGCCGTCGCGCTGAGCCTGGCCACGTCGCCGGAGCTGTTCACCCCCGCGTACGCGCTCGCGCTCGTCGTCTTCGGCTACCTCGCCGGGCGGCGGCAGCAGAAGCCCCTCTGGGCCGCCCCGGCCCTGTTCGCCACGGTCGCGGCGCTCGGTTTCGCGCTCGTCCCGCTCTCGGACGGGAACGTCTCCCAGGGGTTCACGGTCGTCCTCGTCCTGGCCCTCGCGATCGTGGCGCCCTGGCTGACGGGCCGGTACGTGCGCCAGTACGCCCGCCTTGTACGGGCCGGCTGGGAGCTGGCCGCCCACATGGAGGCCGAGCAGGCGGCCGTCGCGGACCGGGAGCGGCTGCGGGAGCGCTCGCGGATCGCGGGCGACATGCACGACTCGCTCGGCCACGACCTCGCGCTGATCGCGCTGCGGGCCGCCGCTCTGGAGGTCGATCCGGCGCTCGGCGCGCGACAGCAGGCGGCGGCCGGGGAGTTGCGGCTGGCCGCGGCCGACGCGACCGCTCGGCTGCGGGACATCATCGGGGTGCTGCGCGAGCCGGGCGCGCCGACCACGCCCGTCGGGGAGACGGTCGAGGAGGTCGTGGAGCGGGCCCGCGCGTCCGGTCTCGGGGTGGAGCTGACGCGGCGCGGGCCGGACGGCACGACCCCGCCGATGGTCGACCGCGCGGTCCACCGCCTGGTGGTCGAGTCCCTCACGAACGCTGCCAAGCACGCGCCCGGCGCCCCGGTCCGGGTCGTCGTCGAGCGGACGGCGGACACGGTCACGGTCGCCGTCTCGAACGGGCCCGCCGACGGGTCGGCCGACGGGCGCGCCGACGGATCCGCCGACGGATCCGCCGACGGGTCCGCCCTCGCCGCCACCGGCGGCTCCGGGCTCGTCGGGCTCGACGAGCGGGTGCGTCTGGCCGGCGGGCGGTTGAACCACGGGGCGCGGGCGGACGGCGGGTTCGTGGTGCGGGCGGTGCTGCCCCTGGACCCCGGGGCGGCCACGCCCGCGCCGGTCCCCGCGCCCACCTCCGTACGGGAACGGGACCGGGCGCGGCGGGAGGTGCGGCGCGGGCTCGCCCGGGCGATCTGGATCCCTCTGGCGCTGGTCGCCGCGCTCGGCGTCGTGATGCTGGCCTTCGGTCTGTGGACGCAGTCCCGGTCCTTCCTGGACCGGGACGACTTCGCCGCCCTCCGCGTCGGCGCACCGCTGGCCGCCGACTCCGAGGAGCTACCGCCGCACCCGCTGGACGGGCCGCCCGCGACCGCCCCGGCCGAGCCGCCCGGCATGGACGGCTGTCTGTACTACCGGGCGACGCTGACGGCCTCGGTGCCCGTCTACCGGCTCTGTCTGGTCGACGGGCGCCTCGCCGACAAGGCGGTCGTGGGGTGAGCCCGGGTCAGTTCGGGTTCCCCGCGTGGGTCAGGGTCTCCCAGGAGACGAAGTAGTTGTCGGTGCCGGAGGGCCGGTGGGACTCGGTGTAGGCCTTGGTGTTGGTCATCCCGATCCCCATCCGGCCGTTCAGCGCGTTGTACCCCATCTCCGTCACCCGGCCGAGGCCCGGCTTGATCGTGCCGCCGCAGAGCCAGGACGGGACCGCCGTGCCGTTCTCGTACTTCGTGTGGAAGCCCAGCGCGTGCCGCAGCCGCTCGGAGACCTGGGGGTAGAGGTCCGCGCCCTGGATCCGGCTGGTCTCCGCGGTGTGGACGGCGGCGGCGAGGCCCCAGCCCGTGTGGCCGAAGTCCCGGCAGGTCTCCTGGGAGATGCCGTCGACGAAGGTGGACTGGCCCTGCCAGTACTTCACGATCTCGTCGCGGGTGTCGATGGAACTGTTCGGCGGGGGCTTCGGCGTGGAGCCGTCCGAGGCCAGGTAGATGTAGGCGGGGACCCGCCCGAGGTAGGTCGACACGGCCTTGTCGTAGGCCGCGCGGTCCTCCAGGTGGACCGCGATGCCGATCGCGGCCTCCGTCATGATGAGTTCCCAGTTGCCGTTCTTGGTGGCCGCGCCGTTGATGACCTCGGGCAGGTAGACGTTCCGCAGCATCGTCGCGAACCGGCCGGAGCCCGCCCAGCTCCCGGTGTACGTGTGTTTGATGATCTCGGCGGCCCGGGGCCAGGAGGAGCCGGCCCAGCCGGTCTGGAGCGGGGCGTTGGAGTTGGTGTGGTCGGTGATCACGGCCGACCAGGCGTCCATGATCTCGATCGCCTTCTGGGCGTGCCGGGCGTCCCGGGTGATGTACCAGGCGAGCGCCTGCGTGTACGCGGCGACCGCGTCCTGGCGCTCGTCCGTGCAGCCGTTGTTGGGGTTGGAGGACGAGCCGCACTCGACGATCGCGCGGGGCTTGGGCGCCCGGCTCAGGGAGGCGTACGAACTCGCCGTCATCTGGTCGTACGCGGCCTTCCAGGGCTGCGCGCCCGCCTGCACCTTCGCGCGTACGAAGTCGAGTTGGGGACGGGAGACGACGACGCCGGGGTGGGTGAAGGCCGCCGGGGCGGCGACCTTCGCGGGGGTCGAGGCGGACTGCGGCGGGCCGGCGAGGGCCGGCGGCGTGACCGTGACGGCGACGGCCGCCGCGAGGGCGAGGACCAGGGCTCTGAGGCGCATGTGGGGGGTGCCTTTCGTTCCTGTGTGTGAACGCCGGACGGAGGATTGAACTCCGCGTCGAACGTGGAACGTAGAGGCACCCCATGGACACGTCAAGACCCTGGTCCAGACCACGTCACCTCAGGAGCACCCCGGCCCCCTCCCCCGTGCACTCCGTCGGCAGGGTCACCAGACCCATCTCGGCCGCCGAGGCGAGCAGCGGATGGGCCGGCAGCACCCGAACCGTACAGCCGAAGCAGCCCGTACGGTCCAGGACGAGGGAGCCCTCGTAGAGCTGCCTACCCTCCAGGTCGGGTCCGCCCACCGGCTTCAGCACACAGATCCGGGTCTCCACGAGCGCGTCGTCGGGGGTCACCCGGCCGGCCACCGCCTGCACCTCGACGTCGTCCGAGCCGAGTTCGCCGAGGGCCACCCGGACCCGTACCGCCGTCGTCGCGCCCAGCTCCGCGTCGGCCAGGTCCTCGTCGAGCTCACCGATCTCGACGTGGTCGAGGGCCACCTTCGGCCAGCCGCCCCGCACCCGGGACTTCCAGCCCGCCAGCTCCCGCGCGGCCGCCGGGGCGAGCGCGCGGTGGGCCAGGGCGGCCGGGGCGTACAGCTTCTCCACGTACTCCCGCACCATGCGGTCGGCGAGCACCTTCGGGCCGAGGTCCTGCAGCGTCCTGCGGACCATCTCCGTCCAGCGGGCCGGCACGCCGTCAGGACCGCGATCGTAGAAGCGCGGTGCGACCCGGCGCTCGATCAGCTCGTAGAGCGCGGCCGCCTCCAGGTCGTCGCGGCGCTCCTCGTCCGTCGCCGCCGCCCCGTCGGCCGTGGGGATCGCCCAGCCGAAGTCCGACTCGAACCACTCGTCCCACCAGCCGTCCAGGACCGAGAGGTTGAGGCAGCCGTTCAGGGCCGCCTTCATCCCGCTCGTGCCGCAGGCCTCCAGCGGGCGCAGGGGGTTGTTGAGCCAGACGTCGCAGCCCGGGTACAGCTTGCGCGCCATGGCCATGCCGTAGTCCGGCAGGAAGACGATCCGGTGCCGCACCCGGGGGTCGTCGGCGAACCGCACCAGCTCCTGCACGAGCCGCTTCCCGCCGTGGTCGGCCGGGTGCGCCTTGCCCGCCACCACGAGCTGCACGGGCCGCTCGGGGTGGAGCAGCAGCGCCCGCAGCCGGTCGGGGTCGCGCAGCATCAGCGTGAGCCGCTTGTAGGAGGGGACCCGGCGCGCGAAGCCGATGGTGAGCACGTCCGGGTCCAGGACGGAGTCCGTCCAGCCGAGTTCGGCGGCCCCCGCGCCCCGCTGCCGCCAGGACGCCCGCACCCGTTCCCGTACCTCGGTCACGAGCTGTTCGCGCAGGGTCCTGCGCAGTGCCCACAGCTCCCGGTCGTCGGCGCCCTCGGCGCGTCGGCCGATCTCGGGCGCGGTCCACGTCGGCGCGTGGACTCCGTTGGTGATGGAGCCGATCGGCACCTCCTCCGGGTCGAAGCCCGGCCACAGGCCGCCGAACATCGCGCGGCTGACGGAGCCGTGGAGGGTGGAGACGCCGTTGGCGCGCTGGGCGAGCCTGAGGCCCATGGCGGCCATGTTGAAGAGCCCGGGTTCGCCGCCGAGCGGGGTCTCGTCGCCGAGGGCGAGGATCCGGCCGACGTCGACGCCGGGCAGCTCGCCGTCCTCGCCGAGGTGGCGGGCGACCACGCTCCGCTCGAAGCGGTCGATGCCGGCGGGGACGGGGGTGTGGGTCGTGAAGACCGTACCGGCGCGGACGGCCTCCAGGGCCGCGTCGAAGTCCAGCTCCTTCCCGTGGGGCCCGTTCCCCGCGAGTTCGCGGATGCGTTCGAGGCCGAGGAAGCCCGCGTGGCCCTCGTTGGTGTGGAAGACCTCGGGTGCCGGGGCGCCGGTGAGCCGGCACCAGGTGCGGACGGCGCGGACCCCGCCGATGCCGAGCAGCATCTCCTGGAGCAGCCGGTGCTCGCTGCCGCCGCCGTACAGCCGGTCGGTGACCTCGCGTTCGGCGGGGGCGTTGCCCTCGACGTCGGAGTCGAGCATCAGCAGCGGTACGCGGCCGACCTGCGCGGTCCAGATGTGGGCGTGCAGGCCCCGGCCGCCGGGCAGCGCGAGGGTGACCCGGGCGGGTGTGCCGTCGCTCTCGCGGAGCAGCGTGACGGGCAGTTCGCCGGGGTCGAGGACGGGATAGTGCTCCTGCTGCCAGCCCTCCCGGGAGAGCGACTGGCGGAAGTAGCCGTGCCGGTAGAGCAGGCCGACGCCGACGAGCGGGACACCGAGGTCGCTCGCGGCCTTGAGGTGGTCGCCGGCGAGGATGCCGAGACCGCCGGAGTACTGGGGCAGGGCCGCGGCGACCCCGAACTCGGGCGAGAAGTAGGCGATGCCCGCGGGCAGCCGCGCGCCCTGCTCCTGCTGTTCCTGGTACCAGCGGGGGGCGCGCAGATAGTGGTCGAGGTCCTCGGCGGCCGCGCGCAGCCGGGCCAGGAACTCCTGGTCGTCGGCGAGCGCGGCGAGCCGGGCGGCGGAGACGGAGCCGAGCAGCCGGACCGGGTCGAGGTCGTCGGCGCTGCGGATGTCGCCCGCGCGGCCCGCCTGGTCGGCGTGGTCGGGGTCGACGGAGCGGAAGAGTTCCCTGGTGGGGTCGTGCCAGGACCAGCGCAGGTTCCGCGCCAGGTCGGTGAGGGGTCGAAGGGTGTCGGGGAGGACGGGACGCACGGTGAATCGACGGATTGCCTTCACGCGTTCCACCTTCGCAGGCGAGTACGGAGCGGAGCCGACGCACCACGCTGTGCAGTCGGTCTGTGCATCCAACGAAGGTAGGTCACGCACGCGCTCCCGGGCCACGGCGCGCGGGGGTGGTGCCGTGGCCCGGGAGGGGCGTCAGCGCGGCGCGGCGGCCGGAAGGACCGGTTCCGCGGGCCGCACGTCGTAGGGCGAGCCCTGGTTGACGGTGGTCGGCTCGGCGGCCCCGGTGGCGGCGTAGCGCTCGGCGATGTCGGCCAGTTCGGCGGCGGGGATCACCTGGTGGATGTCGGTGAAACCGTGCGGGGCCCGCTGGTGCGCCAGGTTGATGACGACCTCGGGGCCGAGCCGGCGGCCCGCGCGCTGGAGTTCGGTGGTGACCGGCCTGCGGGCCGCTTCGTACGCGGCGAGGGCCTCCGCCGGGTCGCGGTGGAGCGCGAGGGAGTGGGCGAGGGCGCGCGCGTCGAGGATCGACTGCGAGGCGCCGTTGGAGCCGATCGGGTACATGGCGTGGGCCGCGTCGCCGATGAGGGTGGTCCGGCCGTGGGTCCAGCGGGCCAGCGGCTCTCGGTCGACCATCGGGTACTCGTGGGCGGCGGTGGCGGCGCGGAGCACCTCGGGGACGCTGACGCCCCCGAACTCCCAGCCCTCGTAGTGGTGCAGGAACGTGTCGACCGGCACCGGCCGGTTCCAGTCGCCGAGGTACCTGTCGTCCGTCTCGCCGACGGGCCGGGCCAGGGCCCAGTTGACGAGGACCTCGCGGAAGGGACCCGAGGGCGTGCTCATCGGATAGACGACGGCCTTCTGCCGGTCGTCGCCCGCGATGAACATGAAGGTGCCCACCGACCGGGCGGGCATCCGGGAGACGCCCCGCCAGATCAGCGTCCCGTTCCACGGCGGCGCCCCCTCGCCGGGGTTGAGCGCCGCCCGGACCGCCGAGCGGATCCCGTCGGCGCCGACGAGCACGTCCGGTTCGAGGGAGGCCCTGCCCCGGACCGCGCCGTCGCGGTGGACCAGCTGGACGCGGGGGCGGCCGTCGGCCAGCGGCTCCACGCCGGTCACCCGGACACCGCTCACCAGGGCGGCGGTGCCGAGCCGTTCCCGTACCGCCTCGGCCAGGACCTGCTGGAGGTGGGCGCGGTGCAGGGAGAGCTGCGGCCAGCGGTAGCCGGCGCCGAGACCGCGGGGCTCGCGGGAGATCAGGCCGCCGGAGCGGTGGTAGTAGCGCAGCTCCCGGGTGCGCAGCGCCCCGGCTTCGAGGCGGGGCAGCAGGCCCAGCGCGTCCAGTTCGCGCACGGCGGCCGGCATCAGGTTGAGGCCGGCGCCGACGGGACGGCTCGCGCGGACGGACTCGACGACGGTGACCCGGTCGAACCCGGCGGCGTGCAGGGCGAGGGCGGCGGTGAGCCCGGCGATGCCGCCGCCCGCGACGACGACATGGAGCAGGCCGGCGTCGGGGTACGGGGGTGCGACGGCGGTCATCGGACGCCTCCCCGCTGCGCGGCGGCGTGGGCTCCGTGGCCGGGCGTCCCCAGCGCGCCCTGCGCCGCGCGGCGCACCAGCGTGTCGTTGTCCCGGGTCAGGTCGAGGATCGTGCGCAGCAGGGCGACGGGTGCGCCGCCGCTGCCCTCCTCGTACAGCCGCACGTCCTCGGCGTAGGCCTTGCGGGCGATGCCGATGTGGCGGGCGCGGAAGGTCTTGAGGATCTTCAGGACCCGGCCGAGCGCGAGCGCGGAGGCGGCCAGCTGCGGGGGCAGCCGGTGGCCGCTCTCCCAGCTGACGGCCGCCGAGAGCTTGCTGACGGCGGACACCCCGCCGGCGTGCCGGGCGTGGAAGGCCCGCCAGGACGGCAGGCCGTACGGGACGGACTCGGCGAGGAACGCGTCGTACGCCGGGTCGGAGCGGTCGCACTGCCAGAGCGTCAGATCGATCAGCCAGAGCGGGACCTGGGCGGCGGCGGGTCCGAGGTAGGAGCGCCCGCCGATCTCGACCTCCTCGAAGTACGGCCGCAGGGTCAGCGCGAAGTACTCGGGGCTGACCTGGGCGACGGTGACGTCGATGGCGTCGACGATCGACTGGACGTGGTGCGCGATCCGGTCGAGCGCGACCGCGAAGCCGGGGTCGTACGGTTCGAGGCCGGCGAGCCGCCCGCAGCTGTCGAGGGCGGCGACCAGACCGGGGAAGGCCGTCCGGACGGCGTCCTGCAGCCGGGCCTCCATCGGATCGCCGGTGTACGTCCGGCGGCGCGGGCCGAGCGGGTTCCACGTCGTGTAGTGGTGGACGGTGTCGCGCGGCACCATGTCGGTGCGCCGGGCGAGGAGTTCGAGGATCGGGAGGACCTCGGGCACGGCGGCCGCGGGCTGGATGCCGTGACGTTTCAGCGAGCCGAGCAGAAGGCCGAGGTCGCGCATGGCCGCGAGCGCGTCGATCACGCTCCACTCGGCGGCCGCCTCCCGGTCCGGGACCAGCGCCCGCAGGGCGACGGTCAGCGCGGCCGTGTCACCGCGCTCGTTCATCCCCGGCACCGCCGCCAGCAGTGCGTCGGCGCCGAGCGGGTCGGCGGCGCGTATGTCGGCTATGCGGTACCGCGGATCGCCGCGTTCCTCCAGCCGGGGCGCGACGAGGTCGTACAGGGCCATGGGAATGCCCCCTCTGTCAGGGCGCGTTCGCCTCCGGGCACCGCGCGCGGACGTCGCCGGCCGCTCGCGCGCGGGCCCTCGTTCCTCGAGACCTGCGCACGCGCTTCCGTCACGACTCCCGCGGCGCCCTTCGGATCACGCGCCGGGTCTACGGGTGGTCACCGTGCTCACCGTGGTTCGGTCACGCGTCCCTGGCGTGGCGGCGCCGGGCTGGGCGTGGGCAGGCGCAAGCGTAGAGAGGCCACCGCGGCGACGGCGGCGAAGGCCCCGCCGACGAGCAGAGCGGCCCGGAAGCCGTCGGTCTGGGCCGCCGCCGTGGCCGATTCCGTACGGGTGGTGGCGACGGCCACCAGGACGGCGAGGCCGAGCACCGAACCGAACTGCTGGGCCGTGTTGACGAGTCCGGAGGCGAGCCCGGTCTCCTCGGGGGCGGCGTCGGCGGTGGCGGCCACGTTGGTGGTGACCATGACCAGCGGCAGCGCGGCGCCGAGGAGCAGGCTCGGCGCGAGGACGGTGGTGAGGAACGTGCCGTCGGAGCGGAGCGCGAGGGCGAGCCAGACCGTACCGGCGCACAGCAGCACGAAGCCGAGGGTCATGGTCCGGGTCAGCCCGAAGCGGAAGATCAGCCGCCCGGCCTGCGGGGCGACGGCGACGACGACCGCGGACAGCGGCAGCAGACCGAGGCCGCCGCCGAGCGGCGCGTACCCGATGACGCTCTGCAGATAGAGGCTGACCAGGAAGAACATCGGGAACAGCGTCATCTGGGCCAGCGCGCTGAGGATGTTGGCGAGCCGGAGCGCGGGACGGGCGAGGACCGCGGGCGGGACGAGCGGCCTGCGGGCCCGGGTCTCGACGACGGCGAAGACGGCGAGCAGGAGCAGTCCCGCGCCGCCGGCGGCGACCGTGTGCGCGGACACCCAGCCCTGATCGGCGGCGCCGACGAGGGCGTACGCGACGAGGGCGAGTCCTGCGGTGACGGCGAGGGCGCCCGCGAGGTCGAAGCGGTCGCCGTCCTCGGGCGGCGCGGTGCGCCCGTCCAGGAGGCGCACGACGAGGACGCCGAGGAGCAGCGCGGCGAGGACGTTGAGCCAGAAGGTGGAGCGCCAGCCGAGGAGGTCGGTGAGGACGCCGCCGAGCACGGTGCCGAGGACACCGCCCAGGCCGCCCATCGCGGCGAAGGCGGCGAGCGCCTTGTGCCGCGCGGGCCCGTCGGGGAAGAGGACGAGCAGCAGGGCGAAGGCGGCGGCCGCGGCGAACGCGGCGCCGACCCCCTGCGCGGCCCGGGCGGCGACCAGGACACCGGCGTGCGGGGCGAGCGCGCCGAGCGCCGAGGCGGCGGCGAGCAGCCCGAGCCCGGCGAGGAACACCCTGCGGTGTCCGAGCAGGTCGGCGGCGCGGCCGCCGAGGAGCAGCAGCCCGCCGAAGGCGATGAGGTACGCGTTGGCCACCCAGGACAGCCCGGCGGAGCCGGCGCCGAGGTCCTCCCCCATCGAGGGCAGCGCGACGTTGACGATCGCGGTGTCGAGGATCAGCAGCAGCTGGGTGGCGGCGAGCAACGGGAGCGCGCCGCGCGGGACCGGGGCGACCGTCGGGACCGGGGCGGACTTCCGGAGCCGGTCGGACTTCGCGACCGCGTCGGACTTCTGGCGGCGGCCGGCCTCCGCGACCGCGTCGGGCTTCGGGCGGCGGCCGGCCTTCACGCGGCGGCCTCCACGCGGCTCGGGGCCGCGTTCCGCCTGCCCCCCGGCAGGCGGAACGCGCCGGGAGCCGGCGGGCGTCGCCGATGCCAGCCGGGGTCAAGGGCGCGAGCCCGGCGCGGTCCGGCCCCGGGCTCGCACCACCCTCGTGGGCGAGGATGTCGCCGACCCGCGCAGGCCCCGGGCGCCGTCACTTCGTCGTGCCCAGGTCGTAGCCGTCCAGGCAGGTGCGGGCGAGGCTCTCGCAGGCGTCGGCGGCCCCGGCCCAGGTCTGCATCGTCAGATAGACGTGCGGGGCGCCCTGGTAGAAGCGCTCGTACTGCTCGTGCCGGCCCGCGAACTCCGAACCGAGTGCGTCCCAGGCCAGCTTGAGGAGCTTGAGCCGGTCCTCCGCGGGGTCGCCGGGGGTGCGGACGTACCGCTGGATCAGCGGCCCGAGCTCGGGATGGAGCAGATCGCGCGAACTCGCCGGGGTCTGCACGATCGCACCCCCCGCGAGCAGCTTGATGTCGGCGACGACCCGCGGATAGATCTCCCCGGCCATGATGCGCTGGGCGAAGGAGAGTTCCTGCCCCGGCCGCACTCCGCCGCGCCCGCCGGTGACGGGTTCCCAGGAGGCCTCGGCGCCGAGGACGAACGCCTTGGCCTGGGCGACCGCGCCGAGCAGCCGCCCGATGGCCTGGACGACCTGCGGGACCTGGTCCGTCCCGTTGGAGCGGGCGAGCAGGATGGCGAGTCCGGCGAGGAACTCCAGCTTGGTCCAGAAGCGGGTGGACGACTGGTGGGTGAAGTGCAGATAGGCGGGCGTCTCCCACCAGATGGCGCCGGTGGCGGCCACGTCCCGATAGGTCAGCACGCGTTCCCAGGGCACGAACACGTCCTCGCACACCAGCAGTGCGTCGTTCTCGTCGTACCGCGAGGAGAGCGGCGCGTCGAACACCGACCGGGCGTTGCCTTCGTACGAGGTACGGGAGATGAGCTTGAGGCCGGGGGTGTCGACGGCCACGGAGAAGGTCACGGCCCGGTCGACGGCCTCGGCCGGAAGCGGCTCGATGGTCCCCACCAGAATCTCGTCGGCGAAGACGGCCCCGGTACCGATGGTCTTGGCCCCGCGCACGACGATCCCGCCGTCGCGCTCCTCGACGACGCGCACGCCCTCGCAGGCGGGATCGGTGATGGTGAAGGCGCCGTACAACCCGCCCTCGGCGAGCCGCCGATGGAAGGCGAGCGCGTGCTCGCCCCCGGCGAAGTCCCCGCGGTCGAACACCTCGGGCGCCGCGGCGAACCCGGCGGCGCCGGAGGCCATGTAGTCGGGCGTGCGCCCCAGGAACCCGTAACTGGCCTCCGCCCACACCTTGTACGCGCGCCGCCGGGCGACGAGGTCCTCGTAGGACCGCGGCACGGCGTAGGCGCGGTGCACGCCTCCGGAGAGGAGCGTCTCGCGGTGCGCCGCGTCGTGGGCGAGGTCGAAGAGCCCGGCGAAGGAGGCCGCGGTGGCCCGGAAGGCGGGGTGCGCGGTGACGTCCTTGACCCTCTCACCGTCGAGCCAGACCTCCCGCCCGTCGCGCAGCGCCTCCAGATACTCCTGCCCGGACCTCGTCACGGTGGTATCGCCTCTCCTCGTACGTCACGGCTGACTGCCGGTCCCGAGCCTTCACGGCCCGACACGCACGAGGCAATGAACGACCGTCCACCGGTCCTTAAGAACCGGCCAGTCCGCGTACGCTCACGCGGCTTTTGTGCCCATCGCGCACCCCCACCCGCCGCCGTCGGCACAGCCGGACGCCCCTCGCCGCGCGCTCCCGTCGTGCGGCTCACGCCGCATGGCAGATCCCCGCGCGGTACTCCCCCGGTGTCATCCCGAACCACTTGCGGAACGCGAGGTGGAAGCCGACCGCGCTCTGGTAGCCGACGCGGGCGGGGACCGCGGACTGGGGGAGGGAGGTCTCGGCGAGGAGGCGGGCGGCTTCCTGCATGCGGCGGGAGGTGAGGTGGCGGGCCGGGGACTCGCCGACGAGTTCGCGGAAGGCAGCCGTGAACGCCGAGCGGGACATGCCGACCTCGCGGGCCAGGGAGTCGATCGTCCACGGCTGCGCGAAGCGGGTGGCGATCATCACCACGGCCTGGCTGATGCCGGGGTGCCGGAGCAGGGGCAGCGAGGTCGGGTTGTCCGCGAGGTCGCGCAGGAGCGGGCGGAGCGCCAGGACCAGGGCCATCTCGAAGGCACGCAGAGTGATGAGCCGGTCCCCCGGGCCGACCGGCCGGTCCGGGGCGGCCAGCAGGCGCAGGGTGTCGCGCAGCAGCGGCTCGCGGTCGACCTGGGCGCCGTCCAGGACGAGCGCCCAGGGCAGCGAGGTGTAGAGCGTGCTCGCCGCGCTGGCGTCGTAGTGGAGTCCGGCGCACAGCAGCCGGCTCACCGCGCCGGTGCCGTCGATGCGGATCTCGCCCGACGTGCCGGGTTTGCGCTCGGGCAGGACGGCCCGCAGCGGTACGCCCTGGCGGTCCGGCGTGTCGGAGAGCCGGTGGGCGCTGCCGGTCGGGAAGACGATCAGGTCGCCCGCGTGCAGCTCCAACGGAGGGTGACCGTCGCCGGTGATCCAGCAGCCCCCCTCGACGATGTAGTGGAGCACGGCACAGCTCTGCTCCGCGTCCCCCTCGATGGCCCAGGGTGCGCGGACGTGCCAGCGGCTGTCGAAGACTCCGGTGAGCCGGAGCGGTTTGAGCAGCTCGCTCAGGAGGTCCTCGGCCTCGTCTTCCTCACGCCGGTCGTCACGGTCGGTTGCCACGGTGTCCATGGACGATCCTTCAACTTCCGCCCCGGTTTGTTAATTGAACGGTGTGAGCCGCCGCCGCCAGCCTGGAGGAGACGACACGGCAGCCACCACACCCTATCGAAGGGCCTCTACGACACATGTCCAGTCAGATACCGATGCGGGTCGCGGTCGTGGGAGCGACCGGTTTCCAGGGCGGCGCGATCGCACGTCTGCTCGTCGAGCGGCACCACCGGGTGCGGACGCTCACCCGTCGCCCCTCGGGCGACCGGCCGCCGCTGCCCGGCGCCCTGTTCGTCGCGGGCGACCTGGCCAGACCCGCGGACGTACGGCGGCTCTTCGAGGGGACGACGCACGGTGTGGTGACGCTGCCGCTGGTGTACGAGCCCGAGCGGATCCGCGCCTACGCGCGGAACGTGGCCTTCGCGGCCCTGGCGGCCGGCACCGTGCGGCTGGTCCTGAACGCCAACACCCGTGTCCCGCAGGGCCCGACGTCGGTGGCCGCGTTCGAGACCCGGCGGATCGCCGAGGAGGAGCTGCGGAGCGCCGGCGTCCCGCTGGTGGTCGTACGGCCGCCGGTCTATCTGGACAACCTGTTCTCGCCGTGGAACGGACCGGCCCTGGTCGACGAGGGCGTCCTCGCCTATCCGCTGCCCGCGTCCACGCCGACGGCCTGGCTCTCCCACCGGGACCTGGCGGAGGCGGTGCACGCGGCGCTGACCGTCGAGGGTCTGGAGGGACGTACGTTCGACATCGGCGGGGCCCGGTCGCTCACGGGCGACGAGCTGGCGGCCGCGTTCGGCCGCGGGCTCGGCCGCGCGGTGCGGTACCTGCAGCTGGCGCCGGAGGTCTTCGAGCGCGGGCTCGCCCAGCTGCTCGGTCCGGAGACGGCGGCGGGTGTCGCCGGGATCTACCACTACATGGCGACCGGCGCCGACCCGCTGCTGCTCGCGGGCGACGACGGGGTGTCGGCGGACGTGCTGGGGGTGCGGGCGGCGCCCGTGGAGGAGTGGGTGACGCGCCAGCCGTGGCAGATGTGGTCGGGAGACGCGGAGGAGCAGTCGCCCTCGGCCCAGGGCTGACGATCGAGACGACCGGCCTCGTCCCTCAGGGACGGGGCCGGTTTTACGTGTCGGGGCGCTTGCCCGCGCGACTACGCCCGAGTAGTTAACAAAGCGCCGGATTGCCCACCCGAAGTGGGTGGAAGGCTCCTCCGGTACAACCCCGTGTCACCCCCGTACGAGCCCCCCGTACGGGCCCCGGCCGAACCGGGCCGAGGCACGTACGCGCACCACCGGACAGAAGCCCGTACGTCCACCCGAACCACCCCCGTACGTCCACCCCGAACCACCCCCTTACGTCCACCCGGTACACCCCCGTAGACCCGCCATCCGAGTGAACGCGGACAGGAGCGGCCATGCCCGCAACCCGCCAGCCGTCGACGGAGCTACAAAGAGCGCACCACCACCCGCACCCCCGTACCCCCTCAGGTGATGCTGTGAATCCGCTCATGGGACGCATTCCCGTACTCGACGTCCGCCCTCTGGTCGACTGCGGCCGACGCCCCGCGAAGGCGGTGGCCGGGGAGACCTTCGAGGTCACCGCCACCGTGTTTCGCGAGGGCCACGACGCGGTCGCCGCCAATGTCGTGCTGCGCGGCCCCTCCGGCCGTCCCGGCCCCTGGATCCCGATGCGTGAACTGGCCCCCGGCACCGACCGGTGGGGCGCCGAGGTCACCCCGGACGCCGAGGGTCTGTGGACGTACACGGTGGAGGCGTGGAGCGACCCGCTGGCGACCTGGCGGCACACCGCGAAGATCAAGATCCCGGCCGGGATCGACTCCGAGCTGGTCCTCGCCGAGGGCGCGGAGCTGCACGAGCGCGCCGCCAAGGGCGTCCCGAAGAAGGGCGGCGGCCGGGAGGCCGTCCTCGCGGCCGCCGACGCGCTGCGCGACGTCTCCCGCACCGCCGCCGCCCGGCTCGCGGCGGCGCTCGCCCCGCAGGTCACCGAGGCGCTGACGCGGCACCCGCTGCGCGAACTGGTCAGCTCCTCCCCCGCGTTGCCGCTCCGGGTGGAGCGCGAGCGGGCGCTGTACGGCTCCTGGTACGAGTTCTTCCCGCGCTCGGAGGGCGTGAAGAAGGTCCGGGGCAGGACGGTCGCCGGGACGTTCCGTACCGCCGCCGAGCGGCTGCCGGCGATCGCCGCGATGGGCTTCGACGTGGTCTACCTCCCGCCGATCCACCCCATCGGCACCACGCACCGCAAGGGCCCCAACAACGCGCTCGCGGCGAGCCCGAACGACGTCGGCGTGCCGTGGGCGATCGGCTCCCCCGAGGGCGGCCACGACGCCGTCCACCCGGACCTGGGCACGATCGAGGACTTCGACGCCTTCGTGGCGCGCGCCCGCGAGCTGCGCCTGGAGATCGCGCTCGACTTCGCGCTGCAGTGCTCGCCCGACCACCCGTGGGTGGAGAAGCACCCGGAGTGGTTCCACCACCGCGCCGACGGCTCGATCGCGTACGCCGAGAACCCGCCGAAGAAGTACCAGGACATCTATCCGATCGCCTTCGACCGGGACATGGACGGCATCGTCGCCGAGACGGTCCGGGTGCTGCGGCACTGGATGGACCACGGTGTGCGGATCTTCCGGGTCGACAACCCGCACACCAAGCCGGTGGTGTTCTGGGAGCGGGTGATCGGTGAGGTCAACGGCACCGACCCGGACGTGATCTTCCTGGCGGAGGCGTTCACCCGGCCCGCGATGATGCGCACGCTCGGCACGGTCGGCTTCCAGCAGTCGTACACGTACTTCACCTGGCGCAACACCAAGGCCGAGCTGACGGAGTACGTGACCGAGCTGTCCGGCGACGCGGCCGCCGCCATGCGGCCGAACTTCTTCGTGAACACCCCGGACATCCTGCACGCCTACCTCCAGCAGGGCGGCCGGCCGGCCTTCGAGGTGCGGGCGGTGCTCGCCGCCACCCTCTCGCCGACCTGGGGCGTGTACGCCGGCTACGAGCTGTGCGAGGCCACCGCGCTGCGCGAGGGCAGCGAGGAGTACCTGGACTCGGAGAAGTACCAACTGCGGCCCCGCGACTGGGAGTCGGCCGAGCGCTCTGGCGCCTCGATCGCGCCCCTGATCACCACGCTCAACCGGGTCAGGCGCCGCCACCCGGCGCTGCGAAGGCTGCGGAACGTGCACTTCCACACGACCGACAACGACGCGGTGATCGCGTACAGCAAGCGCTCGGGTTCGAACACCGTTCTGGTGGTCGCCAACCTCGATCCGCACCACACCCAGGAGGCCACGGTCTCGTTGGACATGCCGGAGCTCGGCCTCGACTGGCACGAGACCGTACCGGTGCGCGACGAGCTCACCGGTGAGACCTATCACTGGGGCAGGGCCAACTATGTGCGCCTCGAGCCGGGCGTCACGCCCGCGCACATCCTCGCCCTGCGACCGTCCCCGACGATCGGAGGGTCACCCACATCATGACCGTCAACGAACCCGTCCCCGACACCTTCGAGGACACGCCCGCCAAGGACCGTGACCCGGACTGGTTCAAGAGGGCCGTCTTCTACGAAGTGCTCGTGCGCTCCTTCCAGGACAGCAACGGGGACGGCGTAGGCGACCTCAAGGGCATCACCTCGCGCCTGGACTACCTGCAGTGGCTCGGCGTCGACTGCCTCTGGCTGCCACCGTTCTTCAAGTCCCCGCTGCGGGACGGTGGCTACGACGTCGCCGACTACACCTCCGTGCTCCCGGAGTTCGGCGATCTCGCCGACTTCGTGGAGTTCGTGGACGCGGCGCACCAGCGCGGCATGCGCGTGATCATCGACTTCGTCATGAACCACACGAGCGACGCGCACCCGTGGTTCCAGGAGTCGCGCTCGGACCCCGACGGGCCGTACGGGGACTACTACGTCTGGGCCGACGACGACAAGCAGTTCCAGGACGCCCGGATCATCTTCGTCGACACGGAGACGTCGAACTGGACCTTCGACCCGGTGCGCAAGCAGTACTACTGGCACCGGTTCTTCTCGCACCAGCCGGACCTCAACTACGAGAACCCGGCGGTGCAGGAGGAGATCCTGTCGGCGCTGAAGTTCTGGCTGGACCTCGGCATCGACGGCTTCCGGCTCGACGCGGTGCCGTACCTGTACCAGCAGGAGGGCACCAACTGCGAGAACCTGCCTGCCACCCACTCCTTCCTCAAGCGGGTCCGCAAGGAGATCGACGACCACTACCCGGACACGGTGCTGCTCGCCGAGGCGAACCAGTGGCCGGAGGACGTGGTCGACTACTTCGGGGACTTCGCCTCGGGTGGCGACGAGTGCCACATGGCGTTCCACTTCCCGGTGATGCCGCGCATCTTCATGGCGGTACGGCGGGAGTCGCGCACCCCCGTCTCGGAGATCCTGGCCAAGACCCCGGCGATCCCGGACGGCTGCCAGTGGGGCATCTTCCTGCGCAACCACGACGAGCTGACCCTCGAGATGGTGACGGACGAAGAGCGCGACTACATGTACGCGGAGTACGCCAAGGATCCCCGGATGCGCGCGAACATCGGCATCCGGCGGCGGCTCGCCCCGCTCCTCGACAACGACCGCAAGCAGATGGAGCTGTTCACCGCGCTGCTCTTCTCGCTGCCGGGTTCACCGGTGCTGTACTACGGCGACGAGATCGGGATGGGCGACAACATCTGGCTCGGCGACCGGGACGGCGTGCGGACGCCGATGCAGTGGACGCCGGACCGGAACGCGGGCTTCTCGTCCTGCGACCCGGGGCGGCTCACGCTGCCGGCCATCATGGACCCGGTCCACGGCTTCCAGGTGACGAACGTGGAGTCGGGGATGGCCTCGCCGTCCTCGCTGCTGCACTGGACCAAGCGGATGATCGAGATCCGTAAGCAGAACGTGGCCTTCGGCCTCGGGTCGTACACGGAACTGCCGTCCTCCAACCCGGCGGTGCTCGCCTTCCTCCGGGAGTCCGGGGACGACCTGGTGCTCTGCGTGAACAACTTCTCGCGGTTCGCGCAGCCGACGGAGCTGGACCTGCGGCAGTTCGACGGGATGAGCCCCGTGGAGCTGATCGGCCAGGTGCGGTTCCCGGCGATCGGACAGTGGCCGTACCTGCTGACCCTGGCGGGTCACGGCTTCTACTGGTTCCGCCTGAAGAAGAGCCGGTTGACGACTCCCACCCGCAGTTCCTGACGAGTTGTCAGTCAACTGCCCGGGGTGGAGCGGGTTTCCCCCGCGCCACCCTGGGCACTGTGTCCCACACACAGTCGATTCAGGTCCATACGGGCCTTCTTGTCGGGCCCATACGGATCTTCCCCATCCGACACGTCCCGCACATCCGGACAGCCGAAGCCGCCATCCGGGACACTCTGCGCATTTGAACTCGATTCACGCGAACTCAAATCTGCGCCCCCCGGGGAAAGGACGCGATGCCATGCCGGAGACCGCATCCACCACCCGGGCCCCGGCCGCCCTCCTCCCGTCACTCGCTCCCCTGCTCCATGAATGGCTGCCCCGGCAGCGCTGGTTCGCGGGCAAGGGACGCCGGGTCACCGGATTCACCCTGGAGGCGGCCACCGAGCTGCTGCCACTGGACGGCACGGGACCCGGGCTGCTGCATCTCCTGGTCCGGGTCGAACAGCCCGGCCGCCCGACGGGCACACCCGCCGACTGCTACCAACTCCTCCTCGGTGTCCGCACCCAGCTGCCGCCCCGGCTCGCCCCCGCCCTGATCGGGCGGATCCGGCAGGGGCCGCTGGCAGGCCGGGCGGTCTACGAAGGGCTGCGGGACCCGCGGCTCGCCGGACTGCTCTACGAACGGCTGCGCACCCCCGGCCGGATCGGCCCGCTGACCTTCCGGGGCACGACCGAACTGCCCGCGTCCCTCGCGCCCAGGGTCCTGGACGCCGAGCAGTCCAACTCCTCGCTCGTGTACGGCGATACGTACATCCTGAAGATCTTCCGCCGGGTCAGCCCCGGGCTCAACCCCGATCTGGAGCTGCCGCTCGCGCTCGCCGGCGCGGGGTGCGCGCGGGTGCCCGCGCCGGTGGCCTGGTTCGAGTCGGGCGCGAGCACGCTCGGAGTCCTCCAGCCCTATCTGCGGGACTCCCGCGACGGATGGCGGCTTGCCCTCGACGCCCTGGCCGAGGGCCGCGAGTTCACCGCAGAGGCGCACGCGCTGGGCCGGGCGACGGCCGAGGTGCACCTCGCGCTCGCGACGGCGCTGCCGACGGAGCGGCTGCGGCGGACCCAGAGCGCGCACCTGGCCGCCGAGATGGACCAGCGGCTGCACGCTGCCGCGCAGGCGGTGCCGGCGCTGCTGCCCCACGTACCGGGGCTGCGGTCGGTCTTCGCGGCGGCCGGCGAGGGCTCCGGGTACCTCCAGCGCGTCCACGGCGATCTCCACCTCGGTCAGACCCTGCGGGCTGCGGACGGGGGCTGGGCGGTGATCGACTTCGAGGGCGAGCCGGCGAAGCCGCTCGCCGAGCGCTGCCGCCCGCAGCCCGCGGTCCGTGACGTGGCGGGCATGCTCCGCTCCTTCGACTACGCGGCGCGCACGCACCGCCCCTGGAAGCCGGAGTGGGCGGCGCGCTGCCGGGCCGCGTACTGCACGGGCTATGCCGAGGCCGCGGGCACCGACCCGCGCGCGGACCCGGCGCTGCTGCGCGCCTACGAGACCGACAAGGCGGTCTACGAGGTCCTCTACGAGGCCCGTCACCGCCCGGACTGGCTCCCGGTGCCGATGGCGGCGATCGAACGCCTGGCGGGCGGGGAGTGACCCCCGAAGGGCCGTGCGAGGCCCGTTCGGCGGAGTGTCCTGTGCGGGACCCGCGCCGTTGCGGTTGCGTGGGAACCGGCGCGTATTCCTCAGCCCCACACCTTCCGACACCCTTGCAGGAGGCATCCCCGTGACCGCCCGATCCGCTCGCAAGACGGCAGCGCCCCCGGCCAAGACGCCCGCCCCCCGGGCCGCCCAGGAGGCCGAACGGAAGGCGGTACGGAAGGCGCCGCCGCTCGACCCCGGGGACCGGGCGCGGCTGCTCGCCGGCGAGCACCACGACCCGCACGCGGTGCTCGGCGCGCACCCGGTCCGCGGCGGCGTCGCGATCCGGGTCCTGCGCCCGTTCGCCCGTGAGGTCGCCGTCCTCGCCAAGGGCAGGCGCGTCGCCCTGCACGACGACGGCGACGGCTTCTTCTCCGGGCTGCTGCCCCTGCTGCGCAAGATCCCGCCGTACGAGCTTCGCGTCCGCTACGACGGCGACGAGCTGCCCGTGGAGGACCCGTACCGCTTCCTGCCCGCCCTCGGCGAGCTGGACCTCCACCTCATCGGCGAGGGCCGGCACGAGGAGCTGTGGAAGGCGCTCGGCGCGCGGACGATGGTTCACCAGGGCGTCACGGGCACCCGGTTCACGGTCTGGGCCCCGAACGCGCGGGGCGTGCGCGTCACCGGCGACTTCACGCACTGGGACGGCACGGCGCTGCCGATGCGCTCGCTCGGCGCCACCGGCGTCTGGGAGCTGTTCGTCCCCGGGATCGGCGAGGGCGCGGTCTACAAGTTCGACATCACCCGCCCCGACGGCTCCCACACGCTGCGCGCCGACCCGATGGCCCGCCGCGCCGAGTGCCCCCCGAACACCGCGTCCGTGGTCACCGACTCGTACCACGAGTGGGAGGACGCCGGGTGGATGGCGAGCCGCGGCGCGCGCCCGCACCACGAGGCCCCGCTCTCCGTCTACGAACTCCACCTGCCGTCCTGGCGGCCGGGGCTGACGTACCGCCAGCTGGCCGAGCAGCTCCCGGCGTACGTCCGCGATCTCGGCTTCACGCACGTGGAGTTCATGGCCGTCGCCGAGCACCCCTTCAGCGGCTCCTGGGGCTACCAGGTCACCGGCTACTACGCGCCGACCTCCCGGCTCGGCACCCCCGACGACTTCAAGTACCTCGTCGACGCGCTGCACCGGGCCGGCATCGGGGTCCTGATGGACTGGGTGCCCGCGCACTTCCCGCGCGACGACTGGGCGCTCGCGGAGTTCGACGGCCGGCCGCTGTACGAGCACGAGGACCCGCGCCGCTCGGCCCACCCCGACTGGGGCACGCTGGAGTTCGACTACGGCCGCAAGGAGGTGCGGAACTTCCTCGTCGCCAACGCGGTGTACTGGTGCGAGGAGTTCCACATCGACGGCCTGCGGGTGGACGCCGTCGCCTCGATGCTCTACCTCGACTACTCGCGCGAGCACGGCGAGTGGCTGCCGAACGAGTTCGGCGGGCGGGAGAACCTGGACGCGGTCGCCTTCCTCCAGGAGATGAACGCCACCGTGTACCGGCGCTGCCCCGGTGTCGTCACCTTCGCCGAGGAGTCGACGGCCTGGGACGGCGTGACCCGGGCGACCGACCAGGTCGGCCCCGGCGGCTTCGGCGGGCTCGGCTTCGGCATGAAGTGGAACATGGGCTGGATGCACGACTCCCTCGGCTATGTCTCCAAGGAGCCGGTGCACCGCAAGTACCACCACAACGAGATGACGTTCTCGATGGTGTACGCGTACAGCGAGAACTACATCCTGCCGATCTCCCACGACGAGGTCGTGCACGGCAAGCAGGCGCTGGTCTCCAAGATGCCCGGCGACTGGTGGCAGCGGCGCGCCAACCACCGCGCGTACCTCGGTTTCATGTGGTCCCACCCCGGCAAGCAACTCCTGTTCATGGGGCAGGAGTTCGCGCAGGGCGCGGAGTGGTCCGCCGAGCACGGCCCCGAGTGGTGGCTGATGGACGAGACGTACCACTCGGCCGGTGACCACCGGGGCGTACGGGACCTGGTGCGCGACCTGAACACGGTGTACGCGGCGACCCCGGCGCTGTGGGAGCGGGACACCGCCCCCGAGGGCTTCCAGTGGGTGGTGGGCGACGCGGCGGAGGACAACGTCTTCGCCTTCCTCCGCCACGACGCCGAGGGCGCTCCGCTCCTCGCGGTGAGCAACTTCTCGCCCGTCGTGCGGCACGACTTCCGGCTCGGCGTCCCGGACACGTGCGCGGCCTGGGCGGAGGTCCTGAACACGGACGACCAGCGGTACGGCGGCAGTGGCGTGGCGAACACCGACCCGGTGAAGACCGAGTCGGTGCCCTCCCACGGCCGTTCGGCGAGCGTGCGGATGACGCTGCCGCCGCTGGCGACGGTCTGGCTCAGGCCTGCGTGACGAGCCGCCCGGGCCCGCCTGACGGTCAGGCCCGGGTGATGATCCCGAGTCGCTGGGTGGCCCGGGTCAGCGCCACGTACAGGTCGTTGATGCCGTGCGTGGCGCCGGCCCGGATGCCGTCCGGGTCGACGACCAGGACCGTGTCGAACTCCAGGCCCTTGGCGTGCCGGGGGTCGAGGACGACCACCGGCCGGGTCAGGTCCGGGTCGGGGCCGTGGGAGGCCTCCGGGAGCGCGGCGGTGAGCGCCGGGTGGAGGTCCGCGGGGGCGATCACGGCGAGGCGGCCCTCTTCGCGCGCCTCGGCGGCGACCACGTCGGCGGCCTCCTTCACCGGGTCCTCGACCACGCGCCGCCAGGGCTCGACGCCCGTGGAGCGGACCGAGCGGGGCGGCTCGAAGGCCGGGTCGGCCTCGCGCCGGACGTCGGCGGCGACCGCCATGATCTCGGCCGGGGTGCGGTAGTTGACGCCGAGCCGTACGAGTTCCCAGCGGTCGTCCACGTAGGGCGCGAGGATCTGCTCCCACGCGCCGACGCCGGCCGCGTCACCGGTCTGCGCCGGGTCGCCGACCAGGGTCATGGAGCGGGTCGGGCTGCGGCGCATGAGGAGCCGCCAGGCCATCGCCGAGAGCTCCTGCGCCTCGTCGACGATGATGTGGCCGAAGGCCCAGGTCCGGTCGGCGGCGGCGCGTTCGGCGGCGCTGCGGTGGTCGGCCTCCTCGTGCCGCTCGGCGAACCGCTCGGCGTCGATGATGTCGTGGGCCGAGAGGACCTCGGCGGCGTCCTTGTCCAGCTCCTCCTTGTCCTCGAACTCGTAGGTCCGCGAGGCGTAGCTGACGTCGAGGACGCCCTGCGCGTACTGGATCCGCTTGTCCCGCTCGGCCTCCTCGGCGGCGCGGGCGGCGGAGTCGTCCACGCCGAGGAGCTCGGCGGCCTCGTCGAGCAGCGGGACGTCGGCGGAGGTCCAGGGGCCCTCCGCGCGCCTGATCGCGTCCGCGTCCCCGTCGGTGTCGAGGTGGGTCGGCTCGGCGAGGTAGTCGGCGAGGAACGACTCGGGGGTGAGGGCCGGCCAGAGGGTCTCGACGGCGGAGTGGACCTCGGCGTTGGCGGCGATGCCCTTGGCGAGCAGGGCGATGTCGTCGGGGCCGAGGAAGTTGGGGCCGCCGTACGGGTCGGCCCCGATGCGGTCGGCGAGCTGGGCGGCGAGCGCGTCGAGGATGTTGAAGACGAAGTACGGCCGGGCGAGGTTGTGCGGCAGTCCGGTCTCGCGGGCCTTGTGCCGGGCCTCCAGGGCCATGTCCCAGTCGATGACCAGGTCGCCGTCGTCGTGGGGGACGATCAGCGGCGCGCCGCGCTCGGGGACCTGCTGCCGGTCGCGTACCGCCGCGGCGAGCGCGGCGGCCATGCCGGCGGCGCCCTTCACTGCGGCGGCGCGCGGGGTGTCCGTGCCGGTGGCGCGCACGCCGGGGAACAGTTCGGCGGGGGTCGCGAGCAGGACGCCGGTCTCGCCGAGGGAGGGCAGCACGTTGCCGATGTAGCCGAGGAAGGCGGGGTTGGGGCCGACGATGAGGACGGCGCGCTTGGCGAGCTGCTCGCGGTGGGCGTAGAGCAGGTACGCGGCGCGGTGCAGGGCCACGGCGGTCTTGCCGGTGCCGGGGCCGCCCTCGACGACGAGGACGCCCCGGTGCGGGGAGCGGATGATGCGGTCCTGCTCGGCCTGGATGGTCTGCACGATGTCGTGCATGCGCCCGGTGCGGGCGGCGTCGAGTGCGGCGAGGAGGACCTCGTCGGCGTCGCGGTTCTCGTGCCCGGTGCGGGTCGCGTCGGCGAGGTCGAGCACCTCGTCATGGAGGGCGGTCACCTCACGGCCATGGGTGGTGATGTGCCGGCGGCGGCTGAGACCCATCGGTTCGTAGCCGGTGGCGAGGTAGAAGGGCCGCGCGATCTCGGCGCGCCAGTCGACGACGAGCGGGGTGCGGTTCGGGTCGTCCTCGCGGATGCCGATCCTGCCGATGTGGTGGTCGCGTCCGTCCCGGAACACGAGCCGCCCGAAGCAGAGTCCGGTCTCCCCGGCGTCGAGCGCGGCGAGGACCCCGCTCTGTTCGGCCACCAGCACGTCCCGCTCCAGACGGCCCTGGTTGCCGACCCAGGGCGCCTTGAGCGCCGTGCCGACGGCGGCCTCGGCCTGGTCCCTGAGGTCGTCGAGTCGGGCGTAGAGCTCGGTGATGAATTTCTGCTCGTTCCGAAATTCCTCGGTTGACAATTCGACTCCCGGCGCGATACAGTGCTTTTAGTGAACTTCTCCGTGCCTTTGCCGTGCACAGACACGGAACTTCAAAATATACGCGACGCACAACCCCGACTGTCAATTCTAGTCGGGGTATTTTTGTGTGCCATGGGGAGAGACAGCACGGGGAGAGACAGGGCAGCGGCGGCACGCGATCTGCTGATCGCGCGAGGAGCGGACCGGCTCGACCACCCGGGCGGCACGCTCCTGGCCCACCTGGAGCGGGCCGAGACCCGACTGGCCGCCTGGGGCGCCCGCGAGGAGCTGCGACTCGCCGGCCTGTGCCACGCCTTCTACGGCACGGACGGCTTCGCCGAGAGCCTGCTGCCGCTGGAGCGGCGGGCGGAACTGGTGGAGGCGATCGGCGCGGGCGCGGAGGAACTCGTGTACTTCTACGCGAGCTGCGACCGGGAATTCTCGTACCCGGCCCTGGAGACCGAGGACGGCCCCTTTCGGGACCGTTTCACGGGCGGGACGTGCATTCCGACGGCCCGGCAGCGGGCCGACTTCGCGGAACTCACGGCGGCGAACGAGCTGGACGTCCTCGCGGCGAACGAGGAACTGCGCGCCCGTTACGGCGCCGCCCTGCTGCGGCTCTTCACCCGCTGGCGGGGGCTGCTCAGCGAGCGAGCGCTGGAGGACCTCGCCCTCGTCGAAGGACTCGGAAGCCGCCCCGACGACCGCGGCCGTTAAGCCCGTGCGCTGCGGACCCGGCTCCGTTACCCTCGGCCGTATGAAGCCTGCCGCGGTCATCACGACGACGCCGGAGAGTGTCCCGGCGCGCTGACCGCTGTCTTGACGTCACGAAGCCCCGGGGCCGAGCGCCCCGGGGCTTCGTCGTTCCTCCGGTGGCCGTTCGCCCCACCCGTAGGAGGACCGGATGAACCACGACCGCCACGACCACCGCAGGCTCGGCCGCGAGCTGGAGCTGTTCGGGACCGACCCGCTGATCGGGGCCGGACTCCCGTACTGGCTGCCCGACGGGGCCGCCGTGCGGCACGCGTTGGAGGAGTACGTCCGCGAGGTCGAGCGGCGGGCCGGGTACCGGCACGTGTACTCGCCCGTGCTCGGCAAACGCGAGCTGTACGAGATCTCCGGGCACTGGGAGCACTACAGCGACGACATGTTCCCGCCCATGGAACTGGGCGGCGAGCAGGTCGTCCTGCGGCCCAGCCTCTGCCCGCACCATGCCGTCGTCTACCGCTCCCGGGCGCACAGTTACCGTGAGCTGCCGTTGCGCATGGCCGAGCTCGGCCCCATGTACCGGTCCGAACTCTCGGGCGTCCTGGGCGGGTTGACCCGGGTGCGGTCCATCCAGCTCAACGACGCGCACATCTTCTGCACCCTGGACCAGGTCCGCGAGGAGGCGGCCGGCGCCCTGGAGCTGATCCGGAGGGCGTACGAGGCGATGGGCATCGAGCCCGCGCGGTACCGGCTCTCCCTGCCGGGGCCGGGCGGCAAGTACGTGGACGCGCCCGAACTGTGGGCCCGCTCGGTCGCCCTCCTGGAGGAGGTGCTCGACGCCTCCGGGCTGCCGTACGAGGCGGCGGAGGGCGAGGCCGCGTTCTACGGCCCGAAGATCGACGTCCAGGTCGCGGACCGCGCGGGGCGGGAGTCGACCCTGTCGACCGTACAGATCGACTTCCACCAGCCGGAGCGGTTCGACCTGCACTACATCGGCGCCGACGGCGCCAGGCACCGGCCGGTCATGATCCACCGCAGCGTCGTCGGCAGCGTCGAGCGGGCCGTCGCCCACCTGCTCGAACAGCACGGCGGCGCGTTCCCCGCCTGGCTGGCCCCCGTGCAGCTCGTCGTCCTCCCGGTCGCCGAGTCCGAACGCCCCGCCGCCGAGGCGCTGGCCGCCCGCTGCGTCGCACGCGGCCTGCGCGCCGAGGTGGCGGGCCCGGACCGCGGCACCCTGGGCGCCCGCGTCCGGGAGGCCCGCCTCGTCCCGTACCAGGCGGTGATCGGCGCCCGCGAGGCGGAGGCCGGCCAGGTCGCCCTGCGCCTGCGCGACGGCCGCCGCCCCGCCCCGCAGGCGGCGGAGGAACTCGTGCGCCGCATCGAGGAACGGGTGGCCGCGCACGACACCGTGCTCTGGGACGAGGTCTAGGCCGTGTCCGGAAAGTATGGCCGTCCGCCCGACAGGGCGTCGCGAGCCGGGCCAGACTTTCCGGACACGACCTAGGCCGTCAGGGGGTCACCGGTCGATGCCCGTGCCGCGGGTGGGCCCCGGCACGGGCGGCGGGGGTGTCGCCGGGGCGGCGGGCCCCCGGGGAGCCGGGGGCCGGCTCGGGGCGATGGTCACACCGGGCATGAACGCGGCGCCCGGGTTCACCCGGATCGTGGTGTCGCCCTGCTGAAACCCACGGCTGGGCGCGGGGACGGCGGCTGCCGGAGAAGCCGGTTGCGGGCCGAAGTCGCCGCGGTCGGTGGTGATCAGCCCGGTGGCCAACCCCTGCGCGGCGAGCTTCTCGGCGTTCTCCCGACCGACGGAGTAGCCCCGGCCCGTCACCGTGTCCGCGTACAGGCTCCGGATGAACCCTTCCGGCGCCATGCGGCCGCCGTACCACTCCGCCCCGGTGTCGAACCTCTGCCGGCCGGTCAGCCAGCGGTCGGCGTTCTGCGCAAGACACTGTTCCTCCGGGACCTCGACGGAGAGCACGACACGCTGGTCGTACCCCTCCCTCTCGAGGTCCGTGAAGAGGTTCGCCGTCCAGTCGAACGCCCGCAGGGACTGGTCGTAGAGCAGGTTGTAGCCCTCGGCTCGGGCCCACGTCTCGACCAAGTCCTGAACATGGCCCGACTCCCGGTGCACCAGGGACGCCTTCTCCGACGGGGCCAAGCGGCGCCCGTCGGACAGACGGTCGAACTCCGCCGGCAGCTCGGGCGCGCCACCGTACTCGAACAGCTGCACCTTGAACTCGTCCGGGTCGAGCACGACGTAGTCGTCGAGGTCGACACCGTGGACGCGGCGCAGCTGCTCACCGAGCTCGGAGTCCTGGCTCTGCCACTCCGGCAGGCTGCCCTGCGCCCTGCCCTTGCCGGACCCCGGCGCACCACCCGTGAAGAGCACGGCGTGGCCGTCGCGGGGCTTCCCCTTGCACTTTTCCTTGAACCCTTCGATGAGCGCGTCGTGGATCCGCGCCCGCTCGGGAGTCCAGATCCCGCCCATGGAATGGCGGTTCGTGGTGTCGAACTCGCCCCCCATCGCCAGGTCTCCCCCGATGCCCATCCGGTGCTGAAGCTCCCGGTAGACCGGCTCGTACTCCCCCGTCACCCACACGCGCGCTTCCCTCCCCCTGCTCGCGACCTACGTTCCGCCGTCAGAACCCACGCCGCAGAAGCAGGGCGCGGATCTCCTCGATGTCCTCGGCGGTCAGCCTGCCGAGCCCTCGTGCCTGGTTGACCACGGCGAGCGTGTTGTCCTGGTGCGTCGGCGCCGTGTGGGTGGGGTCGAACCACTCCTCCTCGAAGTCCCAGGCGCCGATGGTCGCCAGCGCCTCGGCGCGGGGGATCTCGCCCGCCGCGTAGCGCTCGATGTACGCACGCAACGACGGCTTCCCGTCGGTCACCCGACGCTGCCACCCCTGCGCTTCGCGCGTGCGGATCTCCTCGATGTCCTCGGGCGTCAGCTTGCCGAGCGTCCGTGCCTCGTTGAGCACGGCCCTGGTGTTGTCCGGGTACGGCGGCCCCGCGGGGGCGTTCCACAGCGCCTCGAAGTCCCAGGCGGCGATGGTCGCCAGGGCTTCCTCGCGGGGGATCTCGCCCGCCGCGTACCGCTCGATGTACGCACGCAACGACGGCTTCTCGCCGGTCATGACTCCCACCCTGGCCTCTCTGTCGTCCTCGCCTCGGGCGATCCTGCCAGACCTAGGGCCGGAGCGGCGGTAGTACGTCCGCGAGCTCCTTGAGGAGCAGGCGCTTCGGGCGGGCGCCGACCATCGATTTCAGGGGTTCGCCGGCGCGGAAGAGCATCAACGTGGGGGTGGCCAGGACGCCGTGGCGGAGGGTCGTCTCCGGGTTGTGGTCCACATTGATCCGGACGATCTTCAGGTGGTCCCCCTCCTCCTCCGCGATCGACCTGAGCACCGGGCCCAGTTGGCGGCACGGCGCGCACCAGTCGGCGGTGAACTTCACCAGGACCGGGAGGTCGGGGTCCGCGGCGAGGACCTCGGTGTCGAAGGTCGCGTCGGTCACGTCCGTCACATGGGTCATTTCGTCAGCCTCCGAGTTCGCATGTGGGTTCCGGGCCGCCGGGCTGCTCCGCCTCGGCCCGTAGCAACTGCGCGGCGACCTGGGCGCGTACCGCCTGGAGCTGGTCCACGAGGGCGTCCAGCTCCGCCAGCTTGCGGCGGTACACGTCGAGCGAGGCGGGGCAGGCGTCGCCCGCCGGGTGGCCGGCTCGCAGGCAGTCGACGAACGGCCGGGTCTCCTCCAGTTCGAACCCGAAGTCCTGCAGGGTCCTGATCTGCTGGAGGAGGCGCAGGTCGTCCTCGTCGTACGTGCGGTAGCCGTTCTCCGTGCGCCGGGCGGCCAGGAGGCCACGGGACTCGTAGTAGCGCAGAGTCCGCGTGGTCGTCCCGGCCCGCTCGGCCAGCTCGCCGATTCGCATGGAGGCGAACGTACGCCTTGACGCCGACGTCAAGGCAAGGACGTCGTCAGGGGCGACGGGCCGCCGGCCGCTCGTGGGCGAGCACGGACCAGATCTGGGTGTCGTGGCGGACCCCGTCGTACGGCCAGGACTCGCGCTCCGTGCCCTCCAGGGTCATGCCGAGCCGCTCGGCCACGGCGGCGCTGCGCGCGTTGTCCGCGCGGCAGTGCCACGCGGCGCGGTGCAGACCGCGGGTGCCGAAGGCCCAGTCGAGCAGGACGCCGCACGCGGTCGTGATCAGTCCGTTGCCCTCGGCGGCCGGCTCCAGCCAGCAGCCGATCTCGCAGTTGCCCGAGGCGGCGTCGAGGGACACGAACATCACGCCGCCGACGAGCGTGCCGTCGAGCCAGATGCCGTAGAGGCGGGCGCCGTCGGCGGCCTGCCGCTCGGCGTAGCGGAGCAGGGTGGCCCGGGCCCCGTCGAGGCTGTCGGTGACGAAGGCCTGTCCGACCCACGGCCGGATGTGCTCGCGCGCGCGGTCCAGGTTCGCGGCGAACTCCTCGGCGTGCCAGGTCTCCAGCGGGCGCAGGAGGGCGTTGTCCCGGAGCGGGAGGGAGAACATGGCGGCGACCCCATTCGCATAACAAGCGTTACGGCTATGTACAGTAGCAGCATGCCACGCGCCAAGGGGGACCACGAGGCCCGCCGACTCGAAGTCTCGGAGGCGGTCTGGCGCGTGCTCGCGAGCCGGGGGTTCGGCGGGCTGACCCTGCGGGCCGTGGCCACGGAGCTGGGCGCGACCACCGGTCTGCTGACCCACTACTTCCCGGCCAAGAGCGACCTGGTCGCCCACGCCCTCGACCTGCTCGACCAGCGCACCACCGCACGCTCCCGGCGCACCTCGGGCACGGGCCTCACGGCCGTACGGAACGCGCTGCTCGACATCCTGCCGCTGACCCCCGAGGCCACGGACTCCAACCGGATCTGGGTCTCCTCCTGGGACACCGCACTCGCCGACCCGGCTCTGCGCGCCGACTACGCGGGAAAGTACGCGCGCGGCCGCGACCGGCTCAGGGACGCGCTCGCCGCGGCCCAGGAACTCGGCGAGCTGCCTCCGGGCGACCCGGCGCGGCTCGCCGCGGGCGCCCTGTCCTTCGCGCTCGGCCTGGTCGTGCAGGCCCTGCTCGACCCGGACGCCTTTCCGGCCGAGCGCCAGGTCGAGCTGCTGGACGACTACCTGGCCGCGCTCGCCGCCCGAGCTGAATGAGCTGACCCAGCTGCCCGAGCCGACTGAGCTGACTGAGCCGCCTGAGCCCTCAGGCCTCGTGGGTCGCGCCCGGTGGCAGCAGGGGTTTGCGCTCCACCGGCGAGGACAGGACGATCGAGGTCGTCGTGCGGCCGAGGGCGGAGGTCTGTTCCAGGATCTCTTCGAGGTGGATGGTGTCGGTGACCGCGACCTTGAGGATCCAGCAGTCCTCGCCGACGACGTGGTGCGCCTCGACGACCTCCGGGCGGGCGGTCAGTTCCAGCGTCCGGGGGTGCTTGAGGGTGTAGCCGCCGTGCGGGTTCACCCGGATGAAGGCCTGGATGCCGTAGCCGAGCCTGGCCGGGGAGACATGGGCGCCGTAGCCGGTGATCGCCCCGCACGCCTCCAGCCTGCGCACCCGCTCGGTGACGGCCGCCGGGCTCAGGCGGACGCGGCGGCCCAGCTCGCTGAGCTTGATCCGGCCGTCCGCCTGGACGAGTTCCAGGATCTGCCGGTCGATGGCGTCGAAGGACCCCGCCGAGGTTTCGTTGGCGGCGGGACGCAGATGCCGTGGTTCCTTCGGCGCGGCGGCCTGGACTCCCATGTTTCCCCCTTCAGCTGACGAACGCCCAACGTAACACTTGTCGTATGGACATTCTGATCATTGGCGGGAACCGCTATTTCGGAAAGCGGCTGACGACTCGCCTTTCGGATTCCGGGCATTCCGTGACCCTGCTCAATCGCGGTTCTTCCGGCGCGCCGGAGAGGGTCGCGCACATCGTCGCCGACCGGAACGACGAGGCCGCTCTGGAAAAGGCGCTGGGCGATCTGACCTTCGACGCCGTCATCGACCAGGTCTGTTACACCCCGCTCCAGGCCTCAATCGCCCGACGGGTTTTCGGGTCGCGCACCCGACGCTATGTGATGACGTCGACGGTCGAGGTGTACGCGTACGAGGACTCCGCGGCGCCCGTGCGGGAGGAGGCCGTCGACCCGCGTACCGTCGCCGTCGACCCCGACCTCCCCTGGGACGACCAGGAGTTCCTCGACGCGCACTACGGAGAGGGGAAGCGGCAGGCGGAGGCGGTCTTCGCGGCCGAGCCCGCGTTCCCGTACACGGCGGTACGGGTCGCCCATGTGCTCGGCGGCGCGGACGACTTCACGGGGCGGGTCGGCCACTACGCGGACCGGATCCGGGCGGGCCGGCCGATCGCCGTGCCGGCGGTGAACCACCCGGCCACCTATGTGTACGTCGAGGAGGTCGCCGAATTCCTGGCGTGGGCGGTGGAGCAGGAATTCACCGGGGCCGTCAACGCGCATTCCCACGGGCCGCTGACCACCGCCGAGATATGCGCCGAGATCGAGCGGAGAGTGGGCGGTCGTGCCGTATTCCGGGAGGTGGAGGTCGGCGAGGTGTCGCCGTTCTCCTTCGCCCGTTCGTACGGCATGGACAATTCTCGCGCGACCGCGCTCGGATTCTCCTTCCGGCATTCCTCGGAGTGGCTCGGCCAGGCGCTCTCCGAGACGCTGGGGGTGCGCTGATGCGGTACCGCGCGCTCGGGGACGTACGGGTCGGGGCGATCGGGCTCGGCGCCATGCCGCTCTCCATCGAGGGGCACCCGGACGAGGCCCGCGCCCTGGCCACCGTCCACGCGGCGCTCGACGCGGGTGTGACCCTGCTCGACACGGCGGACTCCTACCACCCGCCCGGCGGCGAGCCCGGCGCCGGCGAACTGCTGGTGGCGCGGGCCCTGGCCACGTACGGGGGTCGTGGCCGGACCGGTGATGTGCTCGTCGCGACGAAGGGCGGGCGGGGGCGGACCACCGACGGCGACTGGACGGTGGACGGGCGGCCGGAGCACCTGCGGCGGGCCGCGGAGGCCTCGGCGCGGCGACTCGGTGTCGAGGCGATCGGGCTCTACCAGCTCCACAAGCCGGATCCGGCCGTGCCGTACGCGGAATCGCTGGGCGCGATACGGGAGTTGCTGGACGCGGGCACGATCCGGCTGGCCGGCGTCTCGAACGTGGACGTGGCGCAGATCCGGCTCGCGCGGGAGGTGCTGGGCGAGCGGCTGGTCTCCGTACAGAACCGATACTCCCCCGCCGTGCGGACCGCGGAGGCCGAACTGCGGCTCTGCGCGGAGCTGGGGCTCGCGTTCCTGCCGTGGAGCCCGCTGGGCGGGATCTCGCGGAGTTCGCTCGACGGGGCGTCGGACCTGGCGGAGGACCCGGAGTTCGGGGCGTTCCACCGGGTGGCGCGGGCGCGCGGGGTGAGCCCGCAGCGGGTGGCGCTCGCGTGGCTGCTCGCGCGGTCGGAGACGGTGCTGCCGATCCCTGGCGCGAGTCGGCCGGAGACCGCACGGGACTCGGCGGCGGCGGGCGAACTGGTGCTGGATGCACAAGAGTTGGCCGAGCTGGACGCGGCGGATCCGGGCGAGCCGGGCGAGCCGGGCGAGCCATAGCCGGCCTCGCCGACGTTCGGCGGGGCTTCGACGGTCGAAGACACCGCGCCCATTGACGGGTGCGGTGTCTCCAACTACAAAAGCTTTCTGAGAGCGCTCTCAGGCGCTCGTCCCCCCAGCGGAGGTGTTCTTCCTTGAGCTCCCTGAGCCGCGCCAGACGCACCCCACTCCTCGCCTCGCTCCTCGCCGCCGCCCTCGCCGCGGGCGCCCTGCTCGGCCTGGGCGGCGCCGGCACCGCCAGCGGCGCCGTGCCCCCGGCCCCCGGCTGGTCGCTCCAGTGGAGCGACGACTTCAACGGCCCCGACCGCGCCCTGCCGAACGCCGCCGACTGGCAGATCGACACCGGCCACGGCTATCCGGGCGGCCCCGCCAACTGGGGCACCGGAGAGATCCAGAACTACACGTCGAGCCCCGACAACGTGCGTCTCGACGGCACCGGCAACCTCCGCATCACCCCGCTCAAGGACGGCGCGGGCAACTGGACGTCGGCCCGGATCGAGACCAAGCGCGCCGACTTCAAGGCCCCGGCGGGCGGCACCCTGCGCATCGAGGGCCGCGTCCAGATGCCGAACGTGACCGGGGCCGAGGCCGCCGGCTACTGGCCCGCCTTCTGGGCTCTGGGCGCGCCCTACCGGGGCAACTACTGGAACTGGCCCGCCATCGGCGAGTTCGACATCATGGAGAACGTCAACGGCATCAACTCGGTCTGGGGCGTGCTGCACTGCGGCGTGAACCCCGGCGGCCCGTGCGGCGAGACCACCGGTATCGGTGCCAGCCGCGTCTGCCCGGGCGCGAGCTGCCAGTCCGCCTTCCACACGTACCGCTTCGAGTGGGACCGCTCGGTCACCCCCAACGCGCTGCGCTGGTACGTGGACGACCAGCTCTTCCACAGCGTGGACGAGAACCGGGTCGGCGCCCAGGCTTGGGCCGACATGACCAGCCACGCCGGCTACTTCCTGCTGCTCAACGTGGCGATGGGCGGCGCCTTCCCCGACGCCCTCGGCGGCCCGACCCCGACCGCGGCGACGGTCTCGGGACGGCCGATGCTCGTCGACTACGTGGCGGTGTGGACGAAGGGCGGCGGTACGACCCCGCCGACGACTCCGCCGACCACCCCGCCGCCCTCGGGCTCCTCGCAGCTGTACCTGCGGACCGGCGGGGGCGCGGGTGACGCCCAGGCGGCCGCGTCGACGGTGACGCTCGCCTCCGCGGGCGGCGCCAACCACGACGGCAACCCCACCAACCCGCAGGTCTTCACCTCCGGACCGATCACGCGGACGTACAACGGCGGCGCCACCCAGTTCGACCTGTTCGTGGACGCCGGCGCGGTCGTCGCCAACGGTCAGCAGGTGCGGGTCAGTTACGACCGCACGGGCGACGGGAGTTGGGAACGGGTGGAGACGTACGCGTACTTCGCCACCGATCCGGTCCCGGGGTACGAGCACTACACGCAGGCGAGCGGTCTGAAGTCGGCGACCGGCAGCCACGGGAACCTGTCGAACGGCCGGGTCCGCGTCGAAGTGTGGAACGCGATCGGCAACGGGCCGAGCACCGTCGGTGTGGGCAACCAGTCGGTGGTCCGGATCCCGTTCTCCTGACGGCGGGCGCGGAGCACCAAGGGAGCGCCCCCGGCCGTGTGCACGGCCGGGGGCGTTCCGTACCCCGGAGCCCGGATCCGGCTCAAGGCCCGGGAGCCGGGGCGGTCTTCGGATCGGATCCGATTCGTCGGATCCGGAGCCTTGGATCCGATGTCTTGGATCCGATGTCTTGGATCCAGAGCCTTGGATCCGATGTCTTGGATCCAGAGCCTTGGATCCGATGTCTTGGATCCAATATCCATGATCCTGGATCCAATGCGCCGTATCCAAGGCTCTGGATCCGGTTCGTTGAATTCGGTCCGTCGGCTCCCCAGCCTTGGATCCGATATTCGATATCCGATATCCGATGTCCGATCGGGCTCAGACGGTCGCGCGGACCTTCCCCTCCTCGTCGTCCGCCCGCTGGTCCGGCACCGGACCGTCCTCGTCCGGCTCGGCGACCGGGCCGTGGTCGTCGACGAAGGTCTTCTCGTCGAACGGGACCCGTCCGGCGAGGACCTCCGCGACCCGCTCCTTGTCGATCTCCTTGGTCCAGGTGCCGACGAGGACGGTGGCGACGGCGTTGCCCGCGAAGTTCGTGAGGGCGCGGGCCTCGCTCATGAAGCGGTCGATGCCGACGATCAGACCGACGCCGTCGACGAGCTCGGGGCGGTGGGACTGCAGGCCGCCCGCGAGGGTCGCCAGGCCGGCGCCGGTGACACCGGCGGCGCCCTTGGACGCGATGATCATGAAGACGAGGAGCGAGATCTGCTCGCCGACCGAGAGCGGGTTGCCCATGGCCTCGGCGACGAAGAGGGAGGCCATCGTCAGGTAGATCGCGGTGCCGTCCAGGTTGAAGGAGTAGCCGGTCGGGACGGTGATGCCGACGACGGGCTTGCTGACGCCCAGGTGCTCCATCTTCGCGATCAGCCGGGGCAGCGCGGACTCGGAGGACGAGGTGGAGAGGATCAGCAGGAACTCACGGCCCAGGTACTTCAGCAGCGTGAGGATGTTGACGCCCGCGACGATCCGGAGCAGCGCGCCGAGCACCACGAAGACGAAGAGGGCGCAGGTCACGTAGAAGCCGATCATGATGACCGCGAGCGACTTCAGCGCGTCGATGCCGGTCGCGCCGACGACCGCCGCCATGGCGCCGAACGCGCCGATCGGGGCCACCCACATGATCATCGCCAGGATCCGGAAGACAAGCCGCTGGATGTGCCCGATCCCGCGCAGCACGGGCTCCCCGGCCCGCCCCATGGCCTGCAGCGCGAAGCCCGCGAGGAGGGCGACGAGCAGGGTCTGCAGGACCTCGCCCTCGGTGAAGGCGGAGACCAGCGTGTGCGGGATGATCCCGAGCAGGAAGTCCGTGGTGGACTCGCTCGCCCCGCCCGCCTGCTTGGCGCCCGCCTCGGCCAGTTCCTTGGTGAGGTGGAGGCTGGAACCGGGCTCCAGGATGTTGCCGACGAGCAGACCGATCGCGAGGGCGACCGTCGACATGACGAGGAAGTACCCGAGCGCGAGCCCGCCGACGGCCCCGACCTTCGCGGCCTTGCGGACCGAACCGACGCCGAGGACGATCGTGCAGAAGATGATCGGGGAGATCATCATCTTGATCAGGTTCACGAATCCGGTACCGAGCGGCTTGAGCTCGACGGCGAAGTCCGGCGCCACGAAGCCGACCGTGACGCCGAGGATCACGGCGCCGATGACGGCGATGTACAGATAATGGGTGCGGTCCCGCTGTGCGGCCACGGGGTCCTCCTCGTGCTGATGGGGGTGTCCACGTCCCGGTGGATCCCCGCGACTATCCATCAGCCTGTGACCCGGGTCACGCTTACGTTCGTTTCGTTCATGGCCGAACTGTCACACTGGCCCGCATGCGCATACCCCTCCCCCGGCCCCGCAGCCTCGCCGGCCAGCTCTTCGCGATGCAGGTCGTGCTGGTGGCGGCGATCGTGGCCGGGTGCGCGGTCTTCGCGTACGTCACCGATCGGTCCCAGGCCGAGGAGACCGCGCGCCGCCAGTCCACCGCGGCCGCGACGGCCGTCGCCGCCTCCCCCTCCGTGCCCCAGGCGCTCCGCTCGCCGAACCCCACGGCCCTGCTCCAGCCGTACGCCGAGTCGGTACGGAAGCGGACCGGCGTCGACTTCGTGGTGGTCATGTCCCCGGACGGCACGCGCTGGTCGCATCCCGAGGGCGTCGAGATCGGGCGCACGTACCGGGGCCACATCGAGCCGGCGCTCCAGGGAAGGACCTTCTCCGAGACGCACATGGGGGTGCTCGGGCGCTCGGTGCGGACGATCACGCCGGTGTACGAGGACGGGAAGGTCGTCGCCCTGGTCAGCTCGGGCATCACCATCGAGAAGATCAGCGAACAGGTGCGGGAGCAGGTCACGGCCCTGCTGGGGATGGCGGGGGCGGCCCTCGCCATCGGCGGAGCCGGTACGTACGTGATCAACGCGCGGCTGCGGCGGCACACGCACGGGATGAACGCGAGCGAGCTGAGCCGGATGCACGACTACCACGAGGCCGCGCTGCACGCGGTGAGCGAGGGTCTGGTGATGCTGGACGGGCAGCGCAGGATCGCGCTCATCAACGACGGCGCGCGGGAGCTGCTCGGCCTGGACGCGGAGGTCGTCGGCCGGTCGGCGGCCGACCTCGGCCTGCCGGTCTCGCTCACCACGGCGCTGCTCGCCTCGGAGCCGCGGGTGGACGAGCTGCATCTGACGGCGGAGCGGGTGCTCGTGGTCAACACCCGGCCGGTGGTCGGCGGGGAGCGCCGGGGTACGGTCGCGACGCTCCGGGATCGCACCGAACTGCAGGCGCTGACGGGTGAGCTGACGTCGGAGCGCGGGTTCACGGAGGCGCTCCGCTCGCAGGCGCACGAGGCGGCGAACCGGCTGCACACGGTCGTCTCGCTGATCGAACTCGGCCGGGTGGAGGAGGCGGTCGGCTTCGCGACGGCGGAGCTGGAGCTGGCCCAGGCGCTCACCGACCGGGTCGTGGACGCGGTCGGCGAACCGGTGCTCGCGGCGCTGCTCCTCGGCAAGGCGGCGCAGGCCAACGAGCGGGGTGTGGAGCTGACGCTCACCGAGGACAGCCGTATCGACGACGGGCTCCTGCCGCCGGAGATCCCCTCGCGGGACCTGGTGACGATCCTCGGCAACCTGATCGACAACGCGGTGGACGCGACGAGCGGCACCCCGCACGCGCGGGTCGCGGTCACCGCCCGCACGTGCGACGGTGAACTCCTCCTGCGGGTCGCCGACACCGGGCCCGGGGTCGAGGAGGGCGACCGGGACGCGGTCTTCGACCGCGGCTGGTCCACCCACGGCCCGGCCAGGGGCCTCGGTCTGGCCCTGGTCCGACAGGCGGCCACCCGCGCCTCGGGCACGGTGACCCTGGCGGACACCCCCGAGGGCGGCGCGGAGTTCACCGTACGCCTGCCCCTGGCACAGCCCCTGCCGAAGCCGCGATCACAGCCGAAGCCGCAACCCGGCGTTCCCGACTCGGAGGTGTCCCTGTGAGCACGAGCAGCAGCCGGATCGGTGACCAGGGCATTCGCGTGCTGGTGGTGGAGGACGACCCGGTCGCCGCCGACGCGCACGCCCTGTACGCGGGGCGGGTGGCCGGGTTCACCGTCGTCGGGGTGGCGCACTCCCGCGCCGCCGCCGTGCGGGTCCTCGACCGTACGCCGGTCGACCTCATCCTCCTCGACCTCTACCTGCCCGACGGGCACGGCCTCCAGCTGCTCCGCGCGCTGCGCGCCGGTGGCCACTCGGCCGACGTCATCGCCGTGACCTCGGCCCGCGATCTCGCGATCGTGCGCGAGGGCGTCTCCCTCGGGGTCGTCCAGTACGTGCTGAAGCCGTTCACGTTCGCGACCCTGCGGGACCGGCTCTCCCGGTACGCCGAGTTCCGCGCGGCGGCGGGCGAGGCGTCCGGTCAGGACGACGTCGACCGGGCCCTGGCCGCGCTGCGCGCCCCGCAGCCCGCCTCGCTCCCCAAGGGCCTGAGCGCACCGACCCTGGAGGCCGTCACCCGCACCCTGCGGGGCGCCGCCGAGGGGCTGACGGCGACCGAGGCCGCCGCGGCCGTCGGCATCTCCCGGATCACCGCGCGCCGCTATCTGGAACACCTGGTCACCGACGGGCGGGCGGCGCGGGCGCCGCAGTACGGTCAGATCGGCAGGCCGGAGCTGCAGTACCGCTGGATCCCGTCGGGTGTCCGCTGACCGGACGCCCGCCGCCGGTCACCGAACCGACGGGTGATCATTACGGATGGTTACCACCGGGTTCCCACGTTTCTACGACATCCGGCCTTGGGCGAACGCACCGTAGCCACTGGTCACGTTACGCATCTACGGTGACGGCGTGCACCACACCCCTCCCCCTCCTCCTCCGTTCAACGCGCTCGCAGCGCGCCGCCTCCGTGAGGGTCTCGGCATGGCGCCGGGTCATGTCGCCTACGGTCTGCGCGCGCAGTACGGTCTCGCCGTCGCCCCCGAGACGGTCGTCGCCTGGGAACGCGGGCGCCTCGCGCCCTCCGCCCAGGAGCTCACCGCCCTCGCGGGGGTCCTGTGGTGCGCTCCGGGCGAGCTGATCGCCGACGCCACGACCCTGCGCGAGCACCGGATGGCCCGCGGTCTCCCGTCGGACGAACTCGCCCGGCGGGTAGGCCTGGACGGCCCCGGCTATCTCCGGATGGAGGAGTCGGGCCGCTGGCGCGGCAACGAACGCCAGACCGCCGCCCTCGCCGAGGTCCTCGGCCTCGGGCCCCGCGAACTGCTGCAGGTGACCGGCCGGGCCGACGAGCTGGCGGCGCTGCTGCGGGACGCGGCGACGACGCGCTGGCAGGCGTACGTACGGCCGGTGGTGAAGCTGCTGCCGCTGCCCAAGCGGATCCTGGAGCCTGCGCTCCAGCGGCTGCACACCGACTACCACGCCAAGATGGCGGCCACCAGCAGCTGGGGCGCCTCGGGCGGCAGCGGCGACGCGGGCCGCGAGTACCTGGACGGCATCGTGGCCCACTTCTGGGACGCCGTCGGCCCCTGAGCCAGGACGCCGGACCCTAGGGTGGTGGCGTGAGACGACACATACCCTTCGAGAACCTCCACAACTTCCGTGATCTGGGCGGCTATCGGACCGCCGACGGCGGCACCGTCCGCTGGCAGCTCCTCTACCGGGCCGACTCCCTGGCCAAGCTGCGCGGCCCCGACCTGGGCGGCTTCGGCGCGCTGGGCGTGGAGACCGTCATCGACCTGCGCTACCCGTGGGAGATCGAGGCCAAGGGCCGGCTGCCGCGGACCGCGGAGACCGACGGGATCGCCTGGCACAACCTGAGCATCGAGCACCGCCCGTACGACCAGGCGGAGATCGATCCCGACGTCGACCCGTGGCGCTATCTCGCCGACCGGTTCGCCGAGGTCGCGGCCGACGGCGCGGCGGAGCTGCGCGAGGCCCTGGAGGTCGTCGCGGCGGCGGACGGTCCGCTGGTCTTCCACTGCGCCTCCGGGAAGGACCGTACGGGTCTGCTCGCCGCGCTGCTGCTCGGGCTGCTCGACGTCTCCGACGAGCAGATCCTCGACGACTTCGCCCTGACCGAGCTGGCCACCGCGCGCCTGGTCGCCGACTGGCACGCCGCCCACCCGGGGCGCGAGCTGCGCTGGCCGGGCTACGGCCGCGCACCGGCGGAGATCATGCGGCTCGTCCTCGCGGACCTGCGCGCCACCTACGGGTCGGTGTACGGGTACGTCACCGGTCACGTCGGTCTCGACCCGGCCGTGGTGGAGGCGCTGCGCGAGCGGCTCGTGGAGCCGGCACCGCTCCCGGACCGGCCCTGGGTCGTGTCCGGACACGACCCAGGCGTGTCTAGCGGCGGTCGAAGCTGAAGAGCTGGCCGGCGGCGTCCGCGCGGCAGGGCGCCTGGGCCAGCTTCGCCCACTCGGCGGCCCGGTCGCCGACGACGGTCACGCAGGCGTCCGGGGTCGCCGAGCCGGCGGGGACGATGCGGTAGCCGGTGACCGGGCTGCCGAAGGGTTCCAGGCGGAACGTTTCGACCCGGCTGGTGTTCCCGCACTCGGAGTCCTCGAACGCGGCGTCCGCGATCCGGCCGCCGGACGGGATGCCCGAGCAGCCGGGACCGTAGTCCGGGTGGTCGGAAACGATTCGCCACCCGCCCGCGCCGAGGTCCTTGAGCGCATAGCGGGGAACGTCGGCGCCCGCGCAGGGGCGCTGGTGGATCTGGCCGCTGCGGCCGCCGCGCCGCTCGTTCAGACAGAGCTCGGAGCCGATCACCCGGATCTGCACGTCGCCCTCGGCGGGCGCGGTGACGGTCTTCGGCCGGTCGCCGCTCCCGTCCGTCACGAGGGCGCCGACCAGGCTGACGGCGGCGAGGACGAGCCCGGCGACGGCGACGACGGCGACGAATCCACGGCGGAACCGGGACGGAGGGCCGGAGGACTCCTCGTCGGCTCCCTCGCCGGTCCGGCCACCGTTCCCGGCACTGGCACCGGCACCGGAGCCGCGTTCGGCCGCGTGCACGACCTCCTCGGACCTCGGCCAGGATGCCCCCGCCTCCACCGCGCCCTGATCCGCCGGGCCTTCGTCCTCCGCGCCCTGCCCCATCGCCACCGTCCCCGCGTACACCCCCCGTACCGCCAGCTCCTTGCGGACGCCCTGCCAGCTGTCCAGCTCCCCGGGGCTCACGCCACAGGCGCGCACGAAGGTCGCGAGCAGTTCCTCTCGGGGGACGGTCGAGCGGGCGAGCATGTTCGCCACGGTCGAGCGGGGCAGGACCTCGCCGAGCGCCTCCGCGCGGGCCGACAGCTCCCGGTAGGTCAGCCCGGACCAGTCCTTGAGCTGCTGCAACAGGGCGATGAACGAGGCGGCGTCGGTGGCCTCGCGCGGGTCGGGTGCGCCGCCCCCGCCGGCCGTTCCCTCGGTCATGCGCACTCCCCGCCCCTCCCCCGGGCCGAGTTGGGACATGTCCGGGACAGCCCCAAGCCTTGTTGATCCGCCTGTTCAACTCAAGAGTGGAAATCGGCAATTCCGGTCAGGGCCGGAATCGGCACGGGGGAAGCACAGGGGCACGGGGGAAAGCACGGGGGAACGGGAAGGGCCCCGATCGTCCACGGGGGGACGATCGGGGCCCTTCACCGGAACTCGGGACCTCCTCGGGACCTTCGTCCCGGACGGCCGGGTCAGAAGACCGACTCGGCCTCGGACATCCGGCTCTCCGGCACGGTCTTCAGCTGCGTCACGGCCTCGGCCAGCGGCACCATGACGACGTCCGTGCCGCGCAGCGCCGTCATCCGGCCGAACTCGCCCCGGTGCGCGGCCTCCACGGCGTGCCAGCCGAAGCGGGTCGCGAGCACCCGGTCGTACGCGGTCGGCGTGCCGCCGCGCTGGACGTGACCGAGGATGACGGGCCGGGCCTCCTTGCCGAGGCGCCGCTCCAGTTCGACCGCGAGCCGGTTGCCGATGCCCTGGAAGCGCTCGTGGCCGTACTGGTCGATCTCGCCCTTCTGGTACTCCATGGAGCCCTCGGCGGGGTGCGCGCCCTCGGCGACGCAGACGACGGCGAACTTCTTGCCGCGCGCGAAGCGCTCCTCGACCATCTTGACCAGGTCGTCGACCTGGAAGGGCCGCTCGGGCAGGCAGATGCCGTGGGCGCCGCCGGCCATGCCGGACTCCAGCGCGATCCAGCCGGCGTGCCGGCCCATCACCTCGACGACCATCACGCGCTGGTGGGACTCGGCGGTGGTCTTGAGGCGGTCTATGGCCTCCGTCGCGACGCCCACGGCGGTGTCGAAGCCGAAGGTGCGGTCGGTGGAGGAGATGTCGTTGTCGATCGTCTTCGGTACGCCGACGACGGGCATGCCGGCGTCGGAGAGCATCCGGGCGGCGGTCAGGGTGCCCTCGCCGCCGATCGGGATGAGGACGTCGATGCCGTACTTCTTCGCCAACTCCGGGGCGGACTCGGCGGCTTCGGCCAAGCGGTTGCGCTCCAGGCGGGCGGAGCCGAGGATGGTGCCGCCGCGGGCGAGGATGCCGCTGACCGCGTTGAGGTCGAGCGGGCGGACATGTCCGTCGAGGAGACCCTTGAACCCGTCCTCGAAGCCGATGACTTGGTCGTCGTGGCCGGTGAGCGCGCGGTGCACGACCGACCGGATCACTGCGTTCAGGCCAGGACAGTCGCCGCCTGCGGTGAGAACTCCGATGCGCATCGTGCTGTGTCTCCTGCTCGGTAGCGGTACATGTGAGCTCTGTCGATTCTCACACGCCCAGCGAGGCACCCGCGCTCCCTGCTACTCCGCACGCCGGACTTCTGGGGCCTTTCGTCCCGGTTTTCAGGCCGTTCGCCCGCCCTGCGTCCTATCCACCCCCAGAGGTATTGTCAAGGGGGTATCGCCACCCTCACGGGGTTTTTTGAACACACCCGGTTGACGAGACCGGGCGGACAGGACTGGACAGGAGCCACGGCGTGACGCGCAGCGTGTACGTGACCGGGATCGACCGCGGAGACGGCCGGCAGGTGGTCGAGCTGGGAGTCATGGAACTCCTGACCCGCCAGGTGGACCGGGTGGGGGTGTTCCGGCCGCTGGTCCACGACGGGCCCGACCGTCTGTTCGATCTGCTGCGGGCGCGCTACCGCCTCACCCAGGACGCCTCGACGGTCTACGGCATGGACTACCACGAGGCCTCGGCGCTCCAGGCCGAACAGGGCACCGACGAGCTGGTCTCCCGGCTCGTCGACCGCTTCCTCGCGGTGGCCCGCGACTACGAGGTCGTCCTCGTCCTCGGTACGGACTTCGCCGCCACCCAGCTCCCCGACGAGCTGGCGCTCAACGCCCGTCTGGCCAACGAGTTCGGCGCCTCGGTGATACCCGTGGTCGGCGGCAAGAACCAGACCGCCGAGTCCGTACGGGCCGAGGCCCGCAACGCCTTCCGGGCGTACGACGGGCTGGGCTGCGACGTCCTCGCGATGGTCGTGAACCGGGCGGCCGGCGAGGACCGCGCGGCCATCGCCGAGCGGCTCGGCGCCCGGGTCCCCGTGCCCTGCTACGTGCTCCCCGACGAGCCGGCGCTCGCGGCGCCCACGGTCGCCCAGATCACCCACCACCTGGGCGCCTCGGTGGTGCTCGGTGACGACGCGGGCCTGGCGCGCGACGCGCTCGACTTCGTCTTCGGCGGCGCGATGCTGCCGAACTTCCTGAACGCGCTGACCCCGGGCTGTCTCGTGGTCACCCCCGGGGACCGCGCCGACCTCGTCGTGGGCGCGCTCGCGGCGCACTCGGCGGGCACCCCGCCGATCGCCGGTGTGCTGCTCACCCTGAACGAGCGGCCCAGCGAGGAGATCCTGACCCTGGCGGCCCGGCTCGCGCCCGGCACGCCGGTCATCTCCGTCCCCGGCAACAGCTTCCCGACGGCCGCCGAACTCTTCTCCCTCGAAGGCAAGTTGAACGCGGCGACGCCCCGCAAGGCGGAGACGGCGCTCGGCCTCTTCGAGCGGCACGTGGACACCGCCGATCTGCTGAAGCGGATCTCGCTGGCCCGCAGCGGCCGGGTGACGCCGATGATGTTCGAGCACGAACTCCTGGAGCAGGCCCGCGCCGACCGCCGCCGCGTGGTCCTCCCCGAGGGCACCGAGGAGCGGGTGCTGCGCGCGGCCGACGTGCTGCTGCGCCGCGACGTCTGCGACCTGACCCTGCTCGGCGACGTCGAGGTCATCCGCAAGAAGGCGGCGGACCTGGGCATCGACCTGTCCTCGCCGGCCACCCAGCTGATCGACCCGCAGACCTCCGAGCTGCGCGACGGCTTCGCGACGAAGTACGCGGAGCTGCGCGCCCACAAGGGCGTGACGGTGGAGCTGGCGTACGACGTCGTCTCGGACGTCAACTACTTCGGCACGCTGATGGTCGAGGAGGGGCTCGCGGACGGCATGGTCTCCGGCTCGGTGCACTCCACGGCCGCGACGATCCGGCCCGCCTTCGAGATCATCAAGACCAAGCCTGGGGGCACCTCCCAGGGCGAAGCCTCTGGGGGAGCCTCGATCGTCTCGTCGGTCTTCTTCATGTGCCTCGCCGACAAGGTACTCGTGTACGGCGACTGCGCGGTGAACCCGGACCCGGACGCGGCGCAGCTCGCGGACATCGCCGTGCAGTCGGCGGCCACCGCGGCCCGCTTCGGCGTGGAGCCGCGGATCGCGATGCTCTCGTACTCCACCGGCACTTCGGGCTCGGGCGCGGACGTCGACAAGGTCCGCGAGGCGACGAAGCTGGTCCGGGAGTCCCACCCGGAGCTGCGGATCGAGGGGCCCATCCAGTACGACGCGGCGGTCGAGCCGTCCGTCGCCGCGACCAAGCTGCCGGGTTCGGAGGTGGCGGGCCAGGCGACCGTGCTGATCTTCCCCGACCTCAACACCGGCAACAACACCTACAAGGCCGTGCAGCGCTCGGCCGGTGCCGTGGCGGTCGGCCCGGTCCTTCAGGGTCTGCGCAAGCCGGTGAACGACCTCTCGCGCGGCGCGCTCGTCAGCGACATCGTCAACACGGTCGCCATCACGGCGATCCAGTCCCAGGTCCCCCAGGAGCCCACGGCATGACCTCCCCCACGCGTGTCCTCGTCCTCAACTCCGGTTCCTCGTCCCTGAAGTACCAGCTCCTCGACATGAAGGAGCACAGCCGGCTCGCGGTCGGCCTGGTCGAGCGGATCGGCGAGGAGACCTCCCGGCTCGTGCACACCCCGCTCCTGGGCGGCGGCGGCGAGAAGCGCGAGCGGACCGGGCCGATCCCCGACCACGCGGCGGCCCTGAAGGCGGTGGCCGAGGAGCTGACGGCGGACGGCCTCGGCCTGGACTCCCCCGAACTGGCCGCGATCGGCCACCGGGTGGTGCACGGCGGGCTGCGGTTCACCGCGCCGACCGTGATCGACGAGGAGGTGCTCGCCGAGATCGAGCGGCTCGTGCCGGTCGCGCCGCTGCACAACCCGGCGAACCTCACCGGCATCCGTACGGCGATGGCGCTCCGCCCCGACCTGCCGCAGGTCGCGGTCTTCGACACCGCGTTCCACACGACGATGCCGGAGTCGGCGGCCCGGTACGCGATCGACGTGGAGACGGCGGACGCGCACCGCATCCGGCGGTACGGCTTCCACGGCACCTCGCACGCCTACGTGTCGCGCGAGACGGCGAAGCTGCTCGGCAAGGAGCCGGCGGAGGTGAACGTGATCGTGCTGCACCTGGGCAACGGAGCCTCCGCCTCCGCCGTCAGGGGCGGCCGGTGCGTGGACACCTCGATGGGGCTGACCCCGCTGGAGGGCCTGGTCATGGGCACCCGCTCGGGCGACGTCGACCCGGCGGTCACCTTCCACCTGAAGCGGGTGGCGGGGATGTCGGCGGACGAGATCGACACACTGCTCAACAAGAAGTCCGGGCTCGTCGGGCTCTGCGGCGACAACGACATGCGGGAGATCCGGCGCCGGATCGACGAGGGCGACGAGCGGGCCGCGCTCGCCTTCGACGTCTACATCCACCGGCTCAAGAAGTACATCGGGGCGTACTACGCGGTACTCGGCCGGGTGGACGCGATCGCGTTCACGGCGGGTGTCGGCGAGAACGCGGCCCCGGTGCGGGAAGCTGCGATCGCGGGCCTGGAGGAGCTGGGCCTGGCGGTGGACGCCGACCTCAACGCCGTACGGTCCGACGAGGCCCGGATCATCTCGCCGGAGTACGCGCGGGTGGCGGTCGCCGTGGTGCCGACGGACGAGGAGCTGGAGATCGCGCGCCAGAGCTACGACCTGGTGGCTCGATAGGGGGCTTCTCGGGCCGCTCGTCGGGCGCTCCGGAAGTGAACGCCTGAGCGACCCCGCGCCCATTTGTACTTTCCACCAGACGGAATATTCCGCCGCGAAACAAACCGATAGGATCCGCCTCATGCGCCGTTCCAAAATCGTCTGCACGCTGGGCCCCGCCGTCGACTCGTACGAGCAGCTGAAAGCGCTCATCGAGGCCGGTATGAACGTGGCCCGATTCAACATGAGCCACGGGACCCAGGCAGAGCACCAGGAGCGGTACGACCGTCTCCGCAGGGCGGTGGCCGACACCGGCCGCGCCGTCGGCGTGCTCGCCGACCTCCAGGGCCCCAAGATCCGTCTGGAGACCTTCGCGGAGGGTCCCGTCGAGCTGGTGCGCGGTGACGAGTTCACCATCACCACCGACGACGTCCCGGGCGACAAGTCCATCTGCGGCACCACGTACAAGGGCCTGCCCGGTGACGTCTCCAAGGGCGACCAGGTCCTGATCAACGACGGCAACGTCGAGCTGCGGGTCGTCGAGGTCGAGGGCCCGCGGGTGAAGACCGTCGTCATCGAGGGCGGTGTCATCTCCGACCACAAGGGCATCAACCTGCCCGGCGCGGCGGTCAACGTCCCGGCCCTGTCCGAGAAGGACGTCGAGGACCTGCGGTTCGCCCTCCGGATGGGCTGCGACATGGTCGCCCTCTCCTTCGTCCGCAACGCCGACGACGTCAAGGACGTCCACAAGGTGATGGACGAGGAGGGCCGCCGGGTCCCGGTCATCGCCAAGGTGGAGAAGCCGCAGGCGGTCGAGAACATGGCCGACGTGGTCGCCGCGTTCGACGCCGTCATGGTCGCCCGTGGCGACCTCGCGGTGGAGTACCCGCTGGAGAAGGTCCCGATGGTGCAGAAGCGCCTCGTGGAGATGTGCCGCCGCAACGCCAAGCCGGTCATCGTCGCCACCCAGATGATGGAGTCGATGATCACCAACTCCCGCCCCACCCGCGCCGAGGCCTCCGACGTGGCCAACGCGATCCTGGACGGCGCGGACGCGGTCATGCTCTCCGCGGAGTCCTCCGTGGGCGCGTACCCGATCGAGACCGTCAAGACGATGTCGAAGATCGTCGCGGCGGCCGAGGAGGAGCTGCTCGCCAAGGGCCTGCAGCCGCTCGTGCCCGGCAAGAAGCCACGTACGCAGGGCGGCTCGGTGGCCCGCGCGGCCTGCGAGATCGCGGACTTCCTGGGTGGCAAGGCGCTGATCGCCTTCACCCAGTCCGGCGACACCGCGCGCCGTCTGTCCCGTTACCGGACGATCCAGCCGATCCTCGCCTTCACCACGGACGAGTCGACCCGCAACCAGCTCACCCTGAGCTGGGGCGTGGAGTCCTTCCTCGTCCCGTTCGTGGAGACCACGGACGCGATGGTCGACATCGTCGACGCGGAGCTGCTGAAGCTCCAGCGCTACGGTTCGGGCGACACCATGGTCATCACGGCCGGCTCGCCCCCCGGCGTCCCGGGCACCACGAACATGGTCCGGGTCCACCACCTTGGCGGCGACAAGGTCTGACGCCCCCACAGCACACGACATGGGGAAGGCCCCCGTCCGGATCGGACGGGGGCCTTCCCCATATGCGGCTCCCGGATGGCTCGGGGGTGGTGCGTCAGCTGGGCTCGACCGTGTTGCGCAGGCCGGGGACCTTGAGGGTGCCGCCGAACTGGCCCGCCTGGATGACTTCCACGTTCGTGAAGAAGGCGAACGGGACGTCGAGCGGCGGCGGGGTCTGCGGGTTGAAGGTGATCGGGATCAGGCCGAAGAGGTTGCCCTTCAGCTGCTCCGTGTACATGGTCACCGTGCCGTTGCGGATGGTCGACGTCGAGCCCTTGTCGGAGCGGACGTGGCCCGTGTAGCCCGGCTCGTGCACCGTGAGCTGGTGCAGGTCCTTGATGTCGACCTCGCTCGCGGTGAACTTCAGCGCCTTCTTGATCTTGCCGCTGCCGGTCTTGACCTCGACGATGCCGTGGTACTTCAGGCCCTTCAGCGTGAGCAGGCTGCTCTCCAGCTTCCACGGCTCGTCCGGCAGGAGCGGGATCCCCGGCTCCAGTTCGGCCGCCGCGAGCGCCTTGGGGTCGGGCTCAGGGCACGGGAAGCGCGGCTTGGCGCCGTCGGGTATCGCCTCGTCCTTCTTGGCGTCGAGACCCTTGGCGTCCTCCGGCAGCTCCTCGACCTTCTGACCTGCCTCCTCGGCGGCCTTCTCGATGGCGGCCTTGGTCTTGTCGACCGGGCCGTCGGTGGAGTCGGCCCTGCCCGCGTCGGCCTCGCCCTTGTCGGGGTCGGTGGTCGGGGGCTTGGCCGGGGCCGTGGTGGCCGTGGGCGCGGGCTTCGCCGGCTTGGTGGCCGTGGCGGAGGGCGTCGGGGTGGCCGTCGGCGTGGTGTTCGGACCGTCGAAGAGGTCCTTGATCTTGTCACCGAGGCCCAGCGGGTCGAGCGGGTTGACGCTCTTCGTCGCGGTGGGAGTGGGCGTCGGCGCGGGGGACTTCTCCTGCGTGGCCTGCTGCTCCGTGGTGGCCGTCGCCGACGGAGTGGCGGTCGGCTTCGGGGACTCGCCGCCCTCGCCGGTCTCCGGCTTGGGCGACTCGCTCGCGCTCGCGCTCGCCGTGGGCTTGGGCGTCTCGGCGGGCTTCGTCGTCTCCTCGGTCACCGGCTCGTCGGAGCGGGTCACGCACGGGCCGGGCGCGAAGGGGATGTCCTTCTCGTCGGCGACGGCGAGCCTGGGCGCCATGCCCATGCCCATCAGTACCGCGGTCGGCATGGCGGCCAGGGCCATGGCCTTGCCCGCGGGCCCCTGGATCTTGTTCAGCAGCGACTTGCGCGGAGCCGCGTGCCGCGGACCCCTGCGAGCCAGAGTGGCGCCGTCCGCAGCCGCCGCCGACTGCGCCGACTGTGTGTCGTCACCCCGCACTGTTCCTCCCGCCGTTGGCGTCGATCGTCGATTCGGTCGCCTGCGCACCGGGACCCGCCTGCGGGTCCGGCTCCTCACCGGCGCGCTGCTCCGGGACCGGGGCCTTGCCGAAGTCGACCGTGCCGGTCGTCTCCGTCGCCTCGGTGCCGTGCTGCTGACCGTCGTACTCGTGCTCGCCCGCTACGGCCTCCGTACGCTCGCCGGCCGGCTCGGCCGACGGCTGCGCGGTCGTCTCCTCCGCCGGCTTGCCCGGGGCCCACGCCACGGAGAGTCCGCCGCCGACCAGGGCGAGCAGGAAGCCCATGAAGAAGCCGCCGAGGTTGGAGACCGGGATGGAGACGAGTGCCAGGACGATCGCCGCGACGCCCGCGAACACCCGGACGATGGGCTGGAACCACATCGTCAGACCGAGCGTCACCAGAAGCACGCCGATGATCAGGGCGCCGGCGCCGCCCGTGGTCGCCATCGCGATCGTCATGTTGCCGAGTCGCAGGTCGGCGTACGGGAAGTAGGCGATCGGTACGCCGCCGATCATGGTGAACAGTCCGGCCCAGAAGGGACGGCTGCCCCGCCAGTCGCGGAAGCGGCGCACGCTCTGGTTCGGGACTCCGCGGGAAGCAGTGGACTCGGCGCTCATGGAAAACAGCTCCCTGGAAGCGGTGTTGCGATGAGAAGTGGAGAAGGTGGCACTGGGGCCGGGAACGGGCGGGGCCGTACGGAACGAGTCGACGGCCCGCGCCCGCCGGGCATTGCTGCCGGATACCGCACCGAGTGACTACTCGGTGAAGCACTCCTTGGTGCCCTTGTGCAGCTTCAGGCTCAGGTTGCTGAGCTTGAAGGTTCCGGCGGTGGTCGCCCACGCCTTCTGCTCCACGTTGGTCAGCGTCGCCGTCTCGGCGCGCTGCGAGAAGCCGTACGGGTTGGCCTTCGTACCGGGCTGGATGCCCGGCTTGCCCTCGGACTTCGGGAGCGAACCCGCGGCCACACCGATGTCGATGTTGCCGAACTCGGCGTCGGCCTTCAGCGAGGAGACATCGAGGTAGATGTCCTTCGCGTAGACCGGCTTCTTCGGGTCGGTGCCGGCGCGCAGCTCCAGCGAGACGTTGCCGATGAACGGCACGTCCGGCGTCACCACGGACTGGCACATGTTGCTGATCCAGGCCTCGGAGAAGCCCGAGACACCGACCGGCTCGGCGAACGGCTTGCCGTGCAGGTCCTTACCGGCGGCCACGCTGCCGTACTGGACGAAGTCCTTGCCGACAAGGCTGTCGGCCTTCACCTTGAACTCCTGGCCGGAGATGCTGAAGGACGCGGCGAGCGCGCCCTGAGCCAGGCCGACACCGATCGCGGCCGTCGCGGCCACACTCGGCACCATGACGACGGCGAACCGCTTCCATCTGGTCCCGCCACGAACCTGGGACTTCATGAGAATCCTCCTTCTCGGACGTACATCTCCGGATGGGCCCAGGGCCCGTCCTGGGATGGGAGAAGTGCTACGTCCTCGGGAAGGAGCGCCGAACACCGGGCGCGCGGAGCGTCCGACTTCACCGGCGATCACCCCCGAGCGACAACCACTGGCCACGCCTTGCGCGCAACCTCTTGGACAGGCCCTGCCGGTAAGAGCAGGAACCCCCCTGTCCACGGCCGGCGCCACTGCCACCGGCCCGCTCGGTGGGGACCCTCCGCCGCGGACCCGGATGGTTGCCGGGGTGGTGCGGTATCGGACCGAGCGTCGCCGATCGTGGTCCATTCCGGGCGCCCGCACAAGGGGGTTCGTTACTCGCTAGTAACGGACGGATAACCTCGCCACGACAGCGCGATGCCGCGTGGCCACACAGGGTGCAGCCCGCGGCATCGGCAAAGCGGGAAGAGTATGCGGAAACCCGGACACAATCACGGGTTCGATTTACTGCAAGTAACAGCGGCCGCGATTACCAAGTTTTGGTAAAGCGCGGCCGCGTCATGTCGCTCTGTCGCCAAATCGGCGCGCCCTCCCGGGGGAGGGAAAGGGTCAGAACAGCACCCGGGCGAGGGCCTGTCGAGCCGCCGTGACCCGGGGGTCCTCCGGGCCGATCACCTCGAAGAGCTCCAGGAGCCGCAGCCGCGCCGCGTCCCGCTCCTCACCCGCCGTGCGCCGCACGGCGTCGACGAGCCGGCCGAAAGCGTCCTCGACATGACCGCCCACCAGATCGAGATCGGCGGCGGCGATCTGCGCGGCGGAGTCGGCCGGGTTGTCGGCCGCGTTCTTCCGCACCTGCTGCGGATCCATGTCCTGGACACGGGCGAGGAGTTCCGCCTGCGCGAGGCCCAGCTTCGCCTCCGGGTGGCCGGGGTCGTCGGCGAGCACGTTCTTGTACGCCTGGACGGCGCCGGCCAGGTCACCGGCGTCGAGCGCCGACATGGCCGCTTCGAGCAGCGCGTCGTACGGGCCCGCGGGCACCGGGGCCTGGGCGGCGGCGCCGTCGGACTCGGCGTCCGGGTCGACGGCGATACCGGTGAGGCCGAAGCGCTCCTCGCCGACCTGGATCAGCTGGTCCAGGGTCTGGCGGATCTGGGCCTCGGGGGCCGCGCCCTGGAAGAGCGGCAGCGCCTGGCCGGCGACCACCGCGAAAACGGCCGGAATTCCCTGGATGCCGAACTGCTGCATCAGCATCTGGTTGGCGTCGACGTCGATCTTGGCCAGCAGGAAGCGGCCGTTGTACTCGACGGCCAGGCGCTCCAGGAGGGGGCCGAGCTGCTTGCACGGCTCGCACCACTCGGCCCAGAAGTCGATGACGACCGGGACCTCGGCCGAGCGCTGCAGGACGTCGCGCTCGAAGCCGGCCTCGTCGACATCGATCACCAGGGCAGAGGGGGCGACGGCCGCCGCGCCGCCCTGGCGGGCGACCTCGGCGCGCGCCTGCTCCGCCTTCGCCTTGGCCTCACCGGCCGCCTTCACCGCGGCGAGGTCGACGACGCCGCTCATGGACATGTTTCTGGGCTGCATGAGTACATCCTCCCCCTTCCGCGCGCGTAACCGGTACGTCATGGCTGAACCGTGCACCACGGTGCACGGCTCTCGTTCGTTTTTTCGCGCCCGGGTCCCCACCCGGCGCAGGTGGTTGTCGCTCAAGGCCGGTCCAGCCTTTCGCTACGGGTCGTAGCGTAACTGTCCCGATCCACCGGGGGGAAGGGTTCCCCGGTGAACTGGCTCACATCACGGGCCCCTGGCGCAATACCTACCGGCGGGTATGGTCGATCCCCATGTGTAAGCGCACCAGCCCCCGCACCCGAACCGGACGCCCGCGCAGCGTCGAGGCCGATACGGCGATCCTCGACGCGACCCGGGCCGCGCTGGTCGAACTGGGCTGGTCGAAGCTGACGATGGGCGATGTGGCGAGCCGCGCGGGGGTCGCCAAGACGACCCTCTACCGGCGCTGGGCGAGCAAGAACGAGCTGGTCGTGGACGCCGTCGCCGTCCTCTTCGACGAACTCGAACTCCCCGACCTCGGCTCTCTCAAGGCCGACATCGAGAACGTGGTCCTGCAGTTCGCCGCGCTCCTCCAGCGCCCCGAGACCAAGACGGCGCTGATGGCGGTCGTGGCGGAGTCCACCCGTGACGAGCCGCTGCGCGAACGCATCCGCACCTCGATCGTCGACCGGCAGAAGCGGCTGGTCCTCGAAGGCCGCCAGCGCGCCCAGGAGCGCGGCGAACTCCCGGACGACCGCGACCCCGGCACGGTCGACAGCACCGACGACCTGATCTTCGACGTCATCGCGGGCGCCGTGGTCCACCGCGCCCTGGTGAGCGCGGAGCCGGTCGACGAGGCCTGGGTACAGCGCTTCACGGCCCTGCTGATCGGCGGCCTGGGCGCGGCGGCGGCCACACCCTAGGGTCGCGAGCCCGGCACGTCCGACGGGCCACCCCCTAGGGTGAGGCGTCGTGACGATCTCTCTGAACAGCGCCGTGCGCGCACTTCTGGACGGCACCAACCCGGCGATCCTGGCGACCGTGCATCCCGACGGCTCCCCTCAGACCTCGGTGGTCTGGGTGGGCAGGGACGGCGACGAGCTCCTGATCTCCTCCCAGGCGGGCCGCCGCAAGGTGCGGAACATCGAGGCCGACCCCCGGGTCAGCCTGACCCTGTACGACAGCGGGGACCCGCAGCTGTACGCCGAGATACGGGGCACGGCCACGGTCACCGAGGACGTCGGGCGGGCGCTCGCGGTCTCGCTCGACGAGCACTACGAGGGGCCGGGCGCCGGCCAGGACTACCTCGAACTGCCGCCGGAGGTGGTGCGGGTGGTCATCCGCGTGACGCCGACGAAGGTGGTCGGCACGGCGACGCGGTAGCGCGTACGCGAAGGGGCGGTACGGGAGTCCCGTACCGCCCCTTCGCCCTGTCCGCAGGACTAGAAGCCCGGGGGCTCGGTGTAGACGCCCCACTCCTCGCGGAGCACGTTGCAGATCTCGCCCAGGGTCGCCTCGGCGCGGACCGCGTCGAGCATCGGGGCGATCATGTTCGAGCCGTCGCGGGCAGCCGCCAGCATCGCGTCGAGCGCGGCCTTCACCTTGGCGTCGTCACGGCGGTCCTTGCGCTCGCCGAGCACCCGGACCTGCTCCCACTCGACCTCGTGGCTGACCCGGAGGATCTCCAGGTCGCCGGTGACCGAGCCGTGGTGGACGTTGACGCCGACGACCCGCTTGTCGCCCTTCTCCAGGGACTGCTGGTACTGGAAGGCGGACTCGGCGATCTCGCCGGTGAACCAGCCGTCCTCGATGCCGCGCAGGATGCCGGAGGTGATCGGACCGATCGGGTGCTGCCCGTCCGGGTGCGCCCGGCGGCCGCGCTCCTTGATCTGGTCGAAGATCTTCTCGGCGTCGGCCTCGATGCGGTCCGTGAGCTGCTCCACGTACCAGGCGCCGCCGAGCGGGTCGGCCACGTTGGCCACGCCCGTCTCCTCCATCAGCACCTGCTGCGTGCGCAGCGCGATCTCGGCGGCCTGCTCGCTGGGGAGCGCGAGGGTCTCGTCGAGGGCGTTGGTGTGCAGCGAGTTCGTCCCGCCGAGGACGGCGGCGAGCGCCTCGACCGCGGTCCGTACGACGTTGTTGTACGGCTGCTGGGCGGTGAGCGAGACACCGGCGGTCTGGGTGTGGAAGCGGAGCCACTGGGCCTTGTCGGTCTTGGCGCCGTAGACCTCCTTCATCCAGCGCGCCCAGATCCGGCGGGCGGCGCGGAACTTGGCGATCTCCTCGAAGAAGTCGAGGTGCGCGTCGAAGAAGAAGGAGAGGCCGGGCGCGAAGACGTCCACGTCGAGCCCGCGCGAGAGCCCCAGCTCCACGTAGCCGAAGCCGTCGGCGAGGGTGTACGCGAGCTCCTGCGCGGCCGTCGCCCCGGCCTCGCGGATGTGGTAGCCGGAGACGGAGAGCGGCTTGTAGGCGGGGATGCCCTGGGCGCAGTGCTCCATCAGGTCGCCGATGAGGCGCAGGTGCGGCTCGGGCTGGAAGAGCCACTCCTTCTGCGCGATGTACTCCTTGAAGATGTCGGTCTGGAGCGTCCCGTTGAGGACGGCCGGGTCGACACCCTGGCGCTCGGCGGCGACCAGGTACATGCAGAAGACGGGCACGGCGGGCCCGGAGATGGTCATCGAGGTGGTCACGTCGCCGAGCGGGATGTCCTTGAAGAGGACCTCCATGTCGGCGGCGGAGTCGATGGCGACGCCGCAGTGGCCGACCTCGCCGAGCGAGCGCGGGTCGTCGGAGTCGCGGCCCATGAGGGTGGGCATGTCGAAGGCGACCGAGAGCCCGCCGCCGCCGGCGGCCAGGATCATCTTGTACCGCTCGTTGGTCTGCTCGGCGTTGCCGAAGCCGGCGAACTGCCGGATGGTCCACGTGCGGCCCCGGTAGCCGGTGGGGTGCAGTCCGCGGGTGAAGGGGTACTCGCCGGGCCAGCCGATGCGCTCGAAGCCCTCGTAGGTGTCGCCGGGCCTGGGCCCGTAGACGGGCTCCACGGTGTCGCCGGAGAGCGTGGTGAAGTCGGCGTCGCGCTTGCGGGCCTTGTCGTACCGGGCCTGCCAGCGGCGGCGGCCCTCTTCGATGGCGTCAGCGTCCATGCTTCAAATTTACTAGGACGTCCTAGTAAATGTCGATGGCAAACCTCCGCACATCCGTGCGGAGGTTCAGGCTCCCTGTCGGATCAGGCCTTGGCCGGGGCCGGCTGCGCGCCGTTGACCAGCGGGAGCGTCTCGCGGACGACCTTGCGCTCGACGAAGAAGGCGGCGAAGGGGATCGTCCCGGACAGCAGCACCCACAGGAGCTTGCCGAACGGCCACTTCGCCTTGGAGCCCAGGTCGAAGGCGAAGATCAGGTAGATGATGTAGAGGACGCCGTGGGTCTGGGAGACCGCGAAGGTCACGTCCTCGCCCATGTCGAACCCGTACTTGAAGACCATGCAGGTGCACAGCACGAGCAGCATGACGGCGGTGATGTACGCCATCACGCGGTAGCGGGTCAGCACGCTGGATTTCATGCCGTCGAGCGTAACGGCACGTTCCGGGCGATCTTCGGGCGGGTGGGAGCTCACGCGCGGGTTCCTGTCCGGGCCGCCCCGAACCCGCGCTCAGGACTCGTCGAAGTCCTCGGCGGAGACCCGCAGCGGGCGCAGCATCGCGAAGATCTCGGCGCACTCCTCGGCGTCGTAGACCCCGAGGCCGAAGTCCATCTCCATCAGGTCGCGGGTGGCCGCCTCGACCACCTCGCGGCCCTTCTCGGTGATGGAGGCGAGGGTGCCGCGCCCGTCGTTCGGGTTGGGCCGCTTGTCGACCAGACCCGACTTGACCAGCCGGTCGACGGTGTTGGTGACCGAGGTCGGGTGGACCATCAGCCGCTCGCCGATCTTCGACATCGGCAGCTCGCCGGCCTTGGAGAAGGTGAGCAGGACCAGGGCCTCGTAGCGCGCGAAGGTCAGTCCGTACGGCTTGACGACGGCGTCGACCTCCGCGAGGAGGATCTGGTGGGCGCGCATGATCGAGGTGATCGCGGCCATCGAGGGGACCGGCCCCCAGCGCTTCTGCCAGAGTTCGTCGGCGCGTGCGATGGGATCGAAGGGGAGACTGAGCGGCTTCGGCACGCGTCGACCTTACCCACTGGTCACATGCCGGTCAGCCCCGTCTCGCACTTCGGTCGCCCTTCGGTCGCCCGCACTTCGAGCACGACCGCGACGAGGCAGAGGGTGCCGAGGACACCCGTGGCGGCGACCACGAGGTGGACGGGGAGGAACTCGGCGGCGAGCCCGGCGCCGGCCATGCCGACCCCCTGCGCGGTCATCATCCCGGCGGTCATCAGCGTCATCGCCCTCCCCCGCCGGTCCTCGGGGACTGCGGCGACGAACCAGGCGTCGAGGCCCAGGGTGTACGCCCCGGTGGCGCCGGCGAGCGCGAGGGCGAGGCCCGCGAGGGCGGCCCCGGGCTCGACGGCGTAGAGCAGATAGGGCAGGACCCCGACGAGCACGAGCGGGTACACGAGCCGCGACCGCGTGGTGGCACCGAGCGCGGACCCGGCGAACAGCTCGCCCGCGATGGTGCCGACGGGCAGGGCGCACATCAGCAGCCCGAGCGCGGCGGTGGAGCCGCCGGCCTGGTCGGCGTAGGGGGCGGCGAGGGCCTCGGGGACGACGGCGAACATGGGCGGCAGCCAGAACATGAGCATGAGGGCGCGCACGCGCCGGTCGCGCAACAGACCGAGGTTGCCGCCGCGCTTCTCCGCCCTCCCGGCCCCACGGGCGGGCCGCCTCCGCGTCCCGAGCCGCAGCAGGAGCGCGGAGGCGAGGAAGGTGCCGGCGGTGAGGGCGATCGCGCCCGCGCGGGGCGACGACGGTGAGGAGCAGGCCGCCGACGGCGAAGCCGGTGAGCAGGGCGCTCTGGGAGACGATCCGCAGGAGGGAGCGGCCGAGGACGAAGAGGTCGCCCTCGCCGAGGATGTCGGCGAGGGTCGCCATCCGCGTCCCGTTGAAGACCGGCGCGACGGCGGCGACGACGCACCGCAGCACCAGCAGCCCGGCAACCGGGGTGGCGGGCAGCACCATGAGCGCGACGCACCCCGCGCACACCAGGTCGCAGACGACGAGGACCCGACGGGGCGGGTACCGGTCGGCGACGCCCGCGAGGAGGGTGCCGCCGACGAGGTACGGCAGGAAGCCGAGGGCGAAGGTGAGCGCGGAGAGCAGCGGCGAGCGGGTGAGCTCGTAGACGAGCACGGTGAGCGCGATCTCGCTGACGACGACGCCGAGCAGCGAGAGCAGGTGCGCGCCGAAGACGACCCGGAACTCGACGACGGCGAAGACGGCCCGGTAGCCGGGGGTGCGGGCGGCGGGCTCGGGCCGTGGGCCGGGGGGCGCGGGGGTCGTGTCGTGGTTCGGCATGGGCGCAGCCTGCCGTCGACGGCCTCCCCCACCTAGACTTTCGCCTCCACCCGAATCTTCCGTTCTCCTCCGTGGAGCCGCGCCCCCATGCCGTACCACCTCCACTTCGGCGAGGCCGACACCCTCCGCGTCCGGTTCGCGCTCTCGCCGCTCTGGGAGACACTCGGCGCCGTGCGCGTGCTCGCGCGGCCCCGGCAGCAGGGGTACCACCTGCCCTGGCTGCGGCGGATCCGGGGCGCGGCCGAGGGGCTCGACCTCCGGCCGCTGCATCTGCTGATGCCGCGGCGCGGACACAGCCCCGACTGCATCGGCCCGCCGCCCCTCGGGCCCGCCTGCTCCTTCGACGAGGAGATCGCGGCGGTACGGGAGACCGATCCGGCCCTCGCCCGGGACGACTTCGCGCGGGCGCTCGCCGACACCCAGGGCGCCACGACCTCCGAGGAGGGGCGGCGGATGCTGGCCGATCCGGCGGGCACCGTCGAGCGGCTCGCGGATCTGCTCCAGGCGTCCTGGGAGGCCCTGGTCGCGCCGGACTGGCCCCGGCTGCGGGCACTCCTGGAGGCGGACGTGGCGTACCACTCCCGCAGGCTCGCCGAGGGCGGCCTGGAGCGCCTGCTGGCCGAACTCCATCCCGGCTTCGCCTGGCGGCCGGACACCGCCACGCTCACGGTGGCGTACCGCGGCGAGCACATCCGCGCCCTCGAAGGCCGGGGCCTGGTCCTGATGCCCTCCGTCTTCACCTGGCCGGACGTGGTGAGCGGCTTCGACCCGCCCTGGCAGCCGACCGTCGCCTACCCGGTGCGCGGGATCGGCGGCCTGTGGACCGAGGCGCCCGGCGACCGGACCCCCGACGCGCTCGCCCGGCTGCTCGGGCGGGCCCGCGCGGACGTGCTGTGCGCGCTGGACGAGCCGGCCGGCACGACGGCGCTCGCGCACCGCCTCGGCCTCGCCCCGTCCTCGGTGTCGGCGCACCTGTCGGTGCTGCGGGACGCGGGCCTGCTGACCTCGCGCCGCTACGGCCACCAGGTGCTGTACGAGCGCACGCCGATCGGGATGGCCCTGACCGGCTCCACGGTGTCGCACCCACCCACCGACTGACCGTTATGCCACGATGATCCGGTGTTGTCCCGCCGCATCGCCCTCGCCACCGCCGCCGCTCTGGCCACCGCCCTGATCATGACCGGCGTGGCGAGCTGCGGCGAGGACGACAGGTCCGCCCGCACGCCCGTCGGCCCGCCGTCCGGCCGCGCCGAGACCGTCGCCCCGACCGGCGGCTCCCCGTTCTGGGTCGACCCGGACAGCGACGCGGCCCGGCAGGTGCGGCAGTACGAGTCGGAGGGCCGCGCCGAGGACGCGCGGCTGCTCAAGCGGATCGCGGAACGGCCCGTCGCGGACTGGCCGGACGGCGCCGATCCGGTACCGGACATCACCAAGGCGGTGCGCGGGGCCGCCGCCGACGGGCGGACCGTGGTCTTCGTCGCGTACAACATCCCGCACCGGGACTGTGGGATGTACTCGGCGGGCGGCTCGCACGACGGACAGGCGTACCGCACCTGGGTCGACTCCTTCGCCTCGGCGATCGGGGACGCGTCCGCGATCGTCGTCCTGGAGCCGGACGCGGTGCCGCACGCCGTCGACGGCTGCACCCCCGCCCAGTACCACGACGAACGCTTCCAGCTCCTCTCCGAGGCGATCGACCGGCTGAAGCGTCAGCCGAACACCCGGGTCTACCTGGACGCGGGGAACCCGGCGTGGATCGACGACCCGGGCAAGCTGGTCGAGCCGCTGCGCCGCGCGGGGATCGACCGGGCCGACGGCTTCTCGCTCAACGTCTCCAACTTCCAGACCAACGACACCGTGAAGGGCTTCGGCGCCGAACTCTCCGGCCTGCTCGGCGGCACGCACTTCACCGTCGACACCAGCCGCAACGGCGACGGCCCCCTGCCGGGCAACCGGGAAGAGGCCTGGTGCAACCCGCCGGGCCGCGCCCTCGGCGTCCCCCCGACCGACCGCACGGGCGACGACCTCGTGGACGCCTACCTGTGGATCAAGCGCCCCGGCGACTCCGACGGCCCCTGCCGCGGCGGCCCGTCGGCCGGCACCTGGTGGCCCGACTACGCCCTGGGCCTGGCCCGCCGAGCGAAGGCCTAGAGCCACTCGGGCGTCACCCCACCTGGATCCACTTCGCCTCCGACGAGCTGCCGTCCCGGTCCGTGACGAAGAGCATGTACCAGCCGGGGGGAACCAGGGTGCGGTCCAGGGGGACGTCCACCGTGATCGCGTCCTTCGTCTTCTTCAGGCCCAGTTCCACCGAGCGCTGTTCGACGTCCGTGGTGTGCGTGACCGCGCTCGGGCGCATCAGGCGGGCCTTGGTGATGCGGGCGGCGTCCTTGGTGCGGATCGTGACGCGGCCGTTCTGGTCGAGTTCCTGCGGGCCCTCGCCGAGGACCGGGCGGTCGGTGCCGGCGCGGTGCAGGGAGGGCGGGGTGAAGATCTCGATGCGCTGCTCGAAGCTGCCGAGCTTGGTGTTGGCCTGGTTGCCGTAGAGCGGGTCGGAGCCGAAGGTGGCGACGCGGCCGTCGGGGAGCAGCAGCGCCTCGGAGTGGTAGTTGCGGCCGACCGTCGGCTCGGCGGCGGCCGAGAAGGCGTTGGCGCTCGGGTCGTAGAACTGCGCCTTGAGGATGTCGCTGCCGCCCGCGCCCCGGTACCGCACCGAGCCTCCCGTGGTGAAGACGGTGTCGTCGGGCATGAGCACGCTGCTGAGGTAGCGGGTGCCCTGCGGCAGCGCCGGACCGTCCTTGAAGGCCGGGGTCTCCTTCGAGAGGTCGATGATCGAGGTCCGGGCGGTGGACTTCGGGGACTCGCCGACCCCGCCGCCGCCGAGGACCATGAGCTTCTGGTCCTGGACGGGCGGCAGCATCAGCGAGGCGGAGGTCTCCAGCTGGTCGGGGTCGGTGAGCCCGTTCAGCTTGGTGAAGGAGTTCTTCTTCAGGTCCCACAGGCCCGGCTCGCGGCCCTTCTCCGCCGGGCCGTAGCCCGCGTTGGAGCCGGTGTAGAGCAGCTTGCCGCCCTGGGTGAGGAAGAGGGCCGGGTAGGTGGGGAAGTAGCGGAAGGGGCCCTTGGACCACTTCTTGGTCTTCGGGTCGTAGATCTCGTTGTCGCCGGGGACGACGTCGCCGACGTCGTTGAGCCCGGAGACCGCGAGGACCTTGCCGTCCTGGAGGGTGACGAGCGTCGGGTACCACCGGGCGTCCTTCATCGGGGCGACGGGGATGTACTTCTCCGCCTTCGGGTCGAACTCGTAGGCACCCCTGATGCCCTGGAAGTCCTGCTTCTCGGTGGTGAGCCGCTGCGCGAGGCCGTAGACGTTGTCGGCGTCCTCGCCCTTGAGCCCGACGACCTCGTACTGCGCGGCCTGGGTGGTGAGCGCCTGCGCGCCCTCCTTCCTCGCCTCGACGAAGACCCGCGCCTCGGCGGCGGTGACCTTGGTCTTCCAGGGCTTCATCTGGCCGCTCTTGAAGTACGAGATCTCGAAGTCGCGCTTGGCCTTGGGGACGGTGACGTCGAACTTCGACACGTACTCGACGCCGGACGGGGAGCGGAAGACCGTGCCCTTCTTGAGGGTGACGGCCTTGTCGGGGCTCTCGTTCTTGACCCGCATCCCGCCGCCCGCGCGCTTGACCTCGCCGTCGAGGATCTCGTAGCGGGCGGTGCCGCCGGCCACCAGGAGGCGGCCGTCGGCGAGCTGGGTGTGGCCGGAGCAGAAGAAGTCCTCGGGGGTGGGGATCTTCTTGAAGGTGTTCTTCTTCGGGTCCCAGAGGATGGTGTCGAAGGTGCCCGAGTCGAACTTCTTCTGGTCGTTGCCGGAGCCGGCGATGAGCAGCACCTTGCCGGTGTGCAGCAGCGCGGCGTGGATGGCGTTGACGCTGTATCCCTCGGGGACGGAGACCGGCGCCCAGGAGCCGAACCGCTTCTTGTAGCCGGGCTGGGCGATCTTGTACGCGTGGTACTTCTCGCCGACGAACGAGACCGCGGCGGGTGCGTTCAGGGCCGCGAGGACCACGACGGCGCCACTGCCGAACAGCGTCTTCTTGAGTTTCTTCGACGGCCGGTAGGCCATGGCTCAGTTCCCTCCGGTCGTCGTGGGCGCGGGTGCGGTGGCCGCCGGCGGGTGCGGGGTGGCGGCGGCGCGGACCTCGACGCTCTCGTGGGCGGGGGTGAGGCGGCGGGCGCGGGTGCGGGCCCGGGCCTGGGCGCGCACCTGGCGGCCGCGCCGCGCGCGCAGGGCGGTCCAGGTCCAGACGGCCACCGGGGAGAGGGAGATGACGAGGGCGAGCACGGCCCAGGTGCGCATGGCGGCGTGGGTGTGCTGGAAGTGGACGGAGGCGAGCAGCGAGGCGGTCAGCACCGCCGCCCAGTACAGGTGGATACGGAAGGTCAGGACGCGGTCGGGGCTGGCCTCGCCGCCCTTGGGGGTGACGACGAAGCGGCCCCGGGTGCGCAGCACCGCCGAGCCGAGCGACTTGAGGTAGATCGGCGCGGAGAGCGCGGACATCGCCATGCCGGCCAGGCCGCCGGAGCCCTCGGGCTCGTGGGGTGAGACGTTGTGGCGCCGGTTCCAGAGGTAGAGGCCGATCTGCAGGGCGACCGCGTCGCTGTAGATCATCAGCCAGACCGAGGAGGAGACCTGGGTCCCGGAGGCGCCGAGCCAGAGGAAGAGGACGCAGCTGAGGATGCCGAGGAACCAGTTGACGGCCGTCATCGGGTAGTAGACGAGCATCAGGGTGTAGTTGAGGAAGCGGCCCGGCGGAACCCGGAACGGCGTCTTCCAGTACTGCTTGAGCAGCGTCTCGTACGTGCCCCGGGACCAGCGCAGCTGCTGGGTGAAGAAGTCCGTCCAGGAGGCCGGGCCCTCGCCGACGGCGAGCACGTCCGGGGTGTAGACGGAGCGCCAGAAGTGCCCGGTGTGCGGGTTCTTCCTCCGGTGCAGCTCGAAGCCGGTGGCCATGTCCTCGGTGATGGAGTCGTAGAGCCCGCCGACCTGCTTGACGGCGGAGATCCGTACGACGTTGTTGGTGCCGACGAACATGGGCGCGTGGTAGCGGTTGCCGGCCCGCTGGATCAGCGCGTGGAAGAGGAACTGCTGGGACTCGGCGGCCTTGGTGACGGGCGAGGTGTAGTTGCCGTAGACCTGCGGTCCGACGACGAAGGCGACGTCCGGGTCGCGGAAGAAGCCGAGCATCCGCTCCAGGAAGTTGGGGAGCGGGACGTGGTCGGTGTCGACGGAGGCGAAGAAGTCGTACGCGTCCCCGTGCATCGCGAGCCAGGCGTTGTAGTTGCCGTGCTTGGTGCGGGCCTTGTGGACGCCCTTCTTGCGGTTCCACTCCGGGACGCCGGCCCGGGTGAAGTGCCTGACGCCCAGTTCGGCGCAGAGCGCCTTGGCGCGTTCGTCGTCGCCCTCGTCCAGGAGCCAGACGTCGAGCGTGCCGTCGTGCCGGAGGCGTACGGCCCCTTCGAGGGTGGCGCGCACCATGGCGAGGGGTTCCTTGCCCGGGACGTACGTGGTGAGGAAGGCGACCCGGGTGCCCTTCTCCGGGTGCACGGGTATCGGGTCGCGGGCGACCATCGTGGCGTGCGCGATCGAGGTGACGTTCACCAGCATGAAGAAGCAGATGAGCCCGATCGACACGAGCATCACGGCGTCGAGCCCGACGAGCCATCGGTCGCCGCCCTCTCGGACGGTCCAGTGGCTGGGCCAGACGAGGTAGACGAGCAGCAGCGCGGAGAGCACCGGCGCCAGGCTCATCAGGAGGACGGCACGTATTCGGTGCGGCTCCTTCGAGAGCAGACTCCGGTACTGCACCGTGTAGGCCGCTGTTTCCGGTTCCGTGAGGGGACCGGCGAGTCGGCTGTAGGTGTCGTAGTCGTAGCCTCGCGGCCGCACGGTGCCTCCAGCTGTCGTCGAACGGGTCGATACCCCCACAAAAGGGGAGAAGCATCGGCGTGTCGACTGGAGTCGTCCGAGCGAGTTGTTCTCGCCGCGCGTACGGGTGAGCCCCCGGCCCTGAGGGGTCGGGGGCTCGTCCGCGCGGTAGAGGCGGGTCAGCCGTTCAAGTGACGTTCGACGGTGTCGACCTTGCTCGTCAGTCCGTCGGTGACACCGGGTCGGATGTCGGCCTTGAGGACGACGGAGACCCGGGGAGCGCGCGCCTCGACGGCGGCGACGGCGCGCTTGACGACGTCCATGACCTCGTCCCACTCCCCCTCGATGGAGGTGAACATCGCGTCGGTGCGGTTCGGCAGCCCCGACTCACGGACGACCCGGACGGCGTCGGCCACGTACGCGCCGACCTCCTCGCCGACGCCGAGCGGGGTGACCGAGAAGGCGACGATCACGCGGCGTTCACCTTGCCCTCGCCCCGGGCGCGGGAGGCGATGACGGCGTCGGCGGCCTCGCGCTTGAGCTTGCGCTCGGCGAAGAAGCCGCCGAAGGGCAGCACGGAGAGCACGAAGTAGAGGGCGGCGGTCTTGAACTGCCACTTGGTGCGGTTCCAGGCGTCCAGCCAGAACAGCACGTACAGGATGAAGAGGATGCCGTGGATCGCGCCCATCACCGGCACGGCGTTGAAGTCCGTGGTGCGCTTGAGCACCGAGCAGACCAGCAGCAGGAGGAAGGAGACGGCCTCCGGCGCGGAGACGAGTCGGAGGCGGTGGAGCGAGGAGGCGGTCTTGATGTCCACGGGAGGGGGTCACCTTCGTTCGATCTTGTGAACGGATGCACAAGGATGGGCGGGTCCATTGTGCACGCCGACTTTGCTGTCTCTTTAGGCGGGGGGCCCGTAATCTCCCTCCGTGGCTACGTTCCGACTCCAAGGCAGCAAAGTGCTCGCCGTCTCCATGACCGGCGACGCCGTCAAGGCGAAAAACGGCTCCATGGTCGCCTACGACGGCCAGATGGCCTTCAAGAAGATGTCCGGCGGCGGCGAGGGCCTGCGCGGCATGGTCACCCGTCGGCTGACCGGTGAGCAGATGGAGGTGATGGAGGTGAAGGGCCAGGGGACCTGCTGGTTCGCCGACCGCGCCTCCGAGATCAACCTCGTCTCCCTGCACGGCGACAAGCTCTACGTCGAGGCGAGCAACCTGCTCTGCACGGACGCGGGGCTGCGCACCGGTACGAGCTTCACCGGCATGCGTGGCGGGGCGACCGGCAACGGTCTGTTCACCACGACCGTCGAGGGCACGGGCCAGGCGGCGATCATGTCCGACGGCCCGGCGGTGGTGCTGCGCGTGACCCCGCAGTACCCGCTCTCCGTCGACCCCGGCGCGTACGTCGCCCATCAGGGCAACCTCCAGCAGAGCTTCCAGTCCGGTGTGACGTTCCGCACGTTCCTCGGCGAGGGTGGCGGCGAGGCGTTCCAGATCCGCTTCGAGGGCGACGGGCTCGTGTATGTCCAGCCGAGCGAGCGGAACACGATCGGGGGCGACGTCTGATGCCGTTCCGTGAGATCAACTCGAAGATGGTCGAGGCCCAGGTGATCCCCGGGCAGCGCATGTTCAGCCAACGCGGCGCGATGCTGGCGTACCGCGGCGACGTCACTTTCACGCCGAACATGGCCGGCGGCCAGGGCGGTGTGATGTCGATGCTCGGCCGCCGGGTGGCCGGCGAGGCGACGCCGCTGATGACGGTCGAGGGCAACGGCACGGTGATGTTCGGGCACGGCGGCCACCACATCCAGGTGATCCAGCTGACCGGCGACACGCTGTACGTCGAGGCCGACCGGCTGCTCGCCTTCGACGGCACCCTGCAGCAGGGCACGATGTTCATGGGCTCCCAGGGCGGGGTCATGGGCATGGTGCGCGGCCAGGTGACCGGCCAGGGGCTCTTCACCACGACGCTCAAGGGCCACGGCGCGGTCGCCGTGATGGCGCACGGCGGCGTGATCGAGCTGCCGATCACGCCGGGGCGCGCGATCCATGTGGACCCGCAGGCGTACGTCGCGCACCACGGCGACGTACGGAACAAGCTCTCGACCGCGCTGGGCTGGCGCGACATGGTCGGGCGCGGCTCGGGCGAGGCGTTCCAGCTGGAGCTGAGCGGCAGTGGTGCGGTGTACGTGCAGGCCTCGGAGGAGAAGCTGTGACCGGTCCCGTCGTCCTCGACCCGCACTCGCTCCCGTCCGACGACAACGTCAATCCGTACACCTTCTGCGTGGAGCTCAAGGGCTCCCAGTGGTTCCTGCAGAAGGGGAAGATGATCGCCTACTACGGGCGGATCGACTTCAACGGCATCGGCCACGGGCGTCTGGACCGGCTGGTCCGTACGTCCTTCCACTCGCCGCTGCACGCGAGCGACTGGGTGGTGGCGGAGGGCAGCGGCAAGATGCTGCTCGCCGACCGGGCCTTCGACGTGAACTCCTTCGACCTGGACGAGGGCAATCTGACGATCCGCTCGGGCAATCTGCTCGCCTACCAGCCGACGCTGGCGCTGAAGCAGTCGATCGTGCCGGGCTTCGTGACGCTGATCGGCACGGGCAAGTTCGTGGCGGCCTCGAACGGCCCGGTGGTCTTCATGGAGCCGCCGATGCGGGTGGACCCGCAGGCGCTCGTCGGCTGGGCGGACTGCCCGTCCCCGTGCCACCACTACGACCACGGCTACATGACGGGCGTGATGGGCGGGGTGCGGGCGCTGACGGGGATCGGCGGCACCTCGGGCGAGGAGCATCAGTTCGAGTTCGTGGGAGCGGGTACGGTACTGCTCCAGTCGACCGAGTTGCTGATGCCCGAACGGGCGATCGGCGAGGCGGGCGGGCAGCCCGGGGTTCCGGGCGGCGTTCCCGGGGCGCACGGTTCCGGCCACGGGGCGCACGGCCAGGCACCGCGCCTTCCCGGACAGCTCGGAGACCTCCAGCGGCGCTTCGGGCTGTAGCCGGTAGTCTGCGGAGTGTGACGCCCTCGAACGTCTGCACCCCGTACGTCGGGCCCGGGTGCCTGGTGTCACACTCCCTGACTTCGTCCAGTTTTCAACTTCTTAGGTAGAATCCATATATGGAGACCGAGACGGCCACCCCCTGGCTCACCGACGCCGAACAGTGCGCGTGGCGCACATACCTGGACGTCTTCCGGATGCTGACGTACCAGTTGGAGAAGGACCTCCAGCCCTTCGGCCTGACCATGAACGACTACGAGATCCTGGTGAACCTCTCGGAGTCGGCGGAGCGGCGGCTGCGCATGAGCGACCTCGCCACGGCGACGCTGCAGTCCAAGAGCCGGCTCTCGCACCAGATCACCCGCATGGAGAACGCGGGGTACGTCCGCCGCGTCAACTGCGAGTCGGACCGCCGCGGCCTGTACGCGGTCCTGACTGACGAGGGCATGGAGACCATGCGCAAGGTCGCCCCGCACCACGTGGAGTCCGTACGCAGGCACTTCATCGACCAGCTGACCCCGGACGCCCTGGGCGACCTCCACGAGTCCCTGAAGCCGGTCGCCGAGCAGCTGCGCGGCCGCCGCGGCAAGCCGTAGCGGGCGGGACAGGCACGACGACGGGGGCCCCGGTGCGCGATCGCGCACCGGGGCCCCCGGCCCGCCGGTGGGGCCGCCGGGGCCGGTGCGGTGCGCCCCGCGCGGGGCGGGCGCCCCGGACGGGTCCCGGTCGCCCGCCCCCCTGGG
>NZ_JBIBWQ010000005.1:393069-548996 GCF_043081505.1 Streptomyces sp. NPDC014870
GGGCCGCCCCCCCCCCCCCCCCCCCCCCCGCCGCGCCGCCCCCCCCCCCCCCCCCCCCGCCGGCCCCCCCCGGGGGGGGGGCCCCCCCCCCCCCGGGGGGGGCCGGGGGGGCCCCCCCCCCCCCGGGGGCCCCCGTCCTTCGTTGCTCGCGTCAGGCGCGGGTCAGGTCCGCCACGAGCTGGTCGGCCGCCGCGTACGGATCCAGTTCGCCGGCCACGATGCGCTCCGCCAGGGCGTCCAGACGGCGGTCGCCGTGCAGGTCGCCGATGCGCTCGCGCAGCGCCGTGACCGCGATCGTCTCGACCTCGCGCGCCGAGCGCGCCCGGCGGCGCTCGGCCAGGACGCCGTGCTCCTCCATCCACGCCCGGTGCTTCTCCAGCGCCTCGACGACCTCGTCGATGCCCTCGCCGCGCGCCGCGACCGTCTTCACGATCGGCGGCCGCCAGTCGCCGGGACCACGCGCCTCGCCCAGGCCCAGCATGTGGTTCAGCTCGCGGGCCGTCGCGTCCGCGCCGTCCCGGTCCGCCTTGTTCACCACGTACAGGTCGCCGATCTCCAGGATGCCCGCCTTCGCGGCCTGGATCCCGTCGCCCATGCCGGGCGCGAGGAGCACCACCGACGTGTCGGCCTGGGAGGCGATCTCCACCTCCGACTGACCGACTCCGACGGTCTCCACGAGGATCACGTCGCAGCCCGCCGCGTCCAGGACGCGGATCGCCTGCGGCGCCGACCAGGCGAGCCCGCCCAGGTGCCCGCGGGTGGCCATCGAGCGGATGTAGACGCCCGGGTCCGAGGCGTGCTCCGACATCCGGACCCGGTCACCGAGCAGCGCTCCCCCGCTGAACGGGGAGGAGGGGTCGACCGCGAGCACGCCGACCCGCTTGCCCGCCCGCCGGTAGGCCGCGACCAGCGCCGACGTCGAAGTGGACTTGCCCACGCCGGGCGAACCCGTCAGGCCCACCACGTACGCGCCGCCCGTCAGCGGGGCCAGCGCCGCCATCACCTCGCGCAGTTGCGGGGACGCCCCCTCCACGAGCGAGATCAGCCGGGCCACCGCACGCGGCCGGCCCTCCCGTGCCTGGGCGACCAGTTCGGGGACGTCCACCATGTGCCGTAACTCCTTACTCGCCGGAACGCGTGTGCCTACGGAACGCGGATGATCAGAGCGTCGCCCTGACCGCCGCCGCCGCACAGCGCCGCCACGCCGGTCCCGCCGCCGCGCCGCTTCAGCTCCAGCGCCAGGTGCAGCACCACACGGGCGCCGGACATGCCGATGGGGTGGCCGAGCGCGATCGCACCGCCGTTGACGTTCACCTTTTCCGGGGTCACGCCGAGGTCCTTCATTGACTGCACGGCGACCGCGGCGAACGCCTCGTTGATCTCGATCAGGTCGAGGTCCTCGACGCCCAGGCCCGCCTTCTTCAGGGCGTGCTGGATCGCGTTGGAGGGCTGCGACTGCAGCGAGTTGTCCGGTCCCGCCACGTTGCCGTGGGCGCCGATCTCGGCGATCCACTCCAGGCCCAGCTCCTCGGCCTTCGCCTTGCTCATCACGACGACGGCGGCGGCGCCGTCGGAGATCTGCGAGGAGGTGCCGGCGGTGATGGTGCCGTCCTTGGCGAAGGCCGGACGGAGCTTGCCGAGCGACTCGACGGTGGTCTCCGGGCGGATGCCCTCGTCCTTCGAGAAGACGACCGGGTCGCCCTTGCGCTGCGGGATCTCGACCGGGGTGATCTCGGCCTCGAAGACGCCGTTCTTCTGCGCGGCGGCGGCCCGCTGGTGCGAGAGCGCGGCGATCTCGTCCTGCTCGGGGCGCTGGATGCCCAGGCGGGTGTTGTGCTTCTCGGTCGACTCGCCCATGGCGATCTTCTCGAAGGGGTCGGTCAGACCGTCGTACGCCATCGCGTCGAGCATCTCGATCGCGCCGTACTTGAAGCCCTCGCGGGACTTCGGCAGGACGTGCGGGGCGTTGGTCATCGACTCCTGGCCACCGGCGACGACGACGTCGAACTCGCCCGCGCGGATCAGCTGGTCGGCCAGCGCGATGGCGTCGAGACCGGACAGGCAGACCTTGTTGATGGTCAGCGCCGGCACGTTCATCGGGATGCCGGCCTTGACCGCCGCCTGACGCGCCGGGATCTGACCGGCGCCCGCCTGGAGCACCTGGCCCATGATCACGTACTGCACCTGGTCGCCGCCGATGCCGGCCCGGTCGAGCGCGGCCTTGATGGCGAAGCCGCCCAGGTCGGCGCCGGAGAAGGAGGAGAGGGAGCCGAGCAGGCGGCCCATGGGCGTGCGGGCGCCCGCGACGATCACTGAGGTGGTACCGGTCGTTCCAGACATGAGGCACGGCCCCTAGGGATGAGGAGTGAACGAGGGTTTACCTTCAATGTACTGAGCGGTCACGCACACGGTCACCGGCCAGTCGGTGTGACGGCGCGCACGTTGCGTAACCAACCCCGTGGCGCTGCACTGGAGGAATGCTGACGCGAATCGACCACATCGGGATCGCCTGCTTCGACCTCGACAAGACCATCGAGTTCTACCGCGCGACCTACGGTTTCGAGGTGTTCCACTCCGAGGAGAACGAGGAGCAGGGCGTCCGCGAGGCCATGCTCAAGATCAACGACACCTCCGACGGCGGCGCCTCGTACCTCCAGCTCCTGGAGCCCACCCGGGAGGACTCCGCGGTGGGCAAATGGCTGGCCAAGAACGGTGAGGGCGTGCACCACATCGCCTTCGGCACCGCCGATGTCGACGGCGACGCCGAGGCCATCGGCTCCAAGGGCATCCGGGTCCTCTACGACGAGCCCAGGATCGGCTCCATGGGCTCCCGCATCACCTTCCTGCACCCCAAGGACTGCCACGGCGTCCTGACCGAACTGGTCACCTCCGCCGAGCCGTCGGACGACCACTCCTCAGCGGAGCACTGACCTCCGGATTCCTGGCCCGGTAGAGTGGGCGACTCCGGGCCGGGGCCGGTCGGGGCCGCATGCCATGCGGCGTCGAAGTCGGGGTATCCGATCTGCCACGATTCCCGGGGGGCCGTTCTCCGGTGAACGGTGCTCGTTGGAGTGTTGCGACCAGGGTTGGGGTCCTCCCCTGCTCGACCGGGTCGAGAGCTCGGGGAAGGATGGGACCGCGCAGTGCGGGGCTACGAACGCCAGGAGAGCCACCGAGCTGAAGACGACCATCTCTCGCGGTTCGAAGCCGAGATGGACCGGCTGAAGACCGAGCGGGAGAAGGCCGTCCAGCACGCCGAGGACCTCGGTTACCAGGTCGAGGTGTTGCGCGCCAAGCTCCACGAGGCGCGCCGCACCATCGCGTCCCGTCCCGCGTACGACAGCGCGGACATCGGCTACCAGGCCGAGCAGATGCTGCGCAACGCGCAGGTCCAGGCCGACCAGCTGCGCCAGGACGCCGAGCGCGAGCTGCGCGACGCCCGCGCCCAGACCCAGCGCATCCTGCAGGAGCACGCCGAGCACCAGGCCCGGCTCCAGGCCGAGCTGCACGCGGAGGCCGTCCAGCGCCGGCAGCGCCTCGACCAGGAGCTCGCCGAGCGCCGGCAGACCGTCGAGGCACACGTCAACGAGAACGTGGCCTGGGCCGAGCAGCTGCGCGCCCGCACCGAGTCGCAGGCCCGCCGCCTCATGGAGGAGTCCCGCGCCGAGGCCGAGCAGTCGCTCGCCGGCGCCCGCGCCGAGGCCACCCGGCTCGCCGAGGAGACCCGCCACCGGGTGGGCACCGAGGCAGAGGCGGCCCGTGCCGAGGCCGAAGCGATTCTGCTGCGCGCCCGCAAGGACGCCGAGCGGCTCCTGAACGCCGCGTCCACGCAGGCCCAGGAGGCCACCAGCCACGCCGAGCAGCTGCGTTCCTCCACCACCGCCGAGACCGAGCAGGCCCGTCAGCAGGCCGCCGAGCTGTCCCGCGCCGCCGAGCAGCGGATGCAGGAGGCCGAGGCCCGGCTCCGCGAGGCCCGCGCGGAGGCCGAGAAGGCGCTCACCGAGGCCAAGGAGGCGGCGGCCAAGCAGCTGTCGTCCGCGGAGTCCGTCAACGAGCAGCGCACCCGTACGGCGAAGGCGGAGATCGCCCGGCTCGTCTCCGAGGCGACCAAGGAGGCCGAGACCCTCAAGGGGGCGGCCGAGGAGAAGCTCCGCGAGGCCACCGCCGCGGCCGAGAAGGTGCTCTCGGAGGCGTCCGACAAGGCCCGTACGGTCGCGGCCGAGGACTCCGCCGCCGCGCTCGCCAAGGCCGCGCGGACCGCCGAGGAGGTCCTGACCAAGGCCTCCGAGGACGCCCAGGAGACCACCCGCAAGGCCTCCGAGGAGGCCGAGCGGATCCGCCGCGAGGCCGAGACCGAGGCCGACCGGACGCGGACGCAGGCCGAGGAGCAGGCCGACGAGCTGCTCGGTTCGGCCAAGGACGACACCAAGGAGTACCGCGCCAAGACCGTCGAGCTCCAGGAGGAGGCGCGCCGGCTGCGCGGCGAGGCCGAGGGGCTGCGGGCCGAGGCGATCGCCGAGGGCGAGAAGATCCGCGGCGAGGCCCGGCGCGAGGCCGTCGGCCAGATCGAGGAGGCGGCCGGCGCCGCCGAGGAGCTGCTGACCAAGGCCCGTACGGACGCCGAGGAGATGCGCGCGAGCGCGGGCGCCGAGGGCGAGCGGGTGCGGGCCGAGGCGATGGAGCGCGCGCAGACGCTGCGTACGCAGGCCGAGGAGACCCTGGAGCGCACCCGCGCCGAGGCCGAGCGGATGCGGACGGAGGCCGAGGAGCAGGCCGACTCCGTCAAGGAGGCGGCCGAGCGCGCCGCGACCGAGCTGCGCGAGGAGGCCGAGCGGGCCGCCGCCGCCCGCCGCGAGGAGGCGGCCGAGGAGCTCACCCGGCTGCACACCGAGGCCGAGACCCGGGTGGAATCCGCCGAGCAGGCGCTGACCGACGCCCGCGCCGAGAGCGAGCGGCTGCGCCGCGAGGCCGCCGAGGAGACCGACCGGCTCCGCACCGAGGCCGCCGAGCGCATCCGTACGCTCCAGGCGCAGGCCGAGCAGGAGGCCGAGCGGCTGCGCACGGAGGCGGCGTCGGACGCGTCGGCCTCGCGCGCCGAGGCGGAGGCCGTGGCCGTACGGCTGCGTACGGAGGCGTCGACGGAGGCCGAGCGGCTGAAGTCGGAGGCCCAGGAGACCGCCGACCGCGTGCGGGCCGAGGCCGCGGCCGCCGCCGAGCGGGTGGCCACCGAGGCCGCCGAGGCGCTGGCCGCCGCGCAGGAGGAGGCCAACCGGCGGCGCCGGGAGGCCGAGGAGACGCTGGAGTCGGCCCGTTCCGAGGCCGACCGTGAGCGCGAGCACGCCCGCGAGCAGTCCGAGGAGCTGCTCGCCTCCGCCCGCAGGCGGGTGGAGGAGGCGCAGACCGAGGCGCAGCGCCTGGTCGAGGAGGCGGACCGGCGGGCGACCGAGATGGTCTCCGCAGCCGAGCAGACCGCCAAGGAGGTCCGCGACGCCGTGGCCGGCCTGCACGAGCAGGCCGAGGAGGAGATCTCCGGGCTGCGCAGCGCGGCCGAGCACGCGGCGGAGCGCACCCGCACCGAGGCGCAGGAGGAGGCGGACCGGGTCCGCGCCGACGCGTACGAGGAGCGGGAGCGGGCGACCGAGGACGCGAACCGGGTCAGGGCGCGCGCCCAGGAGGAGACCGAGGCCGCGAAGTCGCTGGCCGAGCGGACGGTCGCGGACGCGCTCGCCGAGTCGGAGAAGCTGCGCGCGGACACCGCCGAGTACGCCCAGCGGGTACGGACGGAGGCGTCGGACGCGCTCGGCTCGGCCGAGCAGGACGCGGCCCGTACGCGTGCCGACGCCCGCGAGGACGCCAACCGGATCCGTTCCGAGGCGGCCGCCGAGTCCGAGCGGCTCACCGCCGAGGCGGAGGAGCTGGTCACGCTCGCCCGCACGGAGGGCGAGCAGATCCTGGACGAGGCCCGCAAGTCGGCCGACAAGCGGCGCGCGGACGCCGCCGAGCAGGCGGACACCCTCATCACGGAGGCCTCGGGCGAGGCCGAGCGGCTCACCACCGAGGCGGAGGCGCTGCGTGCCGAGGGCGAGCAGCTGAGGACGGACGGCGAGGCGCACGCCCAGGCGCTGCGGGTCGCCGCGCTCGCCGACGCCGAGCGGGTCCTCGACGACGCGCGCAAGGCCGCCGACAAGCGGCGTTCGGACGCCGCCGAGCAGGCCGACGCGATCACCGCGGAGGCGGTGGCGCTCCTGGAGTCCACCGAGCAGGACGCGCAGCGGCTGCGCGCCGAGGCCGAGCAGGTCAAGGCGGCGGGCGAGGCCGAGGCGGAGGCCCTGCGGGCCGCCGCCCGCGCGGACGGCGAGCAGGTCCTCGACGAGGCCCGCAAGGCCGCCGACAAGCGGCGCGCGGACGCGGCCGAGCAGGCGGACTCGCTGATCACGGAGGCCGCCGGCGAGGCGGAGCGGATCACCGGCGAGGCCGGCGACGAGGCGGAGCGGCTGCGCGCCGAGGGCGCGGAGAACGTGCTCCAGGCCCAGCAGGCCGCCGAGCGGATCCGGGCGGAGGCCGAGCGGGTCAAGGCGGACGCCGAGGCGGCCGCCGAGCAGATGCGCTCCGAGGCCCGCGAGGAGGCCGACCGTACGCTCGACGAGGCGCGCGAGGCCGGTGCCAAGCGCCGCTCGGACGCGGCCGAGCAGGCCGACCAGCTGATGGCGAAGGCCCAGGAGGAGGCGCTGCGCGCCACCACCGAGGCCGAGTCGCAGGCCGACACGATGGTCGGCGCGGCCCGCAAGGAGGCCGACCGGATCGTGGCCGAGGCGACCGTCGAGGGCAACTCGCTGGTGGAGAAGGCCCGTACGGACGCGGACGAGCTCCTGGTGGGCGCGCGCAGCGACGCGACGGCCATAAGGGAGCGGGCGGAGGAGCTGCGGGCCCGGATCGAGGGCGAGATCGAGGAGCTGCACGAGCGGGCGCGGCGCGAGACGGCCGAGCAGATGAAGACGGCCGGCGAGCGGGTCGACAAGCTGGTGAAGGCCGCCGAGGAGCAGTCGGCCGAGGCCGCGGAGAAGGCCAAGGAGCTGCTCTCCGACGCGAGTTCGGAGGCGAGCAAGGTCCGGATCGCCGCGGTGAAGAAGGCCGAGGCGCTTCTGAAGGAGGCCGAGCAGAAGAAGGCCTCGCTGGTCGCGGAGGCGGAGAAGGTCAGGTCGGAGGCCGAGCAGGAGGCCGAGACGATGATCTCCGAGGGCAAGCGCGAGCTGGATGTGCTGGTGCGCCGTCGCGAGGACATCAACGCCGAGATCTCCCGTGTCCAGGACGTCCTCGAAGCGTTGGAGTCTTTCGAGGCGCCGACCGCTGGCACGAAGGATGGCGTGAAGGCGGGTGTTCCGGCGGGGGCAACACGTTCGAGTGGCAAGTCGTCAGACGGCTAGCCACTCAAAAGGCTGGACATTCTCCATATCAAACGGGCATCCGCTCGATGACACGCCGCTTCGGCCCCTAGGATTCCCCCTAACACCTCACCGGTCTCATTCGACAGGAACCCCATGAGCGACACTTCCTCCCCCTTCGGCTTCGAGCTCGTGCGGCGTGGTTACGACCGCGGTCAGGTGGACGACCGCATTACCAAGCTCGTCGCCGACCGTGACAGTGCTCTAGGACGCATCACCTCTCTGGAAAAGCGCATCGAGGAGCTCCACCTCGAGACGCAGAACGCCCAGGCCCAGGTCACCGACGCCGAGCCGTCGTACGCCGGCCTCGGCGCGCGTGTCGAGAAGATCCTCCGCCTCGCCGAGGAGGAGGCGAAGGACCTGCGCGAGGAGGCCCGTCGCGCCGCCGAGCAGCACCGCGAGCTGGCCGAGTCGGCCGCCCAGCAGGTGCGCAACGACGCCGAGTCGTTCTCCGCGGAGCGCAAGGCGAAGGCCGAGGACGAGGGCGTCCGGATCGTCGAGAAGGCGCAGGGCGAGGCCAACTCGCTGCGTGCCGAGGCGCAGAAGGACGCGCAGTCCAAGCGCGAGGAGGCGGACGCCCTCTTCGAGGAGACCCGCGCCAAGGCCGCCCAGGCCGCCGCGGACTTCGAGACCAACCTGGCCAAGCGCCGGGAGCAGTCGGAGCGCGACCTGGCCTCGCGTCAGGCCAAGGCCGAGAAGCGCCTCGCCGAGATCGAGCACCGCGCCGAGCAGCTCCGTCTGGAGGCCGAGAAGCTGCGTACGGACGCGGAGCGCCGGGCGCGTCAGACGGTGGAGACCGCGCAGCGCCAGGCCGAGGACATCGTGGCCGACGCGAACGCCAAGGCCGACCGGATCCGCTCGGAATCGGAGCGCGAGCTCGCGGCGCTGACGAACCGCCGCGACTCGATCAACGCCCAGCTGACCAACGTCCGCGAGATGCTGGCCACGCTGACCGGTGCCGCCGTGGCGGCCGCCGGCTCGCCGATCGACGACGAGCCCGCCACCCGTGGTGTCCCGGCCCAGCAGACCCGCTGAGCCGCGCTGAGCAGACTCTGACGGTCCGCCGGGCGGGCGGGCTCGCACCCCCGTGACGAGCCCGCCCGGTGACGCGCCGGAGAAGTGCCCGAAAACCCTCTGTCATTCCGGTGGCGGAGGGTTTTTCGCGCCCGTAGGTTGTACGCATGATCGAGCTCGAGGGCCTGACGAAACGGTTCGGATCGAAGATCGCGGTCGACCATCTCTCCTTCCAGGTGCGTCCCGGCGTGGTGACCGGCTTCCTGGGGCCCAACGGCGCGGGCAAGTCGACGACCATGCGGATGATGCTCGATCTGGACAACCCGACGAGCGGAACGGTCCGGATCGACGGCAAGCACTACCGGGAGCTCCAGGAGCCGCTGAAGTACATCGGGGCGCTCCTGGACGCGAAGGCGATGCACGGCGGCCGGTCGGCGTACAACAATCTGCTCTGCCTCGCGCAGTCGAACCGTATTCCGGCGAGCCGGGTCGGTGAGGTCCTCGACCTGGTCGGGCTGACCTCGGTGGCGAAGAAGAAGTCGAAGGGCTTCTCGCTCGGCATGGGCCAGCGGCTCGGAATCGCGTCGGCGCTGCTCGGTGATCCCGAGATCCTGATGTTCGACGAACCCGTCAATGGTCTGGACCCCGAGGGAATTCACTGGATCCGCAATCTGATGAAGGCGCTCGCCGCCGAGGGCCGGACGATCTTCGTTTCCAGTCATCTGATGAGCGAAATGGCCCTGACGGCCGATCATCTCATCGTCATCGGGCAGGGAAAGCTGCTGGCCGACACGTCGATGGCGGATTTCATCCACCAGAATTCGCGGAGTTACGTACGGCTGCGCTCGCCGCAGCAGGAGCGGCTGCGGGACGTCCTGCGCGAGGCCGGCTTCACGCCCGTCGAGGCGGGCAACGGCACGCTGGAGGTGGACGGCGCGACGACCGAGAAGCTCGGTGAGCTGGCGGCCGAGCACCGGCTCGTCCTGCACGAGCTGAGCGCGCAGCGCGCCTCCCTCGAAGAGGCGTTCATGCAGATGACGGCCGGCGCGGTGGAGTACCACGCGCACGGCACGGACGTACACGCGGCGGACGCGCCGGGCCCCCGCTGGGGCGAGACCACCAAGGGAGCCTGAACGATGGCAGCGGTTTCGGCGGTCCTCCAGTCGGAGTGGACCAAGATCCGGACGGTCTCGTCGACGGTCTGGACCCTGGCGAGCGCGCTGCTGGTGACGGTGGCGATGGGCGCCGCCATCTCGGCGCTGGTGAAGGCGACCTTCAGCGATCTGAACGAGGCCGAGCAGGCGACCTTCGACCCGACCTTCGTCAGCTTCTCCGGGATGGTCCTCGGCCAGCTGGCGATGGTGGTCTTCGGCGTCCTCGTGGTCGGCACCGAGTACAGCTCGGGCATGATCCGCACCTCGCTCGCCGCCGTCCCGCAGCGGGCGACCTTCCTCTTCTCCAAGATCGCGGTGGCCGGGGCGCTCGCGCTCGGCGTCGGTCTGGTGACCAGCTTCCTGTCGTTCTTCCTCGGGCAGGGCCTCCTCGGCGAGCACCGGACGACCCTGGGCGCGGACAACGTGCTGCGCGCCGTGGTCGGCGCCGGGCTCTACATGGGCCTGATCGCGCTCTTCTCGATGGGCGTGGCGACGATGCTGCGCTCGTCGATCCTGTCGCTCGGCATCCTGGTGCCGTTCCTCCTCCTGGTCTCGAACATCCTCTCGGCGGTCCCGAAGGCCAAGGAGGTCGCCCAGTACTTCCCCGACCAGGCGGGCTCCAAGATCATGCAGGTCGTTCCCGACGCCCTGAACACGGAGGAGGCGCCGTACGGCCCCTGGGGCGGCCTGGGGATCATGGTGCTCTGGGTGGCGGCCGCGTTGCTCGGCGGCTATCTGGTCATGAAGAAGCGGGACGCGTAGCACGGCACGGTCTCTTGGTCACGATTTCGACTTGGCCGGAACCGTCAACCCCTGGATAAGCTCCTAGCTCATACGGGGGCCCCGGCCGTCGGCCACGGCCCCGACGACCTGACCTGTCGATGGGGCTGGAGAATGATCGAGGCAGTCGGCCTGACGAAGCGCTACGGCGCCAAGACAGCCGTGTACAACCTTTCCTTCCAGGTGCGGCCGGGGACCGTCACCGGCTTCCTCGGCCCCAACGGCTCCGGCAAGTCGACCACGATGCGCATGATCCTCGGGCTCGACCGGCCCACCTCGGGGCATGTCACGATCGGCGGCCACCCCTTCCGGCAGCTGCCGAACGCGCCCCGCCAGGTCGGCGCGCTGCTCGACGCCAAGGCCGTGCACGGCGGCCGGAGCGCCCGCAACCATCTGCTGTCGCTCGCGCAGCTCGCCGGCATCCCGGCGCAGCGCGTCGACGAGGTGCTCGGGGTCGTCGGCCTCCAGGACGTCGCCAAGCGGCGCTCGAAGGGCTTCTCGCTGGGCATGGGGCAGCGGCTCGGCATCGCCGCGGCGCTGCTCGGCGACCCGCAGGTGCTGCTCTTCGACGAGCCGGTCAACGGCCTCGACCCGGAGGGCATCCTCTGGGTCCGCAACCTCATGAAGAAGCTGGCCGCCGAGGGCCGGACCGTCTTCGTCTCCAGCCACCTCATGAGCGAGATGGCGCTGACCGCCGACCACCTCATCGTGATCGGCCGCGGCCAGCTGATGGCGGACATGAGCGTCAAGGACTTCATCTCGGCGAACTCCGCCGACTTCGCCCGGGTCCGCACCCCGCAGGCGGAGCCGCAGCAGCGGGAGAAGCTGACGGCGACGCTGATCGAGGCCGGCGGGCGGGTGATGTCCGAGCCGGACGGCGCGCTGCGGGTGACCGGTCTGCCGCTGCCCCGGATCAGCGACCTGGCGCACGACGCGGACGTCCGGCTCTGGGAGCTCTCCCCGCACCAGGCCTCGCTGGAGGAGGCGTACATGCGGATGACGCAGGGCGCCGTGGACTACCGCTCCACCGACGACCAGCTGGCCCACCTCCAGCAGCCGCAGCCGCCGCACCACTTCCAGCAGCAGGCCCAGCCGGTGGTGCCGGACGTGCCGCAGCAGGGCTGGTACGCACCGCCGCCGCCCGGCCAGAACCCGTACGCGACGCAGGGCGAGCCCGCTCCGAACGCCGCGCCCGCAGCGCCCGCCCAGCCCACCGGTGACGCCAAGAACGCCGAGGACGCCCGATGACCGCCCCCACCCCCTCCCCCGCGCCGGCTCCGGCCCCGGTTCCCGCGCCGTACGCGTACGTCTCCCCCATCCCGGTGCGCAAGGCGCACCTCGGGGACGCGCTGGCCTCGGAGTGGACGAAGATCCGTTCCCTGCGCTCCACGATGTGGACGCTGGGTGTGATGGTGCTGCTGATGCTGGTCATCGGCCTCGGCGTGGCCGCGGTCGTGTCCAACGCCGACGTGCCGGCCGATCAGGAGTCGGCGCTGGCGCTCGGCTTCTTCGGCGTGCTCCTCGGCTCGATCTGCGTGATCACGCTCGGCGTGCTGACGATCGCCTCCGAGTACGGCACCGGCATGATCCGTACGACCCTGACGGCCTGCCCGACCCGCGGCCGGGTCCTGGGGGCCAAGGCCGTCGTCTTCTTCCTGCTCGTCTTCACGATCACCACGGTCACGGCGGCGGTGGTGGGCGCGGTGCAGGTGGCGATGGTGCCCGGGGCCGCCGAGCCCACCTCGGCCGAGTGGCTGCGGGCGACGGTCGGTGTCGGCCTGTTCCTGGCGCTGCTCGGCCTGCTCTCGCTGGCCATCGGCGCGATCATCCGGCACTCGGCGGGCGCGATCACGATCATGATCGGGGTGCTGCTGCTGCCGCTGGTGGCGGCCATGTTCATGTTCTCGGAGTCGCTCGCCAAGGTCCAGGAGTTCCTGCTCGACTACGCGGTCCCGAGCCAGCTCATCGCGCTCTACGCGGGCAAGTCGACGATCGGCCAGTCCGGCCCCTCGGGCTGGGACCCGGTCTGGATCATGGCGGTCGTCACGGCCGCCGTGATGGGCGGCGCGTACGCCCTGCTGAACAGCCGGGACGTCTGAGACGTCGGCCGACGGGCCCTAGTACTTCGGCGCGTTACGGGACCGCTGCACCCTGGAGGTGCGGCGGTCCTTCGCGTTCCAGCAGGCCTTGTGCCAGTGGCGGCGGTCGTCGACGCCGCCGTACTCGGGCCAGGCCACCACGTGCGGGGCGCCGCCCGGGATCTCCTGGTCGCAGCCCGGGCAGCGGTAGCGCTTGCCGGGTGCGCTGGCGCCGGCCACGTGCCGGACGAACCACTCCTCGCCCTGCCAGCTCTCGCTGCGCTGCGCTCCGCCGTACCGGTCGCCGGATTCAGCCTGATGCTCGGGCTTCTCGCCGCCCTGCGGGCGGTTGCGACGCGGGGACACCTGATCACCTCACGGGTCCGGGGACACAGAACGTTCTCTCCAGCCTACGGGCCGCGACGGAGTGACCTTCCCACCCGCCAAGCCGAATCAGCGGAAAATCGCAACAACTTCATCGGAGGCCGTGCCTTTGGCACGTGTCAGACGTTGTTGCCAGTACGAGGGGGAGAACCGCGTCGGCCGCAAGGAGGCAGAAGGCGATGCGCGTGGGTACGTTTGTGCTGGCCGCCCAGTTCCCTGGGCAGGGCCAGGGCGAGGCACTGCACCGGGCGGTACGGACCGCCGAAGTGGCCGAGGAGGCGGGGCTCGACTCCGTCTGGCTCGCCGAACACCACTTCGTCCCGTACGGAGTCTGTCCGTCGGCCGTGACCCTGGCGGGGGTCCTGCTGGGCCGGACCCGCCGGCTGCGGGTCGGCACGGCCGTCAGCGTCCTGCCGACGGTCCATCCGGTCGCCCTGGGCGAGCAGGCCGCCCTGCTCCATCTGCTCTCCGGCGGCCGCTTCACGCTCGGCGTGGGCAGGGGCGGTCCGTGGATCGACCTGGAAGTGTTCGGCGCGGGCCTGGAGGCGTACGACAAGGGCTTCCCCGAATCCCTCGACCTGCTGCTGCGCTGGCTCACCGAGCCCCGGGTCTCCGCCGAGGGAGAACGATTCGCCTTCCGCGAGGTGGCCGTCGTCCCCCGCCCGGGCGAGCTGATCGGCGGGGACGCCTCGCCCGAGGTGGTCGTCGCCTGCACCTCCCCCAAGAGCGTCGAACTGGCCGCCCGGCGCGGGCTGCCGATGCTGCTGGGGATGCACTGCGGCGACGAGGAGAAGGCCGAGATGGTGGCCGCGTGGGAACGTTTCTCCCGGGACGCGGGCCGCACTCCGGACGAGATCGCGCGGATCGGCGCGCACCATGTCTCGGCGGGCGTCGCCCAGCTCGCCGACGGTACGCGCGAGGCGGCCGAGGCGCTCGTGAAGGCGATGCCCGGCTGGCTGAAGCAGGGGCTGGACGCGCATGTGACCGTGGACGGCAGGCACCGCGCGATGCGGGACCCCGTCGCGTACACCGAGTTGCTGTGCGGGCTGCACCCCGTGGGCACGCCACGGCTCGCGGCGGACCGGCTCGCGGCGACCTCGGAGCGCACCGGCATCACGCGCTTCGCGCTGCTCGCCGAAGGCACCGGCGACCTCGCGGCCACCGAGGAGAACGTACGACGGCTCGGCGCCGAGGTACTCCCCCAGCTGGTCTGAGTCCGGGGGCAGGGGTGCGACGTCATGGGCGGACAGGCCGCGGTCGCGCTGGGGCTCGGGGCGATGCCGCCGCTCCGGCACCTCTCGCATCGTTCACGTCTCCCGCGATGCGGAGCGGCGGCACCCGCCGTGCCTCAGCAGTCCCGCAGCTCCGGCGACTGGTTGAGCAGCTGACCCCGTACGGAGGTGAAGCGGGCGAGCCGCTCGTCGACCGCCGGGTCGAGCGGGAACACCGCGACGCGGTGGCAGTTCTGGAAGGCCAGACGCACCCCGAAGTGCCGCTGCAGCGCACCACGGATGGCATCACTCGCGAGTGCACGCAACAGCTGACCACGTGCCTGCTCGTTCGGCGGCGGCGTCTGGTTGTCGGCGAACTCGCCGCCGTCGACCTTCAGCTGAGCCACCAGAGAACTGATCATCTCCCATGCGTAGGGCAGGGAGGTCCGGACGCAGTCGACGAAGTCGGCTTCGTCGACCTCGCCTCGCTCGGCCTGTTCCAACAGCGCCGGTGAGACGTCGAGCGACATGGGTTCTCCTCTCGCGACCCCGACGGGCGGGGTCTTACGGGCAGGGATGAAGGACCCCCGTGCGACACGCTGCGTGCACGGACGGCGACCTCCTGCTTCCACGGTAAGCGCGCAGTCCGAAGCACACCAGGAGATTGGGAACACAACCGGCCAATAAGTGACCCTGGTCCAGCGGGCGTTAAGAGCCGAATCGCGCGGAAGAGCGTCCGTCTTGTAGCGTTGCCGACCATGCGTCTCGTCATCGCCCGCTGTTCCGTGGACTACGCGGGCCGGCTCACGGCCCACCTGCCCTCCGCTCCCCGTCTGATCCTGGTCAAGGCAGACGGCAGCGTCTCCATCCACGCGGACGACCGGGCGTACAAACCGCTCAACTGGATGTCGCCGCCGTGCACCCTCAAGGAGGGTGCCGACGGCGAGGCCGGCATCTGGACCGTGGTGAACAAAGCGGGCGAGAAACTGATCATCACGATGGAGGAGGTCCTCCACGACTCCTCGCACGAGCTGGGCGTGGACCCGGGCCTCATCAAGGACGGCGTGGAAGCGCACCTCCAGGAGCTGCTCGCGGACCGCATCGAGACCCTCGGCGAGGGCCACACGCTGATCCGCCGCGAGTACCCGACCGCGATCGGCCCGGTGGACATCCTGTGCCGGGACGCCGACGGGGCGACGGTGGCGGTGGAGATCAAGCGGCGCGGCGAGATCGACGGCGTGGAGCAGCTGACCCGCTATCTGGAGCTGCTCAACCGCGACCCGCACCTCGCGCCGGTGAAGGGCGTCTTCGCGGCGCAGGAGATCAAGCCCCAGGCGCGGGTCCTCGCGACGGACCGCGGGATCGACTGCGTGGTGCTCGACTACGACGCCCTGCGCGGCATCGAGGACGACAAGCTGCGGCTGTTCTGACCCTTCGTACGGACGTACACGTACGGCCCCGGGTGCGATGAGCGCACTCGGGGCCGTCGTGTGTTCCGGGGGTCAGGCGGGGTTTCCGGTCGGGGTGGTGTCGCCGGAGGCGGAGTTGCTGGCGGGCGGCGACGTGTCCGTGGGCGCCGTCGTCGGCGGCGTGGTGGGCGGGGTCGTCGGCGGGGTCGTCGACGGCGACGGGCTGGTCGTCGTCGGCGTCGGCCTGGTCGTCCGCGTCGGGCTCGTCGTCGGGCGCGGCGGTGTCGTCGTCGGCACCGGGGAGCCGGTCGCGGGCGGGGTCGTGCCCGGGGAGCCGGACGGCGCGCCGGACGGGGAGCCGGAGGCGGTGGGCGCGCCCGGGCTCGTCGAGCCGGACGGGGTGGGCGAGGCGCTGCCCGAGGGGCGGTCCGTCTCGCCCTCGGTCGGCTCGTCGGCGTCCAGGACGGTGTCGCCGGTCTCCTCGTCGGCCGTGCGGTCGGAGGTGACGCGCCCCGTGCCCGGGTCCTCGGTCTCGCCCGAGGTGGCCCCGATGGTCACGACGGTGCCGAGCACGGCGGCCAGGAGCGCTCCGGTGGAGACGGCGACCACGTTACGCCGGGCCCCGGCGAGGAGGCCGGCGCGGCGGCTCCGCTTCGTACCGGCGTCGCTGGTGAGGGTGTCCGGGCGGGTGATGAGCGTGGGGCCCTCGTCCACGAAGTCCGGGAAGGGCGGGACGACCGGGGCCGCCTTGGCCTTCGGGAAGGCCGGGGGCGGGGTGGCGGCCGGCCGGGAGGCCGCCGGGAGGGCCGCCTTCGGGACGCCGCGCGGCGGGGAGAGGGGGCCCTCGCGGTGCGCCGCGGCCGGCTCGTCGCCGTGCGGCGTCCCGGAGCGGTCGGCGACCAGGGCGAGCGCCCGGCGGCCCGCGACCGTGCCGCGCTTGTCGGCGAGGACGCCACGCATGCCGATGGAGGCCTCCAGCTCGGCGCGGGCCCGGTCCAGGTTCCCCGCGCAGAGCGCGAGGACGCCCAACTCGTGGTGGAAGTACGCCTCTTCGGCGACCTCGCCGGCCAGTCGGGCGGCCTCCTGGCCACCGCGCAGGACCCGCTCCCAGGCCCCCCAGTGGAGTCCGGCGGCGAAGGCGGGCGCGGCGCTGCGGGCGAGCAGGACGGCGGTGGCGGAGTGCTCGGGGCTCTCGCCGGGCACGAGCACGGCCAGGGCGGCCAGGACGGCGTCGGCCTCGGCGACGGCGCGGGCGGGCGTGACGGAGGGGTGTCCGGCCCACCAGGCGTAGTGCTGGGCGACGGTGTGGGCGCGGGCCGTGGCGTCCTCGCCGTAGCCGTGGGCGAGGAGCTGGGTGAGGATCCCGGCGGCGAGGCGGTAGCGGGTGCCGACCGGGGAGAGCAGGCCGCAGGCCATCAGCTCGCCGACGGCGGCGTCCGCGTGGGTGTCGCCGACGAGCGCGGGCAGGTGGGCCTGGTGCGGCACCTCGCCGCCGAGGGCGACGGCGAACCGCAGGGTGTCCTGGGCGGAGCGGCTGAGCCGGGAGGCGAGCAGGGCGGCGGGGGCGGCGCCCTCGCCGAGGCTCGGCAGCGGTATCTCGCGCAGCTCGATGTCGGCGGGGTCCGGCTGCGCCTCGGCGGCGGGGGCGACGGGGGCCTCTCCGGCCGGGCCGAAGGCCTCGTCGAGGGCGCCGAAGGCGTCGAACTCGGAGGGGACGGCGTCCTCCTGGCCGGCCGCCCCGAAGGCGTCGAACTCGGCCGGGGTGACCCGGAGCCGGTCGCGCTGCCGGAGCAGGGCGCCCGCCTGGACGAAGCGCAGCGGCAGGCCCTCGGACTCGAACCAGAGGTCGCCCGCCCAGTTGGCCTCGTCGTCGGTGAGCGGCCGGTCGACGGCGCGCTCCAGGAGTTCGAGGGAGGCGGCGCGACCGAGGCCGGCGAGCGGGACCTCGTCGAGGTGGGCGTCGGCCGAGGGGGCCTGGACGTCGGGGGTCGCGGCGAGCAGGAAGGCGCACTCGGGCGCGGCGGAGAGCAGCTCGTCCAGGGTCGCGCCGCCGCACTCCAGGTCGTCGACGAGGACGACGGCGCCGATGTCGCGGACCAGGGCGAGCAGGGCCGGGCGGTCGGGGCGCTGGTCGGGGGCGTGCTGGACGGCGCCGAGGAGCTCGTGCAGCAGCTCGGTGGGGGTCCGGTGGTGGCCGGAGAGGCGGACGACGCCGTCGGGCGCGAGGCCGGCGCAGTCGGCGGCGACCGCGTCCAGGAGGGCGGTGCGGCCGGAGCCGGCGGGGCCGGTGACGCGGACGGAGCGGCCGCGGGCGAGGAGCTGGACGAGGCGCTCGTGCTCCTCCTGCCGTTCGAGCAGGGGCAGCCGCGGGGCGGCGGGTCCGGCCGGCCGGGGCGGGGTGGCCGCGCGGGCGGCCTCGGCGCGCTCCTGGGCGGTGCGCCGGCGCGAGGGCTCGGGCTGCTCTCCGGGCGGGCAGGCCTCGATCTCGCTGCCGTCGACGGGGTTGACGGTGAGCAGCAGGTCGCCGGAGACCACGCGGGCGGTGCGGGCGCGGGTGGGTGCTGCGGCCGGTCCGCGGTCGGGGGCGGGAAGGCCGCGTCCGTCGCGGACGTCGTCGCCCTCGGTGTCGTGGCCGAAGTCTTCCGGCCCCCGGTTCATCGGGTCCATGGTCAAAGCCCCCCAAAAGCGGTTGCGTGCGGAAGCCCCTCCGGCCGATCTGCACGCTCGCTGTCGCTTCTGGTCCGGTGCCCGCCGGGTGGGTGCGTCAATGGGCGGGCGAGCCGAACCCTAGACCTTCTTCGAGTATCCGGGAACAGCCGGGGTGCCACCCCGACCAAGACGTCACGGTCCGTCGAGGATTGGGGCGGGTCGCCGGTTTCACACAGCGGCTTCACAACCGGGCCCGCCCGGGGGGCGGCTCAGACGCGGGGCAGCGACTCCGCGGCGAGCCCGCCCTCGATGGCGAGGATCCGGTGCAGCCGGGTGGCGACGAGCAGGCGCTGCATCTGGGGCGGCACCCCGCGCAGCACGAGCCGCCGGCCGCAGCGGCCCGCCCGTCGGTGCGCGCCCATGATGACCCCGAGTCCGGTGGCGTCCCAGGAGTCGAGACCGGTCAGGTCGAGCACGAGGTCGCCGACTCCGTCGTCGACGGCCGAGTGCAGGACCGTACGGGCGTCCGCCGCGCTCCGGACGTCGAGGCGGCCCCCGACGACCAGCTCGACATGGTCGCCCCTGATGTGCATATGCGCTCCCCGGGAGTGCTCCGTCTTTGCAACAACTGACTGCCGTCGGCGCAGAAGCGTTGCGCCTTGTAAGCGAACTGATACCGAATTCACCCGATGGGGTGCGGACCGAACATCCGTCGGTGATCAGTGCTCGTAGAACCCCTGCCCGCTCTTGCGGCCGATGTCACCGGCGTCCACCATCCGGCGCATCAGCTCCGGCGGCGCGAACTTCTCGTCCTGCGACTCCGTGTAGATGTTGGAGGTGGCGTTCACGAGGATGTCGATACCCGTGAGGTCCGCGGTGGCGAGCGGCCCCATGGCGTGACCGAAGCCCAGCTTGCAGGCGATGTCGATGTCCTCGGCGGAGGCGACGCCCGACTCGTAGAGCTTGGCCGCCTCGACGACCAGGGCCGAGATGAGGCGGGTGGTGACGAAGCCGGCGACGTCGCGGTTGACGACGATGCAGGTCTTGCCGACCGACTCGGCGAACTCCCGCGCGGCGGCGAGGGTGGCGTCGCTGGTCTTGTAGCCGCGGACGAGCTCGCAGAGCTGCATCATCGGCACCGGCGAGAAGAAGTGGGTGCCGACGACGGCCTCCGGGCGCTCCGTGACCGCGGCGATCTTGGTGATCGGGATGGCGGAGGTGTTGGAGGCGAGGACCGCGCCGTCCTTGGCGATCTTGTCGAGGGAGCGGAAGATCTCGTGCTTGACCTCGAGCTTCTCGAAGACGGCCTCCACGACGACGTCGGCGTCGGCCACCGCTTCCAGCTCGGTGGTGGCGGTGATCCGGCCGAGGGCGGCTTCGGCGTCCTCCGCGGTCAGCTTGCCCTTGGCGACGAAACGGTCGTACGACGCCTTGATGCCGTCGGTGCCGCGGGTCAGCGCGGCGTCGGTGACGTCACGCAGGACGACGTCCCAGCCCGCCTGGGCCGAGACCTGCGCGATGCCCGACCCCATGAGACCGGCTCCGATGACAGCGAGCTTCCTGGCCACTTCTTCCACCCCTCCACGCCTGTTCCTGTCTGGCTTCTCCGGCGGAGATTAGCGGGCGGGGAGCGGGAAGTGACCGTGAAGTAACGCGCGTCACGCCCGGTTTGACGGACGTCACACTCACGACAGGGCGGCTACCCCCGTACGGCGTACGTCGGCCCGCCGTGACGGTCGGCACACGGGCGTACGGCACGGCCCGGCCGTCACTACGCTGGAGCCATGGTCAATCTGACGCGCATCTACACCCGTACCGGCGACCAGGGCACCACGGCCCTCGGCGACATGAGCCGGACCGCCAAGACGGATCTGCGGATCTCGGCGTACGCCGACGCCAACGAGGCCAACGCCGTCGTCGGCACGGCCATCGCCCTCGGGCAGCTGGACGACGAGGTCGTCACGGTCCTCGTCCGGGTCCAGAACGACCTGTTCGACGTGGGCGCCGACCTGTCCACCCCGGTGGTCGAGAACCCCAAGTACCCGCCGCTGCGGGTCGAGCAGAGCTACGTCGACAAGCTGGAGGCGGACTGCGACCGCTTCCTGGAGCGGCTCGACAAGCTGCGCTCCTTCATCCTGCCGGGCGGCACGCCCGGCGCGGCCCTGCTGCACCAGGCGTGCACGGTGGTCCGCCGCGCCGAGCGCTCCACGTGGGCGGCGATCGAGGTCCACGGCGAGACCATGAACCCGCTGACGGCGACCTACCTCAACCGTCTATCGGATCTGCTTTTCATCCTTGCCAGGACCGCCAACAAGGAGGTCGGGGACGTCCTCTGGGTCCCCGGCGGAGACCGCTGAGGTCTCGGCCGAGGCGTCGGCTCCGCCCTCCGGGCCCTTCTTCGGCCAGATCGCGTAGCTGAGCGCGATCAGGCCGTGGATGCCCGCCGCCCGCCAGGCGACGTAGATCCAGCTCTGCAGGGAGTCGGTGTTGCCGTCGTCTCCGACGTACCAGCTCGCGAGGAGCAGCAGCCCGGACGCCACGGCCGCGGCCGTCACCGAGCCGAGCCAGACCTTGCCCTCGTGGCGGGCGCGCGCCATGCCGTAGCGGGGCGGCTTCACCGGCGGCGGCCCGCCGCCGAGGCGGTGGGCGGCATGGCCGTCGAGCCACTTCACGGTGCGGTGGCCGTGGCCGACGGTGTAGCCGATGTACACGGCGGCGAGCCCGTGGCGCCAGCTCGGCTCGGCCCCGTCCTTGAGGTCGATCGCGGTGACGACGAGCAGCAGGACCTCCAGGAGCGGCTCGCACAGCAGCAGCGCGAGTCCGGTCCTGGGCATCTTCAGCAGATAGCGGGTGGCGAGACCGGCGGCCAGCAGGACCCAGAAGCCGACCTCGCAGATCACGATCAGCGTGACGATCACGGCGGTACTCCCCTTTCGTACGTCTCTCCCAGCGTCGCCCGCCGCCGGGCGCGGATCGTCGTCGCCAGTGACGAAGTGCGCCTACATCCTTCGACGGAGGGGCGGATCGGCCCGGACGTCGAGGCCCGGCGGCCTCCTCACGTGTTGGATGGACACGTGACACTCCCCCGCCCGCACCGCCACGACCTGCTGATCGCCGCCGGCGGCCTCGCCATAGGCCTGCTGATGTGGGCCTTCGGTCTGCACGTCCAGAACGAACGGCTGATCGGGGACCGATGGGCGACCCTCATCCCGCTGTTCGTCATGGCCGCCATGGAGACCGTGCGCCGCGCGCTGCCGCAGACCGCTCTGATCGTCGGCACGCTCGCCCTCGTGGCGGACCAGTTCACCTACGGCAGCCTCGTCACCGCGCTGATGTTCACGGACGTGGTCTACGCGGCGGTGGTCTACGGATCACCGGCCGCCGCCCGCCGCATCCCGTACACGACCGGGCTGATCACGATCGGTGTGACGATCGGCTTCCTCGTCTGGTGGCAGAACGCCGTCGCGATCCTGGTCGGCGTGATCACGGGCATGGTGTCGTTCCTGCCCGCGGTGACGGGAGCGGTGGTACGCAACCACCGCCAGGCGGCCGACGCCGCGCGGCTGCGCGCCGAACAGACCGCGCTGCTCGCGGAGATGGACCGGACGCACGCGGTGGTGGCCGAGCGGGCCCGGATGGCGCGCGAGCTGCACGACATGGTCGCCAACCACCTCTCCGCCATCGCGATCCACTCCACGGCCGCGCTGTCCCTGGACGACGCGGCCACCACCCGGCAGGCGCTGACCGTGATCCGGGAGAACAGCGTGGAGGGTCTCGCGGAGATGCGCCGGCTGATCGGGCTGCTCCGGGACAGCAGCGGGGACGCCGAACCGGCGGCCGCGCCGACCCTCGACGGCCTGGACGCCCTGGTGGGCCAGGCCTCGGCCAGTGGGGAGCCGAGCGGGCTCACGTTCACTCTCGACGACGCCCGTCCACCGAAGGGCGCGCCGCTGCCGGCGCCGGTCGAGCTGGCCGCGTACCGGATCGTGCAGGAGTCGCTGACCAACGCCCTCAAGCACGCGGCGCCGGGCGAGGTACGGGTGGAGCTCGGCCGCCGCGCGGACGGGGCGCTGACCGTCCTGGTGACCAGTGCGCTCGGCGGGGAGCGGCCCGGGCCGCGCGCGCCCGGCTCGGGGGCGGGTCTGGTGGGGATGGAGGAACGGGTGGCGCTGCTCGCCGGGGAGTTCGAGTCCGGCCCGGTGACGGCGGAGGACGGCCGGAAAGAATGGCGGGTACGGGCGGCCCTGCCCGTACGGACGAGCGACAAGGAGCCGACGGCATGGTTCGGGTGATCGTGGCCGAGGACCAGAGCGCGGTCAGGGCGGGACTGGTCCTGATCCTGGGCAGCGCACCGGACATCGAGGTGGTCGGGGAGGCGGCGGACGGCGAGCGCGCGGTGGAGCTGGCGCGTGAGCTGCGTCCTGACCTGGTCCTGATGGATGTTCAGATGCCGCGGATGGACGGGGTGACGGCGACCCGGCACGTGGTGTCCGAGGGGCTCGCCGACGTCCTCGTACTGACCACCTTCGACCTGGACGAGTACGTCTTCGGCGCCCTGCGGGCCGGGGCGGCGGGGTTCCTGCTGAAGAACACCGAGGCCAAGGACCTGATCGAGGCGGTACGGACGGTGGCGCGCGGCGAGGGCCTGATCGCCCCGGCCGTGACCCGGCGGCTGATCGCCGAGTTCGCTTCACCGCGACGCGGCCCCGAGCGCGCGCCGGGCGGCGCGGACCCGTCCGTACTGGACGGGTTGACGCCGCGCGAGCGGGAGGTGTTGGGGGCGTTGGCGCAGGGTCTGTCGAACGCGGAGATCGCGGGGCGGCTCGACATGGCGGAGGCGACGGTGAAGACGCACGTCTCCAAGGTGCTGGGGAAGCTCAAAGTCCGCAGCAGAGCCCAAGCTGCGGTGCTGGCACGGGAGTTGGGTGTCTGAACCACACACCACCAACGTTGGTCTGGACCTCTTGACGATTGGTCCAGACCTTCCTACGCTCGCGGGGCGCGCGCACGTTCACGGACCACCCCCCTCATCTCTCGTTCGTCCGTCCGCAACTTGAGGAGCACCGTTGAGCACTCAAGCACCGACGCGCAGAACAGGGTTCAGACACCGGGCCGCCGCCGGTCTGACCGCCCTGATCCTGCCCCTGGCCGCCATGGTCGGCCTCGCAGCACCCGCGGAGGCCGCCGAGTCGGCCACCGCCACGTACACCAAGGTCTCCGACTGGGGCACCGGCTTCGAGGGCAAGTGGACGGTGAAGAACACCGGCACCACCACGCTCTCCTCCTGGACCGTCGAGTGGGACTACCCCGCCGGCACCGCGGTCACCTCCGCCTGGGACGCCACCGTCACCAGCTCCGGCACCCACTGGACCGCGAAGAACGTCGGCTGGAACGGCACCCTCGCCCCCGGCGCCACCATCTCCTTCGGCTTCAACGGCACCGGCTCCGGCGCCCCGACCGGCTGCAAGGTCAACGGCGGCTCCTGCGACGGCACCACCCAGCCCGGCGACAACGCGCCCTCCGCCCCCGGCACCCCGGTCGCCTCCGACATCACCAACACCTCGGTGAAGCTGACCTGGACCGCCGCGACCGACGACAAGGGCATCAAGAACTACGACGTCAAGCGGAACGGCGCCACGATCGCCACGGTCACCGGCCTGACGTACACCAACACCGGTCTCACCGCGGGCACCGACTACAGCTACACGGTCGTCGCCCGCGACACCATCGACCAGACCGGCCCCGCCAGCGGCGCCGCGAACGTCCGCACCACGGGCGGTGACCCGCCGCCGCCTCCCGGCAACACGGTGAAGCTCGGCTACTTCACCAACTGGGGCGTCTACGGCCGGAACTACCACGTCAAGAACATCGTGACGTCGGGCTCCGCGTCCAAGATCACCCACATCAACTACGCCTTCGGCAACGTCCAGGGCGGCCGGTGCACCATCGGCGACGCCTACGCCGACTACGACAAGGCGTACACCGCCGACCAGTCCGTCGACGGCAAGGCCGACACCTGGGACCAGCCGCTGCGCGGCAACTTCAACCAGCTGCGCAAGCTGAAGGCCCAGTACCCGCACATCAAGGTGCTGTGGTCGTTCGGCGGCTGGACCTGGTCCGGCGGCTTCGGCCAGGCCGTGCAGAACCCGACCGCCTTCGCGCAGTCCTGCTACGACCTGGTGGAGGACCCGCGCTGGGCCGATGTCTTCGACGGCATCGACCTGGACTGGGAGTACCCGAACGCCTGCGGTCTGTCCTGCGACACCAGCGGCCCGGCCTCCTTCAAGAACATGATGCAGGCCATGCGCGCCAAGTTCGGCAGCAACAACCTGGTCACCGCGGCCGTCACGGCCGACGCCTCCAGCGGCGGCAAGATCGACGCCGCCGACTACGCGGGCGCCGCGCAGTACATGAACTGGTTCAACGTGATGACGTACGACTTCTTCGGCGCCTGGGCGGCGCAGGGCCCGACGGCCCCGCACTCCCCGCTCACCTCGTACGCCGGCATCCCGCAGGCGGGCTTCAACTCCGCCGAGGCGATCGCCAAGTTCAAGGCGAAGGGCGTCCCGGCCAACAAGCTGCTGCTCGGCATCGGCTTCTACGGCCGCGGCTGGACCGGCGTCACCCAGTCCGCCCCCGGCGGCACGGCGACGGGCCCGGCGACCGGCACGTACGAGCAGGGCATCGAGGACTACAAGGTCCTGAAGAACTCCTGCCCGGCCAACGGCACGATCGCCGGTACGGCGTACGCGCACTGCGGCTCCAACTGGTGGAGCTACGACACCCCGGCCACGGTCACGTCCAAGATGAGCTGGGCGAAGAACCAGGGCCTGGGCGGCGCGTTCTTCTGGGAGTTCAGCGGCGACAGCGGCAACGGCGAGCTGGTCGGCGCGATCAACAGCGGTCTGAACTGACGATCTGAACCGAGGATCTGAACTGAGGATCTGAACCGAGGATCTGAGCAGGCCAGGAACGAAACAGCGGCGGGGACGGTGCAGCACACCGTCCCCGCCGTCGTACGCGTTCCGTCACGCCACGTTGACCCTCTGCCCGGGGGGCGCCGCCTCCAGCCACGCGAGAAAGCCGGTGAGAGCGTCCTCGCTCATCGCCAGCTCCAATCGGACCCCCCGGTGCATACAGCCCTGGATCACGGCGTCGGAGAGCAGCGCGAGCTCCTCCTCGCCCTCGGGCATCCGGCGCTCCAGGACCTCGATGGCCGAGCGCTCCAGGACGCGGCGGGGGCGCGGGGCGTACGAGAAGACCCGGAACCAGGCGATCTCGTCACCGCTGTAGCGGGCGACGCCGTACACCCAGCCCTTGCCGGACGGGTCCGGCTCCTCGGGCACGTTCCAGCGCAGGGAACAGTCGAAGGTGCCGCCGGCGCGCTGGATCAGCCTGCGTCGCAAGCCGAAGACGAAGAGCCCGATCACCACCAGTGCGACGACCAGGCCGCTCAGGAGCAGAGCGAGGAACATCTTCACCGACCTCCTCGCTGCGTCCCGTGACCGGCTTCGCCGGCGTAACCGAATACGACCTGCATCTGCATCGCCTCAGCCGCGACACGGTCTGGAAAATTCCAGCCGTGCCGCGGCTGAGGGCACAACTCTCGGCGCGGTCCGCTAGCGAACCGCTACCGCGCGCAACCGGACGTCGGCGCGGCGCTCGGCGCCGGCGTCCGAATCCGCCTTCGCGCGCTCCAGCGCACGCTCGGCGCGCTGGGCGTCGATCTCGTCCGCCAGCTCGGCGATCTCCGCGAGCAGAGACAGCTTGTCGTCGGCGAACGAGATGAATCCACCGTGGACGGCGGCGACGACGGTCGCGCCCTCACTGGTACGGATGGTCACCGGGCCCGACTCCAGCACACCGAGCAGCGGCTGGTGGCCGGGCATGACGCCGATGTCGCCGGAGGTGGTACGCGCGATGACCAGGGTGGCCTCGCCGGACCAGACACTCCGGTCCGCGGCGACCAGCTCGACGTGCAGCTCAGCAGCCAAGGGTGGCTCCTCGGGTCACCACCCGGCGGTACTGCCGGGTGTTGGGGTCAATTCTAGTAGGCGTGGAGAGAGGGGCGGGACCGGCCCGCGCGGGGCTGCCCCGCCCCTCTCATGAGCACGGGGCTCAGGAGACGCCGAGCTCCTTGGCGTTCTTCTTGAGGTCCTCGAGACCACCACACATGAAGAAGGCCTGCTCCGGGAAGTGGTCGTACTCACCGTCGCAGATCGCGTTGAACGCGGCGATCGACTCGTCGAGCGGAACGTCCGAACCGTCCACACCGGTGAACTGCTTCGCCGCGTGGGTGTTCTGGGACAGGAAGCGCTCGACACGGCGGGCGCGGTGGACAACGAGCTTGTCCTCCTCGCTCAGCTCGTCGATACCGAGGATCGCGATGATGTCCTGGAGGTCCTTGTACTTCTGCAGGATTCCCTTGACGCGCGTGGCGGCGTCGTAGTGGTCCTGCGCGATGTAGCGCGGGTCCAGGATCCGGGACGTGGAGTCCAGCGGGTCCACGGCCGGGTAGATGCCCTTCTCGGAGATCGGACGGGAGAGAACCGTCGTCGCGTCGAGGTGGGCGAAGGTGGTGGCCGGGGCCGGGTCGGTCAGGTCGTCCGCGGGGACGTAGATCGCCTGCATCGAGGTGATCGAGTGACCACGGGTCGACGTGATGCGCTCCTGGAGGAGACCCATCTCGTCGGCCAGGTTCGGCTGGTAACCCACCGCGGAGGGCATACGGCCGAGCAGCGTGGAGACCTCGGAACCGGCCTGGGTGAAGCGGAAGATGTTGTCGATGAAGAACAGCACGTCCTGCTTCTGCACATCGCGGAAGTACTCCGCCATGGTCAGACCGGCCAGGGCCACGCGCAGACGCGTGCCCGGCGGCTCGTCCATCTGGCCGAAGACCAGCGCGGTCTTGTCCAGAACGCCGGCCTCCTCCATCTCCACCATGAGGTCGTTGCCCTCACGGGTGCGCTCGCCGACGCCCGCGAAGACCGACACACCGTCGTGCAGCTTGGCCACACGGACGATCATTTCCTGGATCAGAACGGTCTTGCCGACACCGGCGCCACCGAACAGACCGATCTTTCCACCCTTGACGTACGGGGTGAGAAGGTCGACGACCTTCAGGCCGGTCTCGAACATCTCGGTCTTCGACTCGAGCTGGTCGAACGCGGGGGCCTTGCGGTGGATCGCCCAGCGCGGGGCGTCGGCCACCGTGGAGGCCTCGGCGTTCAGCACCTGACCGAGCGTGTTGAACACGCGGCCCTTGGTGACATCGCCGACCGGCACCGTGATGCCGTCGCCGGTGTCGACCACCGGGGCCTGGCGGACCAGACCGTCGGTGGGCTGCATGGAGATGGTGCGGACGAGGCCGTCACCGAGGTGCTGGGCGACCTCGAGGGTCAGCGTCTTGGTCGCGCCCTCCTCGGCCGGGTCCGGAACCTCGACGTTCAGCGCGTTGTAGATCTCCGGCATCGCGTCGACGGGGAACTCCACGTCGACGACCGGGCCGATGACCCGGGCGACGCGGCCCGTGGCGGCGGCCGTCTCAACAGTGGTCGTCATTACTTGTCACTCCCCGCGGTCGCGTCGGCCAGGGCTGCGGTGCCACCGACGATCTCGCTGATTTCCTGGGTGATTTCGGCCTGGCGGGCCGCGTTGGCAAGTCGGGAGAGGTTGTTGATCAAGTCTCCCGCGTTGTCGGTCGCCGACTTCATCGCACGGCGCGTGGCGGCGTGCTTGGAGGCAGCCGACTGGAGCAGCGCGTTGTAGATACGGCTCTCGACGTAGCGCGGCAGCAGGGCGTCGAGGACGTCCTCCGCCGACGGCTCGAAGTCGTACAGCGGACGGAGCGTCTCCTGCTCGCCCGCCTCCTTCGCCACCTCGTCGAGGCTGAGGGGCAGCAGCCGGGCCTCGACCGCCGTCTGCGTCATCATCGAGACGAACTCGGTGTAGACGATGTGGAGCTCGTCCACACCACCGTCGGCCGTGTCCTTCTCGATCGCCTCGATCAGCGGAGCCGCGATCTTCTTGGCGTCCGCGTACTCCGGCTGGTCCGTGAAGCCGGTCCACGAGTCGGCCAGCTTGCGCTCACGGAAGTTGTAGTGCGCGATGCCACGACGGCCGACGACATAGATGTCGACCTCGCGTCCCTCGCTCTCCAGCTTCCTCGTGAGCGCTTCCGCCGCCTTGATGGCGTTGGAGTTGAAGGCGCCGGCCAGACCACGGTCGCTCGACAGGAGCAGGACCGCGGCGCGGGTCGGGTTCTCCACCTCGGTGGTCAGCGAGTGCTTGTCGTTCGCACCCGTGGCGACCGCGGTGACCGCGCGGGTCAGCTCGGTCGCGTACGGGGTCGACGCCTGCACCTTGCGCTGCGCCTTGACGACGCGCGAGGCGGCGATCATCTCCATCGCCTTGGTGATCTTCTTCGTCGCGGTGACGGATTTGATGCGACGCTTGTAGACCCGGAGCTGCGCTCCCATGAGTCAGGTCCCTTCCGTCGTCACTTCGAGACGTTGACGGCAGCGGAAGCGTCGTCGCCCAGCAGCTTCCCGTCAGAGGTCTCGAACTGCTTCTTGAACTCCGCGATGGCGTCGGCGACGGACTGCAGGGTGTCGTCCGACATCTTGCCGCCCTCACGGATGGAGGTCATGAGACCCGAGTGGCTCTGGCGGAGGTACGCCAGCATCTCGGCCTCGAAGCGACGGATGTCGGCCACCGGGACGTCGTCCATCTTGCCGGTGGTGCCGGCCCAGACCGAGACGACCTGGTTCTCCGTGGGCATCGGCTGGTACTGAGCCTGCTTGAGCAGCTCGACCATGCGCTGGCCACGCTCCAGCTGCGCCTTCGACGCGGCGTCCAGGTCGGAACCGAAGGCGGCGAACGCCTCCAGCTCACGGAACTGGGCCAGGTCGACACGGAGGCGACCGGAGATCTGCTTCATCGCCTTGTGCTGGGCGGAGCCACCGACACGGGAGACCGAGATACCGACGTTCAGGGCCGGACGCTGGCCGGCGTTGAACAGGTCGGACTCCAGGAAGCACTGGCCGTCGGTGATGGAGATGACGTTGGTCGGGATGAACGCCGAGACGTCGTTGGCCTTCGTCTCGACGATCGGCAGACCGGTCATCGAGCCCGCGCCCATCTCGTCCGAGAGCTTCGCGCAGCGCTCAAGGAGGCGGGAGTGCAGGTAGAAGACGTCACCCGGGTAGGCCTCACGGCCCGGCGGGCGGCGCAGCAGCAGGGACACGGCGCGGTAGGCGTCGGCCTGCTTCGACAGGTCGTCGAAGACGATCAGGACGTGCTTGCCCTGGTACATCCAGTGCTGACCGATGGCGGAGCCGGTGTACGGCGCCAGGTACTTGAAGCCGGCCGGGTCGGACGCCGGGGCGGCGACGATCGTCGTGTACTCGAGCGCACCGGCCTCCTCCAGCGCGCCGCGCACGGACGCGATGGTGGAGCCCTTCTGGCCGACGGCGACGTAGATGCAGCGGACCTGCTTGTTCACGTCGCCCGAGCGCCAGTTGTCACGCTGGTTGATGATCGTGTCGACGCACAGCGCGGTCTTGCCGGTCTGACGGTCGCCGATGATCAGCTGACGCTGGCCGCGGCCGACCGGGGTCATGGCGTCGACGGCCTTGTAGCCGGTCTCCATCGGCTCGTGGACCGACTTGCGCTGCATGACGCCGGGCGCCTGCAGCTCGAGGGCGCGGCGGCCCTCCGTCGCGATCTCGCCGAGGCCGTCGATCGGGTTGCCGAGCGGGTCGACAACGCGGCCGAGGTAGCCCTCGCCGACACCGACCGAGAGAACCTCACCGGTGCGCTGCACCGGCTGGCCCTCCTCGATGCCGCTGAACTCGCCGAGGACGATCGCACCGATCTCGCGCTCCTCGAGGTTGAGGGCGAGACCGAGGGTGCCGTCCTCGAACTTCAGCAGCTCGTTCGCCATGGCCGAGGGAAGACCCTCCACCTTGGCGATGCCGTCGCCGGCCAGGCTGACCGTTCCGACCTCCTCGCGCGAGGCCGCGTCCGGCTGGTACGACTGGACGAAGTTCTCCAGCGCGTCCCGGATCTCCTCCGGCCGGATCGTGAGCTCCGCCATCTGGGTTCCCTGCTCTCCTTGTTGGGCCCGAAGTTTTCTTGGGGGTCTGGGGGCCGACCCCCAGGAATCTTCTGCAATGTGCACGGCCCAACCGGGCCGCTGATCATGCTTGTGTGTGGTGGGCGCTGTCGTCAGCCGGCCAGTCGCCGGGTCGCCTCGTCGAGGCGCTCCGCGATGGTCCCGTTGATGACCTCGTCGCCGACCTGCACCGAGATCCCGCCGAGGACCGAGGGGTCCACGTCCAGGTTCAGGTGCATCTGGCGGCCGTACAGCTTGGCCAGTACGCCACCGAGGCGCTGCTTCTGCTGGTCGGACAGCGGCACCGCCGAGGTGACGACCGCGACCATCCGGTCCCGGCGCGCCGCGGCGAGCTTGGACAGGGACTCGAGTCCCGATTCCAGGCTACGTCCCCGGGGCTGGGTGACGAGACGGACGATCAGTCGCTCGGTGACCGCGTTGGCCTTGCCGCCGAGCAGGCCGCGCAGCAGCTCGCTCTTGGCGGACGTCGTGGCGGCCTTGTCCGTCAGCGCCGAGCGCAGCCCGGTGCTGGAGGAGACGATCCGGCCGAACCGGAACAGCTCGTCCTCGACGTCGTCCAGCGCGCCGGCCTGCTGCGCCGCGGTGAGGTCGGCGATGTTCGCCAGTTCCTCGACCGAGTCGACCAGGTCACGCAACTGGGACCAGCGGGACCGCACCATGCCCGAGATCAGGTCGACGGTCTCGCCGCCGACCTGTCCGCCGAGCAGACGCTGCGCGAGCTCGGCCTTGGCCTCGCCCGCCTGCGCCGGGTCGGTCAGGACCCGACGCAGCGAGACCTCGCGGTCGAGCAGCGCGGTGACGGAGGCCAGCTCGCCCGCGAGCTTCGCCGCGTCGACCGAGGTGTTGTCGGTCAGCGCGTCGAGCGACTCACGTGCGGCGGCCAGTGCTTCACGGCTCGCTCCGTTCATCGGACGGCCTCGGCCTTCTCCTCGAGCTCGTCGAGGAAGCGGTCGATCGTGCGGCTCTGGCGGGCGTGGTCCTCGAGGGACTCGCCGACCAGCTTGCCGGCCAGGTCGGTGGCGAGCTTGCCCACGTCCTGGCGCAGCGAGGTCGCCGCGGCCTTGCGGTCGGCCTCGATCTGCGTGTGACCGGCCGCGATGATCTCCTCGCGCTGGCGCTGGCCTTCCGCCTTCATCTCCTGGATGATCGCGGTGCCCTGCTCCGTCGCCTCCTGGCGAAGACGCGCGGCCTCGTGGCGGGCCTCGGCGAGCTGGGCCTTGTACTGCTCCAGCACACTCTGGGCCTCGACCTGGGCCGCGTCGGCCTTCTCGATGCCACCCTCGATGGCCGCCCGACGCTCGTCCAGAACCTTGTTGATGTTCGGGAGGAGCTTCTTGGCGAGGAAGCCGAAGACGATGACGAAGGCGATCAGGCCGATGACGAGCTCGTCAAGATGCGGGAGAAGAGGAGGCTGGGGCTCCTCCGCCGCAAGAAGCAGAGCGTTCACATCAGTGCCTTCCGTAAAAAGGTGTGGGCTGTCGGTCCGGCTTACTGGTAGACGAAGCCCATGACGATGCCGATGAGGGCGAGCGCCTCACAGAAGGCGAAGCCCATGATCTGGTTGGTGCGGATCAGACCGGCGGCCTCGGGCTGGCGGGCGAGGGCCTGCGTACCGTTACCGAAGATGATGCCGACGCCGACGCCGGGGCCGATCGCGGCGAGGCCGTAGCCGATCGAGGCGACGTTGCCGACGACGTTGGTCTTGGCGCTGCCACCTTCGGCGGCAAGGTTGATCATGTCGAGAGCAGCGGACATGCCGTTACTTCCTTCTCTGTTCAATGACCCGATGGGGGTTGGCCACCGGACGACTGATGGTTTGGGGGTCTAGCTGGATCCCTGGGCGGGGGTGGCTCAGTGGTGCTCGGCGAGCGCGCCCTGGATGTAGCTGCAGGCCAGGAGGACGAAGACGTACGCCTGGACGGCCTGGATGAAGAGCTCGAAGGCCGTCATCACGAGGACCATGACGAACGAGGCGCCGGCGTAGACGAAGCCGATTCCGTTCATCAGGTACCAGGTGGCCAGCGAGAACATCACGATCAGCAGGTGACCGGCGAACATGTTCGCGAACAGTCGGACCGCGTGCGTGAAGGGCCGGATGATGAGGTTCGAGAAGAACTCGAGGACGACGACCATCGGGAGGATCGCGCCGAGGGACTTGTCGTAACCGACGATGTTCTTCCAGCCGCCGACGAAGCCGTGCTTCTTGAAGGTCAGCGAGATCCACATGACGTAGACGATCAGCGCGAGACCGGCCGGGAAGGCGATCAGCGACGTGACCGGGAACTGGGCGAGCGGAATGATCGACCAGAGGTTCATGATCCAGACGAAGAAGAACAGCGACACCATGAAGGGGACGTACTTCTCGCCGTCCTTCTTGCCGATGATCTCGTAGACGATGCCGCGGCGGACGAAGTCGTAACCGGCCTCGCCGACCATCTGCATCTTGCCGGGGATCAGCTTGGGCTTGTTGAAGGCGGCCCAGAAGAACCCGACGACCACGATGGAGCCGAGGACGGCGAGCAGCATCGGCTTGGTGATCTCGATGCCGCCCACCGTGGCGATGGGCTCGTACATGAACGTGTGCAGGCCCGGCGCCGGGAAGCCGCATCCACTGAAGATGTGGCAATCCGGGTCGAAGGCAAGCGTCTGGTCAGCACTCACCGCGGGCTCCTTCAGCGTGGCGCATAGGTACGGCAACCTCGTTGTGTCGGCGCGGCACGCAGCCGCGGGTCGGCACTGGACTGGTCTTACGGATAAGGGGGCGGCGGTTCGGCGTCGAGCCTCGCGCTGGGACAGGCGTCAGCTCGGATGCCCGCGCCCGCAGTGCCGCAGTTGGCACCGGACGATAGCAGGAAGCCGAACGCGCCTTTATCCCGGCCCTACCCCTCACGTCGAAGACCCCGGCTTCTTGGGGTCGTCGATGTACATGATCTTGGCCTTCGCGTACGCGCGCGCCTGCGCGGCGATCCAGACGATGGTCACCGCGAGCAGGGTGAAGGCGAACGTCTTGAAATCGAAGAACGTCGTCTTCTTGAACAGCACGATCAAGAGGAAGAGGAACAGGATCTGGGTCGTGTAGAGCAACAGCCCCATGGCCTGGAACAGGTGCGGGTACGACTTCGCCGTCCGCTGGAGCACCACGAGCCCGATCCCCATGAAAGCGAGGACGAGGGCGCAGCCGATGACGGCGCCGAGCGCTCCCTTGCCGCCGGCGACCACGCCGCTGATGACCGCGGCGATGGCGCCGGTGGCCGCAGCGGGAATGGCGGCGGACAGAAGGATGCGTGCGTCGTTGGACGGCATGGCGGTGTCTCCGCTTGTTGCTGGGGGGCGATGGTGTCGTCAGGGACGAGCGTAAGCCCGGTCCGAGGTGTGTCTCGGGGCCAACGAACCGTCGCACTACGGTCCTTCGGCTCTGTCGCCGGGTCTCGTGAACGGTATCACAAACTATTTGAGTAGTTCTTTACCCGTGAAGTGTGCTGACTGTCACACATGAGTGTGACCGTGCGCGTGTGTGCGCGACGCGGGGTCGACTTGTCTGGTAATGCCCGCCGATGCGCGGTTCGTCAACTCGGCGTTCCGGCCTTCCGCCGGTCGGTGAAGCGCGAACGATGGCCGATGGCGGTGGCTCCGTTGACTCCGGCCGGCACCGGAACGCGCTCTTCCGTCGGCTCCTCCTCGGACTCGGCGGCCGGAGCCACCGATTCCGTCACCGGAAGTTCCACGACCGGACGCTTACGGCGCCGGTAGCGCGGCGGCACGAAGGACTGCGCCCACCGCGGTGCCCGCGGCGTGAAGCGCGGCAGCAGGAGCAGCACCAGGCCGATCGCGCTGAGCACCACCACCACGAGCACGATCCACATGGACGTCGAGTGCACCGAGTACGCCAGCGTCCCGAACGCGATCAGCGCCGACCAGAAGTACATGATCAGGACGGCCCGGCTGTGCGAGTGCCCGATCTCCAGGAGCCGGTGGTGCAGGTGCCCGCGGTCCGCCGCGAACGGCGACTGGCCGTTCCAGGTACGGCGCACGATCGCCAGGACCAGGTCGGCCATCGGGATCGCGATGATCGTCAGTGGCAGCAGCAGCGGGATGAAGACCGGCAGGGCGGCGTGGGTGGCCTCACGGGTCGAGCCCTCGAAGATCCGCAGCACGTCCGCGTCGACCTGGCCGGTGATCGAGATCGCCGAGGCGGCCAGGATCAGACCGATCAGCATCGATCCCGAGTCGCCCATGAAGATCCTGGCCGGATGCATGTTGTGGGGCAGGAACCCCAGGCACATGCCCATGAGGATGGCGGCGAACAGCGTCGCGGGGGACGCGGCCTCGATGCCGTAGCCGTACCAGAGCCGGTAGGCGTACAGGAAGAAGGCGGCGGCCGCGATGCAGACCATGCCGGCGGCCAGGCCGTCCAGGCCGTCGACGAAGTTGACCGCGTTGATCGTGAGGACGACGAGCGCCACCGTCAGCAGCGTGCCCTGGCCCTTGGTGAGCGCCACCACCCCCACACCGGGGATCGGCAGCCACAGGATCGTCAGACCCTGGATCACCATCACACCGGCCGAGATCATCTGCGCGCCCAGCTTGATCAGCGCGTCCAGCTCGAACTTGTCGTCCAGCACACCGATCAGCCAGATCAGCGCGGCACCGGAGAGCAGCGCGCGGGGCTCGTTGGAGAGCTCGAAGACGCTGTTGAGGTTCTGCAGATGGTCCGCGACCAGCAGGCCCGTGCACAGGCCGAAGAACATGGCGATGCCACCGAGCCGCGGAGTCGGTTCTCGGTGTACGTCGCGGGCACGGATCTCCGGCATCGCCCCGGTCGCGATGGCGAACTTCCGCACCGGACCGGTCAGCAGATAGGTCACCGCGGCCGTGACACAGAGCGTCAGCAGGTAATCACGCACGGGCTGCCCCACAGGAATCGCTGGCCATCTCAGCCCCACACCCTAGCCGTGCTGTCCATGTGCTTGAGGACATACGGGCGCCCCGGATGGTTGCGGTCCGGATTCTTCAGGGGCCGTACGGGGGAAATCGACCGGCCAGATCACGCACTTCCACCCGTACCCGGGCGGTCTCCTCCGGGTCGTCCCGCAGCGCGATCGTGAACAGCGCGGCGATCCGCGCCATCTCCGCGGGACCCATCCCCTGGGTGGTGACGGCGGCGGTGCCGAGCCGGATGCCGCGCCCGTCCCCGTACGGCAGGGCGCAGGTGTCCAGGACCATCCCGGCGGCGGCGAGCCGGGTCCGCGCGGTGCGGCCGTCGACACCGAGCGGAGCCGGGTCGGCCGTGATCAGGTGGGTGTCGGTGCCGCCCGTGGTGATCGCGAAGCCCTCCGCGTCGAGCGCCTCGGCGAGGATCCGGGCGTGCGCGACCACCCGATGGGTGTACGAGGCGAAGGCCGGCGTCGCCGCCTCGCCGAAGGCGACGGCCTTGGCGGCGATCGTGTGCATCTGGGCGCCGCCCTGGGTGAACGGGAAGACGGCCCGGTCGACGCGGTCCGCGAGCTCGGCGCCGCACAGGATCAGTCCGCCGCGCGGCCCCCGCAACACCTTGTGCGTGGTGGCGCAGACGACATCGGCGTACGGGACGGGGTTCGGGGCCGCTCCCCCGGCGACGAGGCCGATGGGGTGCGCGGCGTCGGCGATCAGATAGGCGCCGGCCTCGTCGGCGATGGATCGGAAGATCGCGTAGTCGAGGTGGCGGGGGTAGGAGATCGAGCCGCAGACGATCGCCTTGGGGCGGTGGTGCCGGGCGAGTGCGGCGACCTGCTCGTAGTCGACGAGCCCGGTCTCGGCGTCGACGCCGTACGGCACGAAGTCGAACCAGCGGCCGGAGAAGTTGGCGGGCGACCCGTGGGTGAGGTGGCCGCCGTGGGCGAGACCCATGGCCAGGACGGTGTCCCCGGGCCTCAGGAGCGCCGCGTAGGCGGCCAGGACGGCCGAGGAGCCCGAGTGGGCCTGGACGTTCGCGTGCTCGGCTCCGAAGAGCGCGGTGGCCCGCTCCACGGCGATCCGCTCGGCGGCGTCGGCAAACTCGCAGCCGCCGTGGTGGCGGGCGCCGGGGTAGCCCTCGGCGTACTTGTTGGCGAGCGGGGAGCCGAGGGCGGCCAGGACGGCGGGCGAGGTGAAGTTCTCGGCGGCGATCAGCTGCAGGCTGTCGCTCTGCCGGCGCGCCTCGCCGAGCAGCACGTCGGCGATCTGCGGGTCCTGCCGGCGCAGGACGTCGAGTTCCGATTCGGGTGGAGCGGTGACCGGCATGGTGGCTCCCGGCGCGAGGGGCAGGCCTTCAGCTCCAATGTAGGCGCGCGGGAAGCGGTTTGCCTGATGTTCACCGACACCCTGAGCCGACTGGCGGTACAGCGCGACGAGCCCCTCAGCGCCGGGCCGAGACCCCCGTCAGCGCCGTCACCACGGGGTCGAGCGCGGTGTTGATCTCCTCGCCGATGGAGCGGAAGAACGTGATCGGGGCGCCGTACGGGTCGTTGACCTCGTCGGCCTCCGCGTTCGGGGCCAGGAGCCACCCGCGTAGAGCCGCCGCGGCGCGGACCAGGGCACGCGCGCGTTCGACCATGCCCTCGCCCAGCGGGTCCGGCAGCGTCGCGGGGTCTATGGCCCTCACGAGCCGGGTGAACTCCTTCAGGGTGAAGGTCCGCAGGCCCGCCGAGTGGCCCATCGAGATGACCTGGGCCCGGTGGTCGCGGGTCGCCGTCAGGACCAGGTCCGCGCGGATGACGTGCTCGTCGAGGAGCTCGCGGCCGACGAAGCCGCTGTAGTCCGCGCCGAAGTCCGCGAGGACCAGCTCCGCGTTGGCCTCCATCGGGGCGCCCTCGTGCCCCCAAGTGCCCGCGCTCTCCACGATCAGGCCGCCGCCCCGGGGGTCGCCCAGGCGGTCGCTCAGGGCATGGCGGGTCAGCCGCTCGGTGATGGGCGAGCGGCAGACGTTGCCGGTGCTGACGTGGAGGATGCGGAAGGTACTGCTCTCGTGCCCCGCTATGCCACGCCCCTCAGGGGCGGTCAATTGGCCACCTCGAGGTCGGGTACGACCTTCCGGAGCTCCTCGGCGGAGAGCGCGCCCTGGCGCAGCAGGACCGGCACCTTGCCGGTGACGTCCACGATCGAGGACGGCACGATGCCGGGGGTCGGGCCGCCGTCGAGGTACACGGAGACGGAGTCGCCGAGCATGCCCTGGGCCGCGTCGCAGTCCTCCGGCGAGGGGTGGCCGGTGAGGTTGGCGGAGGAGACCGCCATCGGGCCGACCTCGGTCAGCAGCTCGATCGCGACCGGGTGCAGCGGCATCCGGATCGCCACCGTCCCCCGGGTGTCGCCGAGGTCCCACTGGAGCGAGGGCTGGTGCTTGGCGACCAGCGTGAGCGCGCCCGGCCAGAACGCGTCGACGAGCTCCCAGGCCTGCTCGGAGAAGTCCGTGACGAGCCCGTGCAGGGTGTTCGGGGAGCCGATGAGGACGGGCGTGGGCATGTTGCGGCCCCGGCCCTTGGCGTCGAGCAGGTCCGCGACCGCCTCGGAGCTGAAGGCGTCCGCACCGATGCCGTAGACGGTGTCGGTGGGCAGCACGACCAGCTCGCCGCGGCGCACGGCGGACGCGGCCTCGCGCAGACCGGTCACACGGTCGGTCGCCTCGTTGCAGTCGTATCGCCGAGCCATCAGCGGGCCTCCTCGTACACAGGGTGGGTCAGGGCAGCAGCGGCGCGGATCACGGCATCGCCTTGCGGGCGGTCGCGAAGCGCGGGCGCTTGTTCAGGTCCGGGTGGTCGGCGGCGTCGGACCAGCCGGCCTCCTCGTTGAAGATCCACGGCACCTGGCCGCCCTGGGTGTCCGCGTGCTCGATCACGACCAGGCCGCCGGGGCGCAGCAGCCGGTGTGCCGTGCGCTCGATGCCGCGGATGGTGTCGAGGCCGTCCTCGCCGGAGAAGAGGGCCATCTCCGGGTCGTGGTCGCGGGCCTCGGGCGCGACGTACTCCCACTCGGTGAGCGGGATGTACGGCGGGTTGGAGATGACCAGGTCGACCTGGCCGTCGAGCTCCGGGAGCGCGGTCAGCGCGTCGCCCTGGTGGACGGTGACCCGCGAGCCCTCCGCGTTCTTACGGGTCCACACCAGCGCGTCGTCGGAGAGCTCCACGGCGTGCACCCGCGAGCGCGGGACCTCCTGCGCCATGGCGAGCGCGATGGCGCCCGAGCCGGTGCACAGGTCGACGATCAGCGGCTCGACGACGTCCATGGCGCGTACCGCGTCTATGGCCCAGCCGACCACGGACTCCGTCTCGGGCCTGGGCACGAAGACGCCCGGCCCGACCTGGAGCTCCAGATAGCGGAAGAACGCCCGCCCGGTGATGTGCTGGAGCGGCTCGCGCGCCTCGCGGCGGGCGATCGCCTCCCAGTAGCGGGCGTCGAAGTCCGCGTCCTTGACGTTGTGCAGCTCCCCCCGCTTGACGCCGTGCACGAACGCGGCGAGCTCCTCCGCGTCGAAACGCGGCGAGGGAACGCCGGCGTCGGCCAGCCGCTGGGTGGCCTGGGCCACCTCGGCAAGCAGCAGGTTCACGCTGGTCCTCCGTGGTACGGGGTGGGGCTACGGGGAACTTACGCCGCGGCGAGCTTGGCGGCCGAGTCGGCGTCGACGCAGGCCTGGATCATGGCGTCCAGGTCGCCGTCGAGGACCTGGTCCAAGTTGTACGCCTTGAAGCCGACGCGGTGGTCCGAGATCCGGTTTTCCGGGAAGTTGTACGTCCGGATCTTCTCGGACCGGTCGACGGTGCGGACCTGGCTGCGGCGGGCGTCGGCGGCCTTGGACTCGGCCTCCTCCTGGGCGGCGGCGAGCAGCCGGGACCGCAGGATGCGCATGGCCTGCTCCTTGTTCTGGAGCTGGCTCTTCTCGTTCTGGCAGGAGGCGACGATGCCGGTCGGCAGGTGCGTGATGCGGACCGCGGAGTCGGTGGTGTTGACGGACTGGCCGCCGGGACCGGAGGAGCGGTACACGTCGATGCGCAGGTCGTTGGCGTGGATCTCGACGTCGATCTCCTCGGCCTCGGGGGTCACGAGGACACCGGCGGCGGAGGTGTGGATCCGGCCGGCCGACTCGGTGGCGGGCACGCGCTGCACGCGGTGCACCCCGCCCTCGTACTTCAGCCGCGCCCAGACGCCCTGACCGGGCTCGGTCGCGCCGTTGCCGCCCTTGGTCTTGACCGCGACCTGGACGTCCTTGTAGCCGCCGAGCTCGGACTCGGTGGAGTCGATGATCTCGGTCTTCCAGCCGACGCGCTCGGCGTAGCGCAGGTACATGCGGAGCAGGTCGCCGGCGAACAGGGCGGACTCGTCGCCGCCCGCGCCGGCCTTGATCTCCAGGATGACGTCCTTGTCGTCGCTGGGGTCGCGCGGGACGAGCAGCAGCCGCAGCTTGTCGGTCAGCTCCTCGCGCTGCTTCTCCAGCTCCTTGACCTCGGCCGCGAAGTCGGGGTCGTCGTGCATCAGCTCGCGGGCGGTCTCGATGTCGTCACCGTTCTGCTTCCACGAACGGTAGACGGCGACGATCGGGGTCAGCTCGGCGTAACGCTTGTTCAGCTTGCGCGCGTTGGCCTGGTCCGCGTGGACCGAAGGGTCAGCGAGCTTCTTCTCGAGATCGGCTTGCTCACCGATCAGTTCCTCGACCGCCTCGAACATCGGGGGCTCCTGGTTTTCGTACGAACGGACTGCGGGGACGGCAAAGCGCCGGTCCGGTGCTCCGTTGCGGGAGCGACCAAGGACCGGCGCAGTGACGTGCTACTTCTTGGCCGCAGCCTTGCCGAAGCGGGCCTCGAAGCGGGCGACGCGGCCGCCGGTGTCGAGGATCTTCTGCTTGCCCGTGTAGAACGGGTGGCACTCGGAGCAGACCTCGGCACGGATGGTGCCCTCGGTCAGGGTGCTACGGGTGGTGAACGACGCGCCACAGGTGCAGCTGACCTGGGTCTCGACGTACTCGGGGTGGATCTCGCGCTTCAAGGTGTCTCCTAGTTTCGGGAGGGCGCCGGGTCGCCGTGCGGATTGCACCTGCGTGAACCGGGGCCGACGTACCAGTCTGCCAGGACCGGCCGTATCTCCCAAAACCGGGTCCCTGGTGAAACTATTCCGGGCTGCCCGACGGGCTGCCCGACCGGCTACCTGACGAGGCCCTCGGCCTTGCCGGTGGCGGAGTCCTCGGTCGCCGAGGCGGGGATCGGCTTGTCGCCCTTGAGCGCCTGCCAGACCTGCCGGGCCTTGGCTTCCAGGGGGATGACCCGGTTCGGGTCGGCGGGGTCGTACACGACCGGCATGGTGACCATGTGGACGTCGTCGGCGCCGAGCCCGGCGAGCCCCTGGGCGAAGCCCATCAGCTCGTTGACCGAGTCGAGCTCGGAGTCGGGGGTGATGGCCTTGGTGGCGGTGTCGGCGATGTCGAGGAGCTTCTTCGGGTTCGAGAGGACGCCGACGTCCTTGACCTGGTCGATGAAGGCCTTCATGAAGGCCTGCTGGAGCTGGATGCGGCCGAGGTCGCTGCCGTCGCCGACGCTCTTGCGGGTACGGACGAGGCCCAGGGACTGCTCGCCGTTCAGGGTGTGCGTGCCCGGGGCGAGGTTCAGATGGCTCTTGCTGTCCTTGATGGCCTCGGTGGTGGTGATCTCCACGCCGCCGAGCTTGTCGATCAGCTTCTTGAAACCGGTGAAGTCGACCTCGATGTAGTGGTCCATGCGGATGCCGGACATCGACTCGACGGTCTTCACGGCGCAGGCCGGCCCGCCGACCTCGTACGCGGTGTTGAACATGGCCCGCTTGGCGCCGGGGACGCGGGTGCCCCGCTCGTCGACGCACGCCGGGCGGTCGATCAGGGTGTCGCGGGGGATGGAGACGACACTGGCCTTCTTGTGGCCCTCGTAGACGTGGACGACCATCGCGGTGTCCGAGCGGGCGCCGCCCTCGTCCTTGCCGTAGGCGCCGTTGTCGCCGGAGCGGGAGTCGGAGCCGAGGACCAGGATGTCCATCGAGCCGTTGTCGACGTTCTTGGGGCGGTCGGTGCCGAGCTGGGCGTTGATGTCGACGCCCTGGAGGTTGCCGTCGAGCTTGAAGTAGACGTAGCCGAGTCCGGAGCCGCAGACCACGACGAGCGCGGCCGCGGTCCACGCGGCGACGGTCACCGCCCGGCGGCCCTTGGCGGGCTGCTTGCGGCGGCGGCCATTGCCCCGTATTCGGCCACTCTTACTCTGCTCGGTCATTTCCTACCTCAGGTCCTAGTTTCACCTTCTGTGACGGAGATGCACCCGAAAGGGTTGCACCCGAACCTGTGAGGTTTCGCAGAGCGACGGGCCGCAACGCACCGCGCCCACCGTGCGAGGCACGGTGGGCGCGGTGTTCGTGCAGGTCACGGGGAGGTCACGGCCGCGAGACCGCTCCTCTCCGTGTGACGGAGGTCATGCCTCAGTCGTTGTTGCCGGCTCCAGGGGTCGTCTTCTGGATCTGGAGCAGGAACTCGGCGTTCGACTTCGTCTGCTTGAGCTTGTCGAGCAGCAGCTCGATCGCCTGCTGCTGGTCGAGCGCGTGCAGCACGCGACGCAGCTTCCAGGTGATCGCCAGCTCGTCGCTGCCGAGGAGGATCTCCTCCTTGCGCGTACCCGAGGCGTCGACGTCGACGGCCGGGAAGATGCGCTTGTCGGCGAGCTTCCGGTCGAGCTTGAGCTCCATGTTGCCGGTGCCCTTGAACTCCTCGAAGATCACCTCGTCCATGCGCGAGCCGGTGTCGACCAGCGCGGTGGCCAGGATGGTCAGCGAGCCGCCGTCCTCGATGTTGCGCGCGGCACCGAAGAAGCGCTTCGGCGGGTAGAGCGCGGTCGAGTCGACACCACCGGACAGGATGCGGCCGGAGGCCGGGGCGGCGAGGTTGTACGCGCGGCCCAGGCGGGTGATCGAGTCGAGCAGGACGACCACGTCGTGACCAAGCTCCACGAGACGCTTGGCGCGCTCGATGGCCAGCTCGGCGACCGTGGTGTGGTCCTCGGCCGGGCGGTCGAAGGTCGAGGAGATGACCTCGCCCTTGACCGACCGCTGCATGTCGGTGACCTCTTCCGGACGCTCGTCGACCAGGACGACCATCAGGTGGCACTCGGGGTTGTTGTGGGTGATCGCGTTGGCGATCGCCTGCATGATCATGGTCTTGCCGGTCTTCGGCGGGGCCACGATCAGGCCTCGCTGGCCCTTGCCGATCGGCGACACGAGGTCGATGATCCGCGTGGTCAGCACACCCGGGTCGGTCTCCAGACGGAGCCGGTCCTGCGGGTACAGCGGGGTCAGCTTGTTGAACTCGGGGCGGCCGCGGCCGGAGTCGGCGGCCATGCCGTTCGAGGAGTCCAGGCGCACCAGCGCGTTGAACTTCTCGCGGCGCTCGCCCTCCTTCGGCTGACGCACGGCGCCGGTGACGTGGTCACCCTTGCGCAGGCCGTTCTTACGGACCTGGGCGAGGGAGACGTACACGTCGTTCGGGCCGGGCAGGTAGCCGGAGGTCCGGATGAACGCGTAGTTGTCGAGGATGTCCAGGATGCCCGCGACGGGGATCAGGACGTCGTCGTCGGAGACCTGCGGCTCGCCGGCCTGGAACTCGTCACGGCCACGACGGCCACGACGGTCGCGGTAGCGGCCGCGACGGCCACGGCGGCCGCCCTCGTCGTCGAAGTCGTCCTGCGGGCCGCTCTGCTGACCCTGCTGGCCGCCCTGACGCTGCTGGCGCTGGCCGCCCTGGCCACCGCCCTGCTGGTCCTCGCCCTTGCCGCGGTCACGGCGGTCGCGCTGACGGTCGCCGCGGTCACGGCGCTCGCCACGCTCGCCGCGGTCGCGGCGGCCGCGGCCCTCGGCGGTGTCGACGGCGGTCTCGGCCTTGGCCTCGGCGGACGTCTCCGTACGGGACTCGGTTCGGGAGTCCGTCCGGGTGTCGGCCTTGGTCTCGGTCTTGACGGCCTGCGCGGACTCGGCCCTGGCCTCGCCCTCCGGGCTGCCGGCGGGCGCGGTGGCCCGACGGCGGCGGCGCTCGCCGGCCGGCTGGTCGTCGGAGGCGGGCTGGCCCGGGATGTCGATCTGCTGCTGGGCGACGGCCTGCTCGGCCTTCTCGGCCTTGGGCGCGGCGGTCTCGGCGGCGGCCGTGTCGGCCGTACGGGCCCGGGAGGTGGCGCGGCGCTTCGGCTTGGTCTCGGCCGTGTCGGCGGCGGCCTTGGCGGGGGCGGAGGAGCCGCCACCGGCCTGCGCCTCCTTGATGACCTCGATCAGCTGGCTCTTGCGCATCCGCGCGGTGCCCCTGATGCCGAGGCCGGACGCGACCTGCTGCAGCTCGGCCAGGACCATGCCCTCAAGGCCGGTGCCGGAGCGGCGGCGCCGTGCGGTGGTGCCAGAGGTGGCAGCACCTGCGGCGGGCGCGGAAGTGTCGACCGTGTTGTCGGCAGTCACGCCCATCAGATCGGTGGTGTCGCTCACGAAGGGTCCTTCCCTGGAGCGGACGTCGGCCATCTGGCTCGGCGACCGGTTGTGCTGTCCGACAACGGCCCTGGCTTGTGGACCGTGTCGGGGCGGTGGTCCCGCCGGGATACGGCGGAAGAGAAAAAACGTGCTTGGGTCCGGCCCGAGGTCCCCTGTCTCGGCCCTCACACGGGAAGAGCGAGGGGTGTCGTGCCGGTTCCGGAGCGTGCTCGAAACTGCTCAGGCAGGCTGCTCAGGCAGTTGGGGAGGCTCCCGGAAGAATCGGTGGTCCCTGATGGGGACACTCAGCACCGCGCCACAAAGGCGCCGGGTGCTGACTTGAGGTTAACACTACCGGCTCCAACAAACATTCCCCCTCTCCCTCACCGGCAATCACGTGTCCCTACGGCGCGAGCGGCAGGACACTCGCTCCGGACACATCGAGGTCGAGCCGGTTCGCGGCCCATCCCTCGCCCGCCAGTCGGGCGACCTTGTCGGCCGTCCCGTGTTCGGCCAGCGCGAGCACCGTGGGGCCCGCGCCGGAGATGACCGCGGGGACGCCGTCCGCCCGCAGCCGGTTCACAAGGGCGATGCTCTCCGGCATCGCGGGGGCCCGGTACTCCTGGTGCAGCCGGTCCTCGGTGGCCGAGAGCAGCAGCTCGGGGCGGCGGGTGAGCGCCTCGACGAGGAGCGCGGCGCGGCCGGCGTTGGCCGCGGCGTCGACGTGCGGGACGGTGCGCGGCAGCAGACCGCGGGCGGTCTCGGTGAGTACGGGCTTTCCGGGCACGAAAACCACCGGAACGATGGAATCGGCGGGGTCCATTCTGATCGCCCGCGCGGCACCGGACTCGGTCCAGGCGAGCGTGAAGCCGCCGAGCAGACAGGCGGCGACGTTGTCGGGGTGCCCCTCGATCTCGGTGGCGAGTTCGAGCAGCGCCGCCTCGTCGAGGCGGCTGTCGCCGCCTATGGTCACGGCGCGGGCGGCGACGATACCGGCGCAGATGGCGGCGGAGGAGGAGCCGAGGCCCCGGCCGTGCGGGATGCGGTTGGCGCAGACGACCTCGAGGCCGCGCGGCTGCCCGCCGAGCAGGTCGAAGGCGGTACGCAGGGAGCGTACGAGCAGGTGGCTCTCGTCGCGCGGGAGCGTGTCGGCGCCCTCACCGGCGATGTCGATGTGCAGCCCGGAGTCGGCGACCCGGACGACGACGTCGTCGTAGAGCCCCAGCGACAGGCCGAAGGCGTCGAAGCCCGGGCCGAGGTTGGCGCTGGTGGCGGGAACGCGCACCCGTACGGCGGCGGCGCGGAACGCGGGACCGGCCATCGCTCGATGACTCTCCTTGACTTGCGACTACGGGATTTCAAGAGAAGTACACGGAAACCCGGGGGCCGCTTCTGCCTCGGGGGGCGACAACGGCAACGACACCGCGCATATGCAACGGGGCGGGTTCGGTACAGCCTATCGAAGGAAGGTTCTGTGGCGACATAGGGCGCACAGGAGGCGCACGATGCGTGTCGCAAGCCTTCCTGTGCGCCTATGTACGTTCCTGATCGGGTTTCACCCCGAACGGAACCCCCGGGCGAGGGGGTCGGATCAGGCCAGGCCGAGGCGCTCGGCGGCCGCGGCGGCGTCGACCGGGACGGTGACCGGCTGGGGCGCGCCGGCGACGGCCCAGTCGGGGTCCTTCAGGCCGTTGCCGGTGACGGTGCAGACGATCCGCTGCCCCGGGTCGACCTTGCCCTGCTCGGCGGCCTTCAGCAGACCGGCGACGGACGCGGCGGAGGCGGGCTCGACGAAGACGCCCTCCTGCGAGGCCAACAGCCGGTAGGCGCGCAGGATCTCACGGTCCGTCACCTCGTCGATGAAGCCGCCCGACTCGTCCCGCGCGGCGATCGCGTAGTCCCACGAGGCGGGGTTGCCGATACGGATCGCGGTGGCGATGGTCGACGGGTCCTTGACCACCTCGCCGCGCACGAGCGGCGCGGAGCCGGAGGCCTGGAAGCCCCACATGCGCGGGGTGTGCGTCGCCAGACCGTCGGCGGCGTACTCCCGGTACCCCTTCCAGTACGCCGTGATGTTACCGGCGTTACCCACGGGCAGGACGTGGATGTCGGGGGCGTCGCCCAGCATGTCCACGATCTCGAAGGCGGCCGTCTTCTGGCCCTCGATACGGACCGGGTTGACGGAATTGACCAGCGCGACCGGGTAGTTGTCGGAGAGCGCGCGGGCGAGGTCGAGGCAGTCGTCGAAGTTGCCGTCGACCTGGAGGATCTTCGCGCCGTGCACGAGGGCCTGGCCCATCTTGCCGAGCGCGATCTTGCCCTGCGGCACGAGGACGGCGGACACCATGCCGGCGCGGACCGCGTAAGCCGCCGCGGACGCCGAGGTGTTGCCGGTGGAGGCGCAGATGACGGCCTGCGCGCCCTCCTCCTTGGCCTTCGAGATGGCCATGGTCATGCCGCGGTCCTTGAAGGAACCGGTGGGGTTGGCGCCCTCGACCTTGAGGTGCACCTCGCAGCCCGTGCGCTCGGAGAGGACCTGAGCGGGAACGAGCGGCGTACCGCCCTCACGGAGCGTGACGACCGGCGTCGTGTCCGTGACCGGAAGGCGGTCCCGGTACTCCTCGATGATGCCGCGCCACTGGTGGGTGCCCTTGCTGGTCATGGGTCCTTACTCCCCTTCAACACGCATGATGCTGGCGACACCGCGCACGGTGTCGAGCTTGCGCAGCGCCTCGACCGTCCCGGAGAGGGCGGCGTCGGCGGCGCGGTGGGTGACGACGACGAGGGAGGCCTCGCCGCTGCCGTCCTGTCGTCCTTGCTGACGTACGGTGTCGATCGACACGCCGTGCTCGGCGAAGACCGTCGCGACCTGGGCGAGGACACCCGGCTTGTCGGCCACGTCGAGGCTGATGTGGTACCGCGTCACCACGTCGCCCATGGGGCTCACGGGCAGCTGGGTGTACGCGGACTCCCCGGGGCCGGTGGCCCCGTCGAGCTTGTTGCGGCACACGGCGACCAGGTCGCCGAGGACGGCCGAGGCGGTCGGAGCGCCGCCGGCGCCGGGGCCGTAGAACATGAGCCGCCCGGCGGCCTCGGCCTCGACGAAGACCGCGTTGTAGGCCTCGCGGACGGAGGCGAGCGGGTGGCTCAGCGGGATCATCGCCGGGTGCACGCGCGCGGTGACGGACTCGCCGTCGGCGGCCCGCTCGCAGATCGCGAGCAGCTTGATGGTGCAGCCCATCTGCTTGGCGGAGGCGAAGTCGGCGGCGGTGACCTCGGTCATGCCCTCGCGGTAGACGTCGTCGAGCCGTACGCGGGTGTGGAAGGCGATCCCGGCGAGGATGGCGGCCTTGGCGGCGGCGTCGAAGCCCTCGACGTCGGCGGTGGGGTCGGCCTCCGCGTACCCGAGCGCGGTGGCCTCGTCGAGCGCCTCGCTGTACCCGGCACCGGACGTGTCCATCTTGTCGAGGATGAAGTTCGTCGTGCCGTTGACGATGCCCATGACGCGGTTGATCTTGTCACCGGCGAGGGACTCGCGCAGCGGCCGGATCAGCGGGATGGCGCCGGCGACGGCGGCCTCGTAGTACAGGTCCTCGCCGTGCTCCTCGGCCGAGGCGTAGAGGCTCGCGCCGTCCTGGGCGAGGAGCGCCTTGTTGGCCGAGACGACGGAGGCGCCGTGCTCGAAGGCGGTGGTGATCAGCGTGCGGGCGGGCTCGACACCGCCGATGACCTCGACGACGACGTCGATGTCGCCCCGTTTGACCAGGGCGGTCGCGTCGGTGGTGATCAGCTCGGCGGGGATGCCGGCCCGGACCTTGTCGGGGCGGCGGACCGCGACGCCGGCGAGCTCGACCGGGGCGCCGATGCGCGCGGCGAGGTCGTCGGCGTGCGTCGTCATGATGCGCGCCACCTCTGAGCCGACCACTCCACAGCCCAGCAGCGCCACCTTCAGCGGACGCGTACGCATCATCCGACCTCGTTTCCTTCGTACTACTTCGTATCTCTACGGTTGGACCAGTCTCACTCACCGGACGAGGGTTTCCGCCCCTCGTCCGGATCCTGAGACACTTTTTGGGCGTTTGGGGGTATTCCCCAAGGAAAACAGCATCACCCGACGTCGAGACGCAGGAGATCTTCCTCCGTCTCACGCCGGACGATCACACGTGCCTCGCCGTCGCGGACGGCGACGACGGGCGGGCGGAGCGCGTGGTTGTAGTTGCTGGCCATGGACCGGCAGTAGGCCCCGGTGGCGGGCACGGCGAGCAGGTCACCCGGCGCGACGTCGGCGGGCAGGAAGGCGTCCCGTACGACGATGTCGCCGCTCTCGCAGTGCTTGCCGACGACACGGACGAGCATGGGCTCGGCGTCACTGGTCCGCGAGACGAGGGAGACGCTGTACTCGGCGTCGTACAGGGCGGTGCGGATGTTGTCCGACATGCCGCCGTCGACGGAGACGTACGTCCGCAGCCCTTCGAGCGGCTTGACGGTGCCGACCTCGTACAGCGTGAAGGCGGTGGGCCCGACGATGGCGCGACCGGGCTCGACGGAGATGCGCGGAGTGGCGAGCCGGGCGGCCTCGCACTCGCGGGTGACGATCTCCTTCAGCGCCTTGGCGATGTCGTGCGGCTCGCGGGGATCGTCGGCGGACGTGTACGCGATGCCCAGGCCGCCGCCCAGGTCGATCTCGGGAAGCTCGACCCCGTGCTCGTCCCGCACCTCGGCGAGAAGCTGGACGACGCGCCGCGCGGAGACCTCGAAGCCGGCCATGTCGAAGATCTGGGACCCGATGTGCGAGTGGATCCCGATGAGCTCGAGCCCGTCGAGGGAGAGCGCCCGGCGCACGGCCTCGGCGGCCTGCCCCCCGGCGAGGGCGATGCCGAACTTCTGGTCCTCGTGGGCGGTGGCGATGAACTCGTGGGTGTGCGCCTCGACGCCGACGGTCACCCGGATCTGGACGCGCTGCCGCTTGCCGAGGGACTGGGCGATGTGGGCGACGCGGACGATCTCCTGGAAGGAGTCGAGCACGATGCGCCCGACACCGACGGAGACGGCGCGCTCGATTTCCTCGTGGGACTTGTTGTTCCCATGGAAGGCGATGCGCTCGGCGGGCATCCCGGCGGAGAGCGCGGTGGACAGCTCTCCCCCGGAACACACATCAAGATTCAACCCCTCCTCGTCAAGCCACCGCACGACGGCGCGGGAGAGGAAGGCCTTGCCGGCGTAGAAGACGTCGGCGTCACGGCCGAAGGCGTCGGCCCAGGCGCGGCAGCGGGCGCGGAAGTCGTCCTCGTCGAGGAAGTAGGCGGGGGTGCCGAACTCCTCGGCGAGCCGGGCGACACCGATCCCCCCGACGGTCGCCTGCCCCTGCTCGTCACGGCGCACGGTCCGCGCCCAGACCTTGGGGTCGAGGACGTTGAGGTCGGCGGGCGGAGCGGTGTAGTGCCCCTCGGGCAGCACGTCGGCGTGGCGGGGCCCGGCGGGGTGGGCGGAACGGCTCATGTCTGCTCTTTCAGATGTGTTCGGGCGCGGAGATGCCGAGCAGGGCGAGGCCACCGGCGAGCACCGTCCCGGCGGCTTCGGCGAGCGCGAGCCGGGAACGGTGGGCGGCCGAGGGTTTCTCGTCGCCGAGGGGCAGGACGGTGTGCTGGAAGTCGAGCAGCGCGTCGGCGACGACTTCGAGATGCCGGGCGACCCGGTCGGGGGCGCGATGGCGGGCGGCGGCCGCGAGAACGGCGGGGTGGTCGCCGAGGGCGCGGGTGAGGGCGGGGGCGGGGGCGGGGGCGGTGTCGACCGCTTGGCTGTGGAACCCGAGCTGTGCGGCGCTCCGGGTCAGGGCGCGGGCACGTGAGTGGGCGTACCGGACGCGGAAGAGCGGGTTGTCCTCGTGCTGCCGCAGGAGGGAGGGGCCGACGGGGGCGCGGTCGTGGCCGGCGGAGGCGAGGAGCCCCCAGCGGGCGGCGTCGGGCCCGAGGGTGTCGAGCAGCTCGCGGGGGGTGTGGCGTACCGGGAGGGGGGCGATGTCGGTGGGCAGGTGCCCCCGGGCCCCCTGCGCCTCGATCCGTACGCCGAGCTCGGCCCAGTCGGGGTCGGCGGCGTCCTCGCAGGCGGTGCGGACGAGGTACCCCTGGGAGACGAGGATCCGCCGCACGGCGTCGGCGGTGACGGCGGCCCGGACATCGGCGCGGTACACGGGCTGGGCGACCTGACCGCTGGGCTCCATATGCCCGTAGCTGAGCCCGCTCCGCAGCACGTCCCGCACGAGGTCCTGCTGGGCAGTGTCGTCGAGACGGAAGTTGAGGAAGCCGGGCCCGGTGATCTCGACGGCCGCGATCCCGGGGCTGCGGTGGAGCCGCTCACGGAGAATGGCCGCGACGTCGAGGGGCGGGCGGCGGGCGGCGCGGGCGAGGGTGAGAGCGACGTTGCTGGCGTAGTCACCACGGCCGCCGGGCCGGGGCCGCTCGACGGCGACGCGCGGGGGGACCTCCACCTGGAGCGCACCGTCGTCGACCGCACGGCGCACGGCGTGCAGCACGGTGAGGGAGAGGTCCGCGGGGGTCACGGGACAAGCGTATGGGAGAAGGGGGGGCGGAACGCGAACCGGTTTCGCGATGCGGTCACTGGCACTGCGGGCTCCGGGACCTGGAACCCGAGAGGGTTGGCGGCGCGGCGACGGGGAGCTGGGACAACGAACTGGCTTCGCGGCGCGGCGACGGGGATCGACGATCCGCCGTCGGGGCGTGCGACCGAGCCCACTACGGACAACTGCTACCGGCGCACCCGAGCCCGCGGCGCCCCGTGTCCTGCCGCTCGCCGACGACTCGCGTGTCGGTCCGGTTGTCGGCTCGCTCGTCGACGCGGTTACCGGTCCAGTCGTCGGGCGCGTCGGTGCGACGGTCGGGGTGATGTCCGTCGACGGACTCGGGCTGGACGTTTCTTCCGTCGACAACTCGATCCCCGCCGCGTCTTCCATCGACCCCCGACGGCCCCTCCTGTCCGCCACGCCGCTGTCCGGGCTCCCGCCCGTCACGGTGCATGAGCTTGCGTACGACGCGCACAAGCTCGGCGGGTTCGAAGGGCTTGGCGAGGAAGGCGTCGACGCCGACGGCGACACCGCTGTCCATCTCGTACTGCGTGCAGGCACTGACGATGGCGACCGGCAGATGACTGGTACGCGGATCGGACCGCAGTCTCTCGGCGGTACGCAGCCCGTCCAACCGGGGCATCACGACGTCGAGGGTGACGACATCAGGCTGCACCTGATGCACGACATCCAGACACTCGGCACCATCGGCCGCGGTCACGACCTCGAAGCCCTCAAGCTCGAGATTGACCCTGATCAACTGCCGGATCACCCGGTTGTCATCGACAACGAGCACCCGACCGGACATGCCTGACACACGACGAGAGTAGGTCGCCGGAAGTGGCTGCGTCCGGGTTTTGCCCACTTCCGACCCGTGAGGGGGAACGGGGGGTCGGTGACTCGACGGAAATACCTGTTCACAGGCACCGCTCGGATGCTGGTAGGGTTCTACCCGTCGCCGCCGAACGCGGCGGACGCCCCCGTAGCTCAGGGGATAGAGCAACGGCCTCCGGAGCCGTGTGCGCAGGTTCGAATCCTGCCGGGGGCACTTCGCAGGAAGTGCCTAAAGACCCCGCCATCAGTGGAAACGCTGAGGACGGGGTCTTGTTGTATGTGCGGGCGCCTCAAATCGGCGAGGCAGGCGGGGTGGACGATGCCGTTGGGCAGGACGCTCGGGCCGTCGACCGGATCGGTCTCCAGCTCGTAGCCGTGCCGGGAGCCGGCCGCTGCATCCCGGTATGCGAGTGGGTCGGCCGGCCAGGGGTTCGATCGGTCGTGGACCTGGGCGGTGGGGCCTAGCCTGGGGGTATGGGTGTGGTGCGGGTCGGTGGGGTCGACGTCGCTTATGTGCGGGTGGGGCAGGGGCCGGTCGTGGTGCTTGTTCATGGGGCCGCGGTCGATGGGCGGATGTGGCAGCCGCAAATCGAGGCGTTGGCGGACGAGTTCACGGTCGTTGCCTGGGACGAGCCGGGGTCCGGGCGGTCCGGCGCGCTGCCGGCGGGGTTCGGGCTGGAGGACTACGCGCGCGCCCTTCCCGCCGTGATCGAGGACGTGGGGCTCGGGCCTGCGCAGGTCGGGGGGCTCTCCTGGGGCGGGACGGTGGTCCTGGAGCTGTACCGGTGGCGGCCGGACCTGGTGCGGTCGCTGCTGATGGTGGACACGTACGCCGACTGGAAGGGCTCGCTGCCGCCGGAGGAGGTCGCGGCGCGCGTCGAGGGGGCACGGCGGATGCTCGCGGCGCCTGCGGATGAGTTCGATCCGACGCTGCCCGGGCTCTACGCCGACGGTCCACCGGCTCGCTTCGCGGCGATGCTGGACGCCATGAGCCGGGAGGTTCGGCCGGAGACCCTGGCCAGGCAGCTCTCCCTGATGGCCGAGGCCGACGAGACGGACCTGCTGCCCCGGATCACGGTGCCGACCCTACTGTTGTGGGGCGAGCTGGACGCCCGCTCCCCGCTGTACGTCGCCCACGCCTTCCGAGACGCCATCCCGCATGCCGAGCTCGTGACGATCCCCGCAGTGGGCCATATGAGCAACCTGGAGGCGCCGGAGGCCTTCACGGCAGCGGTACGCGCCTTCTGTCGCGCGCACGCCTAGTCCGTCGCGCCCGTGGCTGGCGGTCGAGGCCCTGTTCGCCTCTCATCGCGGCTCTCTCGCGCGGGGACGACGGGCCACCGCGACGAAAACACAAGTGCTCGTCGATCCGTGCATGGACTGGGTCGGAAAGGGCGTGGAACCGTTCGTTCCTGTCATCGACGGTGACGTGGCGACCGACAAGACAGGGAGAACCAGCCCATGCGGATGGCCAGTTGGGGCGCGCGAGTGGTGCTTGCCGTGGTGGTGGCGGCAGCGGGGGCGGTGGGCGGGTTGCCCGCGCATGCCGGGGAGCGGCACGGGGGTGTGACGTATTTCGTCGACTGTGGGGGCGGTTCGGAGGGCGGGTCGGGGACCTCGCCGGGGTCCGCCTGGAACTCGTTGGAGAAGGCGAGCGGGCAGGAGTACGGGCCCGGTGACCGGGTTCTGTTCCGGCGCGGCAGTACCTGTGTCGGGGTGTTCGCGCCGAGCGGGTCCGGGGCCGCGGGGGCGCCGGTGCGGGTGGACGCGTACGGGAAGGGTGCGAAGCCCCGTATCCAGGGAGGCGGCGCGCGGGCGGCCGTGTTGCTGGAGAACGTCGAGCAGTGGGAGCTGCGGAATCTCGACGTCTCCAACAAGGGCGCCGCGCCCGGGCCGCAGGAGCGGCGGGCCGGCATCCTGTTCCGGCTCACGGACTTCGGCACCGGCACGCACTACGTCGTCGACGACGTGGACGTGCACGACGTCAACGGCTCCGACCACAAGGATCCCGATCCGTCGGGCGGGATCCTCTTCGTCGTGCGGGGTACGGCGACGCCGACGCGCTTCGACGGGATCACCGTTTCCGACTCGACCGTCAAGCACGTCGACCGGACCGGCATCTCCACCGCCTCCAGTTGGGGCAAGCGGCCCGAGCATCCGCTCAGCGGTGCGCCCGGCTGGGCGCCCAACACCGACATCACGATCCGGGGCAACGAGGTGGTGGATGTCGGCGGTGACGGCATCGTGCTCCAGCACGGGCACCACGCGCTCGTCGAGGACAACTACGTCGACGGGTTCAACATGCGCTCGGCCGGCTACAACGTCGGCATCTGGGCGTGGAACTTCGACGACGCCGTGTACCAGTACAACGAGGTCACCGGCGGCCATGGAACGCTCGACTCCCAGGCCTTCGACTTCGACGGCGGGAACAACCGCAACGTCTACCAGTACAACTACAGCCACGACAACGAAGGCGGCTTCCTGCTCGTCTGCAACGCCACCGGCATGACGTCGGCCGACAACGTCTTCCGGTACAACGTGAGCATCAACGACCGGAACACCTGGAGCCCGCCGTACGGCGTGATCTCCGTCGTCTGCCCCGCCGCCACGACCGACACCCAGGTCTACAACAACACCGTCGTGACCGACCAGGCGGGCACGGCCATGGTGAGCGACGACGGCAAGGGCGGGGTCACCTTCCGGAACAACATCTTCGTCAGCAGCGCCGAGGGCGGCTCGCCCATCCTCGACACGCTGAACACGTACGACCACAACCTGTACGTGGGTGTGGGTGCCGTGCCCGCGAGGGACGCCCATGCCGTCACCGCCGATCCGGAGTTCCTCGACGGTACGCCGGACAGGCCTGGCGATCTGCGGCTGCGGCCCGGCTCCCCTGCGCTCGGGGCCGGCGTGACCATCCAGAACGCCGGTCCGCACGACTACTTCGGCAACCGGTTGGACGGGGCGACCGATATCGGCGCGTATCAGCGGCCGGGGCTGCGGTAGCCGACCCCGGCCTGCGCCTCCCCTTCCCGGTCAGTCGGCCTTCGGGGGCCTCGCCGTGTCGATGAACCACTGCAGGACCGCGCGGAGTTCCTCTCCCTGCTCGGCGAAGGCCTCCAGGGAGAACGAGGGGCGCAGGTCCAGTTTCGACGCGGCGAGGTCGATGCCCTCCACCCGGTTCAGGCGTGCCATCAGCTCGCGCCGCAGCAGCTCGTCGTCGAAGGGCGGCCTGCGCTTCAGGTGCTGGAAGACCACCTCTGCGGTGCCCGTCACCGGGTACAGGGCCAGGGGCCACAGTGAACGGGCCCGGGCGCCGTCCGGGGACGAGGACGGGGACGGGTTCGGGGACAGGGACGGGGACGGGGACGGGGACAGCATGGGGAAGCAGCTGGTCTCGCTCTTCTTGCCGTAGTCGAGCGAACCGCCCAGCTCCTGCCAGAAGCGAAGGGACGCGAGCACCCCCTCCGCCGTGTCCGGCGTCTGATGGGCGTGGAGGAGCGACTCGAAGCGGGCGGCGGCGGTCTCTCCGTCGCCGCCGGGGCTCTGCGCGGGTGCCCCGTTCTCGAAGTCGTCCTTGCCCACCAGGGTGGCCAGGTCCGCCGCCGTCAGCCGGTGCGAGCGACGGGCCCGGCCCCACTCGTCGAACGGCACGCCCTCGGACTCCAGGACCTCCCGAGGCTCGGCCGCCACCTCCTGCCCCTCCGGCCAGCTGAAGCCGGGCGAGACCTTGCCGTCGGCCAGCAGGACGCGATAGGCGCCGTGCAGCGCGGGCCTGCTGCTCACATGGCTGCCCACGGCGACGGCCGAGGTGCCGATGAGCGCGGCGAGATCGCCGTACGTCGTCCAGGTACCCGCCGGCATGTTGAGCAGCGCCTGCCGCAGTTCGCCCCAACCCACCCATTCGGCGTCGGCGTGGACCAGGCCGTCGACCGGCCCCGGCCACAACTCCACCGCCCGGTCGCCCAGTTCCTCGGCGCGCTCGAGGATCTCGGTCCTCCCCCAGCGCTCCTGGGCCGCGATCCGCTGGTTCATCCGCAGGGCGCTGGAGTCCAGGATCTGCTGCTTGCGGTGGAAGGGGTGGTTCGACAGGCGCGCGTTGTCGCCGGAGAGCGTGAGGTTGCCCAGAGTGTGGACAAGGCGCGTGTGCAGCTCCTCCGGGGTCCCCTTCCCGTCGGTCTCCTCCGCGAGGAGGTCGAACCACTGCTGGGCCGGCTGCTGGGGCAGTACGTGCTCCACGGTGAGCTGCGCCTTGGCGTAGTCGACCGGCTCGCTGGCGGCGTAGCTCTCCTCGAATCGGCGCATGATCTCGTAGCGCTGGTGGGAGCGCCCGGATTTGTAGAAGGGGCGGTCGCGGATGGAGTCGCGGGTCTGCGTGTCGGACGGCCAGAGGCGCGTCCCCGTCTTCGCCGACAGGGCGTGGCGGACGGCGTCCGCGAGTGAGCGGCCGTTGTCCAGTTCCCGCTCCACCTCCTTGGGCAGCTCCATGAAGGTGCGGTTGTTCCCCGTGGTGGAGCTGCCGGCGAACAGGCGCCGCACCAGGTAGCTCTCGGCGTACGTGAGGGCGGTGGCGACCTCCTTGGCGTCGCAGCCGCCGTCGTCCAGCCGGTCGAGGAGGAGGAGCGCGAGCGGGTAGTGGGTCTGACCGCCCCAGCGGGCGAGCCGTTCCAGGACCTCGCGCAGGCCCGGGTCGTTCTCCCGCCGCGGCTCGACGATCCGCATGAGGCGACCGGCCCGCACGTGCAGCCGGGAGACCTCCGTCTGCAGCGCCTCCTCGTCCGAGCTCAGCGGTTCGAGGCGCCTCTTCTGGTCCCGGTAGATCTCGCTCTGCTTGGCCCGGTAGTCGCCTCCGACGACCAGGTCGAGCCAGACGAGCAGCTCCAGTCTGGCCGGGCCCAGCAGCTCCTGCATCGGCAGCCACAGGGTGCGGTAGACGGTCTCGCCCCGCTTGGGCAGGCACATGAAGAGGTAGTTGCGCAGCAGATCGCTCTGGCTGAGGCCGACACCCGTGTTGTTGATGGACTCGAAGATCCGGTACACGTTGTCGCCCTCGGCGGCGGTGATCGACACGATGGAGAGGTAGTCCCTCAGTACGGACTCCACGGTGTCGACCCAGTCCTCGCCGGAGTTCTCCTCGCCCTCGGTCAGGGCGGCGAGGAAGAACCGATACGCGCCGCCGATGTTGCCGGGGCCGCCCGCGGTGGGGAGGGACTCCACGCAGGCGGTGAACGCCCCACGGTCGGCCTGCGTCGGCAGCAGGCGGTAGTGGTCGTTCCCGTCCTGGTAGCCGTTGACCAGGACGAGGTCGTGGATGCGCGCCGCCTTCTTGTCCCGCCCGCGGGCCCGGTGGCTGTCGCGCAGCGCGGTGAAGGCGAGCATGAGCGTGGTCAGCCGCTGCTGGCCGTCCACGACGAGCCAGCGCTGCATCCCACCCGCCGCCACGCGCTCCGGCGCGAGTACGACCGATCCGAGGAAGTGCGCCGCCGGTTCCCGGCCCTCCCGTCTGTCCTCGACGAGTTCGAGCACGTCGTCCCACAACTGGCGCAGTTCGTCGCGCTGCCAGGTGTACGTGCGCTGGTACAGCGGGACCTGGAACTGCGTCTCGCCGTGGACCAGCTTGGTGAACGTCGTCTCCTGCGCGTGCACGCGCGTCCCCTCCCCGAGCCTTGCCCCGTCGGCCCGCCATTCTGCCGCACGCAGGGGGGCGGGGGCCGGTGATCGTCGGGGGCGGGATCGATCCCAACAGGTGTGAGTGTTGGGATGATTCGGTCGCGGTCGGTGCGGCGGGTCGCCACCATGTGTGTATGGCTGATGACTGGAAGCAACGACGGCTCGATCGGATTCACCAGGAGCTGGTTCGTGGTGGGGACCCCGTCGCGTGGGTGCGGGAGGCGGACGGGGTGGAGGCGTCGCTGCTGTATCCGCAGCTCGCTCTGCGGGGGCCGCTGTTCGGGGTGGCGGTCGAGCGGGAGCACGGGTGGGAGGTGGTGCGGGAGGTGGGGGCCGGGATGCCGCAGGAGGCCCGGGACAGTCTGAACTCGCTGCTGTGGTTCCGCGCCAAGGACGACACCGACGACCGGGACGTGCGGCGGGATCTCCTGGCGGCCGTGGCGATCCTGGAGAAGGAGCCCGTCAACGAGATCGTGGCGGTCGGCGAGCGGTACCGGATCGTGCGCGCGGACGAGTTCGCGCGGAGCGGGGAGAGCGGGCTCGAGCCGCCGCGCGCGACCGACCCGGACGCCGCCGAGCCCGACTGGGACCACCGGAGCGGGCCTCCCTCGCCCGACCTCGGCTTCGTGCTCTCCCCCGAGCGGGAGGACGGGCTCACCCAGGAAGCCCTCAAACTGGGGCTGCGGGAGTTCTCGTACGCCGGGAAGCGGTTCCCCGACCATGTGCGGGACGAGTCGTTGCGGGCCGTCGAGACCCACCCCGACATCGCCCTGCTGCCCGTCGGGTTCGGCGTCGCCGAGCGGCGGGGCGCGGGCTGGCGACCCGCCGGAATGTTGCAGCCCACTCCGCACGAGGCGCGGCGCTCGCTCTACATGGGAATGACCGAACTCTGGGCCCTGATCTACGAGTTCGGCGAGCACAAGACCGAGCGCTACCGGCTGGCCGGCGAGCAGTTCCGCGCAGCCGGGCGGGCCAACGAGGTCCGCATCGACGACCGGCTCTTCCGGATCTGCCGCATCGAGCGGCTCGTACGGTGCGGAGAGGACGGCCCCGAGGCGCCCCGCCCCTCCGACATCGACCAGTACGGACCCATGAAGATGCACCCGACGATGGACCTGGACGGGGTCCTTCATCCGGAGAGCTGACCGTACCTCCCGCTCCTCTCCGCTCAGCTGCGCTTGAAGAACTCCACCTCCGCCACCGCTATGTGCCGGCCCTCGGAGAGGCCCGCCGATTCGTGGGGGGTGAGTTGGATCGAGACGACGTCGCTGTAGCCCGTCTGGATCGTCTGGGGGCCCGGTTTGTCGGCCAGGGTCACCGTCTTCTTGTGGACCTTTCCGTCCGCCGCCGTCACCACCAGGTCCACCTTCGTCGGGCGGGCCTGGTTGCGGAACGCCTCCGCCTTTGCCGAGACGCCCGTGTGGATGACCACGTCCACCAGGCGGAACGGGGTGGTGAATTCGAAGGAGAGTGATTCGCCCGTCTTCGGCGTACCCCAGTACGTGTTGCTGAGGCCGTCCGTCGCCAGGGTCGGGCCGTGTTTCGGGAGCGAGGCCGTCGCCGTGGTCGACGCCGGGGTGATGTGGGTCGCCTTTCCGAGTTTGTCGCGCACGTCCTCGTACAGCCAACGGCCCGCCGGGATCAGGAAGTAGCCCCCCACCAGGAGGCCCAGCACCACCAGGGCGATCACCGAGCGGCGCACCGCCTGGCCCGAGCCCGCGCGTACCTTGCGGCGGAACGGCCACACCGTGCGCCACCACGGCAGCGGCACCACCCGCGCCGCCGGCTTCAGCGGGGCCGCGCAGCGGCGGCAGAAGCGGCGGTCCGGGGCGTTGGGTGTGCCGCACTGCGGGCACGGCGGGCCCACCTGCTCGCCCTGGGGCCCGGCCGCGCGTACCTTCGGGCGCTGCGTGATCGGCTTGGCCGGTTTCACCGCGCCCACCGGCTCCGCCGACTCCGTCGGGTTCGTCAGGGCCGTCGGGGGTTCTGTCGGCGCCTGCGGCATGCGGGCGGGGGGCGCGGCGGGGCTCGGCGGGACAGGAGGGCGTGGGGGTGGCGTCGGGTCGTGGCTGGGCCTTGGCGGCAGCACGGGAGCAGGGCTCGTCGGGCGAGTTCGGTTCTCGCGCTGCTCCTCCGCAGGCTCCTCGGCGGAGGTCTCCGCTGCCGGGAGCTCCACCGGAAGCTGCGTCGGGATCTCCACCGGGAGCTCCGACTGGAATCCCCTCAGGAGACCTCTCAGGAAGCCCGGTTGGGGTTGGGTCGGGATCTCTACCGGGAGTCCCGCCGGAAGTCCCGGCAGGTCCGGTGCCAAGGCCGTCGGGATCTCCCCGACAGATGCGGCGAGCGGCGGGAACTCGGGTTGTGCTTCCTCTTCGCCCCCTCTGGAGTCCTGCCGTTCGCGGCCGCCGTCCCGGTCGCGATCGTGGTCCCGGGTTCGCGTGCGGCTCCCGTCGGCGGGCTGGTCACGCCCGTCGATGCGGTCGCTGTCGTGGTCGCCCCCGTCCTCCTCGTGCTCCCAAGCCCGCTCCCTGTCGCGCGCCTTCTCCTTCTCCTCGTCCCTCGACCAGCCCACGTACGCCCCGCAGTTCCCGCAGAAGTCGTCCGTGTCGCCGTTCGCCGTGCCGCAGTCCGGGCAGACGCGCATGTCAGTTGCCCCTCTCGTCCGACTCGCCCGTCATGATCTCCACGCGGCACGTGAGGTGGACCGGGCAGGAGGCCTGGACCACGTCCAGGACCTGGCGGGCGTCCACCGGGCCCCTGACGCGGACCAGGAGTTCGCCCGTGGGGGCCTCGGGCAGGGGGGTGTTCGGGGTGGTCGACCACGCCGCTCCGCCGCCGTCGACGATCTCGGCCTCCACGCCCAGGCAGAGGCGCAGGTGTTCCACCAGGCCCCGGCGCGTGCCGCGCAGGCGGTGGAGTTCCATCGCGCGGGCCACGACCGTGCGGGCCAGGTCCTCCGGCCGGTCCTCGTCCAGGTCGACGCCCAGCCAGCTCGCCAGCCAGCGCAGGAAGTCCGGGGGCGTGAGCGCAGGGTCGAAGTACGCCGGGAGGTTGTCCAGGGTGGAGAAGACGGGCGCCAGGACCGTGTCGAGGCCCGCCGTGAAGCGCTGCGCCAGGTCGTCGTCCGCGTACAGGGCGGGGAGCAGGGCGCCGATCGGGTGCCGGCTCGGCAGGCCGGGGATCGCCGCTCTGGTCACATCGCACCGCCGCCGAGGTCACCGGGGGTCACGACCACCTGGTGCTGGTACGAGAAGACCAGGGCGTTGCGCGCCACGTCGATCCGCTCGACCGGGGAGCCTCGCCTGCCCGTCACCGGGTCCGCGGGGAAGAGGCGGACGTCCTCCACCAGGGTGTTCTGCGCCGCCCGTTGCAGAACCGCGAAGACCTCGCCGTACTGGACCGGGCGGCCGAACGGCCAGCCCCTGCCGTCGGCTCCGCCGACCAGCGGGTTCAGGTGCCGGAAGAGCGCGTCGAGCGCGGCCTCCCGCACCCGGTCCACGTCCTGGGGCTCGGCCACGAGCCGGGCGACGACCGTGACGCCCTGGTACGCGGGCGGTTCCACCACCAGGCGCGTGCCGACCAGGCGGCGCTCGTCCAGGCGGGTCGTGATCGCCGACATGACCTGGTCGGAGGGGATCAGCTGCTCGAAGCGGAGGCGGTCGTCGCCCTCGTCCGCCACGGCGTCCGGCACGATCAGCACGCGTACCGCGCCGCCCTCCCCCGCCACCGCCGGCAGGCAGCGGACCCGCTTCACCGAGGGGGCGGCCTCGCGGGCGATGAACTCGTAGTCCTGGGCGGTGACCGCTCGGTCCCGCATCCGCAGGACGTGCGGGGTGCGGATCTTGGCGTTGTCGACGCTCTCGCCGTCCACCCCGCCGCGCGCCGCCTCCCGGTTCTCGACCCGGTCGACGTACGGGACGGAGCTGCGCAGCACGGAGATCGCGCCGCGCGCCACGTTGCCGGTGGCGCCGCCGCCGGTGCGGTAGCGCGGGACGCGTACGTGGGCGCCCTGGTCGGGGACGGCGCCGTAGGTGCGCAGCGTGCCGTCGGGTTCCCGCAGCGCGGGCGGGAAGGTGAACTCGCCGGTCGTGGCGTCCACGACCAGGTGCCGGTCGGCGGGCGTGGAGTCGCCGAAGTGGTCGACCGGCGTCCAGGTCTGCCAGCCGTCGGCCGAGGACACCTCGACCACCGGCGGTTCGCCGTCGAGCAGCAGCGGCGGGCGCGGGACCCGGAAGCGCTGGCCCGCGACCCCGTCGGAGGTACCGAGCATGGTGTCGTGCACGACCTCCGCGTGCTCGACGGTCATGGTGCCGCCGACGGTGAACACCTCGGCCTCACGGACGGTCGGGGACTCGGAGTAGAACGGCTGGCCCGCCTCGGGGGCGACCACCCGGCAGCGCAGCCAGCCGGCGCGGGTGCCCGCGAGCACCGACGCCGTGTGGCCCGCCGGTACGAACACGATGATCTCGCCCGGTCGGTTGAGGCCGCCCGTGGTGTCCGAGTCGGTCTCGCACAGCACCCATCGCGCGCCGTCCCAGGCCTCCCACACCAGGGGCGGCTGCCTCGGGTCGACACCGACGCCCTCGACGCGGCTGTCCAGCTGGACGGCGACGATGCAGCGCGGGACCGCGGTCGGCAGGCCGAACAGGACCGCGTCCCCCGGGGCCGGAGCGGCCTGGAAGCAGGGGATGTCCCGGCCCTCGGCGAGGGCGGCCGTACGGTCGGTCTGCTCGCCGCCCGCGTGACTGGTGACCAGGCGGGTCAGGGAGCTGGGCACGATCGGCAGGTCCGCGGTGGTGCCGAAGACCACCTCGTCCTCCGTCCCGCCGTGTTCGGTCGCCACCTCGACGCCCGCCGGCAGCATCACCGTGTCGGGCTGGGGCGCGGACAGCCAGAAGTCGACCTCCGCGGTGGCCGCGGTCGGCGGGAAGAGCTTGACCCCCAACAGGTCGAGGAAGGCCATGTAGTTCTTGTCCGGCACCCGGTTCAGCCGGTAGAGCAGCTGGTCCACCATGTACGCGAAGGTCTCGATGAGCGTGACTCCGGGGTCCGACACGTTGTGGTCGGTCCACTCGGGCGTGCGCTGCTGCACGTACCGCTTGGCCTCGTCGACCAGTTGCTGGAAGCGCCGGTCGTCCAGGTGGGGTGAGGGCAGCGCCATCAGCGCACTCCCCTTTCGTCGGAGCCCTCGGTGGAGGGGATGGAGTAGAAGGGGAAGACCAGGTTCCGCAGGTCGTTGGTGGACCGGATCGTGTAGCGGACGTCGATGTAGAAGACGCCCTCGTCCACGGCGTCGAACGCGACGACCACGTCGTCGACCTCGATCCGCGGCTCCCAACGCTCCAGTGCCGTCCGCACCTCGTGGGCGATCCGGCCGGCCGTCTCGTCGTCACCCGGCGCGAAGACGTACTCGTGGATCCCGCAACCGAACTCGGGGCGCATCGGGCGCTCGCCCGGAGCCGTGCCGAGGACGAGGCGGATGGCCTCCTCGATCTCCCGGTCGCGTTCCACCATCCCGATCCCGCCGGTGGGGCTCACCCGGAGCGGAAAGCCCCAACCGCGGCCTATGAACCGCTCGCTCACAGCGGCCCCCCGATGAGCACGTTCGGCGCGCCCGCCAAGACCTTCGCTCCGCACGTCGTCATGTCCGTCGCGCAGGCGGCGGGCAGTCCACCGATCAGGACGCGGCGGCCGACGGCGCGCGGGTCCGCGACCAGGTTGGTGACGGCGAGGTACGCGTGCGGCCCACAGGCGTTCACGCTTCCGGCCACCGCGGCCGGCTTGCCGCCGATGAACACGGTGGCGACCCTGGCGGTGAAGGGCCCGGGCGGCGGGACGGCGAGGACACCGCCGTGGGCCGTGGGGTCTCCTACGCGCGCTGCGGGAGGCATCGGCTTACTCCTTGCTGTACGACGAGGTCGAAGCGGTGCGGGGGGGTGGGGGTGGGGGTGAGGGTGGGGGGGGTGAGGATGAGGGTGGGGAGCCCGGTGGGCGATCAGTTGAGGTTGATCATCGCCGCCTTGACCGTCGCCGCCGTCCCGCCGGTGACGGTGACCCCGGTCTTGGCGCTGATGTTCATCGAGGTCTTGGCGTCGATGTTCATCACGGTCTTGGCGTTGATGTTCACGGTCTGGCCGTTCAGGTTGAGGGTGCCAAGACCCGCGTCCAGCGTGATCTCCTTCGGGGTCAGCGTCATCGACGTCAGCGGTGTTCTGCCGGTCGGGTCGTAGACGGTGACGCCGATCTCGTTGAGGCGTTCGTCGAGCTGCACCTCAAGACGCCCGCTGCCGGTGGCCAGGCGAAGCCCGGAGACGCCGGTCCTGGTGTCGAGCAGTTCGAGGCGGTGGCCCGAGCGGGACACGAGGGAACGGCGCTGGACCTTGCCGGTGGCCTTCTCGATGAGCGGTACGTCGTGCTTCGACGGGATGTCGACGCCGTTGTAGAGGCCGCCGATCACGTACGGGCTGTCCAGCAGCCCCTGTTCGAAGCCGACGAGGACCTCGTCGTTGACCTCGGGGCTGAAGACCCCGCCGCCGCCCTTGCCACCCCACTGGACGGTCCGTACCCAGTCCGTCTCGTACATGTCGTCGAGCCAGGGGAACTTCAGCTTCACCCAGCCGCGCTGCTGACGGCCCACCTCACGGACGTTGGTGACCACGCCGATGGCGAGACCCGGCATCCGCCCGGAGCGTGCGGGCGCTTCGGCGCCCGAGGCGATGCCGAGGAGGGAGCGGTCGGGCGAGGCGCTGACCACGACCGTCGTACGGTATCCGCGCGCCGGCTCCAGGACGTGGTGGACGGCGGTGGCCGTGTACCTGCCGGAGAAGTCCTTGCCCACGTTGCCGAGGGCGACCGGGGTGCCGGCGCGAAGCTTGGGGTTCCCGTCGACGACCGCCTCGAACTCGCCGAACCCGGAGCTCACCGACGCGGCCACGGCATCGGCCACGGCCTTCGTGGCGGCCTGCGTACGGTACGGGGTGTCGGCGACGGTGATCTCCGCCTTCTTGCCGAACGCGGACGCCTTCGACGGGGGGAGCCCCGGGACGAGGGTCTTGCTGGCGACGGAGGCCGTGGTCCCCACCAGCGGCATCTTGGTGTTCAGGTTCCAGCCCCGCACGTTCACCTTGCTCGCCCCGTCGGCGGCGGTCAGGACGGCACGGAGGGCGTGCAGGTTGGCGCCGTACTCCAGGACCATCGGGCTCGCGGTCGACCGGGTGGACGGGGCGGGCGCGGCCGAGGCGGGCTTCGGCTTCACGAACTGGAGCATGCCCTTCTCGTCGACCCGCACCTGGGCGCCGCTCTCCCCCGCCAGGTACTGGAGGAACTCCCAGTCGGAGACGTTGGGTTGGGAGATCTGCTTGTGCGCGCCCCCTGCGGCCTGGACCTTGCCGACGGGCAGTCCGGCCCCGGCGGCGATCTGCCTGACGATGGCCGCCGTCGTCATGTTGCGGAACGCGACGACCTTGCGGCCACGCTGGAGGCGGTGCGCCTTGGAGTGCGCGCGGATCACCGTGTACGAGCCCGTGTCGTCGGTGTCCAGCTCCAGCGCCGTCACCTCGCCCGTGAACAGCCGCACGTGGGACTGGCCGGCCTGGGCGGTCGCGACCGAGATCTTCAGCGGTGTGCCGATGGTGATGCCGGTGACGGTGAGCAGTTCGTGGTTCGGGTCGCGGAACGAGACCAGGGCGGTGTCCGGCATTCCGACGTTCTCGTCGACCTCGCAGATGACCACCTGCTTGTCCCAGGGGTCGGGCAGTTTGTCCGGGGCCTCGACGATCGGGTCGGCCGCGAACGACCGGCCGCCTCGGGTCGGGCTCATTCTCCCTCCTCGGGGGTCTCGTCCTCGGTGCTGGGCACGATGAGTTCCGTGCCGGGAACGAGCACCATGGGGTCGTCGATGTCGTTGGCCTCGGCGATGGTCCGCCAGGCGGTGGCGTCGCCGTACTCGCGCCAGGCGAGCAACGGCAGGCTGTCGCCCGCGACGACACGGTGTGTACGGCGTGCCTCGCGCGAGCCCGATGTCGGGTTCTGGCCCGCCGGATCGACGCTCGCCTCCTCGATGGAGAGCGAGCAGGTGGCGCGCAGCGGCTTCCCGTCGACGTCGAAGAGGCTGTAGTTGACGGAGAAGTTGGAGAGGACGCCGTCGAAGGAGGTCGTCTTCGACGTACCCCATTCGAACCGCACCCAGGGGCTGGCCGGCGTCTTGCGGGCCAGGCTCGCCTTGGTGGGCACGAGGGCGATCATGATCTGCTGCACGGCCTTCTCGACGGAGTTGTCGTGCTTGGCCGTCGCGTCGAGGAAGACCTCCAGGGAGAGCGAACGCGGCCCGCTGCCGACGAACTCGGGCAGCGCCGACTGGCCGGCCATCCGGGAGGGCGTGCGCCGCCACTCGGTGGTCTTGCTCATCGACAGGGTCGACGGGTTGAACTGGAGCTTGACGCGGGCGAGGGTGCCGCCCGGCTTGGCACCGACCTTGGTGGGCGGTTCCATGATCGTCAGTTGGGCCTGGGTGCGGTTGGCGCGGCCGCGTGCCATCGGGTACGTACCTCCTCTCGGCGTCCGGTGTCGGGGGTCAGGAGGGGCGCAGGCCCTCGTGGGCGATCTCCAGCGTCTCGATCGCGGCCTGCGAGTTGGCCGGATCGAACGAGGGGCCCTCCCAGCGGACCGGCACGATGCCCTGCACCTGCCAGCCCACGATGCGGCTGAGGTCGGGCTTGAGCGCGACGATCTCACCGTCCTTGGGCTCGACCCGCCGGACGATCTCGTCGAGCCAGCGGGCGATCTTGACGGTGTCGGCGGTCACCGGGCGGGTCAGAGTGATGTTGGACCAGGTGATGCGGCCGGGGAGCTGCCAGGCGAACCCGTTGTTGCCGCCCTCCGCGTACTGCTCCACCTCCACTTGGGCGCCGAGTCCGGAGCAGGTGTGGAAGGCGCCCAGGTCGTTGCCGCCGATCGCGAGCCGGAAGAACACGCTCGTCGCGACGATGCTGTCCGTCATCTCTTTCTCCTTGCCCGGGGGGCGCGTTCTGTGATCGTTCGGGGGGTGGCGGGGGGCTGCTTGTGCCTGGTGCGGGCTCGGGGGAGGTCAGCGGCGGTGGTCGTGGGGGCGGCCCGTGCGTTCCCGTCCGCGGCGCATGTCCGCCCGGAGCAGCCGGGCCACCGGGTCGATCAGTGCCCTCGCGAGCTCGTCGAGCTCCTTGCCACGGGGGACGGTCGAGTGGGTCTGCGTGCCCGTGGAGGTCGACGTGGACGTGGAGGTCGACGTGGACTTCGAGGTCGAGGTGGAGGTGGAGGTGGAGGCCGAGGTGGAGGTGGACGTGGGCGAGACGTCGCGGGCGACCGGGATCACCGGAACGCCGCTGAGCCCCGCCTCGGCCATCCGTTGAACGGCCTTGGCCTGGAGCTGCCGGCTCGCGGCCCCCACCACGGGGGTCGCGGGCGGTTCGGTCACCGCGCCGGGCACGGCTCCCCTGGTGTACGTCAACGGCTGGGCCGCCTGGCGCTGCACGGGGGCCGGGGTGTGCTGCGTGGGGCTCGTGTGGAGGCGTACGACGGGGACGGCCGGGGTGGGTTTCACGACCGGTGCCGCGTTGGGCCGCGGGTGGGCGGCGCGCTGGACCGGGGCCTGAACCGGGTCGGCCGGGCGCGCCGTGGCGAGCGGGTCGCGCCCGAGCGGGTCGCGGCCTGGCGGGGTCGGCCCGGTGGCGGAGCCGGTCCGGCGCGGGGGACGGCTGCCGCGCCCGCTCCCGTGCGCTTGGGCACGTTGGACGGGCGCGGTCGGCGACGCGGGGGCCGGGTCCGCCGGTGTCCCGGGGACGGGGTCCCTGCGCCAGGTGGCCGCGACCACGGGGCGCGGGGGTGCCCCGGCCGCGGCCGGGGCGACGGGCGTCGACGTGGAGAACGCCTCGGCGGCGCCGGTACTCATCGTCAGCGGCCGCTCGGCGAGCAGTCCGCGGGAGCGCTGGACGTGGGGGGCGACGGGGGCGACGGAGACGGCGGGGGTGGACCGGTTCGCCTTCCCGGCAGGAGTGCGGGGGGTGACACCAGTGCGGTCGGCGGGGGCGCCCTTTCGTGCGTCGGTGGTCGTCGGCGCGGACGGCGAGGTGGCGAGTCGGGCCTCGGACTTCTCGACCTCGCGGGCGACGGGGACCAGCGCGTCCGGCCGGGCCTCCGCCGGACCGGCGGGCGCGACCGCAGGGCCCGACGGCTTCTCGACCGCGCGGGCGACGGGAACGCGCGGCTCGGTCCCGGACTCCCGCGGACCGGCGGCCGGGGCGGACCCGGTCGAAGCGTCCGGGGCCGCCCCCAGGAGCGGAGCGCTGTGCGGGCCGGACGGCCTCTCGACCGCGCGGGACACCGGCACCAGGGGTTCCGGTCGGTCCTCCGCCGGGGCGGAGAGCGGAACCACGGGAGTGGCCGGTGACGGCGTGGCCGCGTCCGGGGCGGAGGCCCTCTGCACGGCGGGCACGGACTGCGTGAAGGACGTCGGCCCGGGCGACGTGGTCGTCGGCGCTTCGGAGGCCCGGCCGGTCGTCGGCGTGCGGTCGACGGACCGGGACACGGGTACGAGGGGCTCCGGGCGGGCGCCCGGCTCACCCGGGGCCGCGGAAGCCGCCGCCGGGCCGGAGGGGCGCTCGACCGCGCGGGACACCGGGACCACCGGGGTGGCGTCCGGGGCGCCCGCGCGCGGGCGGGCCGGTGCGGGGGCGTCCGGGGCGTCCGGGGGCGTGACCTGCCGGTTCGGGAGCGTGCGGCGCTGGATCGCCGACTCACCGCCGAGCAGGGAGGCCGCCGGCGTGGCCGTCGGGGGGAGTTGACGGAGCGGGGCGCCGAGGCCGGAGCGTCCCGGCCGGGGCGAAGGCGCCGGAGCCGGTGCGGGAGCAGGCGCCGGAGCGGGGGTGGGCGCCGGGCTGGGCGCCGTCGGGACCTCGGGCTCGGTCACCCGGCGCATGACCGGCATCGCCGGGGCCCCGCCGGACGCGGCCGGGGCAGGAGTCGCGGCCGGCGGCGTGGCGCCGGAGCCCATCGCGCGTGCCGTGGCGGGCAGTTCGCCGATCGGCGCGCCCAGGCCCGGGCGGGTCGGGGTGCGGGGGGACGGGTCCGCGGCGGCGGACGGGCCCGACTCCTCCCGTACGTCGGGGGCTTGGGGAGCCGGTCGGGTGGTCGCCCGGTCGGCGGCCGTGGCCGAGGCGCGCGGCGGAACCGCGGCGAGCACACGCGGTGCCATCGCCGGGCGCCTGGCCACGACCAACGGGGCGCCGACCGGGCGCGGCCGGACAGGGGAACCCGGCCGGGTCCGCCGGGGGGCGGCGGACGTCTCTGGGGTCCGGGGCTCCGGACCGGTGGTGCCGGGGTCACTCGTACCGGAGGCCTGCGGCCCCCTGCCCACGACGGGAAGCACGGCGGGGCCGCCGGTCGCGGCGGCGCTCATACCGCTGCCGGTCCCGTCGGAGCCGCCGTCAGCGGAGCCGCCCGCGCTGGAGCCGCCCGCGTCCGTGATCCGGCGGGAGACCATCGGAGCCGCGCCCAGGACGGGCGCCGTGGCCGACGGGCCTGCCGTGTCGGCCCGTTCGGGGACGGGCGGCGGGGTCTGCGGGCTGCCCGGCCGCGAGCCGGCAGCTGGTTCGGCCGCACGCTGGATCGGCCGCTCGGGACCCTGCTCCGGAGTGCGCGTCCCGCCCGCCGCGTCCGCGGTGGCCGGTGCCGTACGCCGAGAGACGACCAGCGGGTCCACGATCCCGGCGCCCGAGCCGGGCGCCGGTTCGGCCGCACGCTGGACCGGCCGCTCGGGCTGCCCCTGCTCCGGAGTACGGGTCCCGCCCGCCACGTCCGCGGTGGCCGGTGCCGTACCCCTAGACACGACCAGCGGGTCCACGATCCCGGCGCCCGAGCCGGCCGCCGGTTCGGCCGCACGCTGGATCGGCCGCTCGGGCCCGGAGCCCGCGCTGCCCGATCCCGTACGCGGACCCGAGCCCGACCGGGGCCCGGACACCGAGCCGGAGTCCGGGCCCAGCTCCGTCCCCGTCCCCAGCTCCTGCTCCTCCCCGCCCACCGCGCGCAGCAGCAACGGGCCGCCGCCCGCGTACGGTGCCGGGCGCGAGGCCGTGGCCGGGCGGGCGACGCCGTGGATGAGGCCCGCGGGCGCGGACGGCAGGAGGCCGTGGCCGAGTTCCTCCGTGAGCGTGGGGTTCTGCCAGGAGGCGAGCCCCGAGCGGAACCGGAGCCCGTCGCTCACGCCCAGGGCCGAGCGCGCGATCGTGAGCGGCGCCGGGGCGACCTCGCGCCAGCCGCCGTCCCAGTCCGGAAGACCGGCCGGGGCTTCGGGCGCGGTGGCGCGGGCGGGCTCCCGCTCCGCGCTGTCGCGCGGGGCCGTCTTCGACGCCGCGTCCGAAGCCGACGCGTCACCGCCGCCGTCCCGCCGGAACCTGTCCCAGAAGCCCATGCCCTCACCTCACCCGCCTTCGTTCACCCGTGTGTTGATCCGCGCTATCTCCCGCACCCACTCCTGCCGTTCGGCGTGGGTGAGGTCGAGGATGTCCTCGCGCTGCCAGTGGAAGTGGTAGGCGACGTACGCGATCTCCTCCCGCAGGCGGGGAAGGGCGTACGTCACTATTCCCCCAGGCGCCCGCCGGAGAGGTCCACCTCGAAGGGGTTGTGGCAGTGCGGGCAGGTCACCGCCGCGTGCGTGTGTCCCTCGCTGTTGATCCGCCGGTAGAAGTCCTGCAGGAAGGCGACGTCGGTGGCGTACATGCGCTCGACGACCCCGGCGTGGATGTCGGTGACGGTGCCCAGGCTGGTGATCACCTGGCTGAGCAGCACCACGCTCAGGTACGCCGGGTTCTCCTTCACCCGCAGGTCGATCTGCGGGCGCAGCTCGTCCCTGGCCGTCGCGAGCCGCATGGTCCCGCTGCGGTGGACCGTGCCCTCGTCGTCGACGTAGCCGCGCGGCAGCTCGAAGGTGAACTCGTTCTGGAGCTGCTCCCGTTGCTTCGCCGCCGGCGGGGCCGCCGGGGCCGGGGCGGCCGCCTGCTCGGCGGCCGCCGCGCGCTCGGCGGACGCGGCGGCTTCGAGGAGTTCCTCGATACCGCCGGAGGTGACCGTCCTGCGCCTCATTCGATCACGATCTCCTCGAAGGTGATGGTCACCGTCTCGGTGGCGGCGCTGGACTCGCCGGCCTTGAGCGAGGGGCCTTCCCACTTGCTCGCCCAGCCCTGCATCAGCTGGATGCGGCGGACGGTCTCGCCCGCGGCGTCCTTGACCTCGATCGTGAGGTTCTGGCGGGCGGAGTCGACCTGGCCGTTCTCCAGCGTCTCCTTCACCCACTTGGTGAACTCGGTGCTCTTGTCCATGCCGCGGGTGATCGTCACCTCGCCGGCCTGGCGCGCGCCCGGCTGCTTCTTGATGAGCAGCTTGCCGTCGGGGGTCACCTGACGGACCTCGACCACGTCCTCCTCGTAGGACAGGCCGCTGATCTCCTGGATCGACTCGACCATGTAGCCGCCCAGCTGGACCCCGAAGATATGGGTGGAAAGAGCGTCGCCCTCTGCCATGACTGTCTTCACCTTTTCCTGTTAACCCGTTGTGGCCCGTTGACGAGTTACTCGTTGACGAGGCTGGTGCTGTCGGAGAACTGCGAGAGTCGGAAGATCACGAACTCGGCGGGCTTGACCGGCGCGACACCGATCTCACAGATCACCTGGCCGAGGTCGACCGACTCCGGCGGGTTGTTGTCGCGGTCGCACTTGACGTAGAACGCCTCCGCGGCGGTGCTGCCGAAGAGCGCGCCGCGACGCCATTCCTCGCTGAGGAAGGCGGTGACGTTCCGTCGGATGCTCGACCAGAGCCGCTCGTCGTTCGGCTCGAAGACCACCCACTGGGTGCCCAGGAGGATCGACTCCTCCAGGTAGTTGAAGAGCCGGCGGACGTTGAGGTAGCGCCAGGCCGGGTCCGAGGACAGGGTGCGCGCGCCCCAGATGCGGATGCCGCGGCCGGGGAAGGCGCGGACGCAGTTCACGCCGATCGGGTTGAGCAGGTCCTGCTCGCCCTTGCTGAGCCGGATCTCCAGGTCGACGGCGCCGCGGATGACCTCGTTGGCCGGGGCCTTGTGCACCCCGCGCTCGCCGTCGCTGCGCGCCCATACACCGGCGACGTGGCCGCTCGGCGGGACGGTGGTGTTGCGGCCCGTGGCCGGGTCGAAGACCGAGATCCAGGGGTAGTACAGGGTGGCGTAGCGGGAGTCGTAGCCCGCCTCGTCCTGGCGCCAGGTACGGATGGCCTGCGCGTTCATGTTCGGCGGGGAGTCCAGGACCGCGACCCGGTCGCCCATCTGCTCGCAGTGCGAGATGACGGCGAGCTGGACGGTGCGGAGTCCCTCGGCGTCGATCTCGCCGCGCTGGTGGGCGCTCATCAGGTCCGGTACGGCGACCATGGTGATCTCGTCGATGGCCTCCAGACCGGCGAAGCCGGTGCGTGCGGAGGAGTCTCCGACGTACTCGTTCGGGTCGAGCCGCGCGACACCGCCCGGGGCCGCGGTGGCCGCGGGGGTCGCGGCGGGGGCGGCCGGCAGCGCGACGGTCTGCGACGCGGGCCTGGTCTGGGCGGCGCCCGGCTGCTCGGCGACGTCGATGAGCTTGGAGCCGCGCACCTGGTTGAGCAGGTAGCCCTTGACGTTCTTGCGGACGGAGGCGTCGTACGTCTCCACCACCTTGTCGCCCTGGCGGACCAGCAGCTTGAAGCGGTCCTCCGGCGGGTTCTCGCCGTCGGCGTCGGCGATCTCGACCGAGACGTCCGCGCCGGCGCCGGTGCGCGCCGAGACCAGGAAGCCGCCGATCGCGGTGGGCGCGGGGGCCTGGATCGCGGCGGGCTTGGAGCCGTCGGCCGTGTCGGCCGCCGGGCCGCCGACGCGGACGACGTACGCCGTGCCGCCGCCGTTGGCGAAGTAGCCGTAGACGGAGTGGGCCAGGTAGGTGCCCTCCGTGAAACCACCGAACGTCTGGACGTACTGGTCCCAGTTGGTCACCAGGGTCGGACGGTGGAAAGGCCCCTGCTCCGCGAACCCGACGAAGGCGGCAACCGCGGTGCCCACACCTTCGATCGGCCGCGCACCGGACTGCACCTCCTCCACGTACACGCCCGGGGTCAGGTACGACGGCATACTCGCTCCTTCAAGTGGCCACTGGGTCACCACCGAGTCTCGCCGCCGTGATGTGCCTGGTCATAGGCCCGGGAGTCCCGGCGAAGGGGCAAGGGTGCTGCCTGAACGGGCAGTACGGGCGGGGCAACCCGGCAGTTCGGGACCGCGGAGCAACCCGGCACGCCGGAATCCCGTCGGCCGGTCCCGCACCCGGGGCAGCCGCCCGCCCCTACGCTCTAACCCGGCGCCACCGTCCGCTCGTTCCGCAGCCACGGGCCGAACTCGCTCTCCAGGACCAGGCGTCCGAGCTTGCGGTACTCCTGGAGCACGGCGGTGACGAGCTGCGCCATCCCGAGCGGTTTGCCCGCTTCGGCCGCGAGGTACGCCGCGGTCACCGCGCAGGCCCGGATCGAACCGCCCGCGAGCTCGAAGCGGTCCGCGCAGAACCGCAGATCGAGGCTGTCGTCCCGGGGCAGTCCGGGTCCCAGACAGCGGTCCCACAGCGCGAGGCGCTGGCGCGCGTCGGGCATGGGGAAGTCGGCGATCACATCGATGCGCCGGGTGAACGCCTCGTCCAGGTTGGCCCGGAGGTTGGTGGTGAGGACGGCGATCCCGTCGAAGGACTCCATCCGCTGGAGCAGGTACGCCGATTCGATGTTGGCGTTGCGGTCGTGCGCGTCCTTCACCTCGGAGCGCTTGCCGAAGATCGCGTCCGCCTCGTCGAAGAGCAGGACGCCGTTGACCTCCGACGCCTCGACGAAGATGCGCTCCAGGTTCTTCTCCGTCTCGCCGATGTACTTGTCGACGACGGTGGAGAGGTCCACCACGTACAGCTCCATGCCGAGTTCGGCGGCGACGACCTCCGCCGACATCGTCTTGCCGGTGCCGGACTCGCCCGCGAACAGGGCGATCACCCCGCGTCCGCGGCCGCCGCCGGGGCGCATCCGCCACTGGCCGAGGACCTGGTCGCGGTGGCGGGCGCGCAGGGCGAGTTCGCCGAGCTGGCGGCGGGTGGGCGGGGGCAGCACGAGGTCGTCCCAGCCGACGGCGGGGTCGATCCGGCGGGCCAGGCGTTCGAGGCCGGCGCCGTTCTGTCCGCGGACCGCGGCCCGCAGGTCCTGGGGGCCGACGGGGCGGCGCTCGGCCGTCGCGGAACGGACGGCGACCGTGGCCGCCTTGCGCACCTGCTCGGAGTCGAGGCGGTACGAGGCGACGGCCGGGCCGAGTTCGTCGTCGCCGGGCACGTCGACGGGTACGCCGACCGTGGTCGCCGCCGCGTCGAGCGCCTGGCGCCACTGGGCGACCGCGCGGCCGGTGCCGGCGGGGCCGACGGTGAAGGGGACGGGGCTCTGCCGGGACCACAGGGGGTCCCAGTTCTTGGTCCCGTACGTGATCAGCGGGACGTCGCTCGCGGTGGCGCACAGCTCGCGCAACCATCGGGCCCGCTCGGGGCGTTCGGGCTCGAGCGCCTCGATCGGGCCGACGACGAGGCCGCCGCCGGACAGCCGGGCCTCGGTCGCGAGGAGGTGCGGCACGCGGGCGGTCTCCGCGTCGGTGGCGAGGGCCGCGACATCGAGCACGAGGGCCCGGCGGCCGGCGGCCGCGAGCGCCTCGACGGCGGCCCGGCCGGCGTCGCCGCCCCTGGCCCGCAGGTGGACCGGGCCGCCGCCGGTGAGGGCGGCCTCCGCGACCCGCGCCACCAGCGGGTCGTACGGGCCGGGGCCACCGGGACCGCCGTGGCCCGGGGCGCCATGGCCCGGGGCGACGAGGCCGGGGGCGAGGACGCCGGCCAGTCGGGCGTCGGGCTCGTCGTCGCCGAGCAGATGCGCGGTGACCCGGTCGGGGACCCGGAGGGTCCGGGAGAGGAACGGGCGGTCGGGCTCGGTGATGTCCAGGAGCCCGCCGCTGATCAGGGGCGCGGCGGCGGAGAACCGGAACCGGCCCGGGCCCGCGACGGGCAGGCCGCACAGGTCGAGGGCGAGCCCGATGGTGGGGCGCCGCCGGGTGAGGTCGTCGTTCAGGTAGCCGTACAGCGCCTCGAAGCGGGCGTCGAGGTCGGGGGCGAGGGCGACGAGCAGCAACTCCTCGTCCAGCGGCAGGAGTCCGAAACCCTCGGCGAGCCGCCGCAGCCGGGAGCCGTCGGGGCCCGCCGGGGCGTCCGGGAGTCCGGCGGCGGAGCCGGGGTGGAAGGCCGCCGGGGCGCGCAGGATCCGCTCGGCGCCCTCCGGGGTGAGGTACTGGCCCCGGTACGGGTCGTCGGGGGCGGGGTCGGTCGCGTGGCGGGCGGCCACGGCGTCGCGCACCCGCATCTCGACCCGGCCGAGCCGCTCCCAGAGGTACGCGAGACCGGCCGGGTCCGTCCGCTCCGCGGGGGCGATGTCCATGGGTGTCCGTACGTCGTCCTTGATCACCGCACCGGCCCCCGGTGGCGGCGGGTCGGCGCGGGCTTCTCGCGGGCGGCGGCGAAGCCCTGCCCGCCGGGGTCGCCTGCGCCGTCGTAGCGGAGGCGCCGGCCGGGGGGCTGCCCGGTCGGGGTGTCGTCGCCGGTGGCCGGGCCGACCCGGACCTCCAGGCCCTCGGTGACCGGTGGCGCGGCGTCGACGAGTTCGCCCGCCAGCGGGGCGAGCACCCGCAGGTCGATCGCGGCCTTCAGCTCGCCGCCGAGGGCGGACCACACGTCGCCGGCCGAGCGGCCCTGCTGGGCGCCGCCGGCCACCTCCAGGGGTACGGCGAGGCCCAGTTCGGCGAGGGTGCCGGTGCGCAGCCGGGCGGGCAGCACGTCCGTACGGGCCATGCAGCGCAGCACCTCGGAGAGCAGCCGGTGCTCGTCCTGCGGCCGGTTGGTCCAGGCCGTGACCAGGTAGGTCAGGTCGAACCAGCGGGGCGGGGTGCGGTAGGCGACGATCCGCCCGGTGTCGTCGTACTCCTCCAGCCTGCCGGTCCGCCGCCGCTCGATGTCCTCCCTGATGTCGTACAGGAAGACGCTGATGGTCGGGGCGTTGCGGCGGGCCGCCCATTCGCGGGTGGGCGGGTCGAAGACCAGGTCGACCCCGCTGTCGGTCAGGCCGGACTCGGTGAGCAGCAGCCGCAGCCCCTCGTCGACTTCGTGGATCACCGGCGGGCCACCTCGTCGGGCGGGGCGACGTTGCCGGTGACGACCAGGAAGGGCGTGGTGACCGGGGAGAACCCGGCGCCCTTCGCGGTGATGACACGCGGGCCGGTCTGGTCCTTGGCGAGGATCAGGAGCTGGGCGATGAAGGTGCCGTCGGCCTTGGGGACGGTGGGGACGGCCGCGGCGGTGATGCCGGGCTTCCAGGACAGCGTGACCGGGGTGCCGGGCGGGAAGTCCTTGCCGCGGACGGAGGTCACGAAGCCGGGCTTGCCGATGGCGGGGACGGCCACGATCCTCGGCTGGAGGATCCTGATCCGCTGCCGGTCGGCGTTGTCCCTCGGGTCGGCGTCGGTGCCGGAGGTGGTGAGCCGGCCGGTGGCGGTCGTCGTCAGCGCCTTGTTCGGGGACAGGACGATCGTGACGACGGTGGAGGCTCCGGGGGCGAGGTCGCCGAGGGCGCACACATTGTTCACGCAGCCGGCCGGGGCCTTCCCGGCGGGGATGCCGGGCGGCAGGCCGAGCCGCAGGGACAGTCCGGTGGCGAGCGCTTCCCGGCCGTTGCGGACGGTGTACGTGAGGACCACACGGCCGCCGACGTAGCCCGGTTCGGGCTGGGCGGTGATGGTGAGCGCGGGCCCTGCCTTCGGGGCGGGCGGCGCCGGAGTGGGCTTCGGCGGGGCCGGCGTCGGCGTGGGTGTCGTCGGCGTCGGGGTGGACGGGGTCGGGGTCGGCGGCAGCGGGGCGGCCTCGACGGGGACGAGGGTGCGGGTGGCGTTGTCGGTCGGGCTGCGGTCGATGACGGCGCCCGTGACGGACCAGTCGACGACCCGGTCGCCGGGGGTCACGCCGGTGAGCCGCACGGTGACGGTGACGCTCTCGCCGGGGGTGAGGACGCCGAGTTCGCACTGCGGGGAGCCGGGCGCGCACCGCCCCTTCGACGGGGTCAGCCCGTCGACGCGGACCCCCGGGGGCACGGCGGCCGTGAAGGTGGTGCCGGGCGAGGCGGAGGGGCCCTGGTTGGTGACGGTCACGGTCACCGTGCCGGTCTCGCCCTCGGTCACCGGGTCCGCGGTGGGCGGCGCGGTCACCGTCAGGTCGACGGACTGCTGGTACGCGGGCTCCTTCTGGCGGCCCGCGAGGGCACCGGTCAGGGACGTCACGGCACCCGTGGCGACCTCGACCGTGGACAGGGCTTCGGGAGAGTTGGGGGCGAGGTCGCGGCGGGAGCTGAAGACGAGCCGGCTCGCGTCCGGCGACCAGGCCACGTCTCGCGGCTGGTAGGGCCCGGTGGCGGAGGTGTCGGGGACCTGCTGCCTGCAGCCGTCGGCGTCGCCGGAGCGGCCGGCCGGCAGGAGGACCTGGCAGCGGCCGTCGGCGAGGTCGGTCAGCAGGACGCTGTTGCGCTCGTTGACGCGGCCGCCGCCGTCCTTGCGGTTGAAGGCGAGGCGCTTGCCGTCGGGCGAGAACGCGGGGCTGTCGTCGATCACCTGGCAGGTGCCCGGGCAGAGTTCGGTGCTCAGGTTCCGCTGGCGGCCGAGGTCGTTCGCGGGCGCGGTCCAGATGTGCTTGTTGCCGCCCACGCCGTCGACGACCGCGTTGCGGGTGAAGGCGAGGGTGGTGCCGTCCGAGGACCAGGTCGGCTGGGCGTCGCCGCCGGTCTGTCCCGCGGGCGGGCGCACCTCGCCGACGAGGGCGCCGGTCGTGGCGTCGGCGACGAGGATGCGGCCGGGTCCGGAGGCCTGGCCGACGCCGCCGGGCGAGGTGCGGGTGAAGGCGAGGAACCTGCCGTCGGGCGAGAAGGCCGGGTCGGTGTCCCAGTCCTTGTCGCCGCGCCCGGCGAGCGGCACGACCTTCGGGTTCGAGCCGTCGGCGTCGGTCAGCCAGATCTGCTCGATCCGGCCGGTCTCGGGGTCGCCCTGGAAGCGGGAGACGACGATCCGCCGGCCGTCGGGGGTGTAGCTCTGCCGCTCGGTCCAGGGGTCGTAGGTCCTGGCCGGGTTGAAGAGCGGGTCGGCCGCCGGGTCGGTGTTCGTCCGGGCGGCCGGGTCCTCACGGAGGATCTTGACGCCGAGATCGCGGGGGTCGGTGCCGTCGGGCCGGATGTCCTGGAGGTACGCGTGGTTGCGGGCCTCCGCGGTGGTGCGGGTGACGAGGACGGAGCCGCCGTTCTGCGGGCCGAGCCAGGTCGGCGAGTCGACGGCCCGGTCCTCGTAGAGGAGGGACTGCGCCGTGGTCGTGGAGTGCGCGACGGCGCGGTAGACGGTCTCGTACGGGTTGGTGCAGCCGCAGGGCCCGTTGATGCTGAGGAAGAGGATGGTGTCGCCGTCGGGCTGCCAGGCGGCCTGCCGGGTGTTCCAGCCGGCCTGTTCGCCGGAGAGCAGCGGGCCGTCGGCGCCCGGCCCCGAGGTCACCCGCAGCCGGGGGCCGCTCGGGTCGGTGCCGGGCGCGGCGGTGTGGGTGTAGGCGACGAGGTCGCGGTTGACGGTGTCGTCGACGGGGTTCCAGGCGGGGTCGTCGGCGGTGCCGGCCGGGGCGTCGCTGATCCGCTCGTACGCTCCGCCGTCGAGGGCACGCCGGTAGATCTGCCGGCCGCGCAGCGGGTCGGCGTCGCTGACGTACGCGATCCTGGCGCCCTCGGGCGAGACGGTGGGCGCGGTCTCGTTCCGGCGCGGGGAGTCGGTGAGGCGGCGCTCACCGCTGCCGTCCGTGCCGACGATCCACAGGTCGCGCTGGGTTCCGCCGATGCCGGGTTCGGCCGAGTCGAAGACCACGGACCGCCCGTCCGGGGTGAGTTCGGGGTTGGCCGCGTCCCGGTCGGAGGTCAGCTTGCGGATGCCGCCCGCCGCGTCCCGCAGGTACACCTGGGGCCGCTTGCTGTCGCGGAGGCTGGTGAAGACGACCTGGTCGCCACGGGCGTAGGCCTCGGTGTCGTAGTGGGCTGGGCCCGCGCCGAGCAGCGGGGCGGCCGTGGCCGGGTCGCCGGTGACGCGGCCGATCGAGCGGTGCTCGGTGCCCGCGTAGACGATGCGGCCGGTGTCGGCCGCGGCCGCCGCCGCGCGGACGGGCGCGGCGGCGGGGGTCGCTGCCTGCGGTGAACTCACCGCGAGGAGGGGCACGATCACCGCCACGGCGACGGCCAGTCTTCCCACCCGGGTACGGCCCGCCGGGCCTGGGGTGCCGGTCACGTCCACCTCGCAGTCTGAGAACGGTTCACCGTGATCGAGCGTCACAGCCCCGGGCGGGTCGCGACAGGCCGCGAGTACCCGCACCGGGGGAAACGTCCGCTGCTCTTTCGGGCACCTGCGGGAGTCGTACGGGTCCGCCCGGGTGCCGACCGAGTCCGCGCGGAGGCCGCGCGCGACCCCGCGGGGGTCATATGAGTCCGTGCCGCATGGCGTAGCCCACCGCGTGGGCGCGGTTGCGCAGGTTGAGCCGGGTGGTGACCTCGTGCAGCACGTTCTTGACGGTCCGTTCGGAGTACGAGGTCTTCTGCGCGATCTCGACGGTGTCGAAACCCTCGGAGACCAGGCGGAGCATGTCGGCCTCACGGGTGGTGAGGGTGGAGAGGGTCAGGCCGCGCGGGTCGAGCACGGTCCGCTGGAGGCTGCTGACATGGGCCAGGAGCTTGCCGAGCAGGTCGCCCGGGAGCACGCCCTCGCCCTTGGCGAGCGCGGTGACCAGGTGGACGAGCCGGTCCTGGTCGGCCTCGGAGCGGCGCAGTACGGCGGCGACGGAGCACTCGATCATCGTCTGGAGCGCCCCGGCCTCGAACCGTCCGACGACGAGTCCGGTGCTCGTGGCGGTGTTGCGCTGGAGGCGGCGCAGCAGCTGCACGGTGGAGTCGTCGACCGTGTCCACCACGACCAGGGTCGCCCTGGCCTTGTCGGCCTCGGCCTCGGGCAGCAGTTGCACCTCGGGCCGCCGCCGCAGCTGTTCGACGATGCCCGCCTGCAGGATCAGGTCCTCGGCGTAGACCGAGACCGAGACCCTCGTATCGCACTGATCATGATTCGTCATGGTTCCCACCCGTTTTCTCGTCGTCCGCCGACCGGTTCTGGTGCGGTCGGCGGCTGGTTGTGATGTGGCGCGTGTCCCGCGCCGATGGTCCTTGGGGGCAGTCGCGCTGCCCGGTCGTTGGCCCTCACGCCCCTGGAGAAGGGCCAGTTGGCGACCTAGGTTCCGGAGCGTGACGACTTCTGCCGAACTCGATATGCCGACCGTGACGGTCTCGCCCGGTGGCGAGGCGACGACCACTCTGAACGTCCGCAACGACAGCGACATCGTCGAGGCGTACACGTTCACGGTGGTCGGCGAATGCGCCGCCTGGACCACCGTCGAACCGGCCCGTGTCTCGCTGTATCCCGGCACGTCCGAGACGGTGACGGTCAAGCTGGCGCCGCCGCGTTCCTCCGACGTCCGGGCCGGTGAGAAGCCGCTCGGTGTGCGGGTACTGCCCGTGGAGCACCCGGAGAACGTGGTGGTCCCGGAGACCACGGTGCGCGTGGAGGCGTTCCGGGAGCTCCAGCAGGAGCTGCGGCCCCGCCGGCGGCGCGGCTGGCGCGGCGGGCGGTACCGGATGGCCCTGCGCAACCTGGGCAACACCCCGGTGTCGCTGGCGCTGTCCGGCCGGCAGGCCGGTGAGGAGCTGAGCCTCAAGGCCACCCCGAGCAGGCGCCGCCTGGAACCGGGCGAGTCCGCGGAGGTCGGCCTGAAGGCCTCGGTCCGCTCGCTGATCTGGTTCGGCGAGCCGGTGAGCTGGCCCTTCCAGGTCGAGGTCGCCGACGCCGGCACGGAGGCCGGTGCCTCGCCGAAGACCGACGGTGCTCCGGACGACGTGCCCGCCCCGCCGGCCGACGCACCCGCCGTCGTCGAGGGCGAGTTCGTCCAGCTGCCGATCCTGCCGAAGTGGCTGCTGATCCTGCTCGCGATCCTGATGGCGCTGCTGGTCGCCTGGTTCGCGCTGGTCCGTCCTGCGGTGCGCAGCGCCGCGAAGGAGGCCGCGACCGCCGCGCAGAAGGAGGAGAGCGCGAAGCAGCAGGAGGCCGAGAAGGCCAAGCCCAAGCCGACCCCCGCCCCCGGTGGGGAGCAGGGTTCCGGCGGGCAGGGCGACGGCGGGTCCGGCGGCTCGGGCTCCGGTTCGGGTCCTGGCGGCACGGGTGGCGGTCAGCAGAGTTCGGCGACGATCGACATCAAGACGGGCACCGGTGCCAAGAAGGTGGGCACGTACCAGGTGCCCGCGGGCAAGGTCTTCGGGATCACCGACGTGGTCGTGGCCAACTTCCAGGGCGACGAGGGCATCATCACGTTCTCCTTCGGAGACCGGAAGATCACCACGATCGCGCTGGAGACGTTCCGCAACCAGGACTACCACTGGGTCACCCCCATCGAGATCCCGGAGAACGCCACCGTCACCGCCGAGGTGACCTGCGCGAAGCCGGGCACCCCGGCCACCGGGAAGCAGGCGTCGGACTGCCACGAAGTGCTGAACGTCAGCGGGGTGCTCCGCGACCTCCGACCGTAGAAACAGCAGTGAGGGAAGTTTTGTTCGAGGTAAGGGCCACGAGAAGGCCTGGACCACGCAGTCGACCGGAAACCGACGTCCTGACCTGCGCAGCGGTCGGCGCCACGGAGATCGTCGTGGCGTGAACCCTGCGGTGGCCACGGCACGTTCGTCCTGCTTCCCTGGTCGGTTCGGGGCAGCAGGGTAGGCAGGTCGCAGTGCCGAAAAAGTGACGCTCCCCGGGGGCGTCACCGGCCGGCTCCGGCGCGTCATCGGACACCGCCGGTCAGGTCGCCGCCGGAGAGGCCGCCGTCGCCGCCGGACCCGGGCTCCGGCAGGCGCGCGAGCCGCTCGCGCAGCTGCCGGGCGTCGGGGTGCCCCAAGTGCTCGAAGAGCGCGGCGGCTTCGCTCCAGGCGGCCGTCGCGGCCGCCGGCTCTCCGGCACCCTCGTGGCTGTCGCCGATGTGCGCGAGGGTGTCGGCCTGGAGGCTGAGGTCGCCGACGGCCCGGTAGAGGTCGAGGGCCCGGCCGTACGCGACGAGGGCCTCGCCGAACTCGCCGCGGTGGTGCCGGGCGACGCCCACGCTGTCCCAGGCCGCCGCCTCGCCGTTGCGGTTCCCGTTCTCCTGGTGCAGGACCACGGCCTTCCCGCAGTCGTCCAGGGCCTGCTCGTAGCGGCCGGTGAGGATGTGGGTCCAGCCGATCTCGTTGAGCACGGCCGCCGTTCCCGTGCGGTGGCCCGATCTGTCGTAGAGCGCGGACGCCAGCCGGTAGTGCTCCAGGGCCTGCGTGTGCTCCCCCAGGCCGTTGCTGAGGAACGCCAGGCTGCGGTGCGCGGTCGCCTGCCCGTTCGGGTCGCCCGCGCCGGCGAAGCGGTTGAGGGCCCGGGTCAGCGTCTCGCGGGACTCCGCGGGCCGGCCGAGGCGGCAGTACGCGAACCCCAGCGCGCGCAGCGCGTAGGCCTCGCCCGTGAGGTCACGGTCCGACCGGGCGGAGCTCAACGCCAGCTCCTGGATCACCCGTTGCTCGCCCCAGCGGCCGGCCCGGTCGAGGAAGAGCTCCAGGGTCGCGGCGAGCCGCCAGCACAGGCCGTCCCTTTCGCCGCCGCCCAGGGCCGCCGCCCCGTCGACGGCGGCCAGGAGCACCTGCCGCTGCCGGTACAGCCACTGCGCGGCCTGCCGCTCGGTGGCCGGCTCCTCCGGTACGACGCCCTCGCCCGGCGGCGGCAACGGCACACGGTCGCGGTACGGGGCGAGGAGCGCGTCGGCCGCGTGGGCGCTGTGCAGATAGTGCTCGAACAGCCGGCGCCGGGCCCTGGCCCGCGTCTCCTCGTCGTCCCGGGCGAAGCTCAGCTCCTTGGCGAACGCCCGCAGCAGCTCGTGGCAGGAGAAGCGGCCGGGCTCGTCCTCCGTCAGCAGTCCGCTGTCGAGGAGTTCGCCCAACCGGACGCGCGCGTCCCTGGCCCGAACCCCCGCCAGGCTCGCCGCGGCGGCCACGGAGAGCTCCGGGCCCGCGTGCGCGCCGCCGATCAGCCGGAACAGGAGTTTGGCGGGTTCGCTCAGGCCGCGGCAGGACCAGGAGAAGACGCTACGCGCGTCCACCTGGGCGTCGCTGCTGGTGAAGGCGTCCAGACTGCCCCGGGTGACGCGCAGTTCGCCGGCGATCGCCTCCAGCGCGAACCGCGGGTTGAGCAGGGCGCGGGCGGCGACGATGGCGAGGGCGAGCGGCAGGTGGCCGCAGAGCTCCACGATGTCCTCGGCCGCCGCGGGCTCGGCGGCGACCCGCTCCGCGCCGAGGCGCCGGGCCAGGAACTCGACGCCCTCGGCGAGGGAGAGCACCTCGAGACCGAGGAAGCGCACGGTGTGGGTGGCGAGGAGACCGTCGAGGCGGTGCCGGCTCGTGATGAGCGTCAGACAGCCGGGCGCGCCGGGGAGCAGCGGGCGCACCTGTTCGGAGTCGCGGGCGTTGTCGAGCAGGATCAGGAGCCTGCGGGAGGCGAGCAGGCTGCGGTAGAAGGCCGGAAGGGCCTCGGGGGTGTCGGGGACACGTCGGGGCGGGACCCCGAGCGCGGAGACGATCTCGCGCATGACGTCGGGGGCGGCGAGCGGGGCCATCGTGGGGTGGAAGCCGCGGAGGTTCACGAAGAGCTGGCCGTCGGGGAAGCGGTCGGCCACCTGGTGGGCCCAGTGGACGGCGAGCGTGGTCTTGCCGACTCCGGCCATCCCGCTGATCGCGGCGATGCCGGGGGCAGGGGTGGCGGCGGCAGGGGTCGCGCCGCCCGGGGTCGCGGTGGCGCCGAGAGCGCTCTCCGGGCGCGTGGCCGCGGCGGGCAGCACCCCGGAGACCTCCAACTCGGTCCGCCGGCCGGCGAAGGTGGCGATGTCGGGGGGCAGCTGGGCCGGGAGGAGCTGCGGGGCGGCCACGGGGGCGGGCTGCGGGGCGGAAACGGGCTGCGAGGCCACCACAGGCCCCGACTCCGGCACGCGCACGCGCATCGCCAGGGACACCGGGACCGCCTGGCGGAGGACCCGCTCCTGCGCGGCGCGCAGCTCGGGGCCCGGGTCGACGCCGAGCTCCCCCGCGAGCCGGGCGCGGACCGACTCGTGGACGGCCAGGGCCTCGGCCTGCCGGCCGAGCGCGGCGAGCACGGTGACGAGCCGGGCGTGCAGGGCCTCGTCGAACGGGTAGTGGTGGCCCGCCTCGTGGAGCAGCACGAGGACGCGCTCGCCGTGGACGTGGTCCGTCGCCAGGGCGGCGTCGGCGGCCTCCTTCACCGCGGCCAGGTACTCGTGGTTCAGCGCGGTGAAGAGCGGGTGCGCGGCGACCCTCGGGGCCAGTCCTGTGCCGGCGGGCCCGCTCCACAGGCCGAGCGCGTCGACGAGCAGGTCGACACCCCGCGCGCGGTCCCCCGCGGCCGTGGCCCGCCGGGCCTCCTCGCGCAGGGACCGGAAGCGCAGCAGGTCGAGCTCGCCCGGGCCGACCGGCAGGCGGTAGCCGCCCGCGCCCCGGAGCAGCCTGCGGGCGTCCGCCCGGCTGGGCAGCTCGGGCTCCAGGAGTCTGCGGAGCGCCCCGACATGGCGGTGGACCACGTTGACCGCGCTGCCCGGCGGCTCCTCCCACAGGGCGTCGATCACCTCCCGCTGGGTCAGCAGCTGCCCCGCCCTGGCCAACAGCAGGGCCAGCAGTGCCTGTTGCTTCGGCGGTCCCAGGGCCAGCTCGGTGTCCCCCCGCCATACCCGCACCGGTCCGAGGATCCGGTAGTGCATGCTGTCGCCCTCACCTTTCTGCGATGCGGGCGGTCCATGACGGGTCCCACCGCGCACCGGCCGCGCCGGGGATGGTCGGCCCCCGGTCGCGGAATCGCTCCACGCACCGGCGCTCGCACCGGTGTTCGCCCACGTTAGGCGGCGGGACGGGTGAACTAGCAAGTCGAAACGTCGGCGTTTCCGTCACGTAATCTTTGGCGAACCGGCCAACCCGGGCGCAGATGGGACAACACATGGCAACGCTTCTCTACGTCACCGACCTCGGCTACCAGGCGCGTGGGCGCCGCTACTGCGACGAGGACATCTGGCTCTCGGGGCGGCTGCGCGAGGAGTTCGAGGTCGCGCTCTGCCATCCGCTGGACGCGGCCGGGCTGATGCACCGCTTCGACGCCGTGGTCGTCCGCAACAGCGGGCCCGTACTGCACTACCAGGAGGCGTACGACGCGTTCACGCGCGCGGCGCGGGAGAGCGGGGTGCGGGTCTTCAACTCCCTGACCGGAAAGGGAGACATGGCCGGAAAGGACTACCTCCTGCGGCTGTCGAGGGAGGGATTTCCGGTCATTCCGACGGCGGGCCGCCGTGAGGAGTTCGACCGGCTTCCGGAGGCTGCGGAGTACGTCGTGAAGCCGCTGCTGGGGGCGGATTCGGTGGGCCTGCGGTTCGTGGAGCGGTCCCGGCTCGGGGAGGTGGACCCGGCGGGGATGCTCGTACAGCCGCGGATCCCCTTCACGTACGAGGTCTCGTTCTACTTCGTCGGCGCCGCCTTCCAGTACGCGCTGTACGCGCCCGACCCGGAGGCCCGTTGGGTCCTTCAGCGGTACGAACCGACCCTCGCCGACCTGGAGTTCGCGCAGCGGTTCGTGGACTGGAACGACCTGGCCCACGGGATCCAGCGGGTGGACGCGTGCCGGGCGCCGGACGGCGAGCTGCTGCTCGTGGAGCTGGAGGACCTCAATCCGTACCTCTCGCTCGACCTGGCCGGGGAGGCGGAGCGGGAGGCCTTCGTCGCGGCGATGAAGTCGTCCTTGCGGGAGCTGGTCACGTCCTAGGGGGTGGGATGCCGCTCAGGCCGAACGCTTGCGCGGCGCCGCCTTCTTGGCGGGCGTCGAGGCCTTCTTCGCCGCCGCCTTCTCCGCGGCCGCGGTCCTGGCCGTGGTCTTCTTCGCGGTGGACTTCGCCGTCGTCTTGACGGTGGACTTCGCGGCGGACTTCTTCGCCGTCGACTTGCGGGCCGGGGCGGCCGTCTTCTTCGCGGCCGTCTTCGCCGTGGACTTCCGCGCGCCCGTCTCCTTCGGGGTGCCCGGCGCGCTCTTGCGGGGCGCGAGCGCGGTGACCTCGGCGACGTCGCCGCTCTCCCCGCGCGCCTCCTTCGCCGCCCGGACACTGCTCTCCAGGGCCGCCATCAGGTCGATGACCTGGCCGCCGCCCTCGGCCTCCGGCTCCGGGGGCGCGACCGCCGCGCCGCCCTCCGCCTTGGCGGCGATCATCTGCTCGACCGCCTCCCGGTAGTCGTCGTGCAGGGTGCCGATGTCGACCTCGCCGAGGGTGGCCATCAGGGCGTCCGCCAGGTCGAGTTCCGCGTCCCTGACCTGGACGGGCGTCTCCGGGGCGATGCCCTCGGGCGCCCGGATCTCGTCCGGCCAGAGCAGCCCGTGCATGGCGATCACGTCGTCCACGACCCGGAGCATCCCGAGCCGCTCACGCCCGCGCAGCGCGTACTTGGCGACCGCCACCTTGTCGCTGCGCTTGAGCGCCTCGCGGAGCAGGATGTACGGCTTGGCGGCGGGCACCCCGCTCGCGGAGAGGTAGTACGCGGCGTCCATCTGGAGCGGGTCGATCTCCCCGGCCGGCACGAACGCCACGATCTCGATCGTCTTGGCCGTCGGGAGCGGCAGCGCCGCCAGGTCCTCGTCCGTGATCGGGATCATGGTCCCGTCGGACTCCTCGTAGGCCTTGCCGATCTCGGCCTGCGAGACCTCCTCGCCGTCCAGCTCGCAGACCTTGCGGTAGCGGATGCGGCCGCCGTCGGCCGCGTGGATCTGGCGGAAGGACACGGACCGGCTCTCGGTGGCGTTGACCAGCTTGATCGGGATGCTGACCAGGCCGAAGGAAATGGCGCCGTTCCATATGGATCGCACGTTTCATCCCTTTCGCACGACACTTCCGGATTCGTGGGATTCTCATCGTATGACGCCGATCACGGAGGTGGAGGGGCGGCGCCTCCCGCTGAGCAATCTGGACAAGGTCCTCCACCCGGCCACCGGCACCACCAAGGGCGAGCTGCTGCACTACTACGCCACCGTCGGGGCCGCGATCCTGCCCCATCTGCGCGACCGGCCGGTGTCCTTCCTGCGCTATCCGGACGGCCCCGAGGGGCAGCTCTTCTTCACCAAGAACCCGCCGCCCGGCACGCCCGCCTGGGTGAAGACCACCCCGGTCCCCCGCTCCGACGAGCCGCGCGCCCGGCAGGTCGTGATCCAGGACCTCGCCTCGCTGATGTGGGCCGCGAACCTGGTCGTGGAGTTCCACACCCCGCAGTGGCGGGCCGAGTCCCCCGCCGTCGCCGACCGCCTCGTCCTCGACCTGGACCCCGGGCCGCCCGCCACCGTCGTGGAGTGCTGCCGGGTGGCCCTCTGGCTGCGCGAGCGGCTCGCGGCGGACGGCCTGGAGGCCTTCGCCAAGACCTCCGGCGCGAAGGGCCTGCACCTGCTCGTCCCGCTGGAGCCGACCCCGTCCGAGACGGTCTCGGCGTACGCGAAGGAGCTGGCCGTCCGGGCCGAGGCGGACCACCCCGCGCTCGTCGTCCACCGGATGGCGAAGGCCCTGCGGCCCGGGAAGGTCTTCGTCGACTTCAGCCAGAACGCGGCGGCCAAGACCACCGCGACCCCCTACACCCTGCGCGCCCGCCCCCTGCCGGCCGTCTCCGCCCCCGTGACGTGGGAGGAGGTCGAGGCGTGCGACGCGCCCGAACGGCTCGTGCTTCTGATGGACGACATCGCGCCACGTCTGGAGCGGTACGGGGAGCTGCTCGGCCCGCTCCTCGACCCGGCCCGGGCCGGTGCCCTGCCATGACCCCGACCCCGGCCCCCACCCCGGCGAGCGGACCCGTCCTGCGGCCGCCCGTGGACGTGATGCGGCCCCGTCCCGCCGACGAGATCCCGGCGCAGGGGAGCATCCCCGGGGGCTTCCAGTACTCCCTCAAGCTGGACGGATTCCGCGCCCTGGCCTTCGTCCTGGAGGACCGCAGGGTCGTGCTCCAGTCGCGCTCGCACCGGGACCTCGCCCCGGAGTTCCCCGAGATCGCGGCCCATCTGGGCGACCGGCTTCCGGCCGGGCTCGTCCTGGACGGGGAGCTGTGCGCGTACCGGGACGGGCGGCTGAGCTTCACCGATCTGCTGCGCTCGGCCGCCGACCGCAGACGGTCGGGCGTCCCGGTCTCGTACATCGCCTTCGACGTGCTCGCCGTCCCCGGCCGGGACGTCAGGCCCCTGCCGCTCGCCGAGCGCTGGCGGCTGCTCGGCACCGCCCTGGAGGAGATCGGTCCGCCCGTGCAGCGCGTCCTCGCGACCCCGGACGAGGAGACCGCGCGGGACTGGTTCCGCGAGCTGCGGGCGGTGGGCGTGGAGGGGATCGTGGCGAAGGCGCTGCGCTCGCCGTACCGGGCGGGCGAGACGTGGTCCTGGCGGAAGGTGCGGCACGCGGACACCCTCGACGGCCTGCTCCTCGGCCTGGTCGGCCCGGTGGACCGGCCCAGGGCGCTGGTGGTCCGGCTGCCCGACGACCGTACGGTGACGACCTCGCCCAAGCTCACTCCGACGCAGGCCCGCGAGGTCGCCGCGCTGGCGGCGGGGCGGCTCGGGGCGGCCGTCGACGACCCCGAGCACGGTCCCGTACGGCTGCTCGCGGAGCCGCTGCCGGTCGAGCTGAGGCAGCTGTCGGGGCGGCAGGAGACCGCCCGCTTCGTCCGCGTACGGTCCGACGGATAGCGGTTGCCGCGGGCAACTCCGGGCGCCCTTCCCGTGGATGGCGCAATCCGAGCGTCCCGAGGGCCCTTCCGAGACCGCGTCCGGTCAGCGGGTCCTGGTTCACGGTGCGGTGGTGCACACTTGCGTCCTGGTACAGCTCACGGGGAAGGCGGCGGCCGCATGCTGACGGGGATCGAGGAGGTCGACTGGGCCTCGCTGGGGCATGCTTACGGCCCTGCCGACGATGTACCGGGGATGCTGCGCGGACTCGCCTCGTCCGACCCCTCCGAACGCGAACTGGCCCTCGACGGGATGTACGGGGCCGTGCACCACCAGGGCGACGTGTACGACTCGACGCTCGCCTGCATCCCCTTCCTGCTCGAACTCGTCGCCGATCCCGAGGTCCAGGACCGGGGCGGCATCGTGGAGTTGCTCACCAGCGTCGGCGGCATCGATCTGAGCGGCGAGGAGGAACTCGACGAACTCGACATGGACGACGAGGAGTTCATTCCCGCGGCGAACTACGCGATGGCGGCGTCCGCCGTCGCGGCCGGCGCCGACGTCTTCCTCGGGCTCGTCGGCGACCCGGATCCGGAGGTCCGGCTCGCGGCGCCGTGCGCGCTCGCCTCGCTCCACCCCGACCCGGCCCGGGTGCTGACCCTGCTGCGGGAGCGGCTGACGGTCGAGCGCGACACGGAGGTGCGGCTCGCCCTGGTGGAGGCCGTCGGGCGGATCGCGCGGCGGCACGAGTCGCTGCGGGACGAGACCGTCGAATGGCTGGGCTGGCTGACCCGCGCGGCCCAGTCGCCCGGGCTTCGGCTCGCGGCCCTCGCCCAGCTGGCGCGGTGCGCGCCGGCCGAGGTGCCGGACGACGTGGTGGAGCGGGTGACGGGGCTCCTGGACGAGGTGCGGACTGCGCCGCCGGAGCCGGACGCCCGGCCGGGCACGGCGGCGGGGCAGGTCCGCGAGCTGTTCGAGGAGCGCTCGACCGGCCGCCCGACCCCGTGGACCGACGAACTGCTGCGGACCCTGCACACCGCGCTCGACGACCGGGTCGAGGAGCGGACCGCGCTGATCCTCGCCCAGCTCCGCAGCCCCGACCGCTGCCAGCGTCTTGACGCGATCTGGCTGTGCGGGGGGCTGATACGGGTCTGGCGCGGTCGGTACGAGGAGGTCGTACGGCTGGTCGGGGCGCAGCTCGCCGACCCCGAGCCGAGGCTGCGCGACGCCGCCACCTCGTTCCTCGAAGGCCTCTTCGAGCTGACGGGGCCCGCGACGGACGCCCTCGCCGCGCGCCTCGCCCGCCGCCCCGACAGACCCGAGCGGCCGGAGTGGGCCGAGCGGCCCGACGGCCCGCCCGGCGGTCCGGACGGCCGGGCCAGGGCGCTCCTGGCGCTCGCCCGGTCCGGGGACGCCCGGGCCGTACCGCCGCTCGCCCGGGCGCTGGTGGAGCCGGACGTGCGGCGGGACCTGCTGTACGCGGTGCCCACCCTGGGTCCGGCCGCCGCGCCGCTCGCGCCGCTGCTGCGCCGCAGGCTGGCCCGGGTCGATCTGGACGACCGGCTGTACGAGCACGCGGCGCCGCTGCTGTTCGCGCTGGCCTCGGTCCGGGGCGTGCAGGCGGTGCCCGAGGTGCTGCGGGTGCTGCGCGGGGCACCGGCGAACCGGCGGGACTGGGTGCAGGAGGCGGCGCTGACCGCGATGGCGGCCTTCGGGCCCGCCGCGCGGGCGGTGATCCCGGACGCGCGGGCGCTGCTCGAGAGCGAGGCGGCGGCGGTCTCGGCGCAGGCGGCGCTGACGCTCTGGTCGGTCGAGGGCGACCGGGAGGCCGTGCTGCCGACGCTGACGGGCTGGCTGGGTCCCGACGCGACGGCGCCCGACCGGTGCGCGGCGGCCCGGGCGCTCGGCGTGATCGGCCCGGCGGCGGCGCGCAGCGGGCCGGCCCTGCTCCCCGGTCTCGCCTGCCGGGACCTGTGGGTACGGGTGCGCAGCGCGGCGGCCCTGTGGCGGGTGTCGGGCGACGCGGAAACCGCGCTGCCGGTGCTGCTCGACGCCTGGGAGGAGAACCGGTACGCGCGCGTGGACATCGCGGAGTGCCTGGCGGAGATGGGGCCCGCGGCGCGGGAGGCGCGCGGGGTGATCCGCGCGGAGCTGGACCGCAAGCGGCGGCACAACGTGCGCGAGAGCGGCTACAACAGCCATGACGTCCACGAGGACGAGAAGCTGCTGACCTTCTGCCGGGCGGCGCTCGACCGCATGGACCGGCCGTAGGCCCTGACCCTGGGGGCCCGGGCCTGTGACGACTTCGTCGCGGGGCCTACGGCCCACTGTTACAAGGCCGCAATAGCGGACATTTAGCTTCGAATCCATCAGCAGTCGCCGCGAGGATCCGGAGCCGTCCATGCCGTTCATGCGCCCCGCCGTCACCGACCGCCCGCGCCGGCGCCGGCGGCTGTTCGCCGGTTCCGGGCTCGCGCTGGCCCTCGGCGGCGGCCTCCTCGCCTGCTCGACCGTCGCGGGCGCCGCTCCGGGACCCGTCGCCCCGGATGTCTCCGTGACGAACGTCTCGGTGGCCCCGTCGCGGCACGAGGCGCCGCCGATGGCACCCTCGGAGCCGACGCGGCTCGTCGTGCCCGCGGCGGGTGTGGACACCTCGCCGGTGCTGCGGCTCGGCCTGGACGCCGAGGGCGGCCTCCAGGTGCCCTCCGTCGACCGGGCCGGACAGGCGGGCTGGTACACAGGAGGGGTGACGCCGGGCGAGAAGGGGCCCGCCGTCCTGGTCGCGCACTACGACACGGCGAAGGGCCCGGCGCTCCTGCGCGACGTCGCGAAGGTGCGCGCCGGGGACCTGATCGAGGTCGGCCGCGCGGACGGCTCCACCGCCGTCTTCGAGGTCCGCGCGATCGAGCAGGTCGACAAAAAGGACTTCCCTACGAATAAGGTCTATGGGAAGACCGACCGTCCCGAGCTGCGGCTGATCACCTGCGGCGGACCGATCGAGGACGGCCATCGCACCGACAACATCATCCTCTTCGCCGACCTCGTGCAGTAGCGGGTCACGGAGAGCGGACCTACGAGGAGCGGAGTGGGACAGCGCGGACTGCGGTTCGTCGCCGCCGTGGCCCTGGCCGTGGCGGCGCCGTTCGTGCTGTCCGGCTGCGGCACCGAGGGGCAGCTGAAGAGCGCGGGGGCCACCCCCACCGCCATCGGCCCCGTACGGCTCTGGCCCGAGCTGCCCCCGGCCACCGAGCCGCCGCTCGACTACGGCGAGACCGACACCCAGTCCGTGCCCGGCATCGACGTCCCCGACAACGACGTCCGCCGCGTCGACGCCGTCGCCGTGGTCCGGGCCGAGGTGAACGCCCACCCGGACACGTACTCCGGCGCGGACGGCATGTACGAGGAGACGGCCCGGCAGATCGGCCGGTGCCCGCAGGAGCCCGGGAAGTGCCCGGTCCTGCGGGCGTACTACCGGGACCTGACCGGCAACGGCCGTGACGAGCTGATCGTCGGCATCCGCATGCCCGACCAGCAGGTCGGCGTGCGGGTCTACCTCGCCGAGAACCACGGACTGACCCGGATCATGGCCACCGTCGACCAGGTGATCAGCGTCGAGCTGGCCGGCCGCGACCTGATCGTGCGGGCCGCCTCGGCCGGCATCCCCGGGTACGAGTACCGCACGGCCTGGTCCTGGGACGAGCAGCAGCGCGCGATGCTGCCGACCCGGGACGAGATCGTCCGCGTCAAGCCGCGGGGCCCGTCCGCCCCGCCCGCGCCCGAGCCCCGGCTCGTAGAGCCCACGCCCCGCCCGTCGCCGGCCGCCACCTCACGCGTGCCCGGGCCCTCGGGCTCCCCCGAGCCCCCTGCCTCGTCCACCGCTTCCGGCTCGGGCTCCGACGACCCCTTCGTGGAGCCCTCGTGACGGCCCGCCGCGGGCGCAGGCCCCGGCTCCCGGCCTGGACCGCGACGCTCACCTGGAAGTCGGCGGTCTTCATCACCGTCATGTGCTGCGCCCTGGCGGCGCTGCTCGGCGCCCTCGTCCATGTGTCGGTCGCGGGCCAGACCGAGGACGACTTCCGTGAGCGGGCCCTGACCCGGCTCGGCGCCGCCTCCCGTGCGTACGAGGCGGGCGACCCGCTGCCCCGGGCCGCCGGGATCGACCCCGAGGGCCTGCCCGAGGAGCTGCGCGCGCTGGCCCTGAAGGGCCAGCGGGGCACGGTGGTCGAGGACCACCGGGGCCGGGCGACGATGTGGGCGGCGGCGCCGGCGGATGGCCGCGCGCTCGCCGTGCGGGTGGACTACTCCCCCGGCAAGGAGATCATCGAGGGGCTCGACCGGTCGATCCTGGGCTCCTCGGTCCTCGCGATCGGGGCGACGCTCCTCGTGGGCGCGTTCGCGGTCACCCGGGTCACCCGGCGACTGCACCTGACCGCCCAGGTGGCCCGGCGGATCAGCGCGGGCGACCTCGACGCGCGCGTGGACGACCCGCGCACCAAGGACCCCGCGCGCCCGCAGGACGAGGTGGCCACGGTCTCCGGGGCCCTCGACACGATGGCCTCCTCGCTGCAGCGCAAGCTCCAGACCGAGCAGCGCTTCACCGCGGACGTGGCGCACGAGCTGCGCACCCCGCTGACCGGCCTGTCCGCGGCGGCCGAACTCCTGCCGGAGGGGCGCCCGTCGGAGCTGGTCAGGGACCGGGTGAAGGCGATGCGCTCGCTGACCGAGGACCTCCTGGAGATCTCCCGGCTCGACGCCCGCAACGAGACCGTGGACCTGGCCGTGCACGATCTCGCCGCGATCACGCGGGGCGTGGTCCGCGCGTCCGGCACGGAGACGGACGTGCGGGTGGTGCGCGACGCGACCGTCGAGACGGACCGGCGGCGCCTGGAGCGGGTCCTCGGCAACCTCGTCGCCAACGCGCACCGGCACGGCGCCCCGCCGGTGGTGCTGACCGTGGACGGCGCGGTGGTGACCGTGCGGGACCACGGCCCGGGATACCCGGAGTACCTGCCGGCGACGGGTCCGCAGCGGTTCCGTACCGAGAGCGGCGGCAAGGGGCACGGTCTCGGGCTCACGATCGCTGCCGGGCAGGCCGAAGTGATCGGCGCGGAGCTGGTCTTCGCCAACGCCCCGGACGGCGGCGCGGAGGCGCGCCTGACGCTGCCGGAGTACGTGAGCCTCGCCGAACCGGACGAGGAACCGGAGCCGTGACGGGCAGGACGGGCGTGGCGTGACGGCACACCGTCACACATAAGGGATATAAGCCATATCGCTTGCTACGTTGCGGTCCATGACCGCAACGACGGCGGACGCTCCCCCGCCCGGGGTTCGCACCCCGAAGCGCCGCGGCGTGGAGCTCTCCCTCCTCGTCTGCGCCGTCCTGCTCTCCGTCCTCGGCTATGTCGACGTGGGCCTCGCCCACAGCGGCGCCGTGCCACCGGACGCGCTGCGCCACGGGGCCGGTCTCGGCGGGCTCGCGCTCCTCGCCCATCTCGCGGTGCGGTTCCGGGCGCCGTACGCCGACCCGCTGCTGCTGCCGATCGCGGTGCTGCTCAACGGCCTCGGCCTGGTGCTGATCTACCGGCTCGACCTGGAGACCCCGAAGGACCAGGCGGCCTTCGCGCAGCTGGTCTGGTCGGCGCTCGGGGTGGCGCTCTTCGGCGCCGTCGTGGTGCTGCTGCGCGACCACCGGACGCTCCAGCGGTACGCGTACCTCTCGATGGCCAGCGCGCTCGTCCTGATGCTCCTGCCGATCTTCTTCCCCGCGGTCAACGGGGCGAAGATCTGGATCCGGATCGGCGGACTCTCCTTCCAGCCCGGCGAGTTCGCGAAGATCCTGCTCGCGGTCTTCTTCGCCGCCTATCTGGCGGCCAACCGCAACGCGCTGGCGTACACCGGGCGCAGGATCTGGCGGCTCCAGCTGCCCACCGGCCGGGTGCTCGGGCCGATCGCGGCGATCTGGCTGCTGAGCGTGGGCGTGCTGGTCCTGGAGCGGGACCTCGGCACCTCGCTGCTCTTCTTCGGCCTCTTCGTGATCATGCTGTACGTGGCCACGGGCCGGACCGGCTGGATCGCGGTCGGGCTGCTCCTCGCGGGCGTCGGGGCGTTCGCGGTCGGCTCGGTCGAACCGCATGTGCACAGCCGGGTCGAGGACTGGCTGAACCCGTACGCCTCCATCGAGGCCGGCGACGGGCCGAGCCAACTCGCCCAGTCGCTGTTCTCCTTCGCGGCGGGCGGGATGCTCGGCACGGGTCTCGGCCTCGGGCACTCGATCCTGATCGGCTTCGCCGCCAAGTCCGACTTCATCCTCGCGACGGCCGGCGAGGAGCTGGGCCTGGTCGGCCTCACCGCCCTGTTCCTGCTGTACGCGCTGCTCGTCGCGCGGGGGTACCGCGCGGGGCTCGCCCTGCGCGACCCCTTCGGGCGGCTGCTCGCGATCGGCCTCGCCTCGATCCTGGCCCTCCAGGTCTTCGTGATCGCGGGCGGGGTGATGGGCCTGATCCCGCTGACCGGCATGGCGATGCCGTTCCTCGCGCAGGGCGGCTCGTCCGTCGTGACCAACTGGATCATCGTGGCGCTGCTGATCCGGGTCAGCGACTCGGCCCGGGCGCCCCGCCCGGAGCCGGTCGAGACCGGGGTCGTCGCGCCGATCGTGGAGGACGCCCGGTGATCCCGTACATCCGGCGGGCGGCGGCGCTCTGCCTGGTCCTGCTCGTGGCCCTGCTCGTCAACGCGGCTCGGGTGATGGTCGTGCAGTCCGGGTCGCTGGACGAGAACCCGGCCAACCGGCGTATCGCGATCTCCCGTTGGGGCGAGCCGCGCGGCGAGATCCTGGTCGACGGGCGGCCGGTGACCGGATCGCGGGACAGCGGCCAGCAGCTGCGCTACGAACGGACGTACCAGCAGGGCCCGTTGTACGCGCCGGTGACCGGCTTCGCCTCGCAGACGTACGGCACGACGTTCGTGGAGCACGCCGAGGACGGCGTCCTGGCGGGCACGAGCCCGCTGCTCTCGCCGTTCCCGTTCTGGAACGACCTCAGCCGGGGCCGGCAGTCGGGCGGCGACGTGGTGACGACGATCCGGGCGTCGATGCAGCAGGCCGCGTACAGGGGGCTGGCCGGGAAGCGGGGCGCGGTGGCGGCCGTCGAGCCGTCGAGCGGCCGGATCCTGGCGCTGGTCTCCTCGCCCTCGTACGACCCGGGTGAGCTGTCGGGGACGGGGGACGGGGTCAAGGGGGCCTGGGCCCGCCTGAACACCTCGCCCAGCCAGCCGATGCTGAACCGGGCGATCCGGCAGACGTATCCGCCCGGCTCCACGTTCAAGATCGTGACGGCGGCCGCCGCCCTCGACGCGGGCACGGTGACGGACGTCGAGGCACCGACGGACACCCCCGACCCGTTCGTCCTGCCCGGGACCCGGCAGGTGCTGCCCAACGCGGCCACCGGCTGCGGCAACGCGTCCCTGGCGTACGCGCTCCAGTGGTCGTGCAACACCGTGATGGCGGGGCTCGGGGTGGACGTGGGGCTCACCGGGATGGTCGACGCGGTCGAGCGGTTCGGCTTCAACGACACCGGCCTGACGATCCCGTCCTGGGTGGCCAGGTCCAACTTCGACCGCGCGATGAGCGACGACCAGCTGGCGCTCTCGTCCATCGGCCAGTTCGACACGACGGCGACGCCGCTGCAGATGGCGCTGGTGGCGGCGGCGGTGGCCAACAGCGGGGAGATCGCACACCCGTACCTGGTCGAGCGGACCACGACGGCGCGCGGCCGGACGGTCGACACGACCGGCCGGCGCAGCTACCGGCAGGCGATGCGCCCCTCGACCGCGACCCAGCTGCAGCGGCTGATGGTCAGGGCGGTCGAGGAGGGCACGGGCGCCAACGCGGCGATCCCGGGAGCCACGGTCGGCGGCAAGACGGGCACGGCGCAGCACGGCCTGGGCAACACCGGCACTCCGTACGCCTGGTTCATCGCCTGGGCCCAGGCCGCGGACGCGGCCCAGCCCGCGGTGGCGGTCGCGGTCGTCGTCGAGGACGCCGAGGCCAGGCGTACGGAGATCAGCGGCGGCGGCAGCGCGGCGCCGATCGCCCGCGCGGTCATGGAGGAGGCGCTCCGCGCCGAGCCGAACCGCTAAGGCCCTAGTTGATCGGCTTGCGCATCTCGGCGCGGACCTTCGCCGTGGTCTCGGCCAGTTCGGCCAGGTCGACGTCGTACGGGTCGGCGGTGGCCGACTCGGTGGTGACGACGGCGACGAAGGAGGCCGTGTTCTCGTCGCCCCAGGCGCACATGGGGAGGGTCGCGGTCCCGGTGGCGTCCTTGGTGGTGGTGACCTGGCAGCTGACGGTCACGTCGTGGCCGGCCGGCTTGAAGTCCTTGGGCTTGATCACGAGCGTGGTGCCTTTGTCCTTGGCCGCGCCGGAGAGGATCGAGGCGCGGGTGAGGGACGGGTTCTTGATCCTGCCGTGGAAGCCGGAGACGACGAGGACGGAGCTCTCCGCGCCGGTGTACTGGGCGATGGCCGCCTTGGGGTCCTTGACCGTGGGGTCGTAGGTGTCCTCGACCTCCTTGCCCTCGGTCTCGGAGGCGTCGTTGGAGAGCGTGAACTTCCCGTCCAGGAGCGTCTTGGGCACGACGAGCTTGTGCGTCGCCTCCGGGAAGTCGCCGGTGACGCCGGCACCGTCGAGGACGAGCTTGCCCGCGTAGCCGAGCCCGGCGACGACGGCCAGGCAGCCGACGACGAGCCCGACGATCAGCCCGGTCCGCTTCTTCTTCGGCGGCGGCCCCATGGGCGGCTGTCCCCAGCCGCCCGCGCCGGGCCCCGGGTACTGCTGGGGGACGCCGGGCTGCTGCGGGTAGCCCTGGTGCGGCGGGCCGTAGGGACCGGGCTGCTGGGGGTACCCCTGCGGCGGGCCGTAGGGACCCGGCTGCTGCGGGGGCGGGACGGGACCGCCGTAGGGGTTCTGCGGCGGCTGGTTCGGCGGTGGCGGCATGCTCATGGCGGGCACGGTACGTCACGGGTGTGAACGCCGGAAATCCCGGGTCCCCCGCACCGCCGGGCCTGCCCGCCGGACAGCGAGCACTCCGTCAGTGCCCGTAGGTTTCCCGATGCGCGCCGGCGCCGTCGGTCAGGCGAAGGCAGCGGCGTTGCGCTTGGCCCAGTCGGCGAAAGTGGTGGCGGGGCGGCCGAGGATCTTCTCGACGTCGGGGCTGACGGTCTGCTCGCGTGGGGTGGGGGTGCCGATGATGTCGAGGGTGGTGTCGGCGACCGGGGCGGGCATGAAGGTGAGCATCTGGGCGCGGGCCTCCTCCCGGGTCTGGTCGATGAAGGTGACCTGCTCGCCGATGGCGTCGGCGATGGCGGCGGCGCGCTGGAGCGGGGTGGTCGGGGCGGGGCCGGTGAGTTCGTAGCTGGCCTTGGTGTGGCCGGGCCGGGTCAGGACGGCGGCCGCCACGGTCGCGATGTCGTCGGGGTCGATGGCCGGGAGGCCGACGTGACCGAAGGGCGCGGCGATGGTGCGGCTCGTCTTGACCGAAGGAGCCCAGGCGTAGGCGTTGGAGGCGAAACCGCCCGGGCGCAGGATGGTCCAGTCGGTGCCGGAGTTCATGACGGCCTGTTCGTAGGCGGCGAAGGCCTGTCCGTGTGACAGAGAGTCGGGTCGGGTGGCCACACCCTGTGAGGAGAGCAGGACGATCTTGCCGTAGCCGGCGAACGGAGCGACGACGGCGGTGGGGTCGCCGGTCATCATGAGGTCTCCACCGACGAGCAGGAAGACCGCGTCCGCCGTGGCGGGCAGATCGGCGACCGGCTGGGCGAGGTCGGCGGCGGCGGCGCGCACGCCGGGCGGGACATCGGCCTGGGTGATGCGGCGCGAGACCGCGGTCACCTCGTGTCCCTGCTCGGTCAGGAGGCGGACGAGCGTACGGCCGACATTTCCGGTGGCACCAGTGACAACGATCATGAAGGGGTCCTCGCATCAGAGCCTGTTAGTTAGTCGACTGACTAATACAGCGGAGCGTAGCACGAGTCGGGTCGTATAGTTAGTCGGGTGACTCACTCAAAGCAGCCCGCCCGTGCGCGAGTCGCCGGCGCGAAGCGGCAGCGACTGATGGAAGCCGCGGCCGACGTCGTGCACCGACGAGGCGCCGAGCGCACCACCATCGCCGATATCGCGCACGCGGCCGAAGTGCCCGTGGGCAACGTGTACTACTACTTCAAGACCAAGGACGAACTTGTCGCCGCCGCACTGTCCGAGCACGAGCGACACCTGAACCTGCTCGTCGGCCATCTGAGCCGGCTCCCGGATCCGCGTGAGCGCCTCAAAGGCCTGATCGAGGGCTGGGTGGGCCAGCGCGACCTCGCCGTCCGCTACGGCTGCCCGACCGGCACTCTCGCCGCGGAGCTGGGAAAGCGCGATCAGGGTGGCCTGGACGTCGAAGCGGGCAGGGTTGTCCGGCTCCTGCTGACCTGGGTGGAGGGCCAGTTCCGCGAGCTAGGTCAGCCGGATCCCAAGGGCATGGCTCTCACCCTGGTGGGCGCCTATCAGGGCATGTCCCTGCTGACCAACGCCCTGCGAGACCCGGAGGTCATGGAACATGAGGGCGCTCGCCTGACCGCCTGGATCGACTCCCTCGAGGCCTCCTGAGCCCAGCGTGCCGCACCCGGAGATGAGGGGCTGCACCTCTCACAGGAGTCGACGAGCCGGGCCAGGTGCTCGCCGGCGACAGTCGAGGGCGTCTCGCTCCTGAAGACCCGTGCGGCGAGTTCGGCGCCTTCGAAGGTTTCTGGATAGATCGTTCGTTCTAGCTTGTGGCCGCATGGGCACCGTGCTAGCTTCCGACTAGTTAGAACGTTCTTTCTAGAAGTTCTCGATGCGAGGAGCTGGAGATGGAGATGGAACACAAGCGGATCACCGTCAACGGCCTGGACCTGGCCTACGTCGAAGCAGGAGAAGGGCCGCTCGCCCTGATGCTGCACGGCTTCGACACACCCAGGCTCTACCGGTACCTCATGCCCGCTCTGGCCGAGGCGGGATACCACGCCGTGGTCCCCACGATGCGAGGGTTCGCCCCGTCCCAGATACCGCCGGACGGCAGCATGCGCCTCCCCGACCTGATCGCCGACGCCAACGGCCTGCACGAGGCGCTCGGCGGCGGCTCCGACGCCGTCCTGATCGGGCACGACTGGGGCGGGTTCACCACCTGGGGTGCGGCCGCGGCCGCACCCGAGCGGTGGGCCAAGGTCGTCGTCAACGATGTCCCGCCCTTGGAGTTCTACGACCGCAACAGCGCGGATCCCGCCAGGATCGAGCGGTACGTCCACTTCTATTTCTTCCAGATGGCCATAGCCGACCAGCTCGTCGCGGCCAACGACCTCGCCTACCTCGACTGGCTCTGGGACCACTGGACGGGGAACGTCCCCGGCTACGACTCCACAGAGGACCGCAAGGCGATGAAGGAGGGGCTCGACACGCCGGAGAGGCTCCACCTCGGCCTGGAGCTCTACCGGCAGAACTTCCCGGCCGCAACATTCGGCACCTCGCAATGGGAGATGGTCAGCGTGCTGGACAAGCTGCCTTCCCAGCCCACTCTGTACCTCCACGGAACCGAGGACCCCGTGGTCGACGAGGCGACGCTCGCCGACATCGTCGCCATGCTGCCGCCGGGATCGGACGGCGCGATGATCGAAGGCGCCGGCCACCATCTCCTCGCCGAGAAGCCGGAGGAGGTCAACCGGCGCATCCTCGCCTTCCTGACCCGCTGATCACACCCCTGACTCCCGCCGGAGAAGGCATCCACCGGAATCCGGGGCCTTCACTCCCGGCATGAGGCCGGAACGCCGGCCTGCGCTCCGCTGGGTGCGGGGGCGAGGGGAGTCAACGAGGCTCTTGTGTTGATGAGTTGAGCCGTCGAGCACTCACTCAACGGCACAGGAGCCTCCACCTGTCACCACGTCACGCCCGGGGCCGTCTGCCGACGGATCAGACGACGGAGGTGGGCCTGTCGTTGGGCATGCCGGTGGCCTCGCGCTGCCCGAACGGGGCGCTCCAGCTGCCGGTGCCCTTGTACAGGTACGTGGTGTCGTCGCCGGCGACGGTGACGAACAGGTCGGGTCGGCCGTCACGGTCGGCGTCACCGACACCGACGATGTGGCTGTACGCGCCCCAGCCGGCGCCGACCCTGATGCGCGGTGCGAAGGTGCCGTCGCCCTTGCCGAGGTACAGCCAGAGGACGCCCGAGCTGTCACGGGCGACCAGGTCTCCGGCAGGCGCTCCGGCGATGTTGCCGGTGGCTGTGATCAGGTTGTGTCCCTGCCAGCCCGTACCGATCTTCACGCGCGTCGCGTACGGCGTCCGCCAGCTGCCGGTCCCCTTGTAGAGCCACATGGCCCCGGCGGCATCGGTGGCCACGAGATCGGGCTTCCCGTCGCCGTTGAGGTCGCTTCCAGCGGCGATCTTGTTGTAGACGCCCCAGCCCGAGCCGATCTTGTACCGGCCGGCGAAGGTACCGTCGCCGTTGCCGAGGAAGTGCCACAGAACACCGGCCGTGTCACGGGCGACGATGTCCCCGTGGGCGGCTCCGGCGATGTTCCCGGCAGCCTCGATCTGGTTGTAACCGCCCCAGCCGGTACCGACGAGCTTCTGCTCCCCCGACGACAGCCGGTGTTTGGAGGGGTCGTAGTAGTCGTAGGGGCCGTAGTGCGAATCGGTGCGCCACAGCCGTCCCGAGCCGTCGCGCAGGAGCACGTCCGGGGAGCCGTTGTCGTTGTAGTCGTGCGGAGCGGGCTTGCGGACGACCTTGAACGTGCCGGTGGCGGTCAGGGCCGGCCCCATGCCGTTCAGGGGATGGGCCTCGATCTCCCAGGTGTAGTCGCCGTTGTACGCCGTCTCGTCGTTCATGGGCGCGTTGTCGAGATGGCCCATCCAGTCGAAGCGCACGACCCCGTTGTCCGGGAAGCGGTACCCCTGAGGGTTGCCCACGATCTTTCCGGTCCGGACGTGCCGCAGGGTGACCCAAGCCTCCACGTTGGCCCGGGACAGCTTCCATTCGAGCGACGCCTGGCCCCGGTTCCGATCGAGGTCGACCGTGGCGGGGATGTTGTGGCTCACCAGGGTGACCTTGGTGGACTCGCCACTGCTCGCGACGAGCGTGGCCGCGGGTGTCCCGTCGGCACCGGGGGCGATCCGGTACAGACCCTCGCCCTGCTCGACCGTGCCGCCGCGAACGATCCGCGCGCCGTCGGGCGCGGCAGCGGCCGTCAGGGTGTGGTCGAGGAGCTTGCGGGTGGTGATTCCGTCCTTCAGGCTGCGCGCGGTCAGGGCATGCAGGGGATTCACCTGGGGGTCGGTAAGGCCGCTGCGTGTGCCGTACGTGACCCAGTCGCCGACCAGACCGACCTCGAGGTCGCGCCGCCACAGGTTGCCGACCGCGAAACTCTGCGCTGCCTTCGTCGCGCGGTCGAAGGCGACCACCGTGGCGTGGGACGCCGCGTCGTACTGGACCCAGGCGAGGTGCGTCGCCGAGAGGACGATGCCGCGCGTGTAGGCACGGGGCAGTTCGTACGTCTCGGTCACCGTGTTGGTGGCGAGGTCGATCGTGGCCACGTACCTCTTGACCACCGCATCCGTCTCGACGTTGTAGCTCAGCAGGGCGTGATCGGGCGTGCCGGCACTGACGCTCACGTATTCGGCGCCCCCCGGAAGACCGGCCGTCACCTTGCCCGGCCCGCCGGTCTCGGTGTGCATGTGGAGGACGTTGTCCCCGTCCACGTCGAACACTGTGGTGAACAGAGCCTTGCCCGCGGCTCCCGCGTACAGGCCCTCGGCAGAGGAGACAGAGGCCAGCTTCTGGCCGGTTGCCATGTCCGTGAGTTCGGCACCAGTGAGCCGGCTGGAGGACACGATGTCGCCTGAGCCGGTGCTCTTGGTGTCGGCGGCCCAGTCGAGGGCCGTTGCGGGAGAGCCGTCCGCCGGAACCCAGGACCGCGTGGATTCGGAGTCCCGGGGGTGGGATTCGGTCAGGTAGCCCGTGGCGGTGGCACCGAAGACGGTGCTGTTCCTCGGGAACGGTGCGACGTTCGTCGTGGTCACCGCCGCCACCCCCGCCGTGCCCTCGGCGGCCGGGGCGGCGATCGCCGGGGCGGTCAGAGCGGTCGAACCGGCGGTGACGGCGAGCACCGTGACGACGGCGGTTGCGAGACGCCGAAGGGCGGGACGGGCGTGGGACAAGGTTGGTTCTCCTCAGGAACACCAGGCGCATCATTCGTTCCGCCGGGTCAGACTCCCGAGCACGAAGAAGGTTGTACCTGGTTGCACGCCCCCTGCGCGATCGGGGCTGCTGAAGCGCGGGGGGGGATCTCCAGCCTGGGTCGCTCGCGCGGCGGGTACACCAACAGGCTCCACCTGAGCGCGGACGGCCGCTGCCGCCCGCTGTCCCTCATCGTTCGTTCAGAGCGAGGGCAGGCCGTGCTCGTAGCCCTCGACCTCGTAGTACTTGAGCACGCGCGAGACCGCTTCCCGAACCGGCCCTCTCAGGTAGGGGATGGCATCGCTTGGGTGGATCGGGGCATGCCCGGCCGCATCCACCTCCATGCGTGATCGCCCGGGCAGTTCCTAGTCCGCGGACTCGGCCCCGCCCTGCGCGATGGCCTCCGCCACCTCGGCCACCCGCTCCCGCTCCTCCACCTCGAACCGCTCGCGGTCCAGCGCCTCCGCGATCTCCTCGTCCTGGCGCATCAGCAGGTCCAGGTTGGAGTCGCCGAGGTCGAAGACGCCCATGTCCAGATAGGCCTTCTGGAGCCGTTCGCCCCACAGGCCGATGTCCTTGACGCACGGGACGATCCGGCTGAAGAGCAGCTTGCGGAAGAGGTGCAGGAACTCGTTCTGCTCGCTGTACTCCTCCGCCTCCTTCCGCCCGATGCCGAAGTTCTCCAGGACCTCGATCCCGCGCAGCCGGTCCCGCATCAGGTAGCAGCCCTCGATCACGAACTCCTCGCGCTCGCGAAGCTCCGCGTCCGACAGCTGCTTGTAGTAGTCGCGCAGCGCCATCCGGCCGAAGGCCACGTGCCGGGCCTCGTCCTGCATCACGTACGCCAGGATCTGTTTGGGCAGCGGCTTGTCGGTGGTGTCGCGGATCATGCCGAAGGCGGCGAGGGCGAGGCCCTCGATCAGGACCTGCATGCCGAGGTACGGCATGTCCCAGCGGGAGTCGCGCAGGGTGTCGCCGAGCAGGCTCTGGAGGTTGTCGTTGATCGGGTAGAGCATCCCGATCTTCTCGTGCAGGAAGCGGCCGTAGACCTCCGCGTGCCGGGCCTCGTCCATGGTCTGGGTCGCTGAGTAGAACTTGGCGTCGAGGTCGGGGACGGACTCGACGATCCGCGCGGCGCAGACCATCGCGCCCTGCTCGCCGTGGAGGAACTGGCTGAACTGCCAGGAGGCGTAGTGCCGGCGCAGCTCGCCCTTGTCCTTCTCGGTCATCTTCGCCCAGTGGCGGGTGCCGTAGAGGGTGAGGACGTCGTCGGGGGTGCCGAGCGGGTCGTACGGATCGACCTCGAGGTCCCAGGCGATGCGCTTGTTTCCGTCCCACTGCTTGTCCTTGCCCTTCTGGTAGAGGGCGAGGAGACGTTCCCGACCGTCGTCGTAGTCCCAGCTGAAGCGGGCCGAACCCGTCGCGGGGACCTGCCAGATGGGGTCTTCCGGGGCTTTCGTGTAGAGGTCGCGCGTCGACACTGACGACTCCTTACTCTCCCTGCGAAGTGCTCGCCGGACGTGGTCCTCCCGGCAGGCTGACACCTTGGTAGACACCGGGTCAACAAGTCGTGCGCAAGGGATTGACGGTCTTGCTGACGGGCAGTCTCATAAATGACGACCGGGCGCTACCGCCGGTATCCGGTAACCCGACCGCGAGCACAGCGAGGTGTCGTACCGCCATGACCACCCGTACCGAGCTGGACTTCACCCTCCTGCGGGACGCCCTCGGCCCGCTGCGCGACCGTGAGCAGGTCGCCGCCCGACTCCTCGAGTCCTCCCTCAAGCACTCCTTCGACCCGGAGAAGGAACTCGACTGGGCCGCACCCCTGGAGGACGGCAAGTGGTTCTGGCCGCCCGAGCTGGTCTCGCTCTACGACACCCCGATGTGGCGGCGGATGTCCGAGGAGCAGCGGATGGACCTCGCCCGGCACGAGGCCGCCTCGCTCGCCTCGCTCGGCATCTGGTTCGAGATCATCCTGATGCAGCTGCTCGTCCGGCACATCTACGACAAGTCCCTCACCAGCGACCACGTGCGGTACGCCCTCACGGAGATCGCCGACGAGTGCCGACACTCGATGATGTTCGCCCGCATGATCCAGAAGGGCGGCGCGCCCGCCTACCGGGTGCCTCGGATCTACCACAACCTGGCCCGCGTCCTGAAGACCGTCTCCACCACGCCCGGCTCCTTCGCCGCCACACTCCTCGGCGAGGAGATCCTGGACTGGATGCAGCGGCTGACCTTCCCGGACGAGCGCGTCCAGACCCTGGTGCGCGGGGTCACCCGCATCCATGTCGTCGAGGAGGCGCGGCACGTCCGCTACGCCCGCGAGGAGCTTCGGCGCCAGATGATCACCGCGCCGCGCTGGGAGCAGGAGTTCACCCGGCTCAGCTGCGGCGAGGCCGCCCGGGTCTTCTCCACCTGCTTCGTCAACCCCCAGGTGTACGACAACGTGGGGCTGGACCGCCGCCAGGCCCTCGCCCAGGTCAGGGCGAGCGGCCACCGCAGGGAGGTCATGCAGTCCGGGGCCAGGCGGCTGACGGACTTCCTCGACGACATCGGCGTGCTCCGGGGGCCGGGGCGACGGCTCTGGAAGTCCTCCGGGCTGCTGGCCTGAGACCCGCGACCGCACCCCTAGGGTCTTTCGTTCGGATCAGGCCGGATCAGGGAGCGGGGTCTGGTGCATGGGGTCTCCCCAGGCCCTCTGGGCCTAGGGGACGGATCGCAAGGCGGAGGAGGGAGTCAACGCGGAGCGTTGGCAACCGACGACAACGCGGCGAGGCACGGCACCAGGGCCCGCGAGCCCGGCGTGATCCAAACGAGAGGCCCTGGGTGTCACCGAGCAGAGTTACCCTGCGAGGCATGACCAGTGCCGCCTCGCCCGCGTACCGCCGGCTCAGCGTCGAGGAGCGCCGGGTGCAGCTCCTCGCCGCCGCCCTGACGCTCTTCGCGCACCGGGCGCCCGACGAGGTCTCCCTCGACGACGTCGCCGAGGCGGCGGGCGTCTCGCGGCCGCTGGTCTACCGCTACTTCCCCGGCGGCAAGCAGCAGCTGTACGAGGCGGCGCTGCGCTCCTCCGCCGACGCGCTGGAGCGCTGCTTCTTCGAGCCGCCGACCGGGCCGCCCACCGAGCGGCTCGGTCGGGTCCTCGACCGGTACCTGGCCTTCGTGGACGAGCACGACGCCGGGTTCAGCGCCCTGCTCCAGGGCGGCAGCGTCGCCGAGACCTCCCGGACCACCGCGATCGTGGACGAGGTGCGGCGGGCCGCGGCCGAGCAGATCCTCGTCCACCTGGGGGTGGACGAGCCCGGCCCCCGGATGCGGATGATGGTCCGTACCTGGATCGCGGCCGTGGAGGCGGCCTCGCTGATCTGGCTGGACGAGGGGAAGCAGCCGACGGCGGGCGAGCTGCGGGACTGGCTGGTGGACCACCTGGTCGCGCTGCTCGCGGCCACGGCGGCGACCGACGAGGAGACCGCGTCGGTGGTCAAGCGGCTCCTCGCCCAGGAGAGACCCGACGGGCCGGTGGGGACGCTGGCGCGGCGGGTGACACCCGTGGTGAGCGAGGCCGCGCACCTCCTGTGAGACCGGTGTGTACGAGACTGGTCGGGTGAGAAGCGAGAAGACCCCCTTCCGAGGCGGCCCCCTGGACGGCGAGATCCTGCCGATCCTCGTCGGCCCGACCGGGCACCCGCCGAAGTGGTACGACGTGCCCGTACCGGACGCGGACGGCGGCCCGCCGACCGTCCACACCTACCGCCGCGAACCGGCCGGCCACACCAAGCGGCTCAACCTGCCGCGCGGCTGGGTCTACGAGTACGTCCCGGAGGGCCGCGAGCCGTTCAGGCCGAAGTGGCCCTGGACCAAGCCGAACGGGTGAGGCCGTTGGGCTGATTCGCCCCTTTGTGCGCTCATCCGACCGCACGGTCCCGCCATCATCTCGGTGGAGGTGATGACGTGTCAGGAAGGCTGCTGCGCACGGTCTGCACGGGGGTGCTCGCCGCGTCGACGGCGCTCGCCGGGGTCCCCACGGCCACGGCGGACGACCCGGCGGACCCGACGGTGGAGGCGCCGGCGACTACGGTTCCCCCGGGGCCGGCGGAGGCACCGGTGACGGTCGAGGGCCAGGAACCGACGGAAGGCCCGGCGGAGGACGCCGACGGCACACCCGCCGACGGCGCCGCCGAACTCCCGCCCCCCGGCGGGAACTCGGTCGCCGGGCTGCTCACCCGGCTCCGGACCCTCTACCGCCAGGCCGAACAGGCCACCGAGGCCTTCAACGCGACCGACGAGGCCCTGCGCCTCCAGACCGCCGACACGAAGAAGGTCACCGACGCCCTCGCCGGGGCCCGCGAACGCCTCGCCCAGGGCCGGAGCGCGGCCGGGCGGCTCGCCAGGGAGCAGTACCAGGGCCGGGTCACCACCTCGACGTTCTCCCCGTACCTGCGGCTGCTCCTCGCCGACGACCCCCAGCGGGCCCTGGACCAGAGCCACCTGATGGACCGCGCCGCCCGGGACCGGGCGGGCACCGTGGCCCGGCTCGCGGCGGACGAGAAGAGGGCCGGCGAGCTGGCGACCGCCTCCCGCAAGGCCCTGGAGGCGAAGCGGAGCCTCTCCGCACGGCAGGGGAAGCAGCGCGACGACGTCCGGAAGAAGCTCGGGGAGGTCCAGAAGCTGCTCGCCTCGCTCCCGGACGACCAGCTCGCCCGGCTGACCGAACTGGAGCGGACCCAGACCGCCGGCGCCCAGCGCGAGCTGCTCGACTCCGGCGTCCTGGACGGCGACCGAACCCCGTCACAGCAGGGCGGCGACGCGCTGACGTACGCGGTCCGGCAGATCGGCAAGCCGTACGAGTGGGGCGCCGAGGGACCGGAGTCGTACGACTGCTCGGGGCTCACCTCGCAGGCCTGGGCGAACGCGGGCCGGGAGATCCCGCGCACCAGCCAGGAGCAGTGGCGCACCCTGCCGAAGGTGCCGCTGCGCGAGCTGCGCCCGGGCGACCTGGTGGTCTACTTCCCCGAGGCCACCCATGTGGCGATCTATCTCGGCCACGGCCTGGTCGTCCAGGCCCCCCGCCCGGGCGCCAAGGTCAAGGTCTCCCCGATCGCCGCCAACCCTCTCCTGGGCGCGGTCCGGCCCGACCCGAGTGCGGCGGCCCTCCCGTCGTACACACCGCCCGAGCTTCCGGCGGGGGCCACGGACGGGTCTGACGAGGGGTACGACCGGGGCGGAGCCTGAGACGGAACGGAGGAAGGCGTTCCACTTCCCGATATCAACTGGCGTTGAGAACCGATCAGTTGGGGCTGATACTTATGCGATCATGACAATGATTTCCGGCCACGGGCCGGAACCTTCTTGATTGCAGAGGACCATGAAGTTCAACCCGATCACCCGCGCCCGTCGCGGACTGCTCGTTCTCGCCGCATCCCTCGGCCTCGTCTTCGGCGTCTCGGCCCTTCCGGCCCAGGCCGCGCAGATCTACTCCGCGGGCACATTCACGGTCCGCGTGGGCCACTCCAACCAGTGTCTTGAGGTGGCGGACTGGAGCACGGCGAACGGCGCGGCCGTCCGCCAGTGGCCCTGCACCGGTGGCGCCAACCAGCAGTGGGAAATCCTCTACTACAGCGCCACGCCCGTCGGCGCGTTCTACTACCGGAACGTCAACAGTGGCAAGTGCCTGGAGATCGGCGGCTGGGGACGCCACAACGGTGCGACCGCCAACCAGTGGGACTGCCACTACGGCTGGAACCAGCTGTTCCACAACAGTTCCACTCTCCAGACGGACCCCGAATACGTCTGGGGCAAGTGCCTGGAGATCGCCGACTGGAGCACGCAGCCGGGCGCCCGCGCACGGCTGTGGGACTGCCACGGCGGCGCCAACCAGAGCCTTACCAGGCGGTTCGTGTGACCCCCGGGCGGGCGTCGGGCACCCGCCCGGCGCCCGCCCGCCCTCTTCCCCCGACCGTCAGGCCCCGGTGACCGACGCCAGGTAGGCCTCGGTCTTCTCCGGCTCGTAGAAGAAGTTCTCGAAGTCGGCCGGGTCGTTGAAGCCGTTCGCGAAGCGGTCGGCGACCGGCTGGAGCTGGCCGGCGGCGCCGATCAGGTTGAGGACGTGCTCCGGGGGAACGCCGAGCATCGCGTTCGTCCACTTGGTGACGTGCTGGGCGGTGTTCCAGTACCGGTCGAAGGTGGACTGCATCCAGGCCTCGTCGAAGGGCTTGTCGCCGTGCTCGACGATCGCCGCGAGATAGGCGGCCGCGCACTTGGACGCCGAGTTCGAGCCCTGGCCGGTGATCGGGTCGTTGGCGACGACGACGTCCGCGACGCCGAGCGCCAGGCCGCCGCCGGGGAGGCGGCCGATCGGGTTGCGGACGGTCGGGGCGTAGCGGCCCGCCAGCGTGCCGCCCGCGTCGGTCAGTTCGACCTTGGTGGCCCGCGCGTACTCCCAGGGCGTGAACTTCTCCATCAGCTCCAGCGTGAGCGAGAGGTGCTCCGCCGGGTCCTTGCTCCCCTGGAAGACGTCGAGCGGGCCGCCGGGTATGCCCTCCCAGAAGAGGATGTCGGCACGGCCCGACGTGGTCAGGGTCGGCATGACGAAGAGTTCGCCGACGCCCGGGACCAGGTTGCAGCGGACCGCGTCGAAGTCGGGGTGCTCGGGGCGGGGGCCGAGGCCGTGGACGTACGCGACGGCCAGGGCGCGCTGCGGCTCGCCGTACGGGGAACGGGCCGCGTCGCGGCCGAACATGGAGACCAGCTCGCCCTTGCCGGCGGAGACGAGCACCAGGTCGTATGTGCGGGAGAAGTAGTCCAGGTCGGAGACGGCCGCGCCGTGGATGACGAGCTGGCCGCCGCGCTGCGCGAAGGTCTCCATCCAGCCGGCCATCTTCACGCGCTGGTCGACGGACTGCGCGTGGCCGCCGAGCTTGCCGACCCAGTCGATCACGCGCTGCGCTGTGTTTGTCTCAACAGCGAGGGGGCCCGCGACGGAGACGCCGAGGCCCTCGATGCGCGGGGCCTGGGACTCCCAGAAGTTGATGCCGAGGTCGCGCTCGTGCTGGAGCGCGGTGTCGAACATGCACTGGGTGGACATGACCCGGCCGGACCGGATCTCGTCGGCCGTGCGGTTGGACATCAGGGTGACTTCGTACCCCTGCGCCTGCAGTCCGAGGGCGAGCTGGAGACCGGACTGGCCGGCTCCGACGATGAGTATCTTCCGCATGGCGGGTGTTCCTAACGACGTACGGACCTGCGGACCTACGGGGTCGGTCCGGCTATTCGGGGGCGGCTTCGAGCGCGTGCGCGACCATCGCGAGCAGGGTCTCCACCACGCTGTACCGCTTGCGCGCGTCCATGATCACGACGGGTACGTGCGGGGGGACGGTGAGCGCGTCGCGGACGTCCTCGGGCTCGAACCGCTCGGTGCCCTCGAAGTGGTTGACGGCGACGATGTACGGCAGGCCGCAGCTCTCGAAGTAGTCGAGGGCGGGGAAGCAGTCGGTCAGCCGGCGGGTGTCGGCGAGCACGATCGCGCCGATCGCGCCGCGCACCAGGTCGTCCCACATGAACCAGAAGCGCTGCTGGCCGGGGGTGCCGAAGACGTACAGGACGAGGTCGTCGTCCAGGGTGATCCGGCCGAAGTCCATCGCGACGGTCGTCGTGAGCTTGTCGGGCGTCGCGGAGAGGTCGTCGGTGTCCTGACTGGCCTGGGTCATCAGCGCCTCGGTCTGGAGCGGGGTGATCTCCGAGACGGCACGGACGAAGGTCGTCTTGCCGACGCCGAAGCCGCCCGCGACGACGACCTTGGTGGCTATCGGGGCCCGGGTGTGGTCGAGCTGCCAGTCCTGCGCGCCCTCTTCGGGCTCGGCCTGGGCGGCCTGGGGCTGGGCGGGGATGCCGGCGAGCGCCGGGGCAGCGGCTTCAGAGACGGCGGAGTCCACTGAGCACCCTTTCGAGGAGCGCGCGGTCGGGCTGCCCGGTGCCGTGACCGGTCCCGTACACACGGATCTTTCCCTGGTCGGCCAAGTCGCTGAGCAGCACACGGACGACACCGAGCGGCATCTTCAGAAGCGCCGAGATCTCCGCGACGGTACGCATCCGGCGGCAGATCTCGACGATGGCCCGCATCTCGGGCATCAGGCCCCGGACGAGCCCGCCGTCCGTCAGGACCTTCCGCGCGGGCGCCGCTTCGAGGGCCGCGACGAAGGTCTCGACGAGCAGGACGTGGCCGAACCGGGTGCGGCCGCCGGTGAGCGAGTACGGGCGTACCCGCGCGGGGCGGCGGCCCTCCCCTCGTACCGGCAGTCGGTGTGTCGCGCTCACTGGGCGTCCTCCATCGATTTGCGCAGCTCGCTGCGGAGTTCGGGGGTGAGGACGTGTCCGGCACGGCCGACGAAGAGCGCCATGTGGTAGGCGACCACGCTCATGTCGCAGTCGGGCTCCGCGTGCACACCGAGCAGCGAGCCGTCGCTGATGGACATGACGAAGACGCTGCCCTCCTCCATGGCCACCATCGTCTGCTTGACGCCGCCGCCGTCCATCAGCCGGGCGGCGCCGACGGTGAGGCTGCCGATGCCCGAGACGATCGTGGCGAGGTCCGCGCTGGAGCCGCGCGGGCCGCGCGGGCGGTCCGCCGGTGCGGGCGCCGTGTCCTGCGCCGCCGGGTCGGACGAGAGCAGGAGCAGTCCGTCGGAGGAGACGACGGCGACCGAGCGGACGCCGGGCACCTCCTCGACGAGGTTGCCCAGCAGCCAGTGCAGGTTCCGGGCTTCCTTGCTCAGTCCGAACGCTCCGGTCGTCCCGGTCTCAGGTGTTCCGGTCGCAGATGTTCCGGTCGCAGTCAACCGCGTGCCTCCTCGACGTTCTCCCCCGTCTTCTCCTCGGTACGTGCTTCGATCTCTGCCTCGACGTCCCTGCGGCCCTCCTCGGCGCCTCGGTGGAAGCCGCCGAGCCTGCGGCGCAGGACCTCCGGGTCCACGCCACCGGGGCGCGGGGCGGGGGCGGAACCGGCCTGCGGGACGATCCTCGGCGTGCGCTTGGGGAGTCCCTTGTCGGTGACGCGTGGGGCGGCCGCCGGTTCGGTCTCCTCCGGGGCGCGCTCGTGCGTGTCGGGCTCGGGCGGCGGGTCGGGCAGCCGGACCTGGAGCGTGGTTTCGGCGACGGACGGCTGGGGGAGTTCGGGGCCGTCGGCGGGCTCGGGGGCGGTGGGCATGGCCTCGGGGACCTCGGGGACCTCGGGCGCCTCAGGGGCCGTGAGCGTGGCCTCAGGGGCCTCGTTCGCCTCGGGGGCTTCCTCGGTGTGCGCCTCGGTCGCCTCTGCGGCCTCTGCCGCCTCAGGGGCGTCCGCGGCCTCCGTTGCCTGCGCCGCCGCGATGGCGCGCTCCGCCGCCTCCACGAGCGGGTCCCGGGTGCGGGACGGCAGGGTGTTGGAGTTGGCCTCGGCGACCGAGCCGGGGAGGTTCAGGGTGGGCGCTCCGCCCGCGACCGGGACGGCCGGCGGGCCCGCGGTCGGCGGGGCCGTCGCGAGGAGCGTCTGCGGCAGGACGACGACCGCCGCGATACCGCCCTGCTTCTGCTCGCGCAGCTGCACCCGTACGCCGTGGCGGGCGGCCAGCAGCGCCGTGACGCGGATGCCGAGCCCCTCGCCCTCGATGTCGCCCGGGTCCGCCTCGGCGAGCCGCGCGTTGAGCTCGGCGAGCCGGGACTCGGCCATGCCGATGCCCTCGTCCTGGACGGAGAGCATGACCTCGCCGCTCTCCAGGAGCCAGCCGGAGAGCTGGACCTGTGCGTCGGGCGGCGAGAAGGAGGTGGCGTTCTCCAGGAGTTCGGCGATCAGGTGGCTGAGGTCGTCGGCGGCGAAGCCGGCGATCTGGGCGTGCGGCGGCAGGGACTGCAGGGTGACCCGCTCGTACCGCTCGATCTCGCTGACGGCGGCGCGGAGCACGTCCACCAGCGGGACGGGACCGGGGTGCCCGTGGACGTGCTCGTGGCCGGCGAGGACCAGCAGGTTCTCGCTGTGCCGGCGCATGACGGTCGCCATGTGGTCGAGCTTGAAGAGGGTGGCGAGGCGATCGGGGTCCTGCTCGCGCTCCTCCAGCTTCTCGATGACGCCGAGCTGCCGCTCCACGAGCCCGAGGCTGCGCAGCGAGAGGTTGACGAAGGTGTGCCGGACGGTGTGCCGGAGCCGTTCGAGCTCGGCCGTGAGGAGGGCGGTCTGACCCTGGAGTTCGGCGCGTTGGGCGGCCAGCTCGGAGCCGAGCGCCTCGCGCGCGCCCGCCAGGTCGGCGCGCTCGCTGTCGAGGGCCGCGACGCGCCGGCCGAGGTCGGCGAGCTTGGAGTGGAGGGTGTTGAGCGACCGTACGACCTGGGCGAACTCGTCGTTGCGGCCGGTGAAGCGGACCGGCTCCTCCCGCTCGGGCTCCGGGGCGGCGGCGAGCCGCGCGGCGCCGATGCGCACGACGGCGAGCGGGCGGGTGAGGCTGCGGGCGACGAAGGTGGAGATGCCGATGGCGACGAGGAGGCAGCCGCCGAGGAAGGCGATACGCACTTCGAGGGCGGTGACGTCCTCGTCGCGGAGTTCGGCGAGGCGCTCCACGCGGGTGGCGGAGAGGGCGGACTCGACGCCGCGCATCTGCTCGATACGGGCGGAGAGCGCGGCGTCCAGCTGCTCGGGGTCGGTCCTGCGCTCGGACTTGGTGAGTTCGGGCTGGTCGGTGAGGCGGGCGAGGAGGCCCTCGGCCTTCTTGACGTCCGGTCCCGTGACCGTGGCCGCGAGGGAGTCGCGCCCGGTGGTGGCGGCGGACTGGTCGAAGTCGGCGAGGGTGGCCAGTTCGCGGACCCGGGCCTGCTGGGCGGCGGCCGTGAGGGCGTTACGGGTGCGGTCGGCCTCGTCGGCGCCTTCCGCCTTCTTGGGGACGTAGGTGCCGGTGATCGGGTCGTACTCGACGCCGTCGGACTCGGGCTGGGGTACGGCGAGGGCGGCGAGGAGCAGGCCGCGGGCGGCCGAGGCCTGTTCGACGGCGCGGCCCAGGGCGGCGGGGGCCCGGGTGGCGTCGGCGGCGCGGGCGGGGGTCTGCTCGGCGAGCTCGTCGGCGAGGGCCTGGAGCTTGGCGATGACGTCGGTGTACGCCTTGTGGGCTTCGAGCGCGGTGCCCTCGCCGGTGAGCGCGGTACGGCGCAGGGTGGGCAGGCCCGCGAGGTCGCGGCGCAGTTCGGCGGGGGCGGCGGGCCTGATCTCGTCGATCTGGCGGTCGACGCGGGTCGAGCGCGCGCTGGTGACCTGCCGCTTCTTGGCGGTGTCGCCCTGCTGCTCGTCGCGTCCGGCGGCGATGTAGGCGACGACCTCGTCGCGCTCGTCGGCGAGGGAGTGGGCGAGGGTGACGGCCTGTCGGTCCAGTTCGGCGAGGGTGACCAGGCGCTGGGAGTCGGTCAGTTCGCCGGAGGCGGTGAGGATCGCGGGCGCGCCGGCGGCGAGCACGGTGACGCCGACGAGGGCGACACCGGCGACGAGCCGGTTGCGGACGCGCTTGGGTCGCCCGACGCTCGCGGGGACGGGAGCGGGAGGCGTGCTGCTCCCGGGCGTGGCGATTCCGGGTACGGCGCCGGGGCCCGTGGCGTCGCCCGTGCTCAGCGGGTCACCGGGGGCCTGACTCCGCGTGCCGTTCTTGCTCCGAGGCCGCTTCTTCTGCACCGGTGCTGCTCGCATTCTCGACTCGTCCGCCCATGAAGCAGAGGTGACGACCGGTCACGTGCTGAGAGCGCCCCCACCCCTGGTACGGCTTCCGACCATTCCAGCGCTTCTGGGAAGGGGACGCGCATCGGCCGCTCCGCCACCCGAACGAGTGAACAACACTCCTGAGTTGGCGAACAACTCCGTGCGCCGACATTTCCGGGGCCGTACGGAGCGCCGGTTGGATCTTCCGCGCGGGCTTTGGCAGGATGCCCGCCCGCAGCTCGCCGGAGCCTCCGCTTCCGGCTCTTCCGAGGCCCTCGAAGCCTTGGTACGGACCGGATTCGGCCGTTTGGAGACGCTGTGAAGGTGCGCCGCGGCACCGGGGCACCGGCGGGGCAGACTGGGCGGCATGCGCACCGAGGTCGTCACCCTTCCCGGCAGTCCCGAACGCCCCAACGAGGACTGGGCGGCCACGGCTCTACCCGCGTCCGGAGCGGGCGGAACGGTCGTGGTGCTCGACGGTGTGACACCGCCGGCCGGTGATGACGGTTGTGTGCACGGCGTTCCCTGGTTCACCGCCCGGCTCGGCGGTGCGCTGACCGAACTGTCCGCTTCGCGAGGCGATATGACGCTGTCCGGGATTCTGGCCGAGGCCATCGGGCGCACCGCAAACGCCCACCGCGACACCTGTGACCTTTCTCACGTACGTACACCTCAGGCGACGGTCGCGATGGCGCGCTGGGACGAGGCTCGCGTGGAGTTCCTCGTCCTGTCGGACTCGGTCCTGCTTCTCGCGGCCCCGGACGGCCGGGTGCGGGCGGTGCTCGACGACCGGCTCGACCGGATCCCTGACGAGGTGCGCCGTTCGCTCGCGGCGACGGACCGGCTGCGGAACCGCGAGGGCGGCTTCTTCACGGCGGCTGCCGACCCGGACGTGGCCCGGCGGGCGGTGACCGGGACGGCGCCCCGCACGGAGGTACGGGCCCTCGCGGCGCTCACGGACGGAGCGTCGCGCTGGGTGGAGCTGTTCGGCGAGGGTGACTGGGCGGACTGCTTCGCCGTCCTCGGGAAGGAGGGCGCGCACGGGCTCCTGGCGCGGGTCCGCGCGCTGGAGGAGTCGGGTGGCGCCGTGCACCGCTGGAAGCGGCACGACGACGCGACGGCGGTGTACGCGGTCCTGTGAGGCCCTCGGGGGCTGACTCAGCTCTCCGCCCGCGCGTTCAGCTGGTGGAGCAGCCGGGCCAGTTCGGCGACCTCGGCGCGGTCCCAGTCGGCGAGCTTGCGGACGTACCGCCCGCGCCGGGCGTCCCGTACCCGCCGGAAGCGGCGCCGTCCCTCCTCCGTGAGCCGGACGAGCGAGGCGCGCCCGTCGGCGGGGTCGGGGTCGCGGGCGACGAGTCCGAGGTCCTCCAGGACGCGCAGCTGACGGCTCATGGTCGCCTTGCCGACGCCGAAGTAGCCGGCGAGTTCGGTGGCCCGCTGGGGGCCGGCGTCGTCGAGCCGGACGAAGAGCCCGTACGCCGAGGACTCCAGCTCCGGGTGGACCTCGCGGGCCATCTCGCCGGACTGGGCCCGGGCTCGGCGCAGAAAGACCGCCAACTCCCTTTCCAGGGCGAGGAATTCCTGGTCCACACCACTCCCCCCGGTCGCCCCGCCGGTCGGTTCGGCGTCACTCCCCGTACCGCTTCCGTGCACGTCAGCACCCCTCGCGCGCTTTCCGGTCGCTGAAAGTTTCTTTCGGCCGCGGCCATCGCCGCAGCTCTCTCAGTATTTCGCAGGCGTAGACCAACGGCGGCACCCGGGCCCTCTTCCGCCGGGCGGGTCTACGTGCGTAGCGTCATTGGTGACATGTCCACACCAGGACTGTCCGACTCGCTCCCCCACCGAGCCTTTCGGAGGCACGCAATGCCCGTGCACAGATCCGGAAAGACCCTCGCCGGCGCCGCGCTCGCGGCCCTGGCCCTGCTCCTGCCCCTCACCCTCGCCGGCCCGGCCGGCGCCGCCGACTCCGGCGCCGAGGCCGTCCCGCCGCGCGGCTCCGCGCACATGGGCATGGGCGTCCTCGCACACGACGGCTCGGCCGGTACACCGGGTTCACCCCGTGCCGTCCAGACCGAGGGCGTGGACGTCTCCAGCCACCAGGGGAACGTGGCCTGGTCGACGCTGTGGAACAGCGGGGTGAAGTGGGCCTACGTCAAGGCGACGGAAGGCACCTACTACAAGAACCCCTACTTCGCGCAGCAGTACAACGGCTCCTACAACGTGGGCATGATCCGCGGCGCGTACCACTTCGCGACCCCGGACACGACGACGGGCGCGGCCCAGGCCGACTACTTCGTGAACAACGGCGGCGGCTGGTCGAAGGACGGCAGGACACTGCCGGGCGCGCTGGACATCGAGTGGAACCCGTACGGGGCGACCTGCTACGGCAAGTCGCAGTCGGCGATGGTCGCGTGGATCCGCGACTTCCTCAACCGCTACAAGGCGCGGACGGGCCGCGACGCGGTGATCTACACGGCGACGAGCTGGTGGACCCAGTGCACCGGCAACTACGCGGGCTTCGGCTCGACCAACCCGCTCTGGGTCGCGCGGTACGCGTCGGCGGTCGGCGAACTCCCGGCGGGCTGGCCGTACTACACGATGTGGCAGTACACCTCGACCGGCCCGACGGTCGGCGACCACAACCGCTTCAACGGGGACCTCTCGCGGGTGCAGGCGCTGGCCAACGGCTGACGGAGCCTCCCCAGGGACACGGCGGTCTTCCGGGCGCTCGGCGGCGCGCCCGGAGGACCGCTTCCGTCTTTCTGCCCCCACCCCCTTGCCCATTGGTATGGACCAATGCGAACCTCGGACGGGCGCGCACGGCCCTCCCCAACTCCCGTGCGCGATCCGCTCATTGCTCGTCCCGTCCTCCCCCACGCACGAGAGAGAGCCCCGCATGCCGCCGATCCGCCGCACCGCCGCCGCAGCCGCCACCCTGTCCGCCGCCGCCCTGATCCCGCTGACCCCGTCCACCGCCGCCGCGCACGGCGCGGTGTTCAACCCGGTGAGCCGGGTGGCGGCCTGTTACGCGGAGGGCCCGGAGACGCCGAAGTCGCAGGTGTGCAAGGACCTGGTCGCCGACTCCGGCACCCAGCCGCTGTACGACTGGAACGAGGTCAATATCGCCAACGCCGACGGGCAGCACCAGGTGGTGATCCCGGACGGCAAGCTCTGCTCGGCCAACCGCGCGAAGTACCGGGCGCTCGACTGGGCCCGGACGGACTGGCCGTCGACGGCCGTCGCCGCCGGCTCCTTCGACTTCAAGGTCCGGGTGACCGCACCGCACCAGGGCACGATGACGGTCTACATCACCAAGCAGGGCTTCGACCCGACCCAGCCGCTGAAGTGGTCGGACCTGGACGCGACCCCGGTGGCGACCTACGCCACCACCCGGACCGCGACGGACGGCCACTACAACTTCACCGGCAACCTGCCCGCCCGTACCGGCCGCCACATCGTCTACAAGGTCTGGCAGCGCAGCGACAGCCCGGAGGCGTTCTACAGCTGCTCGGACGTCACCTTCGGCGGTGCGGCGACGGCGGCGTCGGCCCCCAGCGAGGCGAAGATCGCCGCGGGCGCCGACCGCTCCACCGTGAGCCACGCGGGCCACGGCGGCGACGAGCACGCCCCGGCGCTCTCCTCCGACACCGCCGGCACCGCCCCGTCCAGCCCGCTGCCCCTGGCCCTCGGCGGCGCGGCGGCCCTCACGGCCTTCGGCGCGGGCAGCCTGCTCCTGACGCGCCGCCGGAACGGGTAGGGCCTACGAGCACCGCTAGGCCCTGATCCGCCGGACAGGCCCTAGACGCTGCGCCCCGTGGTCGAGCCGAAGCCCAGCCAGGTGTGGCGGTTGCCCCACCAGCACCAGCCGACCTTCGGGGCGTCGCGTCGCGCGCGCCCGTCGCGCCCGGTGCCGTTGCTGATCCAGATGGCGGGGGTACGGGCGTCCAGGGTGCCGTTCGCCTTGCGGAGCCGGGAGCCGATCGTCATGAAGCAGCGGTTGCGCTCCAGGGCGGCCGGCTCCTGGAGCACCCAGTGGATGCCCTCGCTGAGCAGCAGCGGGGTGCGGTCCTCCTTGGTGAGCGCGGGCAGCGCCTCCTCCGGGCTCCAGTTGGACATGTGGTCGCCGCGGTCGACTCCGGCGACCAGGTAGAGCGGCGCGTCGGGCACGTCCACGCCGGAGGGCGCGAAGTCGTCGACGTCGGGCATGTCGACCACGACGAAGCCCTCCTTGCCCTCCCTGCGCAGCAGCGGCGCGAGCGCGGAGGCGGGCGCCCGGTCGGGGTGGACGGCGAGCAGCACGTCGGTGCGCTCGCCCCCGGCCTCCCGCGCGAAGGCGCGCAGTTCGTCGGCGGTCAGCCCGGCCCGCTCGTGCACACCGAGCGCGACGAGACGCTCGGCCTGGGCGTCGAGGGAAGGCAGCAGGGGCATGTCGGGTCCTCCGTGGGTGAGGGTCTACTGGTCCGCGGGGTGGGGCACGAAGCGGCTGAGGCGGCGCACGGTCGGCTGCTCCCCGCGCCCGCAGAACGTGTCCACCCGCAGCGAGGACTCGTCGAGTCGCGGCTCCGACGACCGCAGCCGGTGCAGGTGGGCGCGGAACTCCGCCTCGTCCTCGGTCTCGAGGACCACGTCCCAGCCGCCCGCTTCGGGCGCGAACCGCTCGGCGGTGCGCCGCGCCTCGTCCCGCCGTACGCGAGCCGACTTCCGCTTCGCCAACGTCCCCCCTGCGTTCGTGATCATGATACGGACGTGGCTCCCGCCGTGCGGCCCCTTTTCAGGGTCGTGCCACGCGCGGGAACGGGGCGCCCCCACGAAAAAGGGACGCCCCGCTCCACACCGGCACCTACCGGTTCACGCCGCCGCGCTCACCGTCACCGCCGCCGGCGCGAGCGCGATCTCCAGGACCTGGCGGACGTCCGTCACCGGGTGGACCTCCAGCTTCTCCAGGATCTCGGCCGGGACGTCGTCCAGGTCGGCCTCGTTCCGCTTCGGGATCACGACGGTCGTGATGCCCGCCCGGTGCGCCGCGAGCAGCTTCTGCTTCAGGCCGCCGATCGGCAGGACCCGCCCGGTCAGCGAGACCTCACCGGTCATCGCCACGTCCGTCCGGACCAGCCTGCCGGAGAGCAGCGAGGCGAGCGCCGTCGTCATCGTGATGCCCGCGCTCGGACCGTCCTTCGGGACCGCGCCCGCCGGGAAGTGGATGTGCACGCCCCGGTCCTTCAGACCGGTCACGGGCAGCTCCAGCTCCGCGCCGTGCGACCGCAGGAAGGAGAGCGCGATCTGCGCGGACTCCTTCATCACGTCGCCCAGCTGGCCGGTCAGGGTCAGCCCCGCCGCGCCCGTCTCCGGGTCGGCGAGCGACGCCTCCACGAAGAGGACGTCACCGCCCGCGCCCGTGACGGCCAGTCCGGTCGCCACGCCGGGGACGGACGTCCGGCGCTCGGCCGGGTCCTGCGCGGACTCCGGGATGTGGTGCGGCCGCCCGATCAGCCCGCGCAGATCGTCCACGCCGACCGTGAACGGCAGCTCCCGGTCGCCCAGTTCGTGCTGGGCCGCGACCTTCCGCAGCAGCCGCGCGATGGACCGCTCCAGGTTCCGTACGCCCGCCTCCCGGGTGTACTCCCCCGCGAGCTTCCGCAGCGACGCGTCCTCCAGGACCACCTCGCCGGGCTCCAGGCCCGCGCGCTCCAGCTGCCTCGGCAGCAGGTGGTCGCGGGCGATGACGACCTTCTCGTCCTCCGTGTACCCGTCGAGCCTGACCAGCTCCATCCGGTCGAGCAGCGCCTCCGGGATGGCCTCCAGGACGTTCGCCGTCGCCAGGAACACCACGTCGGAGAGGTCGAGTTCGACCTCCAGGTAGTGGTCGCGGAAGGTGTGGTTCTGCGCCGGGTCGAGGACCTCCAGGAGCGCGGCAGCCGGGTCGCCCCGGTAGTCGGAGCCGACCTTGTCGATCTCGTCGAGCAGGACCACCGGGTTCATCGACCCGGCCTCCTTGATCGCGCGTACGATCCGGCCCGGCAGCGCGCCGACGTACGTACGCCGGTGGCCGCGGATCTCCGCCTCGTCCCGCACGCCGCCGAGCGCGACCCGGACGAACTTCCGCCCCATCGCGTGCGCGACGGACTCGCCCAGCGAGGTCTTGCCGACTCCGGGCGGACCGACCAGGGCCAGGACCGCGCCGCCGCGCCGGCCGCCGACCACGCCGAGCCCGCGCTCGGCGCGCCGCTTGCGCACGGCCAGGAACTCGGTGATCCGCTCCTTCACGTCCTCCAGGCCCGCGTGCTCGGCGTCGAGGACGGCCTTGGCGCCCTGGATGTCGTACTGGGTCGCGTCGTCATCGGTTCGCTCGTTCCACGGCAGTTCGAGGACGGTGTCGAGCCAGGTGCGGATCCAGGAGCCCTCAGGGGACTGGTCGCTGGACCGCTCCAGCTTCTCGACCTCCTTGAGGGCCGCCTCGCGCACGTTCTCGGGCAGGTCGGCGGCCTCGACGCGGGCCCGGTAGTCGTCGGACTCGTCGCCGTCCGTCTCGCCGTTGAGGTCGCGCAGCTCCTTGCGTACGGCGTCCAGCTGGCGCCGCAGCAGGAACTCGCGCTGCTGCTTGTCGACGCCCTCCTGGACGTCCTTCGCGATGGACTCGGCCACGTCCTGCTCGGCGAGGTGCTCACGGAGCTGGGCGGTGGCGAGCTTGAGGCGGGCGACCGGGTCGGCCGTCTCCAGGAGTTCGACCTTCTGCTCGACGGTGAGGAAGGGCGAGTAGCCGGAGTTGTCGGCGAGCGCGGAGACGCCGTCGATCTGCTGGACGCGGTCCACGACCTGCCAGGCGCCACGCTTGCGCAGCCAGCTGGTGGCGAGCGCCTTGTACTCCTTGACCAGTTCGGTCACGGAGCCGGGCAGCGGGTCGGGAACGGTCTCCTCGACGACGCTGCCCTCGACCCAGAGGGCGGCGCCGGGGCCGGTCGTACCCGCGCCGATCTTCACGCGGCCGAGGGCCCGGATGAGGGCACCCGGGTCGCCGTCGGACAGCCGGCCGACCTGCTCGACGGTGCCGAGCACACCGGTCGCCGCGTACGTGCCGTCGACCCGGGGCACCAGGAGCACCTTGGGCTTCCCGGTGCCGCTCCCGGGGCGGGCAGCGGCCTGGGCGGCCTCGACCGCGGCGCGTACGTCGTTGTCGGACAGGTCCAGCGGCACCACCATTCCGGGCAGCACGACCTCGTCGTCGAGCGGCAGCACAGGCAGAGTGAGCGGTGAGGACGTCGAAACCATGATCTCCCCTTCGGCAGTCAAGTTGAGCTATGTGGACTCAATGCGCACGGGCTGTCGGATGTTCCCCGGGGACTGTTCGCTCTGAGCGATCACTCTGGCGCGGGGCGGAGCGACGGACTTGTAATACCTCCATGGATACTGCGGCTATTACTTCAGCCTGGGTGGCGGGCTGGACCGTCTCGCGGGGCACCGCCCCCGCCGTCGTCGAGCCCTGGGGCTGGCGGATCGACGTCGGCCTGCCGACGCATGTCTGCCGGCACGTCCTGCCGGCACCGGACGCCGTCTCCGTGGGCAAGCTCTGCGCCGAGATCGACGTGCCGGGCGCGTGGCTGAAGATCATGGCCGGACCGGAGGAGTCGGCCCAGTGGATCACCCCGGGCTGGACCGTCCCGGACGACCCCGGCTACATGATGAGCAAGACCCTGGACCCGGGCGCCCGCCCGCCGGCGCCGGAGGGGTACGCGCGGACGACGGAGACCAGGGACGGGGTGATCCGGGTCCGGATCGTCGCCCCGGACGGCACGCTCGCCGCGCGCGGCCAGATGGCGCCGACCGGGGTGACGGCGGTCGCCGACCAGATCGAGACCCACCCCGACCACCGCCGCAGGGGCCTCGGCGCCAACGTGATGCGCACGCTGGAGGCCGCGGCCGCCCAGACCGGCGCGACCACGGGCGTCCTCTCGGCCACCCGCGACGGCCTGGCGCTCTACGACAGCCTGGACTGGCGCTACGAGTGCCCGCTGACGGGGATCGTGCGGGAGGCGTAGGCCGGGGGGACAGGTCACCGGGCGCGTTGTGCGCCCCCACGTGCGCCGGTGCTCCCCCTACGAGCGGGGAAAAGATGCACGGAATGGCAACCTCCGTACCCCTTGCCCACGTTCAGAGGTCGTGACGACGAGCTTTCCCGGGTGCGAGCAGTGCCCCGAAGACGGAGCCGGCCCGGGAGCGGCCCCCGGAGCCGACTCTCCGACCGACGCCCAGACGGGCGGGGGTCCGGGCCCGACGGGCGAGGGTCCGGGCCCGACGGTCGGGCGACCAGGCCCGACGGTCGGGCGACCGGATCCGGCCGGCTTCCCGGTTCCGGCAGACGACCCGGGCCGAGTCGGTGGCCCAGGTCCGGCCGGAGGTCCGGGCCCCGTCGGCGGCCCGGGCCCGCTCCCCGGTCCGGGCGCCGCCGGCACGGACGACACGGGCGACCCGGGTGACCCGGGCGACGTGCACCTCGTGCGTGCGGTCGCCGGGGGCGACAAGGACGCGTTGTCCCGGCTCTTCGCCCGGCACGCGGGCCCGCTCTTCGCCCATCTCCTCAACCGCGGCTTTCCCGCCCAGACCGTCGAGGACGCCGTTCAGGAGACCTTCCTGACGGTGTGGAAGAGCGCGTCCGGCTTCCACGAGGGCAGCGTCCCCGCCTGGCTGCGGCGGATAGCCCACTGCCGCGCCGTCGACCTCGAACGGGCCGCCGGACGGCAGCGCGCCCTCGCCGACCGCGCCCGCGAGCACACCCCCGCCTCGGCCGGCACGGCTCCCTCCGCCGAGGACTGCCTGCTCGCCTCCTCGCCCCGCTACGCGGCGATAGCCTTCGCGCTCGCCGGGCTGCCCGCCCCGCAGCGCGAGGTCATCGAACTGCGCTACCTCCAGCACTACAGCGTCCGCGAGACCGCCGAGCGCCTCGCCGTCCCCGAGGGCACGGTCAAGGCCCGCGCCGCCCGGGGCTGCGCCCGGCTGCGCGAGTGGATCGTGGCCCAGCACGAGGCCGAGTCCTCGCCCGCCGAAGGAGGTGCCGGTGACCGCGACCGGGTCCCCCGCCCCCGCCCGTGACCCCCGCCCGGCGCCCCCCACGCCCGCCGGCACCGCATCGCCCGCCCCCACCTCCGGTACCGAAGGCAGCCCTCGCATGGCCGAGCTCTCTCCCCCCACCACAGCCGCCCCCACCCGGCACCTCCCCCCGCACTGGGTGGACGCGTACGCCCGCGGGGAGCTCTCCCCCGAACTCCTCGGCCACGCGGAGGCGCATCTCGAACGGTGTCGGCCCTGCGTCGACGCCGTCGACCTGGCGGTACGCGGCGGACCGCACGGCCCCCGCCTCGCCGCCCTGCACACAGCCCTGGTCAACCGGATCGGGTGAGGGCATGCTCGGGACCATGGTGCGCAGGAGAACGGTGCGGGTCACGTCGTCGGCGCTGGTGCTCGTGCTGGTGCCGGTGCTCACGGTGGCCGGCTGCGGTGACCAGGACACCCCGGCGAAGCCGGTCGTGACCCAGGAATCGGTGGCGCCCACCAGCGTGCCCACCACCGCGGCCGCCCCCACGACCGTCCCCGCCCCACCGGTCCCCACCGGCACGGACGGCACCGTGCGGAACGACCACGAGCCGGGCCCCCGCGAGGTCCTCGTCGAGGTGAACGTCAACGGCGGCCTGGCCGGTGTCCGCAACCAGCTGATCGTCCACTACGACGGCACCTACACCACCCGGTCCGGCACGCAGTCCCCGCGCTCCGGCCGCATGACCGCCGCCGAAGTGGCCGAGCTGCGCGCGGCCTTGGAGGACCCGGCGTACGCGAAGGTGCCGACGCGCCCGACGGGACAGCCCGTGGCCGACGGCTTCCAGTACGTCTTCACGCACCGCTACCGCGTCGTGGTCGCCGGCGAGGGCGAACGCCCGCCCGCCCTCCAGCGCGTCTTCGAGGCCCTCCCCGACGGCGGCCCGCCGACCGGCCCCTGAGTTCAGGCGGTCGGCAGACCCTCGCCCGTCGCCGACAGGTCCCTCAACTGGCGGTCCAGGAAGGCCCGTACCCGCGCGGGCATGTCCATCGCCCCCGGGTCGAGGGCCCATTGGAGCTGGAGGCCGTCCATGACGGCGAGCTGCTCCTGGCCGGCAGCCCGGCAGTCGACGCCCTCGCGCAGTTCCCCGCGCCGTACCGCCGCCTCCATCAGCCCGACGATGTGGCTCAGGACGCGCTCGTACCGCTCCTTGAAGTAGTCGTGCGCGGGGTGGCCCACGTTGCCAGACTCCCCCGCCAGGACGTTGAACATCCGCACGATGCCGGGGCGCCGGGTGTTCTCCTCGACGAGGGTGACGACGGTCTCCAGATACGCGGCGTACGAGTCCGGCTCGTGGGCGAAGAGGCGCTCGACGTCGTGCCGCTCGCTCTGCGCGAGGACCGAGAGCAGGAGGTCCTCCTTGCCGCGGAAGTGGTGCAGCAGCCCGCCCTGGGTGATGCCGCAGTCGTTGGCGATCCGGGCGAGCGAGGAGGCGTGGAAGCCCCACCGCCCGAAGTGTTCGACGGCGGTGTCGAGGATCTTCCGGCGGCGCTCGTCCCCCACCGCATAGCTGCCCCTGCCTGCGCTTTTGCGAGGCGTTCGACCCTTGTTCTCCGGCATGGCGCCCAGCTTAGGCGGTGCCCGAAATGAGGCTTTCGTCCTGTGATTCAGGACACAGGAAGAAAACCTAGCACCTACTCGGTTTTCGCACTTAGCCTGAGGCCGCCAAGGCCGACGAAGCGGTGCGTGCTCGGCGCCCTCGCCGTCCAGTTCATCCGCTCGGTCACGTAGGAGACCCGCCATGCCCACGCACCCGGACCCGCTCCCGTACCAGGACGCCACCCGCCCCGTCGACGAGCGCGTCGAGGACCTGCTCGCCCGGATGACCCTGGAGGAGAAGGCCGGCCAGCTCTTCCACTCCATGCTGATGATGAACGCGGACGGCACGCCGGTGACCGAGACCGACGGCTCGATGCTGCCGTACACCGCCCCGGAGCTGATCGAGGGCCGCCACCTCACCCACTTCAACCTGCTCGGCACCTACGGCGCCCGCGAGATGGCCCGCTGGCACAACGCGGTCCAGGAGATGGCCGCGAGCACGCGGCTGGGCATCCCGGTCTCGCTCTCCACCGACCCGCGCCACGCCTTCACCGACAACGTCGGCGCCTCCTTCAACGCCGGCGCCTTCTCCGCCTGGCCCGAGGCACTGGGGCTCGCCGCGATCGCCGACCCGGAGCTGGTCTTCCGTTTCGCCGACACCGTTCGCCGCGAGTACCTCTCCGTCGGCTTCCGTACGGCCCTCCACCCGCAGATCGACCTCGCCACCGAGCCGCGCTGGGCCCGGCAGTCCGGCACCTTCGGCTCGGACGCCAAGCTGACCGGTGAGCTGGTCCAGGCGTACGTCCGCGGCCTCCAGGGCGAGGAGCTCGGCCCGGACTCGGTGGCGGCCATGGTCAAGCACTTCCCCGGCGGCGGCCCGCAGAAGGACGGCGAGGACCCGCACTTCCCGCACGGCAAGGAGCAGATCTACCCGGGCGGCATGCGGGAGCACCACCTGGAGCCCTTCAAGGCCGCCATCGCCGCCGGCTGCTCGCAGATGATGCCCTACTACGGCCAGCCGATCGGCACCGACTGGGAGGCGGTCGGCTTCGGCTTCAACAAGGGCGTGGTGACCGGACTGCTCCGGGAGGAGCTCGGCTTCCAGGGGATCGTCTGCACCGACTGGGGGCTGCTGACGGACTCGGTGATCTTCGGCGAGCCGCACGAGGCGCGCGCGTGGGGCGTGGAGCATCTGAGCGTCGCCGAGCGGACGGCGAAGTCGCTGGACGCGGGCGCGGACCAGTTCGGCGGCGAGCAGTGCCCCGAGGTGATCGTGGAGCTGGTCGAGTCCGGCCGGATCTCCGAGGAGCGCGTCGACGCCTCCGTACGGCGGCTGCTGCGGGAGAAGTTCGTGCTCGGGCTCTTCGACGAGCGCCGGTACGTCGACCCGGAGGAGGCGGCCGAGACGGTCGGCCGCGCCGACTTCAAGGCGGCGGGCGCGGCGGCCCAGCGCCGCTCGCTGACCGTCCTCACCGACGGCCCGCTGCCGCTGACCGGCCGTCCGAGGCTGTACGTCGAGAACGTCGACCCGGCCGTGGCGGCGGCGTACGGGAACGTCGTGGCGGATCCGGCCGGGGCGGACCTGGCGGTCCTGCGGCTGCGCACCCCGTACGAGGAGCGGCCCAACCGCTTCGAGGCCTTCTTCCACTCCGGCTCGCTCGCCTTCCCCGAGCCCGAGCTGTCCCGGATCCTGGCGCTGCTCGCGGCGGTCCCGACGGTCGTCTGCGTCAACCTGGAGCGGCCGGCCGTCCTGCCGGAGATCGCCGAGCACGCGGCGGCGCTGATCGCGGACTACGGGGCGAGCGACGAGGCACTGCTGGACGTGGCCTTCGGCCGGGCGAAGGCGGAGGGGAAGCTTCCGTTCGAGCTGCCCCGCTCGATGGCGGCGGTGGAGGCGGCCCGCCCGGACGTCCCGAACGACACGGTGGATCCGGTCTTCCCGCACGGCCACGGGCTGACCGTCTGAGACCGGCGCCAGGGGATTGGATCCGATGTATTGGATCTTGGATCCAATACATCGGATCCACCATCCAATCCTGCGCCGCGCCCCCCGAATCCCGTTTGTCCCGGCCCTCCCCGCCCCGCGAGGATGGCCGGGACAGCCGTCCACCGAGACCGGGAGTGTGCGCGTACATGTCCAGCCCCGTCACCCTCGACCGCCGCCAGGGCCCGTTCGGAGAGGTCGTGCTCCGCCGCCGGGACGAGCACTTCGAGATCATCGCCAACGGCACGTTCCTGATGGACACCTCCGACGGGCGTTCGGAGCGGCTGCTCGTCGACGCGGCGTACCTCGCGCTCGACCCGCCGCCCGGCGGCCCGCTCCCCTCGGTCCTCATCGGCGGCCTCGGCGTCGGCTTCTCCCTCGCCCACGCGGCCGCGGATCCCCGCTGGGGCCGGATCGCGGTGGTCGAGCGCGAGCAGGCGATCATCGACTGGCACCGCACAGGACCGCTCTCCGCGATCTCGGGCCCGGCGCTCGCGGATCCACGGAACGTGATCCTGCACACGGACCTCGTCGCGTACGTCCACGACTCCTCGGACACGTACGACGCGCTCTGCCTCGACATCGACAACGGACCCGACTGGACCGTCACCGAGGACAACCAAAACCTTTACTCCGCCGAGGGGTTGGCGGCCTGCGCGAGGCGTCTGAACCCCGGCGGGATCCTGGCCGTCTGGTCGGCCCGACCGTCCGCCGATTTCGAAGCGTCCTTGCGGAATGCCGGATTCAGCGGGGTACGGACGGAAGAGATCCAGGTTGCCCGGGGCGTCCCTGACGTGGTGCACCTCGGCGTCCGGCCTGGATAGCCGGGACGCCGCCCGTGCCTCTAGGCTGCTGGCCGACACCAGCGATGCGAGGCGGGGCAATGGAGCAGACACACACCACTCACCACGGTGCGGCGGCCACTCCGGGTGCGCAGCGGCGGGTGCTGGTCGTCGAGGACGACACGACGATCGTGGATGCGATCGCCGCCCGGCTGCGCGCGGAGGGATTCCTCGTCCAGACCGCCACGGACGGACCGGCCGCGGTCGACGCGGCCGAGGCCTGGCAGCCCGACCTGATGGTCCTCGACGTGATGCTGCCCGGTTTCGACGGCCTGGAGGTCTGCCGCCGCGTCCAGGCGCAGCGCCCGGTGCCGGTCCTGATGCTGACCGCGCGGGACGACGAGACGGACATGCTGGTCGGGCTCGGCGTCGGCGCCGACGACTACATGACCAAGCCGTTCTCCATGCGTGAGCTGGCCGCCCGCGTGCACGTCCTGCTGCGCCGGGTGGAGCGGGCCGCGCTGGCGGCCGTCACCCCGCGGAGCGGGATCCTGCGCCTGGGCGAGCTGGAGATCGACCACGCGCAGCGGCGGGTCCGGGTCCGCAACGACGACGTGCACCTGACGCCGACCGAGTTCGACCTGCTGGTCTGCCTGGCGAACACCCCGCGCGCGGTGCTCTCCCGCGAGCAGCTGCTCGCCGAGGTCTGGGACTGGGCGGACGCCTCCGGTACGCGGACGGTGGACAGCCACATCAAGGCCCTGCGCCGGAAGATCGGGGCGGAGCGGATCCGTACGGTCCATGGCGTCGGGTACGCGCTGGAGACGCCGGCGTCATGAGCCGCCGGGGGCAGCGCCCCGAGCGCCCGAGAAGGCGCCGGATCGTGATCTCGATCAAGACCAAGCTGGGCACGCTGGTCGTCGGGGCGGTCCTGCTGACCTCGGGGCTCGCGCTGGTGGCGATCCGGACCTCCACGGAGTTCCGCTACATCACGATCTTCGCGATGATCGCGACGCTCTTGATCACCCAATTCGTGGCGCAGTCCCTGACGGCGCCGCTCGACGAGATGAACACGGTGGCCGGATCGATCTCGCGCGGGGACTTCAGCCGACGGGTGCGCGGCGCGGACCGCCGCGACGAGCTGGGCGACCTGGCCTCGACGATCAATCGCATGGCGGACGACCTGGAGTCCGTCGACCGGCACCGCAAGGAGCTGGTCGCCAACGTCTCGCACGAGCTGCGCACGCCCATCGCGGCGCTCCGCGCGGTCCTGGAGAACGTCGTCGACGGGGTCTCGGAGGCCGACCCGGAGACCATGCGGACGGCCCTGAAGCAGACCGAGCGGCTCGGCCGGCTGGTGGAGACCCTGCTCGACCTGTCACGTCTTGACAACGGTGTCGTCACGCTCAAGGCACGCCGCTTCGAGGTCTGGCCGTACTTGTCGGGTGTGCTCCGGGAGGCCAATCTCGCCGCGTCCCAGCGCGGCCTGTCCTCCACGTCCGGCCTGCACAACCGTACGGACGTCCATCTGCACCTCGACGTCTCGCCGCCCGAGCTGACCGCCCACGCGGACGCGGAGCGGCTGCACCAGGTGATGGCGAACCTGATCGACAACGCGGTGAAGCACTCGCCGCCGCACGGCCGGGTGACCGTACGGGCGCGGCGCGGGGACTGGCCGGACTCGCTGGCCCTGGAGGTCGAGGACGAAGGCCCGGGCATCCCCGAGGCGCTGCGGCACACGGTCTTCGAGCGGTTCAACCGTGGACAGGTGCCGGCTCAGTCCGGTCCCGGCAGCGACGGCGGTACGGGACTGGGGCTCGCGATCGCCCGCTGGGCGGTGGATCTGCACGGCGGCGAGATCGGCGTGGCCGAATCGTCACGTGGCTGCCGAATCCAGGTCACTCTTCCGGGCAGCGTTCCGGCGCGAGGTTGACGTAGGGTCGAACGGGAAGCACGTCTTCTGCGTGGTCTTTTACAGGACACGATCAGGACGTGGTCAGGGATGCATGCTCCAGGGGCCGCACCCCGGCTGTCTCGTACCCGCGAGAGGGCAGAACCACGCTTGTTTCCCGCCAATCCCTGCCCTGAAACGCCGCGTCAAGTGTGACTTGCGCGACGTTGGTAGTGCCCGGCCTGCACCTCTCGGCCAGGGAGGCGTAGCCTTTATTTCCGCTGTCCATCACCTTGTGAAGCGGAAGAGGGCGGTTACCGCCGTGTCGTCTCAGTCCCCCAGTACCCCGAGTACCTCCACCGGCCAGGACGGGCAGGGTCAGAACCCTGCTGCCGCCTTCGGCGCCAATGAGTGGCTCGTCGACGAGATCTACCAGCAGTACCTCCAGGACCCGAATTCAGTCGATCGTGCCTGGTGGGACTTCTTCGCCGACTACAAGCCCGGTGCCACGGAGACCCCGGCCTCCGCGCCGCAGGTGAGCCCCGCACAGGCCGCACCTGCCGCGCCCGCCGCCACTCCGGCCCCGGCCCCGGCCCCGGTCAAGGCCGCCCCCGCCGCCGCCCCGGCCCCGGTCAAGGCCGCCCCCGCCGCCGCCCCGGCTCCGGTCCAGGCCGCCCCCGCCGCCGCCCCGGCTCCGGTCAAGGCCGCTCCCGCCGCCGCCAAGGCCCCCGCCGCTCCCGCGGCCGAGGCGCCCGCCGGCCCCGAGCTGGTCACGCTGCGCGGCCCCGCCGCCGCCGTCGCGAAGAACATGAACGCCTCGCTGGAGGTGCCGACGGCCACGTCCGTCCGCGCCGTCCCGGTGAAGCTGCTCTTCGACAACCGGATCGTGATCAACAACCACCTGAAGCGCGCCCGGGGCGGGAAGATCTCCTTCACGCACCTCATCGGCTACGCGATGGTGCAGGCGATCAAGGCCATGCCGTCGATGAACTACTCCTTCGCGGAGAAGGACGGCAAGCCGACCCTGGTCAAGCCGGACCACGTGAACTTCGGCCTCGCGATCGACCTGGTGAAGCCGAACGGCGACCGCCAGCTCGTCGTCGCGGGCATCAAGAAGGCCGAGACGCTGAACTTCTTCGAGTTCTGGCAGGCCTACGAGGACATCGTCAAGCGTGCCCGCGTCGGCAAGCTGACGATGGAGGACTTCACCGGCGTCACGGTCTCCCTGACCAACCCCGGCGGCCTCGGCACGGTCCACTCGGTCCCCCGCCTGATGCCCGGACAGTCGGTCATCATGGGCGTCGGCTCGATGGACTACCCGGCCGAGTTCCAGGGCACCTCCCAGGACACCCTGAACAAGCTGGGCATCTCCAAGGTCATGACGCTGACCTCGACGTACGACCACCGCGTCATCCAGGGCGCCGCCTCCGGCGAGTTCCTGCGCGTCGTCGCGAACTACCTCCTCGGCGAGGAGGGCTTCTACGACGACATCTTCAAGGCCCTGCGCATCCCCTACGAGCCGGTCCGCTGGCTCAAGGACATCGACGCCTCGCACGACGACGACGTCACCAAGGCCGCGCGCGTCTTCGAGCTGATCCACTCCTACCGGGTCCGCGGCCACGTCATGGCCGACACCGACCCGCTGGAGTACCGCCAGCGCAAGCACCCCGACCTGGACATCACCGAGCACGGACTGACGCTCTGGGACCTGGAGCGCGAGTTCGCGGTCGGTGGGTTCGCGGGCAAGTCGATGATGAAGCTCCGCGACATCCTCGGCGTGCTGCGCGACTCGTACTGCCGCACCACCGGCGTCGAGTTCATGCACATCCAGGACCCGAAGCAGCGCAAGTGGATCCAGGACCGCGTCGAGCGCTCGCACTCCAAGCCGGAGCGCGAGGAGCAGCTGCGGATCCTGCGCCGCCTGAACGCGGCGGAGGCCTTCGAGACCTTCCTGCAGACCAAGTACGTCGGTCAGAAGCGGTTCTCCCTGGAGGGCGGCGAGTCCGTCATCCCGCTGCTCGACGCGGTCATCGACTCCGCCGCCGAGTCCCGCCTGGACGAGGTCGTCATCGGCATGGCCCACCGCGGCCGGCTGAACGTCCTGGCGAACATCGTGGGCAAGTCGTACGCGCAGATCTTCCGCGAGTTCGAGGGCAACCTCGACCCGAAGTCGATGCACGGCTCCGGCGACGTGAAGTACCACCTGGGCGCCGAGGGCACCTTCACCGGCCTGGACGGCGAGCAGATCAAGGTCTCGCTCACCGCCAACCCCTCGCACCTGGAGGCGGTCGACCCGGTCCTCGAGGGTGTCGTCCGCGCCAAGCAGGACGTCATCAACAAGGGCGGCACGGACTTCACCGTCCTGCCCGTCGCCCTGCACGGCGACGCGGCCTTCGCGGGCCAGGGTGTCGTCGCCGAGACGCTGAACATGTCGCAGCTGCGCGGCTACCGCACCGGCGGCACGGTCCACATCGTCATCAACAACCAGGTCGGCTTCACGGCGGCTCCCGAGTCGTCGCGCTCCTCCATGTACGCCACGGACGTGGCCCGCATGATCGAGGCGCCGATCTTCCACGTGAACGGCGACGACCCGGAGGCCGTGGTCCGCGTCGCGCGGCTCGCCTTCGAGTTCCGCCAGACGTTCAACAAGGACGTCGTGATCGACCTCATCTGCTACCGCCGCCGCGGTCACAACGAGGGCGACAACCCGCAGTTCACCAACCCGCAGATGTACAACCTGATCGACAAGAAGCGTTCGGTGCGCAAGCTGTACACCGAGTCTCTGATCGGTCGCGGCGACATCACCCTGGAAGAGGCCGAGCAGGCGCTCCAGGACTTCCAGGGCCAGCTGGAGAAGGTCTTCGCGGAGGTCCGCGAGGCCACCTCCGCCCCGGCCCCGACGCACATCCCGGACGCCCAGCCGGAGTTCCCCGTCGCCGTCACCACCGCGGTCTCCCAGGAGGTCGTGAAGCGGATCGCCGAGTCGCAGGTGAACATCCCGGAGCGGATCACGGTCCACCCGCGTCTGATGCCGCAGATGCAGCGCCGTGCGGCCTCCATCGACGACGGCACGATCGACTGGGGCTTCGGCGAGACCCTCGCCATCGGCTCGCTGCTGATGGAGGGCACCCCGGTCCGGCTGTCCGGCCAGGACTCCCGCCGCGGCACCTTCGGTCAGCGCCACGCGGTCCTGGTGGACCAGGAGACCGGCGAGGACTACACCCCGCTGCTCTACCTGAACCCCGACGACCAGGCCCACTACAACGTCTACGACTCGCTGCTCAGCGAGTACGCGGCGATGGGCTTCGAGTACGGCTACTCGCTGGCCCGCCCGGACGCCCTGGTCATCTGGGAGGCCCAGTTCGGTGACTTCGTCAACGGCGCGCAGACCGTCGTCGACGAGTTCATCTCCTCGGCCGAGCAGAAGTGGGGCCAGACCTCCGGCGTCACGCTGCTCCTGCCGCACGGCTACGAGGGCCAGGGCCCGGACCACTCGTCCGCGCGCCCGGAGCGCTTCCTGCAGATGTGCGCGCAGGACAACATGACGGTCGCGATGCCGACCCTGCCGTCGAACTACTTCCACCTGCTGCGCTGGCAGGTCCACAACCCGCACCACAAGCCGCTGATCGTCTTCACCCCGAAGTCGATGCTGCGTCTGAAGGCGGCGGCGTCGAAGGCGGAGGAGTTCACCACCGGCGGCTTCCGCCCGGTGATCGGCGACGAGACGGTCAACCCGGCCGACGTCCGCAAGGTCGTCTTCTGCGCCGGCAAGGTCTACTACGACCTGGAGGCCGAGCGTCAGAAGCGCGGCGTCACGGACACCGCGATCATCCGTCTGGAGCGCCTGTACCCGCTGCCGGGTGCCGAGCTGCAGGCCGAGATCGCCAAGTACCCGAACGCCGAGAAGTACCTGTGGGCCCAGGAGGAGCCGGCGAACCAGGGTGCCTGGCCGTTCATCGCGCTCAACCTGATCGACCACCTGGACCTGGCGGTCGGCGCCGACATCCCGCACGGCGAGCGCCTGCGCCGGATCTCGCGCCCGCACTCCTCGTCCCCGGCGGTCGGCTCGGCCAAGCGCCACCAGGCCGAGCAGCAGCAGCTGGTCAACGAGGTCTTCGACGCCTGACCCGCTGTACGGACACGCTCAGAGGCCCGGCTCCCCGAGAGGGGGGCCGGGCCTCCGGCGTTCCGTGGGACTATCCGAGGTTGGCCTCGAAGTCCCAGTAGGGGCGGTTGCGCTGGCGTGCGGAGAGGGTGTGCGGGTGCTGGGCGCCCAGGGTCCGGGTGAGGGTCAGCAGGGCGTCCTCCTCCAGCTTCCCGGCCTCCTCGACCTCGCGCAGACCACGCAGGTCGGTGGCGAGGGCGACCTGGCTGGAGAGGGTGAGGGGGTGTTCGTTGCCGAGCACGTGCCGGGCCCGGCGGAGGGTGTCGCGGCTGAGCTCGGCGGCGTCGGCCACCCGACCGTTGAAGTTGCGGGCGGCGGCGGTGTTGAGCGCGCAGCCGAGGACCCAGGGGTGGTCGGATCCCACCGAGGAGGTGAGCCCGGCGAGCGCGGCCTCCAGGATGGCCAGCGCGTTGGCCCGTTCGCCGGAGGCCTGCATGACGAGCGCGGTGTTCGCGAGGACTCCCGTGGCGACGGCGTGGGCGGGGCCCAGGAGCGACCGGTAGCCGGCTTCGGCCTCGGTGACCAGTTCCCTCGCCTGGTCGAGGTCGCCGTGCTCGCGCAGGTAGTTGGCGTAGTTGTTGATGGCGGCGAGGGTGATGTAGTGCCCGCGCCCGTGCACCTGCTCCAGTTGTTCGAGCAGGGCGGCCATGGTGGCTCCGAGGTCCTGCTGGAAGCCGCCCTCCCGGCGTCGGCACAGGGCCAGCTGGGTGCGGGCGAACAGGGTCTGCAGGTGCTGGGGGCCGAGGACCTGGACGTGCACCCGGACGTTGGCCTCCTGGCGGGCGAGCGCCTCGCGGTACTGGCCAAGCAGCCGGAGGTCGTGGGCGAGGGCGTTGCTGGTGCTGAGCGTGTGGGCGTGGCGGCTGCCCAGGACGCGCTCGCAGCGGACCAGCGACTCTGCGTCGAGTTCCTGGGCCTCCCGGTACCTGCCGAGCGACCGGAGCACGACGCCGAGGTTGTGGCGGGCGACCAGGGTGGAGAACTCGGTCTCGCCGAGGAGTCGTTGCGCTTCGCCGAGCACCTGACGCTGGAGCTGCTCCGCCTCCTGGTACTGGCCGAGGAATCTCAGGTCGCTGGCGATGGCGCTGCCGGAGAGGAGTGAGCCGTGCTCGTTCCTGGGCTCGGAGGCGTTCAGCCGCTCGCGCTGGGCGAGGTCGAGGTCGTAGGCCTCGCGGAAGCGACCGAACGAGCGCAGGACGTTTCCCTGCTGTGTGGTCAGGTCCAGCATGGGCTGGTCCAGCGGGTCCATGAAGGTGGACCAGGCGTCCCGGATCTGTTCGGCGAGCTGGGCACCGGCGCGGAACTCGCCGCTGCGGTAGCAGTAGCGGAGGCAGTTGAGGACGGCGGTCTGCACGCGCGGGTTGCGGCTGGAGAGCGCGCCGGACGGGGTGATGTGCGGCAGGAGTTCGGCGTACCGGGGCCAGTGCCGGCTGTCCAGCGGGTTGCCGGGGTCGGCCTCGGCGAGGAGGGTGCGGACGGCCTTGCGGTGGGCCTCGCGGTGTTCGCCGTCGGTGAGCCGGGCGACGATGTCGTGGACGAGCCGGTGCATGTGCACGGACTCCTGGTGCGGGGCCATCTCGGCGTTGTTGGCGGCCGGGCCGCGGGTCTCGCGGGTGAGCACCGAGTAGTTGACGAGGGTGTCCAGTGCGCGGGTCCAGGCGGGCAGATCGGTCGCCATCCAGCGCAGGTCCTCGGGCAGGTCGGCCTGGGGGTAGGCGCGGACGAGTCCGAGGGGGATGCGGCCGGGGGCGAAGGACGCGCACAGGCTGAGCACGTCGATGGCCTGCGGCTGGGAGCGTCGGAGCCGGTTGATCAGTATCGACCAGGAGGTGAGCGAGGCGTTGGGGTATCCGTCGCCGAGCGCGGCGTCCTCGACCGTGGAGAGCCGTCCGTCGCGCACCATGCGCAGGTACTCGGGGACCTCCATGCCGGACTCGCCGAGCCAGGCCGCGGCCTGGACGAGCGGCAGGGGTACGTCGCCGAACTCGGCGGCGACCTCGTCGGCCTGAGGCGCGGTGATGTGGGAGGCGCGGCGCATCAGATAGGCGGTGGACTCGGCGCGGTCGAAGCTGGGGATCTCCAGGACGTCGGTGTAGTCGCCCCAGCCGCGGTTGCGGGAGGTGATCAGCACGTGTCCCGGCCCTTGGGGCAGCATGACCTGGGCGCCGTCGGTGTCGTCCCAGCCGTCGAAGATGACGAGCCAGCGGGAGTGCGGGTCGCCGCGGCGCAGGGCCTCCCGTACGGCGCGGATCCGCTCGCCGGGGTCGTTGCCGGTGGGCAGGCGCAGTTCGGCGGCGAGTTCGCCGAAGCGGTCGCGCTGGATGTTCCGGTCGTCGGAGTTGACCCACCAGATGACGTCGTAGTCGGGGCTGAAGCGGTGGGCGTACTCGGCGGCGATCTGGGTCTTGCCGATGCCCGACATGCCGAGCAGGGTGCAGGCCGCGTTGCCGCGCTCGGCGTCCATCAGCCGTTCCTGGAGTTCGGCGAGGAGGTCGTCCCGTCCGGTGAATCTCGGGTTGCGGCGCGGGATCTCGCCCCAGATCTCGGGTGGGGTGTCGGGGTAGCGCACGGAGACGCCGGGCGGGACGCGGCGACCGCCGGAGCGACGGGGCCCGATGCCGAGACGGCTGAGGAGACGGGCTTCCGCCTCCTCCTCGCCGACGCCCCAGAGGCTGACGGGTTCGAGGACGGCGGTGGCCGGAAGCAGCGGCCGGTTGGTGAGGTTGACGGCGGCGAAGCGGTCGGCCCGGGAGGCGACGAAGCCGCGCAGGACGTCGTTCCACTCGCCGGCGGGCCGGGGCCCGAGCTGGAAGAACCAGTCGTTGAGCACCAGCAGGACCTGGCCGCGGGCGAGCAGCAGGTCGCTGAGGGAGTCCTCCAAGGGAACCTCGCGCGGCGGGTCCCAGCGCTGCAGCGTCGCACGGACCCCGTGCGCTTCGAGGCGCTGGTTGATCCAGGTCGCCCACGGCCGGTGGTAGCCGGGGAAGACCACCAGGACGTGCTCGGGGGCGACCCCGCCGCCGTCGTCCGCCGCGCTGCCGCCCGACCGCTGTTCCGCCATCTGTACGTCTCCCGTCCCGCTCACGCGCAACGCAGTGTCATGTGCCCTGGGCACAGTGTTACCCAGCTGCCCGGGGGGCGGCGCCGAGGCTCGCGTGATGCCGCCTCATTTGCTGGGCGAACTCCCGCCCCTCACTGGTCAGTTCATCGGATTCAAGCAGGATCGCCAGCGCCTCGCCCACCTGATCGTGGATATGGTCGAACTGTTGCCCGGCACTCGACCGCCAGGGCCGGGGCACCGCATGCGCGGTCGCGGCGCGCCGCCACAGATCGGTCAGCGCCAGATGGGCATAGGCGCCCTGGAGCACTCCGCTGATGGGCCGGGCGTCGGGGCGCCAGCCGACCCGGTGCACGGCGGCCCTGCCCTGCCGGTACAGCGGGACGAGTTCGTGCAGGGTGGCGAGCTTGCTGTGATGGAGTTCGTGGACGAGCGTCTCGGCCATGTCCTGCGCACCGGCCGGTACGGAGGTCAGGACGGCGCCCGGAGCCGAACGCAGCGTGGCCCCCAGCGATCGGTGACCGTGCGGCGCCAGGGGAACGACGGCCCGCAGCGCGCGCCGTACCTCGGCGGCCCGGCCGGGGTCGGTACGCGCGAGCAGGGCGTGCCCGGCACGCCAGCGTGCGAGCCAGACGTCGGGGTCGGTTTCGCCGCGTGCGGCGGCGGTACGGGGTGGGACGCCCACTCCGCCGGGCGGTACCCGATAGGGGTCGACGTCGTCGAGGCGGGCGCCCGAGTCGGGGAGCGTGGCCAGGCCCTGCCAGTCCTGGCCCCGTCCGACGAGGGTGCCGCTGCGCCGATCGGTGAGCAGGAGGACGGTGGGCGCCGTGGCCGTGGAGTCCTCGGAGTGGATCCGTGCGACGCGTGAGGCGGCCTTGATCCGGACGCGCCCCGACCGCGCCGCCTGCCGGCCGACGCCGGGCAGCGACAGGAAGCCGTCGGGCGCTTCGACGGCGAGGTCGAGTGGCCGGTCGGCGCGGAGGGCGGCGGTGACGGCGAGGCTCTCCAGCCGGCCGAGGTGGCCGTCGAGGGCCGACCCCGCGGGCGCGACGAGAGTGGCGGCCAGCCACGCGCCCGTCATGGGGTAGTCGAGCACCTCACGGACGACGGCGGGATGGCTGCCCTCGACCCGCTCCAGCAGGTGCCAGGACTGCGCGAAGCGACGGAACACTGCGGCGTCGATCGCCTCGCGGTCCCGCTGGACGCGGACCAGGAGGGCCTTGAGAAGCAGCAGGCGTCGTGCGTGCAGGGCGGAGCGCAGCAGGGCCCCGTCGGCCTGGGCGGGGCGGGTGCGGGCCAGTTCCGCGATGGCCCCGGCAGGCAGCGGCGCGAAGTTCATTTCCGCCTCCTTCGGCGGCCCCCCGGCCATCGCGGGGATCCGGCCGGAAACAGACGGTCGTCGTGGTGCGGCTCAGGCGGCCTTGTCTCCCGCACCCTCGCACCACGCGTCGGCGAGTTCCGGAGTGCGCAGCAGCACCCGCTCGACGGCGGCGGCGAGTTCGGGATCGTCCATGCCACGCAGGGTCTGCAGGTCCACAGCGGCGAGATCGGGCAGGTGCGCGGACCGGCCGTTGTCGCGCTCGACACCGGTCGCCCACTCCTTGTGCTCCGACACCCTCGGCTCCTCCCCACCGACGCCTGTCCCCCACGGTCGTAGCGGCGGAGCGGTTCTTCCCGACGCCAGGAAGACGGAAACCCGTTCGACTCAACTGCGCCCATGTGCGCCCCCGTTATTCAGCCGTTCTCCGTATCGGCCCTCAGGCCCTCGCCTACCCGTCCGTCTCGTTCCACTCCCACCACGGAGGTGCGATCCGGCGGCGGTCCGCCGTGGAGAGCGCGGGCCTGTACGGGTTCTGTTCCACGCTCACTTCGGCCAGCAGCGACCTGGTCCGTTCGACGTCGTTCCAATCCACCTCCACCAGGGCGGACACGAGTCGGCGCCACTGCTCGGCCGCCGCGCTCAGGGCCGCGCGGGCGCGTCCGTTCCTGCCCATCAGGAACAGCACGGCCCCCTGGGCGTGCAGGGCACGAGCGCCGGTGATCGTGCCCGGGGTGTCGCCGTGGGCCGAGCGGGCGTCCTCCGCGGCCCGTTCGTATGCCGTGAGCGCGTCGCCCAGGACGCCGTCCCGGGCCGTTTCGCTCAACTCCAGTCTCACCCGTCCCAGTTGCAGCCACACCTCCGCGCGCAGTCCGATGTCCCGCGTCGTGCGCGCCGCCTGTTCCAGGAGGTGGCGGCTCTCGAAGAGGTCGGGGAGGAATCCGGCGCGGTGGAAGCGCAGGGCCAGCACGCTGCCGATGAGGATGCCGGCCCGGGAGCGCTCCGGGGCGTCGGCCGGGAGGCTGGTCAGGGCCTCCCGCAGCACGCCTTCGGCGCGGTCCACGGCGGCCTGCCCCGGGGTGGTCGCGGCGCGGCGCATCAGGGACTCGCCCCAGGCCATGAGGGTCCGGCCACGCTGTCCGCTGTCGGCGGGGGCGAGCAGGCTTGCCTCCTCGTACGCGCTGTCGGCGGCCGGCCCGTCGCCGGCCGTGTCGTACAGCCGGGCGCGCGCCGTCGCCCAGCGCAGCCGCAGGGCGACGCGGTCGTCGAGCAGCTCCCCCACCCGGTCCAGGACGGGCAGGACCTCGGCCGGGGCGGCCCCGGACAGGTGCAGGGCGTCGGCGAGGTCGAGGAGCGCCGCCACGCTCTCCCGGAGGGAGAGCGCCGTGGTGAGCTCGGTCGCCGCCGCCGCGCCGTCCCCGCGCGCGAGGAGCAGCCGCCCCCGGCGCAGGTGCAGCGTGTGGTGGTGGACCTCGGGCCAGTCGGGCACGTCGCCGAAGAGCGCGTCCAGGGCGTCGTCGAGGTGGCGCGGATCGGCTGTGTGCCGCCACAACCCGTGGTGCGCGACGGCCTGTTCGAGCCGTGCCTCGGCCCACTCCGCGCCGCCCGGCTCGGCCAGGTCGCCGGCCCGCTCCAGCTCGGTCAGGGCGCGGGTGAGCAGCTCCCGGCGGCGTTCGGTGCCCTGGACGGCGGCGGTGCCGGACTCCGCGTACAGCACGCGCCCGAGCAGGATCCCGGCCTCGACGGGGTGGTCCGGCAGCGCGGCCTCGGCCTGCCGACGGGCCCGGACGAGCAGCGAGGAGTCGGACTGGCCGAGCCACTGGTCGAAGAGGCGCCGGGCGGCGGCCAGCGGATCGGGGGTGATCAGGTCGGGGTGGTAGAAGCGGAGCACGCGCGCGGGGATACGGGCGAAAAGTTCGGGCTCCGTGCCGACCGGGCCGGTGGGCTCGTCGGTCCCCTCGACCGTGCCCGTCGCCGCCGCCGCGTCCTCGGCCGTGCCGTGGCCCGCGAGCCGGGCGGCCGCGAGCGCGGGGAAGTTGCGCATGCCCTGGCCGAAGTTGCGCTCCACGTACTCGGAACAGTGCTTGAGCACGAGCGCGGCGGCGCCCCGGTCCAGGGAGCCGAGGAGATGGTGCTGGACGCGCGGCGGATAGCTGAAGCAGGGGTACGGAGAAGGGCCGGGCAGTTGCCGCAGGAGCCCGCTGAGCAGGACCTCGGCCAGCTCCATGGGGCCGGTGTCGGGCAGCATCGCCCGCTGGACGAGCTGCATCACGGGAAGGGCGAGCGGGGCTGCCGCGAGGTGGACGGCAAGCCGCAGCGCGCCGGGTGAGGCGCCCGCGGTGAACGCCCGCAGCAACTCCGCGTCGCTGCGCGGGGACCGGGGCCGGGCGGGTGGGGCGGTGGCCGAGGCGGCAGCCGTGGCTGCGGTCGCGGCTGCGGGAGCCGTGGGGGCCGCGGTCGGGCCGGATGCCGTCGCCGTGCGGAGCGGCTCCGGGGCGATCAGGGCCGCCCAGCCGCGCACCCCGCCCGAGCCGTGGCCCGCGTGCAGCCGCGCCCAGGAGGCGAACGCCTCGGGGGTGGGCGTGAGGACGGGCACCGCCCGCGTGTCGGGGGCGGGCGGCTCCCATGGCTCCTCGTCGGGCTGGAAACCGGTGTGTCCGCCGGGGGACGACGGGCGGAGCAACAGGCCCGGCTCCACGGACAACGCGGTCCGGGGCCAGAGCCGTGGCGGCAGCGGCTGGACGAGGGCGAGCGGGGACTGCCGGGGCCACTCGTGGATCAGCCGCTGGGCCGCGCCGCGCTGCCAGAGCGGGCCGACGCAGTCGCTGACGATCAGGGTGAGGCGGCGGCCGGTCGGGTCGTGCAGCTGGTCGCCGGGGCGCAGCCGGGGCCGGCCGTCGGCCCCGGAGGTGGTGGTGACCAGCGGGGCGCCCTCGCCCGTGTCGTACAGCCGGTGCACCTGGACGTCGCGGAAGGCGCCGGACTGCTGGCAGGCCTGGCGGAGTTCCTCGACCATGCGGGTCCAGACGACCATGGCGGGGCCGGTGTCCATGAGCAGCTGGATGTCGGGGCGGCGGCCCGCCGCCGGGCGCATGACGGGCATGAGCATGCCCGCCGCCGCGCTGCGTTCGGCGGTCGCCTCCTCGTCCAGGAGGCCTTCGCCCGGCCTGAGCGGGAAGTGGGCGTAGTGACGCAGCGGGCGCAGCGCCTTCTGCAGACCGAGCAGGCCGGGCAGCGCGTTGGCGCCGGGCGCGCGAACGGGCAGGGCCCTGCCTCCCCCTGCGGTCCGGGCGACGGTGCCGGTGGTCCCGCCGATGAACGGCCGGATGTCGACAGTGTCGGTGGCGCGGGCGGGCCGGTGCGGGTCGCCGTCGGGTCCTGCGCCGTCGCCGGGCGGTCGGCCGGGTTCGGTTCCGGTTCCGGGGTCTGCGCTCGTCCCCGTACTCGTACTCGTACGGGAGGGGGCATCGTCCCCCGCGCCGATGGCTGGATCTCGTCCCTCCCCCGAGACCTCGGCGCCGTCCGGGTCCTCCTGGCGCTCCGCCGCCCGGTCGTGCCCGGGGTCGTCCGACGGGTCCGGGGCAGGCGCCGGGAGCCACTGGGCGAGCCAGACGGCGTCCGCGACCTCCTCGGCCGTCGGCTCCTGACCACCGGCCCGCAGTCTGCGGGTGAGCTCTTCCAGATGCATCCGGTGCATCCGGCCATCACCTCGGCTGATCGAGCGGCTGCATGAGCATGTCCGCGATGCGTTCCCGGGTCACCCGCTCGGTGCGCGGGGCGTGCTGGGTCAGATAGATCGCGTTCAGGAGCTGGTCGGTGGCGATGACCTCGCCGGGTTCACGGTTCAGGAAGCGGCTGACCAGGCCCTCTTCGCCGGCCGCCGCGTCGGGGCCGAGGTGCGCCTCGATCATGGCGCCGAGCTGCTCCTCGCCCGGCGGCTCCAGCTCCAGACGGATGCAGCGGCGCAACAGAGCGGCGGGGAAGTCCCGTTCGCCGTTGGAGGTGAGCACGATGAACGGGAACGTCGAGCAGCGGATCCGCCCGCCCTGGACGGGGACCTTCCGGCCGTCGTCCGTGAGGACCTGGACCACGGGCTCCCGGTCGGCGAGTCGCTCCAGCTCCGGGATGGCGAACTCGCCCTCCTCCAGGGCGTTCAGCAGGTCGTTCGGCAGGTCCAGGTCGCTCTTGTCGAGCTCGTCGATGAGCAGGACGCGGGGCTGCTCGGAGGGGAGCAGGGCGGTGCCGAGCGGTCCGAGCCGGATGTACGAGCCGATGCCCGCCGGTGTCGCGGCGGGCACCGTCGACCCGGCCTGGGCGCGCTCCAGCTGGACGTCCTGGAGGCGGCCGATGGCGTCGTAGCGGTAGAGCCCGTCCTGGAGGGTCGACCGGGAGACGATCGGCCACCGAAGGACCCGGCCGAGGCCCAGTTCGTGGGCGACGGCGTGGGCCAGCGTGGACTTCCCGGTGCCGGGGTTGCCGGTCACGAGGAGCGGCCTGCGCAGGTAGAGCGCCGCGTTGACGGCGTCGGTCTCGGCGGGCCGGGGGTGGTGGTTCTGGACCAGGCGGCGGCGTACGCCGAGGCGCCGGTCGGAGCCGGCCAGGGTGTCGTCCGCTCCGCCCGACGAGAAGTCCCGCCACGGCGGAGGGGCGGGCAACCGCCTTATCTCGTCGTGCGGGTGGCCGGCACCACGGTAGATCCGCCAATCGTTCACGATGAACTCCTCCTGGCTGCTGCGGTGTCGTGGCCCGGCCCTTCGAACGTACCGCCCGACCCCGCCCCTCTGCGATGCACGAACCGGACCTTTTGTCCGCGTGGCCGGGGGGTCACCAGTCCTCCTCGCCGAGGAACGACGGTCCCTGGAGCGGGTCTTCGTGCGGCGGGCGGTCCGGGGGATCGACGAGAACGGCGAGGTTCTCGGCCCAGGCGTGCTCGGAACGGACGAGGGCGGGCGGACCGCCGCCCACGGGCGAGCCGAGGGCCGGATCAGCGTCCAGGGCCGTGTCCGGATTCAGGCCGGGGGCCGGTTCGGGGGCCGAATCCGGGCCCGGTCCCGGGTCCAGGTCCAGGTCCATGTCCAGATACAGGTCCTCGTCCGCGGCGACCCGTTTGCGCAGGGAGATGACCGGTCCGTGCAGGCCATCAGGCCTGCCCGCCTCGGCGAGCAGCCGGCCGGCCCGCTCGTGAAACTCGGCGCAGGACGCGCGGTCGTGTTCATGGGCACCGTGGCGCCACAGGGCGATGGGATGGCCGGCGGCGAGCGCGGCTTCCATGGCCTTGAGCCCGTCACCGCTGCCCACCGGGCCGCAGTACACCGGAACCGAACCGTCCGCGGCCTCCGAGAGCCGCACCCAGGCCTGCCGGCGCGACTCCCGGCGGATCCGGTGCGCCGCCTGGACGTCACGCTGCGCACCGAGCGCGTCGGCGCGCAGCGGTACCGCCCGGAGAGGTCCGAGGCCCGCCGTCCGCCACCGTCTGCGCCACTCGGGCGCCGGCGGCCGCCCGGCGCGGGCGCGGTCCCTGATGACGACGATCCGGCGCTGCCCGAGCGGCAGCGACCGTTCGTCGAAGAGCTCGTCGTCGGGCGAGAGGCGCCACGTGTCCAGGGGCAGGTCGAAGAGCTCGCGCGGTAACAGCGCCTCGACGGCGGCCAGATGCTCGCCCCGGTCGCCCCGGGCCAGCGCCTCCGCGATCGGCTCCCGCAGGATGTCCGGGAGCAGTTCGCGCTCGACGCCCTCGTCGTTCCCGTACAGCGGGGTGATGGTGTGCCCGTCGAAGAGCAGCTTCACCCGCCAGGGGAACTTCCGGCCGTAGGGCGGGGGGTCGATCTCGACCAGGACGTCGGCGCGCGCCCCGGCCTCCCTGGCCGCCCTGGCTCCGGTGGGGCGGCCGTTCGCCAGGACGGCGGCGATGGCCCTGCGGGTCAGGAGCGGCATCTCGGTCGCGGCGTCGGTGACCCAGTCGGCCAGCTCCGTGACGGAGGCGCTCTCCCCGTGGCGCTCCCTGACGTGCCGGGCGACCTTCGCCGCGTACACGAGCACGGCGTTCGGGCCGATGTCGGTGGTGAACTCCTGGTTCGGTTCGTGGAGTTCGTGGAGGAGTCCGACGCCCTCGCGCCAGGTCCGCGGGGCGACTTCGAGGACCGGGCGCAGGTCGTGGCCGACGGTCAGCCGCCGGGCCTCGTCGACGAGGTGCAGCACGTCCCCGGGTCCGGTGGGCGGGTGCAGTTCGGCGAGCCGGCCGTACAGATGGATACGGCGTCCGGGGTCGAGGCCCGGGGCACCGGGTGGGCGGCGCAGGAGCTGCGCCCTGGTCCAGTCGCCGTCCTCGTTGTCGAGCGAGCGGAAGCGGGCGAGGTGGTACCGGTCGTGGTCCCGCATGACCTCGGAGAGCACCTCGCCGCCGCGCTCGCGGTGGAGCCGGCTCAGGGAGGTGATGGGGACGGCGGCGCCCTCGTCCGCGCCGCGGCCCTTGTTGAGGCCGATGACGACCGCGCGGTTCAGGTCGACGACGGGGCCGCCGGAGAGCCCCTCCACGGGCTGGGTGCCGCTCAGCAGGAGGGCCTCGCCGTCGACGCCGTGGACCCGGCCCACGGCGTCGCGGATCGCGAGCCGGCCGGTCACCCGGGACCAGCCGTACAGCGCGACCGGGATGGGGTCGGCGATCACGGGCGGGCGCTCACTGAGCCGTACGCAGCTCGCCTCCTGGACGTCGGGGACGCGGACGAGCGCGAGGTCCGGGAAGTCCCAGCGGTCCAGCTCCTGTTCCGGCTCGGCGGGGCGCGGGCTGGCGAGGACGACTTCGCCGGTCGTCACTCCGCGGTCCCAGACGATGCCGACGGCCCGCTCGCCTTTCCACACCGCGCTCCCCCCTTTGGCCACGACGTGGGCGCAGGTCAGCACCCAGCCGGGGGCGATGAAGAAGCCGGTGCCCCAGTACCGGTCGCTGTGCTCGTCATACCCGTCACCGGGAGCCGCGATGCGTACGAGCGCGGGGCGCACGAGCGACATGAAGGCGCTCATACGGCGCCGTCGACCGCAGGGCGGCCCGGTGCCCCCGCATCGGGCGCCGGCGCGGGACCGGGCACGGAGCCCGGCACGGGCACGGAGCCCGGCACGGGCGCGGAGCCCTGCTCGGGCGAGGAGCTCTGCTCGGGGACGGAGCCCGGTTCGGCGGCGACCTGATCGGCGGCGGGCGCCGGGCCCGGTTCGGTCCAGGTGAGGGAGACCGCGATCGAGGCCGTGCCGCCGCCCTCCGCGAGGACGCTGATCACCTTCCCCGCCTGCGCGCTGAGTTCGATGCCGAAGCTGACGGAGACCTCGACCGGTGCCTGCGGGTCGAGCCCGCCGCGCAGCGAGCCGACGACGCCGCGCACCACGTCCGTGAGTCCCTCCGTCATGGAGAGGACCCGGTCGCCGATGCCGGTGTCCGTGAAGCCTCCGCCCCGGCGCAGTTCCTCGGGCTCGCTCACGCGGGCCCAGACGGGCGTGCCGTCGTCCAGTCGAATCCGAGCGATCCCGTGCGTCACAGCGGCCCCCCGCTCCCCGAAACGATGATGAAGAAGGCTAGACCCTGCCGCTGACAAGCGCGATAGGGCCGCGCGGAGCACGGCCTATCCTGATCGCATGTACTTCACCGACCGTGGCATCGAGGAACTGGAGAAGCGGCGCGGCGAGGAGGAGGTCACCTTCGAGTGGCTCGCCGAGCAGCTGCGTACGTTCGTCGATCTCAACCCCGACTTCGAGGTGCCCGTCGAGCGCCTCGCCACCTGGCTGGCCCGCCTCGACGACGAGGACGAGGACGACGAGTAGGACGGCAGGTCCCCAACCCCCTCCGGGGGGTCACTGACCGCGCAGCCGGTCGTACACGAGCCCCAGCGCGCCGTGCGCGACGAGCAGCGCCCCGGCCGCCGTCCAGCCTCCGCTGCGGCGGCCGATGCCCCAGGCGAGCAGGGGCAGCCCCGCCCCCAGTTGGACGGCGCCGAGCAGCCGGGCGCGGGGGCCGCGCAGATACGGGCCGAAGGGGCCGCCCTCCACCGCGTCGAGTTCGGCCCGCACGGCGTCGCGCCAGCCGGACCATTCGAGCTGTTCCGCCCCCTGCGCCAGGGCGACCGAGCGGAGCCGGTCGGCGCTCTCGCCGGGGGTGAGCCCGGTGGGCAGGGCGAGGCCCACGCGCGCGAGGACGGCGGTCAGACCGACGAGCCGGGCGTGCGCGTCGGCGTCGGTGTCGGGCCGGGTGAGCGGTTCGAGGGCCTGGACGTCGAGGACGGGGTCGAGGGCGAGCCGGGCCGCGAAGGTGCGCATGGCCTCGTCCTCGCCGACCGGGGTGCCGTCCGCGAGCCAGGTGTAGCCGACGGTACGGCGGAACCCGGCGGCGAGCGTGAAGCCCGCCCGGTCCGCGTCCCACCAGAGCGCGAGGACCGGCCAGGTGGCGGCCGAGACGGCCAGCGCGGTGGCCCAGCCGGTGACGACCCGCTCGACGGGCTCGCCGCCGTGGAGCCAGGGCTTCCCCTCCGGGACGACGACGCTCCATTCGGTACCGGCCGGGGCGAGGAGCAGTTGTTCGCGCAGCAGCTGGGCCGGTGGGCGGACCGCCGCGGGCTCGGCACGGCAGAGCAGCAGCGCCCCGGCGGGGCGCGATCCGGATGTCGCGTTCATGAGGCCTTACGCTAGGCCAATTTGTCCGGGTAAGAGAGTGAATGCCCGCTCGCGCCCCCACCGAACGGGGGTTGACTTCCCCGCACCGCGATATATCGTGTCTATCGAGAGACGCGATATGTTGCGTCACCGAACGGGAGGTCAGCACGATGACAGAGTGGTCCGTGTCCGAGCCGACGAAACTCACGCTGACCGAGCCCGTCACCTGCCTCCGGGTCCGCGTCGTCAACGGCACGGTGAACGTGGTGGGCACCGACGAGAGCGCCGCCCGCCTGGAGATCGCCGAGATCAAGGGCCCGCCGCTCGTCGTGACGCAGGAGGGATCGACCCTGACCGTCACCTACGACGACCTGCACTGGCAGGGCTTCCTCAAGTGGTTCGACCCCAAGGGGCTCCGCCGCCGGGCCGTGGTCTCCGTGGCCGTCCCGGCCGGCACGGACGTCGAGGTGGGCGTGGTCGGCGCCGGTGCGGTGATCTCCGGCATCAAGGGGCGTACGGACGTCCAGGGCGTCACCGGCGACACCACCCTCGTCGGGCTCTCCGGACCGGTCCGCGCGGAGAGCGTCTCCGGCTCCTTCGAGGCCCACACCGTCACCGGCGCGCTGCGGGTCAACACGGTGACCGGCGACCTGACCGTCATCGACGGCTCGGGCGCCTCCGTGAAGGCCGACACGGTCAGCGGGGACATGGTGATCGACCTGGACGCGGGCGAGCCGGCGGGACCGCCCGCCGACATCCGCCTGACCAGCGTCTCCGGGGAGATCGCGCTCAGGATCCCGCACCCCTCGGACGCCGAGGTCGAGGCCAGCACCACGAGCGGCTCCGTCTCCAACGCCTTCGAGGACCTCCGGGTGAGCGGACAGTGGGGCACGAAGAGCATCACCGGCACCCTCGGCGACGGCCGCGGCAAGCTCAAAGCCACGACGGTCTCCGGCTCGATCGCGCTGCTGCGCCGCCCGGAGACGACGGGCCCCGACACCGACGGTCCCGACGGCTCCGACGACCTCGGCGCCTCCCCCTCGCCCGCCGCCACCTCCGCCGCCACGCCCTCCTCCTCGCCCTCCGGAAAGGTGCTGTGACATGCCGCCCGTCTTCGCCCACGGCCGCCTGCGTCTCTACCTGCTCAAGCTCCTCGACGAGGCCCCCCGCCACGGCTACGAGGTGATCCGCCTCCTGGAGGAGCGGTTCCAGGGCCTGTACGCACCCTCGGCGGGCACGGTCTACCCCCGGCTCGCCAAGCTGGAGGCCGAGGGTCTGGTCACGCACGCCACCGAGGGCGGCCGCAAGGTGTACTCGATCACCGACGCGGGCCGCGCCGAGCTGGCCGGCCGCGTCGGCGAACTGGACGACCTGGAGCGCGAGATCCGCGAGTCGGTCTCCGAGCTCGCCGCCGAGATCCGTGACGACGTGCGCGGGGCGGCGGGCAAGCTGCGCAGCGAGATGCGCGCGGCGGCCGGCGAGACCCGGCAGAAGGGCTCCTCGTTCGCCGAGGCCAAGGAGGAGCTGCGCCGCGCGAAGCAGGAGTGGCGGGAGCAGACCCGCCAGGCCCGCGAGGAGGCCCAGTCGGCGCGCCGGCAGGCCAGGGAGTTCCAGCGGATCGCCCAGCAGGTCCAGGACCAGGTCCAGGACCATTTCGCGCGCGGCGACTGGCCGAAGGGCGTCTGGGAGGGCATCTCCGACATCACCGCCCAACTGGGCGGCCTGGTCACCGGCACGACGCACCCCAGGGCCAACGGCCGCCAGGACGCTGCCGGGAAGGCGCCCCAGCAGGAGAGCGCCACCCCCGAAGCGGCCGTCTCGGACTGGGCCCGGACGGTCGAGTCGACCGGCGACCCGGCCCGTGACCTGGACCGGCTCCTGGACCGGTTCCGCGACGACATCCGTGACGCCGCGCGGGACCACGGGGTGACGGCGGCCCAGCTCGCCGAGACCCGCCGCCACCTGTCGACGGCGGCGGACCGCGTCACGTCCCTCCTCCGCCCGGACCGCGAGGACGCCTAGGGCGTGTCCCGCGCCTCCCGGGTGACGGTCACCGTCACCCGGGCGCCCGGGGCCGCGAGGACCAGGGCGGAGCCGCCTGCCCCACCCGTGCGGAGCACGATCGCCTTCCCCCGGGCCGTCACCTGCCAGGCGCCCGGGGGGAGGGAGAGTTCGGTGACCCGCGAGCCCCGGCGGGACGCGACGTACTCCAGCCGGTAGACGCCCGCCCCGGAGTCGTACGCGGCGGAGTCGACCGTGCCCGCGACGGCCTCCGCGTAGGGCTCGGCGGTCAACTCCTTGTTCGTACGGAAGGCCCCGGCGCCGTCCACCGCGCAGTACCCGCCGCCGTAGCACCACACATAGCCGGCCCACCCGCTGCCGTACCGCCCCAGGGAGGCCATCGCCTCCCGGTAGAAGCGGTTCATGTTCGGCAGGGAGTTGTTGAGCGGCCCCCACTCCCCCACGACGACCGGGACCTTGTACGTCGCGGGGTACTCCGTCACGGCCCGCTCGTACGTCTCGATCCAGCCGGCCGCCGGATCGTAGTCGGCGCCCGCCTCCATGGCGGTGTTGTAGAAGTGCGGGGCGTAGACGATCTTCGGATCGTCGATCCGGCCGAGGCCCGTGGGCACGCCCTCGCCGACGATCGGGGTCGGCTCGACGAAGACCCAGGTGTCCCGGTCCACCGAACGGACCGCGTCCGCGAGCCGGTTGTACATCGGGGTCAGCTGCTCGCGCTCGATCCGCCGGGCAGCCGTCGGCAGGTCCTCGCCCTCGCGCAGCTCGCCCATGGGCTCGTTGATCAGGTCGTAGCCGAGAACGGCCGGGTGGTCCTCGAAACGGTCGGCGAGCACGCGCCACATCGCGGCCTGGGCGCGCCGCAGGTCCTCGTCCTCGTAGAGATGGGTGAAGGCCCGCTGCACGGCCGGCTCGAAGTACTCGGCGAACCAGTCGTCCGGGTGCGGGGTGAACGGCAGCCCGTCCGTCCTCGTCGCCCAGGCGGGCACGCCCCGGTGGCCGAAGGCGGGTCCGAAGACGTCCTGGTGGGCGTCGATGAGGACATGGACGTCATGCTTCTCCGCCCAGTCGAGGATCCGTTCGATCTTCCGCAGATAGCCCTGGCTGTACTGGCCGGGCCGCGGCTCCAGGTCGTCCCAGAAGACGAGCAGCCGGGCGAAGTTGAAGCCCTGGGCGCGCATGTCGCGGAAGTGCCGCTCGGTGATGGCGGTCAGCGCCTGCTCGCCGCGGTTCGCCTTGTCCTCGACGTTCCACCCGCGCAGGGTGAGGGCGCGGCCGCGGTCGTCGGTGAGGACGGGTATGCCGCCGGCGAGGTGCACGCTCGGGGCTCCGGTCGGCGTTCCGGCCGCGCTTCCGACGGCTGCTCCGGCCGCCGCTCCGGTCGGGGCGAGGAGCGCGGCGACAACGGCGGCCGCGGCAAGGATCGTTCGTGACAAGGAAACCTCCGGCACGAGGCGCTCGGCGTGAGCGCGGTGCCGGAGATCCCATCAGCAGATCTGACGATCCATCAAGAGTTGGTCAGGACGATCTTTCCGAAGAGGTCGCCCGCGGCCATCTTCGCGAAGCCCTCGCGCGCCCGGTCCAGCGGCAGCACCTCGTCGATCACCGGCCGGACGCCCGTGGTGGCGCAGAACGACAGCAGGTCCTCCAGCTCGTCCTTCGTGCCCATCGTCGAGCCGACGACCTTGAGCTCCAGGAAGAAGATCCGGGTGAGCTCGGCGTGCGAGGGACGGTCGCCGCTCGTGGCACCGGAGATCACCAGGGTGCCGCCGGGGCGCAGCGACTTGACCGAGTGCGACCAGGTGGCCGCGCCGACGGTCTCGATGACGGCGTCCACCCGCTTCGGCAGCCGCGCGCCGGGCTCGTACGCCTCGACGGCGCCCAGCTCGACGGCCCGCTTCCGCTTGGCCTCGTCCCGGCTGGTGGCGAAGACCCGCAGACCGGCGGCCGCGCCCAGGGCGATCGCGGCGGTGGCGACGCCACCGCCCGCGCCCTGGACCAGGACGGAGTCGCCGGGGCGCACGCCCGCGTTGGTGAAGAGCATGCGGTACGCGGTGAGCCAGGCGGTCGGGAGGCAGGCGGCCTCCTCGAAGGAGAGCTCCTTGGGCTTGGGGAGCACGTTCCAGGTGGGCACGGTGACGCGCTCGGCGAAGGTGCCCTGGTACCGCTCGGTGAGGATCGAGCGGGGCTCGTCGGGGCCGACCCCGTGGCCGGACTGGCCGATGACCGAGTGGAGGACGACCTCGTTCCCGTTCTCGTCGATGCCCGCGGCGTCGCAGCCGAGGATCATCGGCAGCCGCTCCTCGGGCAGCCCGACCCCGCGCAGCGACCAGAGGTCGTGGTGGTTGAGCGAGGCGGCCTTGACGGTGACGGTGGTCCACCCGGGACGCACCTCGGGCTCGGGCCGTTCGCCCAGCTCAAGGCCGTTCAGCGGCTGGTCGCGGTCGATTCGGGCGGCGTAGGCAGCGAACATGGCCCGAGACTAGGGGCCGACGGGGAGGGCGGGGAACCGCGCCACGGTGTGACGCATGTCCCTCACGGCGCCCGCCCCGGGCGCCACATCGCGGTCGTCACGACGGGGCCGACCCGGACATCACCGAGGACGGTGAACCCGAAGTGCCGGTAGAGCCCGACGTTGACGGGATCGGCGGTGGTCAGGAACACGCCGCCGCCCGCGCCACCTGTCCCCTCCTCGCCGTCCACGGCGTCCACGGCGTCCAGCACGTGGTCGAGGATCCGCCGCCCGACGCCGCGGCCGGCGGCCCGCCGCACCACCCCGACGAACTCCAGGGTCCAGGCCCCTTCGGGCACCATCTCCTCCGTACGGCTCAGGTAGCGCAGGGTCCGGCCGAGGGCGCGCGGTCCGCACCGGGCGAGGGTGTGCGCGGCCCAGCCGGCCCGGGCCGCCGCGCCGGGCGCGGCGCGCGGCGGGGTGAGCACGGCGGCGGCGAGGGGCGTTCCCGCGCCGTCGGTCAGGAGGTGTCTGCGGGCTCCGGGCAGCGTCGCGTGGGTGCGCAGGGTGGTCGCGAACCAGGAGTGTCTGACCCGCTCGGAGCCACCGGTGATCCATGCGGTGGCCGGCTCCCGGTCGAACGCGGCGGCGAGGACCCGCGCGCACTCCTCCGGTCGCGGCCGGTCGTCGATCTCAGCCATCGCCGCCTCCTCGGTCATCTCGGCCTCCTCGGTCATCGCCGCCTCCTCGCGCGTCGCCGCCTCCTCGCGCGTCGCCGCCTCCTCGCGGGGCCTCGGCGAGGGGTGCCTCCGGGACCAAGTGGCAGACGAGCAGCTTGAGATGGAAGAGCGGCCCGAACCAGGCGAGGGCCGCGGGCACGGTCAGCCAGAAGAGGCCAACGAGGACGGCCGCCGCGTAGACGGCCATCGCGACCGGTCGCCGTACCGGCAGCGGGGCGTACTCGACGAGGAGGGCGCCGATGACCAGCAGGGCGGTGTTCCCCAGGATCCAGGCGGGGTCGCCGCCGAGGATCACGAGCCCGAACACGACGAGGTGGAGCACGTGGGCGGCGACGAACGACAGCCGGGCACGGCGTGCACCGGGGCTCTGCCGGTGGTACCAGCGCTTGGCCGAGTTGGTGGCGTTGGTGACGATGCCGCCGAGGAGGTCGAGTCCGACGAGCGCCAGGACGACGAGTTGCGCCCAGCTCCAGCCGCGGGCGAGGTCGGTCGCCCCGACGCCGAGGGCGAGCAGCGCGGCGCACACGCCCACCCCGCCGAGTTCGACGAGGGACTCGGCGCGGGTCTTGCCGGGCCCCATGAAGCGCTCAAGGCCTCCGGCCGCGCCGGGCGGTGTCGCCGGTATGCGCCAGTCGACGACGACTCCGGGATACGGGGTCGGTGCCACGGCCTCCTCGGCGGGCTCCCGCACCTCTCCGGTGGCGGTCATGGCCCCTCCCCGCCCCAGAGGCCGGCGAGGAGCGTCCACACCTGCTCGTCCTCGACCTCGTGGTCCCCCGCGCGCAGCTTCTCCAGGGCCCAGCCGTCGGCCGCGCGCAGGACGGCTTCGGTGGCGGCGACCAGGAGGGAGTGGTCGACGGTGGTGCGGACGACGCCAAGACGCCGGCCGTCGCGGACGAGCGCGTCGAACCAGGCCGTCCACGGGCCGCCGCCGGACACCCGTACCGCGCGTTCGGCGAGCGCCAGGTCGTCGGGGTGGGCGGCGAGGTGTACGCCGAGCGCACCCGTACCGGCCCGCAGCCGCGCCCAGAAGTCGGCGGGGCCGACCGCGGGCTCCCAGGGGCCGAGGACGCGCAGCAACCGTTCCCGTACGTCCTCCAGAACAGCGGCGAGCAGGTCGTCGCGGCCGTCGAAGTACTGGTAGGCGGCGGTCTTCGAGAAGCCGGCCGCCTCGATGATCTTGTTGTACGAGGCGGTCTCGGGCCCGTGCGCGGCGAACTGCTCGCGCGCGACGGTCAGGATCGCCTCCCGACGTTCGGCGGGAAGACGGTGGAACCGGGGCAGAGGACTCATGCACTCAAGGCACACCATCGGCGTGTACCACCAGTACACCCGCCCGGTTCACCACACACGAAAGGGCCCCGAACGCTTCGGATGGACGAAGCGTTCGGGGCCCTCTGCTGAACCGGAGCCGGTTCGGAGCCGGAGTCGGCGCCGAATCCGGAGCCGAACCCGGAGCCGAATCGGCGAGCGTGGAGCCGCGTCAGCGGCGGGCCACGCCCTCGGCGCGGGCGGCGGCGGCGACGGCGTTCGCGACGGCCGGGGCCACGCGCTCGTCGAACGGCGACGGGATCACGCAGTCGGCGGCGAGCTGGTCACCGACCACGTCCGCGATGGCGTTCGCCGCGGCGATCTTCATGCCCTCGGTGATCCGGGAGGCCCGGACCTGGAGGGCGCCCGCGAAGATGCCGGGGAAGGCGAGCACGTTGTTGATCTGGTTCGGGTAGTCCGAGCGGCCGGTCGCCACGACGGCCGCGTACTTGTGCGCGACGTCGGGGTGGACCTCGGGGTTCGGGTTGGCCATGGCGAACACGAACGCGTTCGGCGCCATGGACGCGACCGCGGCCTCCGGGACCGTACCGCCGGAGACGCCGATGAAGACGTCCGCGCCGGCCAGGGCGTCCTCCAGGGAGCCGGTGAGGCCCGCCTTGTTGGTGATCTCCGCGAGCTCGCGCTTGACCGGGTTCAGGTCGTCCCGGTCACGGCTGACGATGCCCTTGCGGTCCGTGACGGCCACGTCACCGAGCCCCGCCTCGAGGAGGAACTTGGCGATGGCCACACCGGCCGCACCGGCGCCGGAGATGACCGCGCGCAGGTCGCCGAGGCCCCGGTCGGTCAGCTTCGCCGCGTTGCGGAGCGCGGCGAGGGTGACGACGGCGGTGCCGTGCTGGTCGTCGTGGAAGACGGGGATGTCCAGGCGCTCCTGGAGCTTGCGCTCGATCTCGAAGCACCGGGGCGCCGAGATGTCCTCCAGGTTCACCCCTCCGAAGGAGGGGGCGAGCCGGACGACGGTCTCCACGATCTCGTCGGCGTCGGTGGTCGCGAGCGCGATCGGCACCGCGTCCACGCCGCCGAACTGCTTGAAGAGGATGGCCTTCCCCTCCATGACCGGAAGCGAGGCCTCCGGGCCGATGTCGCCGAGTCCGAGCACCGCCGTACCGTCGGTCACGACCGCGACGACCTGGGACTTCCAGGTGTAGTCGTGGACCAGCTCCGGCTGCTCGGCAATCGCGGTGCACACCTTGGCGACGCCGGGCGTGTACGCGAGGGACAGGTCGTCCTTGTCGCGCAGCGGCACCGTGGCCGAAATGGCCATCTTGCCGCCGCGGTGCAGCGCGAAGGCAGGATCGAAGGGCTCCTGAGCCCCATCCGTGCCACTGTCGCTGCGAGGATTGACGATCTCCGCTGCCATTGGGTTGACCCCTTAAGTCTTCTTCATTTGAGGGTGGCCACTCCTTGTTGAGGAGGGGTGGGCGGGTCCCGCGGTCGCCGTGTCTGGCAACCGCGCGGGCGCGCCGCACAACGCGCCCTGAGCCCCGGATGAGGGGTGTAAGGATCCTTCTTACCGGACGTACATCACCGTAGACGAGTCCATTGCGGAGCGGTGACGCGGCTCATACGGCCGTAACGGCACCTTGCGCAGAGCAGGCGCGTCGCCCCATTTCCGGACACGGACTCGTGTAGACCGGATCGTGGCCTTCGTGTCGTCCAGATGGCGAGATCAACCGGAGATTTTCCGGCTTCGGGGAGCATTCCCCGGAAGAGGTTCGGCCCGTGTCCACGGGGTCTCTGAGGTTCGGGGGTCACCCGTTACCCGATTTTGACATGCGTGGCCGTCTGTTTGTCGCCGTCCGAATGGCAAGATGCGCGTAATCACACGAGGTCGCGACACCCGAAGGTGCGTGCGCGCGGCCTATGGCAACTCCCTCACACGCCGGAGGAACCCGACCATGACCGCACGCTCCACGCGCTGTACGACCGCCGCCAAGACCCGCACGTCCCGTCTTGCCGCGGTCGCCGCCATCGCGGTCGCCGGCTCCATGCTGCTGACCGCCTGCGGCGACCAGACCGAGGGCGGGTCCACCGCCGAGGGCACGAAGACCGGCCCCGCGTCCACCGCGCCGCTGTTCTCCAAGCTGCCCGCCGACATCCAGAAGTCCGGTGTCATCAAGGTCGGCACGGACGCCACCTACGCCCCGATGGAGTTCAAGGAGGGCGAGAAGATCGTCGGTGTCGACCCCGACATCGCCGCCGCCCTCGGCAAGCAGCTCGGCGTGGAGTTCCAGTTCACCAGCGGTACGTTCGACACGCTGCTCACCGCGCTGCCGACCGGTCGTACGGACATCGTGATGTCCTCGATGACCGACACCAAGGCCCGCCAGGAGGGTCTGGACGACAAGGGCCAGAAGACCGGTTCCGGTGTCGACTTCGTCGACTACTTCACCGCCTCCACCGGCATCCTGGTGAAGAAGGGCAACCCGGAGAACATCAAGTCCCTCGACGACCTGTGCGGCAAGAAGCTCGCCGTCCAACGGGGCACGACGTACGAGCAGGCCGCCAAGGACCTGGCCGAGAAGTGCAAGAAGGACGGCAAGCCCGCCCTCACCTTCGAGTCGTTCCCGACCGACGCCGAGGCCCAGACCCGCGTCAAGGCGGGCGGCGCCGTCGCCGACCTGAACGACTCCCCGGTCGCCGCGTACATCGCGAAGACCGCGGGTGGCGGCAACGACTTCGAGGCCATCGCCAACAAGACGGACGCCGGCTTCTTCGGCATGGCCGTCGACAAGAAGGACACCCAGCTCCGCGACGCCCTGGCGGCGGCGCTCGACGCGATCATCAAGGACGGCACCTACAAGGCCGCCCTGGACAAGTGGGGTGCCGGCGACGGCGCGATCCCCGCGGCCAAGATCAACGGCGGCTCCTGACCCCTCCGTGCCACTGAAGTACGTTCCACTGAAGGGCAGTCGTTGTGACTGACAAGTTCGACAAGGTTCCCGACGGGGCGGCTCCCGCCCCGTCGGGCCTGCCGCCGGAGGCCATCAAGGCCATCCCGGTCCGCCACTACGGACGCTGGATCGCCGGCTTCGTCGTGGTCGCGCTCCTGGTCCTGCTCGGTGTCGCCTTCTCCCAGGGCAACGTCCGCTGGGCCACCGTCCCCGAGAAGCTGTTCGACCCCAGCATCCTCTCCGGCCTCGGCAACACGATCCTCATCTCCGTCGCCTCCATGGCCCTCGGCCTGGTCCTCG
>NZ_JBIBWQ010000006.1:0-62251 GCF_043081505.1 Streptomyces sp. NPDC014870
CGGGGGGGTTGGGTTTTCCCCCCCGGGGGGGGCCCCCCCCCCCCGCCGGGGGTTGGGTTTTTTTGGGGGGGGGGGGGGGGGGGGGCCCCCGGGTGGGGGGTGGGGGGGGGGGGGGAAGGAGCCCCGCGCAGCGGCCCACCCACCCGCACCCGAACCCCCCGCCCCCTACTCCCCCGCAGGGAACTCGTACGCCTCCACCTCCGCGAGATACCGCGCCCGCCGCTCCTCCTCGTCGTCCAGGAACGCCGCCTCGAACGAGTTCCGCGCAAGCGTCCGCAGCTGCTCCGGCCCCAGCCCCAACGCCCCCCGCACCGCCGCGAAGTTGTCCCCCACGTACCCCCCGAAGTACGCGGGATCGTCGGAGTTCACCGTCGCGACGAGCCCGGCGTCGAGCATCGCGGCCAGCGGGTGGTCCTCGATGACGTCGATCGCCCGCAGCCGTACGTTCGACAGCGGGCAGAGCGTCAGCGGCACCCGGTCCCGTACGAGCCGGGACACCAGCTCCGGGTCCTCCATGCAGCGCAGCCCGTGGTCCACGCGCTCCACGCCCAGGACGTCCAGGGCCTCGCGGATGTACTCCGGAGGGCCCTCCTCGCCCGCGTGGGCGACCTTGCGCAGGCCGAGCGCGTCCGCCGCCGCGTACACCTCGCGGAACTTCGACGGCGGGTGGCCGACCTCCGCCGAGTCCAAGCCGACTCCGGTGATCAGGTGCAGATACGGCTTCGCGGCCTCCAGCGTCGCCATCGCCGACTCGGCGGACTCGTCCCGCAGGAAGCACATGATCAGCCGGGTGGAGACGCCGTGCCGCTCCTCGGCCCGGCCGAGCGCGGCGGCGAGCCCCTCCACCACCGTCCCGATCGGCACCCCGCGCCCCGTGTGCGCCTGCGGGTCGAAGAAGATCTCGGCGTGCCGCACGCCCTGCGCCGCCGCCCGCGTCAGATACGCGTCGGCCAGCTCGGTGAAGTCCCGCGCCGTGTGCAGGACCCCCATCAGCTCGTAGTACAGGTCGAGGAAGGACTGGAGGTCGCTGAAGCGGTACGCCTCGCGCAGCTCCTCGGTGGACGCGTACGGCAGCTCCACGCCGTTGCGCGCGGCGAGCGCGAACGCCAGCTCGGGTTCGAGGGTGCCTTCGATGTGGAGGTGGAGTTCGGCCTTGGGGAGGTGCATGGGTATGGCCTGGTCTTTCCGGTCTTCACGTGTGCCGTTTACGGGTGTCGCTTGGGGAGGGGGACCCGCATGAGGTCCTGGGCGATGCTCAGGTCGCCGTCGAACCCGGCCGCCCGCGCCTGCCGTTCGAACTCCGCGGGATCGCCGTACCGCTGCGAGAAGTGGGTCAGGACGAGGTGCCGCACCCCTGCCTCGCGTGCGACGGTCGCGGCCTGTCCTGCCGTCAGATGGCCGTGGTCGGTGGCGAGCCTGACGTCCTCGTCGAGGAAGGTCGACTCGATGACGAGCATGTCGGCGCCCTCGGCGAGCGCGTGCACACCGTCGCAGAGCCGGGTGTCCATGACGAACGCGAACCGCTGCCCGCGCCGGACCTCGCTGACCGACTCCAGCGTCACTCCGTCGAGGACGCCGTCCCGCTGGATCCGGCCGACGTCCGGGCCCTTGATGCCGTGCGCGGCGAGCCGCTCGGGCAGGATGCGGCGCCCGTCGGGCTCGGTGACCCGGTAGCCGTACGACTCGACCGGGTGCGAGAGCTTGCACGCGTCGAGGGTGTACGCGTCGGTGACGGCGAGGGGGCCGTCGGCGGCCACCGGGGCCTCCGCCAACCGCACCGTCTCGCGGTAGGCCGTCGCGTACCGCAGGCGCTCGAAGAAGCGCTGCCCGCTCGCGGGGTAGTGCGCGGTGACCGGGTGCGGGACCTGGTCCAGGTTGATCCGCTGGATGACCCCGGCAAGACCGAGCGAGTGGTCGCCGTGGAAGTGCGTGACGCAGATCCGGTCGATGTCGTGGGCGGCGACCCCGGCCCTGAGCATCTGGCGCTGGGTGCCCTCGCCCGGGTCGAAGAGGATGCCCTGCCCGTCCCAGCGCAGCAGGTACCCGTTGTGGTTGCGGTGCCGGGTCGGGACCTGGCTTGCGGTCCCGAGCACGACGAGTTCACGTACGGACACGGCTTATCCGGGGGGCCAGTTGAGGCCACGGCCGCCGAGGACGTGCGCGTGGGCGTGGAAGACGGTCTGGCCGGCGCCGGAGCCGGTGTTGAGGACGATCCGGAAGCCGGTGCCGTCGATCTTCTCCTGGGCGGCCACCTCGCCGGCCTCGCGCAGCATGTCCGCGGCGACCGTCGGCGCGGCGGCGGCCAGGCTGGCGGCGTCGGGGTAGTGGAGGCGGGGGATGACGAGCACGTGCGTGGGCGCCTGCGGGTTGATGTCCCGGAAGGCGAGGGTCGTCTCCGTCTCACGCACGATCGTCGCCGGAACCTCCCCGTCCGCGATCTTGCAGAACAGGCAGTCGCTCTGCGGCTCTCCGGTCATGGCCCGGGCCTCCTCGCCTTCGGTGATCAGCTACCCGGGCATCGTATCGGCCGGGTCGCCGCCGCCGCGCGGGTCACCGCCCCGGGTGGGGCTAGGGCCTGCGGCGCTGCAGGGCGGAGCGGCTCACCCAGTAGGTGATGACCACGGCCCAGAAGAGCGGGTAGCCGAGCACCCTGAAAACGGCGGCGTCGAGGGTCCACAGCGCCATCGACACCGCCGAGTGGAGACCGAGGAGTCCCACCGCGCCCGCCATGGCGAGGACAGGCCGGCAGTTGCGCGCCACGAGGAGCAGCGGGCGGCGCAGCCGGGGCGGTGTCCGGCGGAGGTTCCACAGCACCCAGCCGGCCCAGCCACCGACGAGGACGGTCAGGGCGACCCCGTACGCGACGAGGCCCTCGTCCGCCGGGCCGTCGCGGAGGGATCCCGAACCGATCGCGGCCGCCAGGTAGCCGGCCAGGGCCACCCAGCGGGCCCCCGCGGCGGCACCCCAGGCCATGGTCTCCAGGTTGTAGCGGGCCTGCCGGTCGTTCAGGTCGAGCGCGGCGGACTCGACGAACCCCTCGGCGGCCTTCGTCCAGGCCCCGCGCCGGAACCAGCGGCGGCGCAGGTACAGGAGCGAGAGGTTGTTGTGCGCCTCGCTGCTCTCCGGGTCGAGCCGCAACGCGGTCTCGTAGGCCTGCTGGGCGATGCGGTGGTTGCCGGTGCGCTGCGCGGTGAGGCCGACGAGGAAGTGCGCGTCGCTCTCCTCGGGCGCGAGCGCGACGGCCGTGCGGGCCGCCTCGTACGCCTCGCGCCGGCGTTCCGTGCGGACGGAGCGGTCCAGGACCGTGCCGAGCGCGTAGTGGCCGCCCCAGTACTGCGGGGCGAGTTCGACGGAGTGCCGGGCGGCCCGCTCGGCCTCCTCGTACCGCCGCAGCGCGAGCAGGATGTGCGTGCGCATCAACCAGCCCGGCAGCGCGTCGGGGTCGGCGCGCAGGGCCCGCTCGACGGTGTCGAGCGCCTCCCGCTCCCGGCCGAGTCGGTGCTGGCAGCGGGCCAGGAGAACGAGCGCGGCCGCGTCGTCCGGGTCGGTCGCCAGGTGCTGGGCGGCGAGGGCGGCGGCCTGCTCGTACCGCCCGACGTCGAAGAGCGCGTCCGCCCGGTCGAGGACGCGGTCCGGCGCGGCGCTCATCAGACCTTGTTCCGGTCGTGGGTGATGCTGAGCAGGTTCGGTACGAGCCCGAGCCAGAACAGGACCTGGGGAACGGTCCGGTCGGCCCACGGCACGAGGACGATCAGCAGCGCGCAGAGCGTGGCGAGGACGGCCTGCCCGAGGACGACCCGAGGCCAGAACAGCCGCCGTACCAGGTCGCGTACGGTCATCCGCGCGCCGGTGCGCATGCGCCGGTAGCGGCGCAGGGCGCCGAAGCCCCAGACGGCCGCCATCAGCGCGAGCGCCCAGAGCCGGGTGCCGAGATGGACGGGGAGTTCCTTCGCCTCCGTGCCGTCGGTCGGGAAGACGTCGACGACGACGCCCGCCATGACCAGGCAGAGCAGGGCGAGCCACCGGGTGCCGCGCAGCATCCGGTAGACGGCCTTGTCGAGGTCCTTGCGGAGCCAGTTGGCGTCGGGGGCGGCGGCGAGGCCGCCGGCATAGAGGTCGGCGGCCTGCGCGGCGGACGTGCCGGGCCTGGCGGCCTCGGCCTCGGTCGCCATCGTCACGGCCAGAGTGTTGGTGGGGTCGATCCGCAGCAGCTGCCGGACGGCCTCGTCGGCGAGGTCGGGGCGCCGGTTGAAGAGGGCGAGCTTGTACAGGGCCTCCCACGCGCGGGTCTCCTCCGGCCCCAGCCGGACGGCCTCCTGCGCCTCCGCGAGCCCCTCGGCGACCGCCGCCGCGTCGCCTCCCGGGAACCGGTCGCGCACGAAGGGCATCAGCTCGGCACGCACGGCACGCGGCGCCCAGTACTCCGGGTCGAGACGGATGGTCTCCCGCATCGCCTCCTCGGCGTCGTGGGACCGCCCCTGCCGCCGCAGCGCGACCCCGCGGATGTAGTGCCCGAAGGCGAAGTCGGGGGCGTGGACCAGCGCCGCGTCGGCAGCGGCCTGGCCCTCGGCGTGCCGCTCCTCGGCGATGAGGCAGCGGGCGAGCAGCACCAGGGCGTGGTGGTCGTCGGGGGCCTCGGCGACGCATCGCGCGACCCGTTCCCGGCTCTCGCCGTACCGGCCCATGCCGTACAGCAGCTCGGCCTGTTCGAACTGCGGGTTCTTCACGCTCACAGCTTCCGCTTCTTCTTCAGGTGGGCGACCAGGTCGTCGTACATCCCGCCGTCGTTGGCGAACATCGCCACGTTGCGGGCGGAGGCGAACCAGGCCTCGCTGGACGGCCTGATCTGCTTCGCCGCGGCCAGCAGGTCCTTCATGCCGATCATGCGTACGGTGCCGGTGCGGGCGGAGTCGAGGAGGGCGAACTCGGCGGCGCTGTCGCAGACATGGGCGAGGTCCGCGCCCGAGAAGTCCTCGGTGGCCTTGACGAGCTTGCCCAGGTCGACCGATTCGATGGGCCGCTCGCGCAGGTGGTAGCGGAGGATCGCCTCGCGCGCCGGGGCGTCGGGCGGCAGCACGAGCAGCGTGCGGTCGAGCCGGCCGGGGCGGCGCAGCGCGAGGTCCACGTCCCAGGGGACGTTGGTCGCGGCGAGCACGAAGACGCCCTCGTTCTCGGCGCCGTCGACGCCGTCGAGCTCGGTGAGGAGCTGGTTGACGACGTTGCGCAGCCCGCTGTGGTGGCTCCGCGAGCGCTTGGCGCCGAGGGCGTCCAGCTCGTCGAGGAAGACGACGCAGGGGGCCTGGGCGCGGGCGGTCTCGAAGATGTCGTGGACGTTCTTCTCGGACGTGCCGATGTACATGTCGAGGATGTCGGAGAGCGAGACCGAGATGAAGTTAGCGCCCAGCTCACCGGCGACGGCCCGGGCGATGAAGGTCTTGCCGCAGCCGGGCGGGCCGTAGAGCAGCAGGCCGCCGCGGAGCGACTTGCCGTACAGCTTACGGAGTTCGGGGTTGCGCATGGGAGCGAGGAAGGCGGCCTCCAGGCGGTCCTTGACCTGCTGCATGCCGCCGACGTCGGCGAGACGCACGGCGCCGGGACGGTCGACGTCCCAGGCGGACGCGTCACCGGGGTCGCCGCTGCCGTCGGCGGTGAGCGGCGCCTCGATCCCGTCCGCCGGTCCGGTCACGAAGCGGGGCCCGACGACGTCACCGACCTCCTGCTCGGCGGCGGCCCAGTCGAAGGCGGGGGTTCCGGCCGGAGCCGCGGCCGAGGCATCGGCCGGGGCGTCGGCCGAGGCATCGGCCGGGGTCTCCGGCTCCGCCGAGGGGGTGGCGGGCGTCGCGGACACGGCAGGCGTCGCCGGCGCCGCGGGCGTCGCGGGGAGGCCCATCGCGCGGATCATCAGGGCACGGGCCGCCTCGTCCCCGGGCGCGTGCTGGAGTGCGACGGCCGCCTCCGTGACGGCCTCGTCGCCCCGCCCCTCCGCGAGGAGCAGTTCGGCGAAGTGGAGCCGCAGGGGCACGTCTTCCGGCGCGGCGGCGACGGCGGCGCGCAGACTACGGATCAGGGGTGACTCGTCGGGCATGCGGCCCAGCCTAGGGAGCGGGCCCGGGCCCTCGTCCACCGGGTTCCGGCAACCCGAGAGCCCCTGCGGGGCAACCCCGCGCCCGCGACTCCCACTCCCGTCGCGAGACGCGGTGGAGCACGCACCGGCGCAGCGGCCCTTCGGGCACGCTGAGGTCCTCGAAGTCGTCGGCCGGGTCTCGGGTCATGCCGATGCGGCGCATCACGGCCTGGGAGCGAAGGTTGCGGACGGTCGTCGACGCGAGCACCTCCGCGAGCCCGAGCGTCTCGAAGGCGAAGGCCAGGCAGGCGAGGCCGGCCTCGGTCGCGTAGCCGTTCCCCCACGCCGAGCGGGTCAGCCGCCAGCCGACGTCCACGCCCGTGAACGGCGTGTCCGGGCTCATCTCGTCGAGCCCGGCCCGGCCGACGAACGCGCCGGACGCGCGCTCCTCCAACGCCCACCAGCCGAAGCCCCGTCGATCGAAGTCGGCCCGCATCGCCGCCACCGTGGCATCACTCCGCTCGCGCGTCAGCAACTCGCCGAGGTGCTCACGGATCTCGGGATCGGCGTTCATCGCCGCCCACGGGGCGAGGTCGGACTCCCGCCACGGACGCAGGAGGAGACGGTCGGTACGCAGTTCCGGCATGCCGCGCAGCCAAGCAGATCAACGACCGGCGCGTCGACGGAAATACGGGTCCGGGTGCGCGGCCCCGCTAGCTCCACCGGCCCGTACGTCCGAGCAGCAGCGCCGTCGCCGCCGTGCCCGCCGTCGACGTGCGCAGCACGCTGTGCCCCAGCCGGTACGGCTTCGCGCCCGCCGCCTCGAAGGCCGCCAACTCCTCTGGGGAGACGCCCCCTTCGGGTCCGACGACGAGCACGATCTCGCCCTCGGCGGGGAGTTCGGCGTCGGCGAGCGCGCCGCTGGGGTGGTCCCGGTCCTCGTGCAGGACGGCGGCGAAGTCGGCCCCGGCGAGGAGCGCCGCGACCTGCTTGGTGGTCATCGCGTCGGCGACCTCGGGGAAGCGCGTACGGCGCGACTGCTTGCCCGCCTCGCGCGCGGTGGCCCGCCACTTGGCGAGCGCCTTGAGCCCGCGGTCGCCCTTCCACTGGGTGATGCACCGGGACGCGGCCCACGGCACGATCGCGTCGACGCCCGTCTCCGTCATGATCTCGACGGCCAGTTCACCCCGGTCGCCCTTGGGCAGCGCCTGGACGACGGTGATCCGCGGCGCGGGCTCGGCCTCCTCGTACGTGCCGGACACCTGGACGGTCAGCTGGTCCTTGCCCTCGGCGGCGAGCACGACACAGTCGGCCCAGGTACCGCGCCCGTCGGTGAGGACGACGTCCTCCCCGGCGCGCAGCCGCTTCACGGAGACGGCGTGGCGGCCCTCGGGGCCGTCCAGGAGGAAGGGGCCGTTGCCGGGGACGGCCTCGACGACGAAGACGGGTGCGGTCATGGGGCGGTGCTCCTGTGGGCCTGCGCGGTGAGTGCGGTGTCGAGTTCGGCGGCCAGCACCTCGACGAGCTGGCCGGCCGGGAGGTCGCGGGCGAGCCGGTGCCCCTGGCCGGCCCACAGGGCCATGCCCTGGGCGTCACCGGCGGTGGCGGCGGCCTTGCGGAGGGGGGCGGTGAGGTGGTGGACCTCGGGGTAGGCGGCGGGGGCGTACCGCCCGTGCTCGCGCATGAAGCGGTTGACGAGCCCGCGCGCCGGACGGCCGGAGAAGGCCCGGGTGAGCTCGGTCCGGACGAAGAGCGGGTTGGTCAGGGCCTGCTTGTGCAGCGCGTGGGCGCCCGACTCGGGGCAGACGAGGAACGCGGTGCCGAGCTGGGCGGCGTCGGCCCCTGCGGCGAGGACGGCGGCGATCTGCGCGCCGCGCATGATCCCGCCGGCGGCGACGATCGGCAGCTGGACGGTCTCCCGGACCTGGGTGACGAGGGTGAGGAGCCCCGTCCCCGCGAGCGCGGCGTCCGGGTCGTCGCGGTGCGTGCCCTGGTGGCCGCCGGCCTCGACGCCCTGCACGCAGACGGCGTCGGCCCCGGCCCACTGGGCGGCCTGGGCCTCTTCGGCGGAGGTGACGGTGACGACGGTGAACGTACCGGCGCGGGCGAAGGCGTCGAAGGTGCGGCGGTCGGGGCAGCCGAAGGTGAAGGAGACGACGGGGACGGGGTCGTCGAGCAGGATCGCCAACTTGGCGTCGTACGCGTCGTCGCGCCCGCTGTCCGGATCACCGAGGGACGTCTCGTACCAGGTGGCCTCGCCGGTGAGCTGGTGCCGGTAGACGTCGACGGCGGCGGAATCGGCGTGCTGTCCGCCCGGCGGCATGAAGAGGTTGACCCCGAAGGGCTGCCCGGTCAGCCCGCGCACCTGCTTGATCTCCTGGTAGAGCCCGCCGGCGGTCTTGTACCCCCCGGCGAGGAACCCGAGCCCCCCGGCCTCGCACACCGCCCCGACGAGCTGCGGACCGGACGCGCCGCCCGCCATGGGGGCCTGCACGATCGGGTACCGGGAGAGATCGTTCAGCGCGGTGGACATGCAGGCATCGTGTCATACGGCAAGGGCGGCACCCGCGCGAAGCGGATGCCGCCCTTCCAGGCACAACGCGGGCTCAGCGCCCGTTGAACGCGTCCTTCAACCGCGAGAACAGCCCCTGCTGTCCGGGCTGGAACTGACCCGTCGGCCGCTCCTCGCCGCGCAGCTTCGCGAGTTCGCGCAGCAGCCGCTCCTGCTCGGGGTCGAGCTTCGACGGGGTCGTCACCTCGACGTGGACGATCAGGTCGCCGCGTCCGCCGCCCCGCAGGTGCGTGATGCCACGCCCGTGCAGCGGGATGGACTGACCGGACTGAGTGCCCGGGCGGATGTCGACCTCTTCGAGCCCGTCGAGCGTCTGCAGCGGCACCTTCGTGCCGAGCGCGCCCGCCGTCATCGGGATGGTCACCGTGCAGTGCAGGTCGTCGCCGCGGCGCTGGAAGACCTCGTGCGGGACCTCGTGGATCTCCACGTACAGGTCGCCCGCCGGGCCGCCGCCCGGGCCGACCTCGCCCTCGCCGGCGAGCTGGATGCGGGTGCCGTTGTCGACACCGGCCGGGATCTTGACCGTGAGCGTACGGCGGGACCGGACCCGGCCGTCGCCCGCGCACTCGGGGCACGGGGTCGGGACGACGGTGCCGAAGCCCTGGCACTGGGGGCACGGGCGGGAGGTCATGACCTGGCCCAGGAAGGACCGGGTGACCTGCGAGACCTCACCGCGGCCGCGGCACATGTCACAGGTCTGCGCGGAGGTGCCGGGCGCGGCGCCCTCGCCCGAACACGTCGTACAGACGACGGCCGTGTCGACCTGGATGTCCTTCGTCGTGCCGAAGGCGGCCTCGTTGAGGTCGATCTCCAGACGGATCATCGCGTCCTGGCCGCGCCGGGTGCGCGAGCGCGGTCCGCGCTGCGACGCCGTACCGAAGAACGCGTCCATGATGTCCGAGAAGTTCCCGAAGCCGCCCTGGCCGAAGCCGCCGGCGCCACCGGCGCCACCGGACGCGGACAGCGGGTCGCCGCCGAGGTCGTAGACCTGCTTCTTCTGCGGGTCCGACAACACCTCGTACGCGGCGTTGATCTCCTTGAACCGCTCCTGCGTCTTCGGATCGGGATTCACATCCGGGTGCAGCTCGCGGGCGAGCCGCCGGAATGCCTTCTTGATCTCGTCCTGGGACGCGTCGCGGCGTACGCCGAGTACGGCGTAGTAGTCCGTGGCCACTTACGACTCCGCCAGGATCTGTCCGACGTAACGTGCCACTGCGCGTACCGCTCCCATCGTTCCGGGGTAGTCCATGCGGGTCGGTCCGACCACGCCGAGTTTGGCGACTGCCTCGTCGCCCGAACCGTAGCCGACCGCGACGACGGACGTGGAGGTGAGGCCCTCATGGGCGTTCTCGTGCCCGATCCGTACGGTCATGCCCGAGTCCTTGGCCTCGCCGAGCAGCTTGAGGAGCACGACCTGCTCCTCCAGCGCTTCGAGCACAGGCCGGATCGTGAGGGGGAAGTCATGGCCGAAGCGGGTGAGATTGGCGGTACCGCCGATCATCAGCCGCTCCTCGTGCTCCTCCACCAGGGTTTCGAGCAGGGTCGCGAGCACGGTCGAGACCGTCCCGCGGTCCTCCATCTCCTCGAAGGACTCCGGGAGATCCTGCACCAGCTGCGGCACGTCCGCGAAACGGCGGCCGACGACCCGGCTGTTCAGCCGCGCCCGCAGATCGGCGAGCGAGGTCTCGCCGAACGGCGCGGGGCAGTCGATGACGCGCTGCTCGACGCGGCCGGTGTCCGTGATGAGCACGAGCATCAGCCGGGCGGGCGCCAGCGAGAGCAGCTCCACGTGCCGGACCGTCGAACGGGTCAGCGACGGGTACTGCACGACGGCGACCTGACGGGTCAGCTGCGCGAGCAGCCGGACCGTGCGCCCGACGACGTCGTCGAGGTCGACGGCTCCGTCGAGGAAGTTGTGGATCGCGCGCCGCTCGGGCGTCGACAGCGGCTTGACGCCGGCGAGCCGGTCGACGAAGAGGCGGTAGCCCTTGTCGGTCGGGATGCGTCCGGCGCTGGTGTGGGGCTGGGCGATGTAGCCCTCGTCCTCCAGGACCGCCATGTCGTTGCGCACGGTGGCGGGCGAGACGCCGAGCTTGTGGCGCTCCGTGAGCGCCTTGGAGCCGACCGGCTCCTCCGTCCCGACATAGTCCTGGACGATGGCGCGCAGCACCTCGAGTCTGCGTTCGCTGAGCATCGCGCCCACCTCCAGCTGTCGTTCGGTCGTATCGGTTGCTCCGCATTTGGCACTCGCCCTGTCCGAGTGCCAGGAATCCCCCGGCCAGTGTACGGCGGCGGGCATCGCTCCTGGCAAGGAGGCCGCGTCGGAGGTTGCGTCGGAGGCCGCGTCCTTGCGGATAGCGTCGCGGTATGGATGTCGCTTGGGAAGACTTCGGCTGGGAGCGGCTCGCGGACGGCGTGGGGCGGCGCAGACTGCCCGGCTGGGACGCCACGGTGGGCCTGGTGGTGGGGGAACACGCGGTATTGCTGTACGACACGGGCTCGACCCTCCGCGAGGGAACGGCGCTGCGGGCCCAGGTGGAGTCGCTGACCGGCGGCCGAAGAGTGACACACATCGCACTGAGCCACCCCCACTTCGATCATGTACTGGGCACGGCGGCCTTCGCGGGGGCGGAGGTGTTCGGCGCGGTCGGCGTGGACGCGCTGCTGCGCCGGGAGGCGAGCGAGCTGATGGCGGACGCGGTACGGCACGGGGTGGATTCGTTCGCGGCGGCGGAGGCGGTGGACGTGCTGGTGGCGCCGCAGCACGTGGTCTCAGGCGAGTGGACGCTGGACCTGGGCGGCCGGCAGGTGCTGCTCGCGAACGTGGGCCCGGGCCACACGGCGCACGACCTGGCGCTCTTCGTCCCCGGTGCGCGGGAGGTCGTCTTCTGCGGGGACCTGGTGGAGGAGTCGGGGGAGCCGCAGGCGGGCCCGGACGCGATCCCGTCCCGCTGGCCGGACGCCCTGGACCGGCTGCTGGCCCTGGGCGGCGCGGACGCGGTGTACGTACCGGGCCACGGGGCGGTGGTGGACGCCGCGTTCGTGCGACGCCAACGCGAGGAACTGGCACGGCGCTTCGCCGTCGCATAACGTCACGCGAATGCGCAGCTACGACCCCGACCTGACGCCCCCGTGGAAGCGATCCGCCCCGGTGCCGGAGGTGCCGGCGGAGGTGGACCTCGTGGTGGAGGAGGTCTCGACGGGCTTCTGCGGGGCGGTGATCCGCTGCGAGGCGGGCACGGTGACCCTGGAGGACCGCTTCGGCAAGCACCGGGTGTTCCCGATGGAGCCGAGGGGCTTCCTCCTGGAGGGCAGGCCGGTGACGCTGGTGCGCCCGGCGTCCGGCCAGGCACGGCCGACACGCACGGCCTCCGGCTCGATCGCGGTCCCGGGCGCGCGGGCGCGGGTGGCGCGGGCGGGCCGGATCTACGTGGAGGGCCGGCACGACGCCGAGCTGGTCGAGCGGGTCTGGGGCGACGACCTCCGTATCGAGGGCGTGGTGGTGGAGTACCTGGAGGGCATCGACGACCTCCCGGCGATCGTGGCCGACTTCGCCCCGGCGGCGGACGCGCGCCTGGGCATCCTCGTCGACCACCTGGTCCCCGGTTCGAAGGAGTCCCGCATCGCGGCGCAGATCTCGTCGCCGGACGTCCTGGTCGTCGGGCACCCGTACATCGACGTCTGGGAGGCCGTGAAGCCGGCCTCGCTCTCCATCCCCGCCTGGCCGACGGTCCCGCGCGGCCAGGACTGGAAGACGGGCGTCTGCGAGGCCCTGGGCTGGCCGCCGAACACGGGCGCGGCCTGGCAGCACATCCTGTCGAGGGTCCACAGCTACAAGGACCTGGAGCCGTCCCTGCTGGGCAGGGTGGAGGAACTGATCGACTTCGTCACGGCGCCGTAGCGGGGCCGGTCCGGCCGATCAGGCCGGATCGGGGCGCCACGCCCTGGCCCGAGGGCGCCCCGCCTCAGTCCAAGGGCGCCACGTCCTGGTCCAAGGGCGCCACGCCCTAGTCCACCAGGTCCCTGACCACCGCGTCCGCCAGCAGCCGTCCCCGGAGGGTCAGGACCGCGCGCCCCTCGCCGTACGACTCCTCGTCGAGGAGGCCGTCCGCAAGGGCCTTGCGGGACGCGGCGAGCCCGTCCGGGCGCAGAAGGTCCAGCGGGCACCCCTCCCGGAGCCGCAGCTCCAGAAGCACCCGCTCGACGCGCCGGTCCTCGGCCGAGAGGACCTCACGCCCGGCACCCGGCGACCTGCCGGCGGACAGCGCCTGCGCGTACGCCCCCGGATGCTTCACGTTCCACCACCGCACGCCGCCCATGTGCGAGTGCGCCCCCGGACCGGCTCCCCACCAGTCGGCGCCGCGCCAGTACAGCTCATTGTGCAGGCACCGCCCGGCGTCGGAGGTGGCCCAGTTCGACACCTCGTACCAGTCGAAGCCGGCCTCGGCGAAGACGGAGTCGGCGATCAGATACCGGTCCGCGTGCACGTCGTCGTCCGTCATCGGCACCTCGCCGCGGCGGATCCGCCGGGCCAGCTGCGTCCCCTCCTCGACGATCAGCGCGTAGGCGCTGACATGGTCGGGGCCGGCCCCGATCGCCGCCTCGAGGGACGCCCGCCAGTCGTCGTCGGACTCCCCCGGCGTCCCGTAGATCAGGTCCAGGTTCACATGGTCGAAGCCCGCCGCCCGCGCCTCGGCGACGCACGCCTCGGGCCGGCCCGGGGTGTGCGTGCGGTCGAGGACCTTCAGGACGTGCTGCCGGGCGCTCTGCATCCCGAAGGACACCCGGTTGAAGCCCCCGGCCCGCAGCTCCTCGAGATACGCCTGGTCCACCGACTCCGGGTTCGCCTCCGTCGTCACCTCGGCGTCGTCCGCGAGCCCGAACTCGTCCCGGATCGCACCCAGCATCCGTACGAGATCACCGGCGGCGAGCAGCGTCGGCGTACCGCCGCCGACGAAGACCGTCCGCACCGGGCGCGGGTCGTCGCCGAGCACCTTGCGGGCGAGGCGTATCTCCTCGACGACCTGCCCCGCGTAGTTGTCCCGGGAGGCGAGCACGCCGCCGGCACCGCGCAGCTCGCTCGCGGTGTACGTGTTGAAGTCGCAGTAGCCGCACCGCGTGGCGCAGTACGGCACGTGCAGATAGAACCCGAGCGGCCGCTCCCCGGCCCCTTCCAGGGCGTGCGCGGGCAGCGCCCCGTCCTCGGGCATGGGCTCACCATCGGGAAGTACGGAAGGCATGAGCCCATTGTCCCGTACCGCCCGAGGTGACCCGCCTGACCTGTGGACAAACCTTGACGGATAACCGTCAAGGTTTCGCCGTCGAGGCGTCGCCACCGACCGGAGACAGGGCCGCCGACCGGAGACAGGGAGGGGCTACGCCTCCCGCGCCCCCGCGTACATCTCCTCGATGAGGTCCTTGTACGTCCGCTCGACCACCGGCCGCTTCATCTTCAGCGACGGCGTCAGCTCACCGTGCTCGACGTCCAGGTCGCGCGGCAGCAGCCGGAACTTCTTGATCGTCTGCCACCGCTGCAGGTCCCCGTTGAGCCGGTCGACGTACCCCTGGACCATTTCCTGGGTCTGCGGGGCGGCGACTACCTCGGCGTACGACTTGCCCGCGAGGTCGTGCTCGGCGGCCCAGCCGAGGATGGCGGGCTCGTCGAGGGCGATGAGCGCGGAGCAGTAGTTCCGGTCGGCGCCCAGGACGACGATGTTGGAGACGAACGGGCAGACCGCCTTGAACCGGCCCTCGATCTCGGTCGGTGCGATGTACTTGCCGCCCGAGGTCTTGAACAGGTCCTTCTTGCGGTCGGTGATCCGCAGGTAGCCGTCGGCGGACAGCTCGCCGATGTCGCCCGTGTGGAACCAGCCGTCCGCCTCCAGGACCTCGGCCGTCTTCTCGGGCAGGCCGTGGTAGCCCTCCATGATGCCGGGGCTGCGCAGCAGGATCTCGCCGTCGTCGGCGATCCGGACCTCGGTGCCGGGCAGCGGCTTGCCGACGGTGCCGGTGCGGTACGCCTCGCCCGGGTTGACGAAGGAGGCGGCGCTGGACTCCGTCAGGCCGTAGCCCTCCAGGATGTGGATGCCAGCGCCGGAGAAGAAGTAGCCGATCTCGGGCGCCAGCGCGACCGAGCCGGAGACGGCGGCGCGCAGCCGGCCGCCGAAGGCCTCGCGGAGCTTCTTGTAGACCAGCGCGTCGGCGATCTTGTGCTTGGCCTCCAGACCGAAGGGCGCGGAGGCGGTGCCGGTGCGGCGGAAGTTGTCCTGGGTGACCTTGGCGTACTCGCGGGCCACCCCGGCCGCCCACTGGAAGATCTTGTACTTGGCCGGGCCGCCCGCGCGCGCCTTGGCGGCGACGCCGTTGTAGACCTTCTCGAAGATCCGGGGCACGGCGGCCATGTACGTCGGCTGGACCACCGGCAGGTTCACGATGATCTTGTCGATCCGGCCGTCGACGGCGGTGACGTGGCCGACCTCGATCTGGCCGGAGGTGAGCACCTTGCCGAAGACGTGCGCGAGCGGCAGCCAGAGGTACTGGACGTCGTCCTGGGTGACCAGGCCGGTCGCGGCGATGGCCTTCGCCATGTACGACCAGTTGTCGTGCGGGAGGCGGACGCCCTTGGGCCGGCCGGTGGTGCCGGAGGTGTAGATGAGGGTGGCGAGCTGCGTGGAGGTGATGGCCGAGACGCGCTCCTTGATGGCGTCGGCGTGCTTCTCCAGGTACGCCTTGCCGCGGGCCTCCAGCTCGGCGAGGGAGAGGACCCAGTCGTCGCTCTCGACACCCGTGGCGTCGATGACGACGACATGGTGGAGGCCGGGCAGGTCGGCGCGGGTCTCGCGGGCCTTGGCCAGCTGGGCCGCGTCCTCCGCGATCAGCACCTTGGAGTCCGAGTCGGCGAGGATGAACGCCGACTCCTCCGCGTTGGTCTGCGGGTAGACGGTGGTGACGGCGGCGCCCGCGCACATCACGCCGAGGTCGGAGAGGATCCACTCGACCCGGGTCGAGGAGGAGAGGGCGATCCGCTCCTCCGGCTGGACGCCCAGGTCCATCAGACCCGCGGCGATCGCGAAGACCCGCTCGGCTGCCTGTCCCCAGCTGAGCGACTTCCAGTCGTCCGGGCCCTGGCCGTCGGCCGCCGGGACGGGGTAGCGGTAGGCCTCCGCGTCGGGAGTCCGCGCCACGCGCTCAAGGAAAAGGTTCGCCACCGAGGGCGGCCGGTTCTCGATCTGGGTCTGTGTGTCGCTCACGACGTCCTCCGGGCGGCGGCGGTGCGTTCTGGCGGTGCGTTCCATGCGTACTAACTCGCGAGTAACCTTCGAGCCGCGATCAGAGTAAGGCGCCGGGGTCCGGCGCGTAAGAGGCTGCGGGCCGCCTCTTCATACCCGGTTGATAACAGAACCAAAGACGAACGGGCCCCCGCACTGCCGGTGCGGGGACCCGTTCGACGCATCCGGTCGGATGCGGGGGACGGATGGTCCGTCGGCCGGTCCTACTTACTTCTTCGCCTTGCCGCCGGACTCGTCGCTCGACAGAACGGCGATGAAGGCCTCCTGCGGGACCTCCACGGAGCCGACCATCTTCATCCGCTTCTTGCCTTCCTTCTGCTTCTCCAGCAGCTTCCGCTTACGGGAGATGTCACCGCCGTAGCACTTGGCGAGGACGTCCTTGCGGATGGCGCGGATGGTCTCGCGGGCGATGACCCGGGAGCCGATGGCGGCCTGGATCGGCACCTCGAAGGCCTGCCGCGGGATGAGCTCGCGCAGCTTGGCGACGAGCCGCACACCGTACGCGTACGCGGCGTCCTTGTGGGTGATCGCCGAGAAGGCGTCGACCTTGTCGCCGTGCAGCAGGATGTCGACCTTGACCAGGCTGGAGGCCTGCTCGCCGGTGGGCTCGTAGTCGAGGGAGGCGTAACCGCGCGTCTTGGACTTCAGCTGGTCGAAGAAGTCGAAGACGATCTCGGCGAGGGGGAGGGTGTAGCGGATCTCCACCCGGTCCTCGGAGAGGTAGTCCATGCCGAGGAGGGTGCCGCGCCGGGTCTGGCACAGCTCCATGATCGCGCCGATGAACTCGCTCGGGGCGAGGATCGTGGCCCGCACGACGGGCTCGAAGACATCGTTGATCTTGCCTTCGGGGAACTCGCTCGGGTTGGTGACGGTGTGCTCGCTGCCGTCCTCCATCACCACGCGGTACACGACGTTCGGCGCGGTGGCGATGAGGTCGAGACCGAACTCGCGCTCCAGACGCTCCCGGATCACGTCCAGGTGCAGCAGGCCGAGGAAGCCGACGCGGAAGCCGAAGCCGAGCGCGGCGGAGGTCTCCGGCTCGTAGACCAGCGCGGCATCGTTGAGCAGCAGCTTGTCGAGCGCGTCGCGCAGCTCGGGGTAGTCCGAGCCGTCGAGCGGGTACAGACCGGAGAAGACCATCGGCTTGGGGTCCTTGTACCCGCCGAGGGCTTCGGTCGCGCCCTTGTTCAGGCTGGTGATCGTGTCGCCGACCTTGGACTGCCGGACGTCCTTCACACCGGTGATCAGGTAGCCGACCTCGCCGACGCCGAGGCCGTCGGCCGGGGTCATCTCCGGGGACGAGACGCCGATCTCGAGGAGCTCGTGGCTGGCACCGGTCGACATCATCTTGATGCGCTCACGCTTGTTGAGCTGCCCGTCGACGACACGGACGTACGTCACGACGCCCCGGTAGGAGTCGTAGACCGAGTCGAAGATCATCGCGCGGGCGGGCGCGTCGGCGACACCGACGGGGGCCGGCACGGTCGCGACGACGCGGTCGAGCAGCGCCTCGACGCCGAGACCGGTCTTGGCGGAGACCTTGAGCACGTCCTCGGGGTCGCAGCCGATGAGGTTGGCGAGCTCCTCGGAGAACTTCTCCGGCTGCGCGGCGGGCAGGTCGATCTTGTTCAGTACGGGAACGATGGTGAGGTCGTTCTCCATCGCGAGGTAGAGGTTCGCGAGCGTCTGCGCCTCGATGCCCTGGGCCGCGTCGACGAGCAGGACCGTGCCCTCACAGGCCGCCAGGGACCGCGAGACCTCATAGGTGAAGTCGACGTGCCCGGGGGTGTCGATCATGTTGAGGATGTGGGTCTTGCCCTGACCCTCGCCCTCGGTGGGCGCCCAGGGAAGACGGACCGCCTGGGACTTGATCGTGATGCCGCGCTCGCGCTCGATGTCCATCCGGTCGAGATACTGGGCGCGCATCTGCCGCTGGTCGACCACACCGGTCAGCTGGAGCATCCGGTCGGCGAGTGTGGACTTGCCGTGGTCGATGTGCGCGATGATGCAGAAATTGCGGATCAACGCAGGGTCGGTACGGCTCGGCTCAGGCACGTTGGTAGGAGTCGCGGGCACGCAAGGTCTCGTCTCGGGGCGATGGTCGGTTGGATACGTAGGCTCCATCGTCCCACGAGTGGGAGCCGCCGCTCGGTTTGGGCGGAGCTTATATGCCCTGATAACGTGGACAGCTGTGTCACGTGCGCCCTCTCAGCGATGTGTACACACCTCAGAAACAACACCGAACCTGAAAAGGCTCTTTTCGTGGCGAACATCAAGTCCCAGATCAAGCGGAACAAGACGAACGAGAAGGCGCGCCTGCGCAACAAGGCCGTCAAGTCCTCGCTCAAGACCGCGATCCGCAAGGCCCGCGAGGCCGTCGCCGCGGGTGACGTCGAGAAGGCCGTCGTGGCTTCTCGCGCCGCCTCCCGCGCGCTCGACAAGGCTGTCTCGAAGGGTGTCATCCACAAGAACGCCGCCGCCAACAAGAAGTCGGCGCTGGCCACCAAGGTTGCCGCTCTGCAGGGCTGAGCCCCTCTGATGTAACGCCGGACGGGACCCAGCGGGCCCTCTACCCCGCTCCCAACCGGCACCCCGGACTCGCGCGCGACACGCGTTCGCCACGCGTGCACGAGCCCACCAGCACACGCCGAAGGCCCCGAGCCTCCTTCCCCAGGAGCCCGGGGCCTTCGCCGTACCCAACACCATCAAGGGCTCGGGCCAAGCCCGGACCACACACCACGGCGCACGCGAAGCCACCCACGCCCGGCAAGGACTCGGGCCAAGCCCGGACCACACACCACGGCGCACGCGAAGCCACCCACGCCCGGCAAGGACTCGGGCCAAGCCTGGACCACGCGGGCCCCGCCCCACCGCGGGGCAAAGCCGCCCGCGTCCGGCAGGGGTCTGGGGGCGCAGCCCCTGATAGTTCAGCCCCCACCAGCCCCCGGAAGGGTTTCGGGAAGGGGTGGGGTGGGGGAATCGCCCGAACGGAACGGACCCGCACCCGCACCCGCACCCGCACCCGCACCGCGCCCTAGCGCCTCATCCTCGCCGCCCGAGCCACCGCCACGACCGCCTTCTCCAGCGCGTACTCCGGGTCGTCCCCCCCGCCCTTCACGCCCGCGTCCGCCTCCGCCACCGCGCGCAGCGCGAGCGACACACCGTCCGGCGTCCAGCCCCGCATCTGCTGCCGCACGCGGTCGATCTTCCACGGCGGCATCCCCAGCTCCCGCGCGAGATCCGCCGGCCGCCCGCCCCGCGCCGACGACAGTTTGCCGATCGCCCGGACCCCCTGCGCGAGCGCGCTGGTGATCAGAACGGGCGGGACGCCGGTCGAGAGCGACCAGCGCAGCGCCTCGAGCGCCTCCGCCGCCCGCCCCTCCACCGCACGGTCGGCCACGTTGAACGACGACGCCTCCGCCCGCCCCGTGTAGTACCGCCCGACGACCGCCTCGTCGATCGTCCCCTCCACGTCGGCCGTCAGCTGCGACACCGCCGACGCCAGCTCCCGCAGATCGCTGCCGATCGCGTCCACCAGCGCCTGGCACGCCTCCGGCGTCGCCGACCGCCCCAGCGCCCGGAACTCCTGCCGTACGAACGTCAGCCGCTCCGCCGGCTTCGTCGTCTTCGGGCAGGCCACCTCCCGCGCGCCCGCCTTCCGCGCCGCGTCCAGGAGGCCCTTCCCCTTGGCGCCGCCGGCGTGGAGCAGCACGAGCGTGATGTCCTCGATCGGCGCGTCGAGATACGCCTTGATGTCCTTGATCGTGTCCGCGGACAGGTCCTGCGCGTTCCGCACGACCAGCACCTTGCGCTCGGCGAAGAGCGACGGGCTCGTCAGCTCCGCGAGCGTCCCCGGCTGGAGCTGGTCGGAGGTGAGGTCCCGTACGTCCGTGTCGGCGTCGGCGGCCCGGGCGGCCGCCACGACCTCCTGGACCGCGCGGTCGAGGAGCAGGTCCTCCTGGCCCACGGCGAGCGTGACGGGGGCGAGAAGGTCGTCGTTCGAATTCTTCCTGGTGGCCATCCCGACCAGCATCCCACGCGCCACTGACACCCATCCCCGGCATCCGTCCCCATGCCCGAGAATGACGGGGTGAGTGAACGACACGTACTGGTGCTGCCCGACCGCGACGCCGCCGAGGAGGTCGCCGAGGAACTGCCCGCCCGCTTCGGCGTCGCCGAGGAGCCCCAGCTGGTCCGGGACGCGCTGGCAGGCGAGGACGACGCCGAGGACGCGCAGTGGCTGGTCGTCGTGGAGGACCCGGACGGGCGGCTCGACTCGTCGGCCCTGGACGAGCTGGCGGCCGAGTACGAGGGCTGGCTGGAAGCCCCGTAGGCACGGCCGGCACGGCTGTAGGCAGCGCCGCGTGCGCGCCCTACGCGCGCGAGACGGTCGGCAGCTCGGCGAGTTCGATGCCGAACAGCTCCCGGTACGCGCCCCTCACCTCCTCCTCGCCTTCGAGCATCCGCTCGCTCCGCTCGCCGTGCACGTGCGTGACGAGCTTGTGGCCGCTGAGAGTGACCCGGCCCTCGTCGGTGAGCCGGGTGCAGACGAGGGAACGCGTGAAGTGGGAGTCCGGGGAGGTGCGGTGGTACCAGGCACCCGCCGTGAAGTCGGCGAGCACGCGCGGCCGTGTCTCCAGCCGGTACTGCGGCTTTCCGTTCCGCAGCAGGTCCAGGTCGCCCTCCTCGGTCTCGACGACGCGGAACGTGCCGGCGGGGTCGGCCTGGTCGCCCCGCTCGTCCAGCGCCAGCGGGAAGTGGCTGTGCTCACCGAACCCGACATCAGCGAGCCACCGCCCCTCAGGCTCCGCCCCCCTCCCTGTCTCCACCACCATCGCCATGTGGTCGTACGGAATCCCCAGCCTGCCGCCCTCGCCGAAGACGCGTGCCTGCAGGAGCGTGACGCCGAAGCCGAGTGCCCGCAGGAGCGCGGCGAAGGTGCCGTTGATCTCGTAGCAGAAGCCGCCCCTCCTCGCCCCGACGACCTTGTCCAGCAGCGCCTTCTCCTCCAGGACGATGTCCTCGCCGAGGTGGATCGAGAGATTCTCGAAGGGAACCGCCTTCAAGTGCCGCAGATGCAGGTCGCGCAGGGCGGTCGCGTCGGGGCGGTCCGGTCGCTCGGCGCCGATGCGCCGCAGGTACGCCTCGACGGAGGACTCGACGGGGACGTCCGGAGTCTGCCGGGTGTGAGTGGTCATGAAACCGAGTCTGCCGCTCCGTCCCTCCGCGTGCCCATGAGTCTCTGGACCTAGGCCCGTTGCCCGAGGTCCGACGGCCGAGGCGGCACCCGCACCGCCCCGGCTACCGTGCCGGTCATGACCGATCATGAACCGCCCGGCCCCAGCCCGCGCCCCCGCGCCCAGCGCAAGCGGGACGTCCTCGACCGGCTCGCGAAGGAGGAGGACATCTGGGTCGCGACCGCCTCCACCGATGGCCGGCCGTGCCTGGTGCCGCTGTGGTTCCTCTGGGACTCGGGGAGCCTTCTCTTCTGCACGAAGCGGAACAACCCCACGGCCCGCAACCTCACGCCCAAAGGCGCGGTCCGGCTCAGCCTCGGCCACACCCGGGACGTCGTCCTGATCGAAGGCACGGCCGAGCCGGTCGAGGGCGCCGACCTGCCGACGGCCTCGGCGGACGCCTTCGCGGCCAAGCTGTCCTGGGATCCGCGTGGCTCGACCGACTGGCTCTACTTCCGCGTCACCCCCGAAACGGTCAGGGCCTGGCACGAGGAGCACGAACTCGCGGGCCGTCTGCTGATGCGCGACGGCGTGTGGCGCGCCTGAGGACCCGCACGGCCCTATGAACTCGGTACGGCCATCAGGCCAGGCCCCGCCCCCGTCACCGCGATGGCGCCGTCCCGGTCCGTCCGCAGCACCTCCGCTCCCCCGGCCCGCAGCGCCTCGACCGTCACCGGCGCGGGATGGCCGTACGGGTTGTCCCGCCCGGCCGACACCAGCGCGAGCCGCGGCCGGACCGCCCGTATCAGCCCGGGGTCCTGGTAGGCGGAACCATGATGGGCCACCTTGAGCACGTCCACCGGGCCGAGCGCGGGGTGTGCCCGCAACAGCCCTTGCTGGGCCGGGGGTTCGAGGTCTCCCAGGAGCAGCAGACTGAGCCCCTCCCGGGTCCGGGCGAGCAGCGTGACACTCGCGTCGTTCGGACCGGACTCCTCCGGCGTGGCAGCTCCCGGCATCCCCGCCGGCCACAACACCTGCCACTCCAGCGGACCCAGCCGTCTCCGCTCCCCCGGCCACGCGCGGACGACGGGCACCCCCGCCGCCCCGGCCGCCCGCCGCACGGCCGCCGCCTGCGCCGGGGGCTCCTCGAGGCCCGTCGTCTGGATCGCCCCGACCGACCTGCCCCGCAGGACTCCCGGCAGCCCGGCGACATGGTCCGCGTGGAAGTGCGTCAGGACGAGCAGCGGGATCCGCCGGACCCCGAGATCGTGCAGGCAGCGGTCCACCAGGTCCGGGTCGGGCCCCGCGTCCACGACGACGGCCGCGTCCCCTCCCGCCGCGAGAACGGTCGCGTCGCCCTGCCCCACCTGGCACATCGCGAACGTCCAGCCCTCTGGCGGCCAGCCGCTGACCAGCCGGGTCAACGGCGGAGGGCGCACCACCGCGAGGAGCAGCAGGACGACGCAGCCCACCGCCACCCTCCGCCGGTACGGCAGCCTCCACGCCCCGAGCACCACCAGGCCGAAGAGCCCGGCGAGAAGCAGCCCGCCCCACCAGCCGCCGGGCCAGCCGGCCTCCGCCCCGGGCAGCGCGGCACCCGCCCTGGCCACCCCGGCGATCCACCCGGCGGGCCAGGCGGCGACCCCCGCCACCAGCTCCGCCGCGGGGAGCGAGACCGGGGCCAGCGCGAGCGCGGCGAACCCGAGCACCGTCGCCGGGGCCACGGCCACCTCGGCGAGCAGGTTGCTGGGAATCGCGACCAGGCTCACCCGCGCAGCGAACACCGCCACCACGGGCGCGCACAAGGCCTGGGCGGCAAGGGCCGCCGCCAGCGCCTCGGCGAGCCTGCCCGGCACCCCGCGCCGCCGCAGCGCATCGCTCCAGCGCGGCGCGATCGTGAGCAGCGCCCCGGTCGCCAGGACCGAGAGCAGGAAGCCGTAACTCCGCGCCAGCCACGGGTCGTAGAGCACCAGCAGCAGTACGGCACCGGCCAGCGCGGGAATCAGCGACCTGCGCCGACCCGTGGCGATGGCGAGCAGCGCGACCGAGCCGCAGGCCGCCGCCCGCAGCACGCTCGGATCCGGTCTGCACACGACCACGAAGGCGAGCGTCAGGCCTCCGCCGATGAGGGCTGTGGCCCGCAAGGGAAGCCCCAGCCGGGGCGCGAGCCCGCCCCGTTCCACCCGCATCGCCGCTCCCGGCCGCCCGATCAGCAGGAGCAGGACGACCGTCAGGTTGGAGCCGGACACTGCCAGCAGATGCGTGAGGTCCGTGGCTTCGAAGGCGTCGCTGAGTTCCTGGTCGATCCGCGAGGTGTCACCGACGACGAGCCCGGGCAGCAGCGCTCGCGCGTCACCGTCGAGGTCCTCGGTCGCTCGGCGCAGTCCTGCCCTCAGCTCCCCGGCCGTGCGCTGGGCGCTGCTCGGCGGCCCGGTGATCCGGGGTGGTCCGGCTCCTTCGACGCGCAGCACCGCAGCGAACCTGTCCCCCGGTCGTATCGGAGGCGCGAGCCGTGCGGAGAGCCTCAGCCTGGTCGACGGCAGCAGCCGCAGCCACTCCCGCTGGGCCTCCCCGGCCGGGACGATCACCAGGACCGGAGTCCTGGTCCGGTGCGCGGCCCCGCCCGCCGCCTCGACGAGAGTGGCTTGACCGTCGAGGACCACGGACACCGGGGCCGTCCGGTCGCCCCGGATCCGGGGCCGGGTGAGCCGCGGATCGGAGATGACCGTGACCTCCGCTCCCACCCGGGCGTACTCGTCGGCGAGCCGGGGCACGGGCCCCCGCCGCAGGTCCGCGGCGTGCAGCCCGCCCGCCGCGGCACCCGAGGCCGCGCAGAGCAGCACCGCCGCCCCCGCGGTCCCCCGCAGCCACCACCCGGACCGCTCCCGACGGCCGGGACCTCGCCCACCCCGCGGCGACCGGACGCGAACCGAAACCATCAGGGCCGCCGCCCCCGCCAAGCAGACGAGCACCCCCGCACATACCCACCATCCGGCCACGCCGACCGCGAGCCCGGCCGCTCCCCAGGCCGCCAACGCGGGCGGAACGAGCCGGAGATCGGCGGGCCCCTCCTCGGCCGGCCGTCCGCGCCACGACGTGGGGACGGACTCGTCCTCCGCCACCCGGCGCGCGTTCATGGCCGCACCAGCGGCGCGAGGTCCGCGAACCTGCGCTCTCCGATGCCGTTGACCTCGCGCAGCTCGGCCACCGACCGGAATCCGCCGTGTTCCGCGCGGTGGTCGACGATGTGCTGGGCCAGTACCGGCCCCACCCCGGGCAGGGTGTCGAGCTGCTCCACCGTCGCCGTGTTCAGGCTCAGCGGTGCGGCCCGCGTACCGGCCGCCGCTCCCGCGCCTCCTCCCCCGCCCGTTCCCGGCGCGCCGCCGATCACGACCGGCGGCGTCACCCCGACCGCGACCTGTTCGCCGTCCGACAGGACGCGGGCGCGATTGAGTCCGGTCAGGTCCGTTCCCGGCCGGGCCCCTCCGGCCGCCCGCAGCGCGTCGGCGACCCGCGAACCGGCCGGCAGCGTCAGCACCCCGGGCCGCCGTACCTTGCCGCTCACGTCGACGACCACACCGGGCGGTGACGCCTCGGGCACCGGCGCCCCACGGGTCGGGATCACCGGATCGCCGTGGGCCGGCCCGGTCCGCGGCGGAGGCGCCGCCTGCACGATCTCCGGCGCCCTGACCGCCTCGGGCCTGCCGGTCCAGAAGTGACGCCCCGCGAATCCGGCGGCCACGACAAGGATCACGGCGAGCGCGGCCAGGGTCCGGGGTTCGAGGCCGCACCGGGTCTGCACCCACACCGGCAGGCGATCGCCGACCGCCGACCGCAGCCGCCCCCACCGCCCTGGAGCCGCCCGCTCCTCCTGGGGGCCGGTGGGCTCGACCACCTCCGCCGCTCCCCATTCCGCCGCTCGCCGAGGGGTCGCTGCCGTGCGCACGGCAGCGGGCGGGCCGGCGGAGAAGAGCGCCTCGCCCCGCCGCCGTACGGCCGCGCCGTTCGCCGCGACCGCGTGCCTGCCCCGTGCCCGTGCGGGAGGCGAGCCGCGCCCACGGACCCGGGTGCGCGTGTCCGATCCGGGAGGGCGACCGGGACCGCTGGACGCGCCCCCGGTCGTCCGACGAGCGGTGGAGCGTGTGGAGTTGCGTACGGAGGGACGGGTTGCGAGATGTGTGCGAAGAGCCATGGAGAGGACGGTAGGCACATCCGTCCGAATCCGCTGAGACCCCTCGATTTCCGTGGACAGAGGCCCAGTTGTGGAAAAACCCGTCACTCACACGAGGGATGGACGCCTCAGCGCGGCGACACGACAACCGCGAGGAGTCCGGGGCCCGTGTGCGCCCCGATCACTGCGCCCACCTCGCTGACCTGCAACTCCTCAAGTCCCGGCATCCGTTCGCGGAGCCGGTCGGCGAGCACGGCGGCCCGGTCGGGAGCGGAGAGGTGGTGCACGGCGACATCGACCGGTCCTGAGCCTGCCCGTTCCACCGCGATCTCCTCGAGGCGGGCGATGGCCTTCGACGCCGTCCGCACCTTCTCGCGCAGCTCGATCCGGCCTCCGTCGAGCTGGAGCAGCGGCTTGACGGCGAGCGCCGATCCGAGGAGCGCCTGCGCGGCGCCGATCCGCCCACCCCTGCGGAGGTATTCGAGGGTGTCGACGTAGAAGAAGGCGGAGGTCCCCGCGGCCCGCTTCTCGGCGGCCGCGACGGCCTCGTCGATCGAGCCGCCGGCGTCCACGACCTCCGCCGCCGCCAGGGCGCAGAAGCCGAGCGCCATCCCCATCATGCGGGTGTCGACCACCCGGACCGGTACGGGGGCGTCCTTGGCCGCCACCACGGCGGCGTCGTACGTACCGGACAGCTCTCCGGACAGATGCAGCGAGACGATGCCCGTGGCGCCGGCCTCGGCCGCCGCGCGGTACGTCGCCGCGAAGACCTCGGGCCCGGGCCGCGAGGTGGTCACCGGGCGGCGCTTGTGGAGCGCCTGGGTCAGCAGACGAGCCGAGGCCTCGGTCCCCTCCTCGAGCGCCTCGTCGCCGATGACGACGGTGAGCGGGACAGCGGTGATGCCGTGCCGCTCCATCGTCTGGGGTGGAAGGTAGGCCGTGGAATCGGTGACGATCGCGACATGCCGGGACATGAGCGGGAGGTTACCCGCAGGCGCGGCCGGACGGCAGTCCGCCCCCGCGTTCCACGACGTCAGGTCGTGGTTTCGGGCCGCGCGGACTTCTCCCACGGGTAGGTGGCCGCGCGCGGGTCGCGCGCCGTGATCGCCTGCGGCGTCTGCCGGTCCGGGGTCTCCCCGTCCGCGCCGGGCCCGGTCGGCGCGTCACGGCCCGCGTCGGCGCGCGCGTCCGCCTCGGCGGGCCAGGTCTGCCCCTGCTCGGCGTCCGCCGCGGGGGCGCCGGCGGCGGGCCAGGAGAAGTCGCCCGAGGCGGGGTCCTGGGCGGTCGCCCCCGACCAGTGGCGCAGCGCGCCCGCCTCCAGGTCGATCTGGGCGCTCAGGGAGCCCAGGTCGTCCTCCGCGAACCTCCGTGCCCGGTCCCTGGCGGCCCAGCGCAGCGAGTCGGCCGAGTGCGTGATCCGCTCGGTGCGCTCCCGCAGGTCCTTGAGCTGTCCGGCGACCCGCGCCTTGTCCGGCTCGCGCTCCAGTCGCTTGAGGTCCTCGTCCAGCTCGCGCCCATGGGCGCTGAGCCGCTCGAAGAGGCCGAGGGACTCCCGCAGCGAGGCGTCCTCGGCCACGCCCGCCTGCAGCGCGTCCTGTGTCGCCCGCATCGAGGTCCGCAGGGAGAGCCGCAGCTGGGCCAGCTCACCCCCGACCCCGCCCTGGCCGTAGCTCTTGGCGCGCAGCGTGGTGTCCTCGACGGTGCGCCGGGCCTGGTGGATCGTGCGGTCGACGCCGCGCTTGGCGGCCTTGACCACCTTCACGGTCGCGTACACCCCCAGCGCCACGAAGGCGATGAAGAGCAGCGCCATGATCACAATCGCGGCATCCATGTCCGCCCCTCCGGCGTGGGTCGAATTTCCTCGGCTGTCGTTCTTCCACGGTAAACGGAACGGGCAGGCCAGAGGTTCCAATGGAACCCCCAACCTGCCCGTAGGGGAAACCCCCCATGCGTCGGAGCCGTAAGCCGGGCGACGGCTAGGCGACGATGTTGACCAGCTTCGGCGCCCGCACGATGACCTTGCGGATCTGCGCGCCGCCCAGCGCCGCGACCACGTGCGCGTCGCCCAGGGCCAGCGCCTCCAGCTCGGCGTCCGTGATCGACGGGGAGACCTCCAGGCGGGCCTTGACCTTGCCCTTGATCTGCACGACGCAGGTCACGGTCTCGTCGACGACGTACGCCGGGTCGGCGATCGGGAAGTCCTGGTGGACGACCGAGGCGGTGTGGCCCAGCTTGCGCCACAGCTCCTCGGCGATGTGCGGGGCCAGCGGGGCGACCAGCAGCACCAGCCGCTCGGCGACCGAACGGGAGACCGGGCCGCCGACCTTGGTCAGGTGGTTGTTCAGCTCGGTGACCTTGGCGATGGCGGTGTTGAAGCGCATGGCCGCCATGTCCTGCGAGACGCCGTCGATCGCCTTGTGCAGGGCGCGCAGCGTGTCCTCGTCCGGCTCGGTGTCGACGACGGTCGCCTCACCGGTGGACTCGTCGACGACATTGCGCCACAGCCGCTGCAGCAGCCGGTACTGGCCGACCACCGCGCGCGTGTCCCAGGGGCGGGAGACGTCCAGCGGGCCCATCGCCATCTCGTACAGGCGCAGGGTGTCGGCGCCGAACTCGGCGCAGATCTCGTCGGGCGTGACGGCGTTCTTCAGGGACTTGCCCATCTTGCCCAGGACGCGGCTGACCTTCTCGCCCTGGTACCAGTAGCCGCCGTCGCGCTCCTCGACCTCGGCCGCCGGCACGGCGATGCCGCGCGCGTCCCGGTAGACGAAGGCCTGGATCATGCCCTGGTTGTACAGCTTGTGGAACGGCTCGGCCGAGGAGACGTGGCCCAGGTCGAACAGCACCTTGGACCAGAACCGCGCGTACAGCAGGTGCAGCACGGCGTGCTCGGCACCGCCGACGTACAGGTCGACACCGCCGGTGGGCATGCCCTCACGGGGGCCCATCCAGTACTGCTCGATCGCCGGGTCGACCAGCTGCTCGGAGTTGCGCGGGTCCAGGTAGCGCAGCTCGTACCAGCAGGAACCGGCCCAGTTGGGCATGGTGTTGGTCTCGCGGCGGTACTTCTTCGGCCCGTCGCCCAGGTCCAGGGTGACGTTGACCCAGTCCTCGTTGCGGGACAGCGGCGTCTCGGGCTGGGTGTCGGCGTCGTCCGGGTCGAAGGTGCGCGGCGAGTAGTCGTCGACCTCGGGCAGCTCCAGCGGCAGCATCGACTCGGGCAGCGGGTGCGCGACGCCGTCCTCGTCGTAGACGATCGGGAAGGGCTCGCCCCAGTAGCGCTGGCGGCTGAACAGCCAGTCGCGCAGGCGGAAGTTGACGGTGCCCTCGCCGATGCCGCGGTCGGCCAGCCAGGCGGTGATCTTCGCCTTGGCCTCGACGACGCCCAGGCCGTCCAGGGAGATCTCGTCGTTGGCGGAGTTGACCAGCTTCGCCTCGTAGGAGGCGAAGGCGTCGTCCCAGGCGGCCGGGTCGGTGCCGCGGTCGTCGCTCGGCTCCACGACGCAGCGCATCGGCAGCTCGAAGGCGCGGGCGAAGGCGAAGTCGCGGGTGTCGTGGGCGGGGACGGCCATGATCGCGCCGGTGCCGTAGCCCATCAGGACGTAGTCGGCGATGAAGACCGGGACCTGCTCGCCGCTGACCGGGTTGGTCGCGTACGCGCCGGTGAAGACGCCGGTCTTGTCCTTCGCCTCGGCCTGCCGCTCGACGTCGGACTTGGTGGCGGCCTGCTTGCGGTAGGCGGCGACGGCGGCGGCCGGAGTGGCGTGCCCGCCCGTCCACACGTCGTGCGTGCCGGCCGGCCACGCGTCCGGGACGATCTTCTCGACCAGGTCGTGCTCGGGGGCCAGGACCATGTAGGTGGCGCCGAACAGGGTGTCCTGACGGGTGGTGAAGACGGTGATGGCACCGGCCTCGCCGACCTGGAAGTCGACGCGGGCTCCCTCGGAGCGGCCGATCCAGTTGCGCTGCTGCAGCTTGATGGCCTCGGGCCAGTCCAGCGCGTCCAGGTCGTCCAGCAGGCGGTCCGCGTAGGCGGTGATGCGCATGTTCCACTGGCGCAGCCTGGCCTTGAAGACGGGGAAGTTGCCGCGCTCGGAGCGGCCGTCGGCGGTGACCTCCTCGTTGGCCAGGACGGTGCCCAGCCCGGGGCACCAGTTGACCGGCGCGTCGGAGGCGTAGGCCAGGCGGTACTCGCCCAGGACGTCGGCCCGCTCGGACGCGTTCAGCTCGCTCCACGCGCGCGTGGAGCCGGGGACGTCACGGGTGCCGTTCTCGAACTGCTCGACCAGCTCGGCGATCGGGCGGGCCTTCTTGGCCTCGTCGTCGTACCAGGAGTTGAAGATCTGCAGGAAGATCCACTGGGTCCACTTGTAGTACTCCGGGTCGATCGTCGCGAACGACCGGCGCTTGTCGTGGCCCAGGCCCAGCCGGCGCAGCTGGACCTTCATGTTCTCCATGTTGGCCTCGGTGGACACGCGCGGGTGCGTGCCCGTCTGCACGGCGTACTGCTCGGCCGGCAGGCCGAAGGCGTCGAAGCCCAGGGTGTGCAGCACGTTGTGGCCGGTCATGCGCTGGTGACGGGCGAAGACGTCGGTGGCGATGTAGCCCAGCGGGTGACCGACGTGCAGGCCCGCGCCCGAGGGGTACGGGAACATGTCCATGATGAACTTCTTCGGGCGGGCCGCGACGGCGGCGTCGCCCGCCAGGTCACCCGTCGGGTTCGGCGCCTCGTAGGTGCCCTCGGCGTCCCAGAAGTCCTGCCAGCGTGCCTCGATGTCGGCGGCCATGGCCGCCGTATAACGATGCGGGGCCGCCGTCTCGGCAGCCGAATTCATCTCGCTCATGATCCTTGAAGCTCCATCGATCGTCTCTGCCCACTGCCCGCGAACTGCACTGCCACGAAATGAAAAATCCCCTCGCACAGGAGGGGACGCCGCGCCGATTCCGACCGGATCTTTCATCCGTCGGGACTGATCAGCGCGGCTCGCTAAGCAGAAGGCGTACGGCACGCATGGCGTCAGGGTACCGCAGGGCCCGCACGGGCCGCACCGACGTTCCGCCCGGCGGTCACCCACGGCCGAGGCCGCCCGAGGCGCCCGGGTTACTCCGCGTATCGCCCCTATCCGGGGCAACCCCAGAGTCAGTTCTCGGCCCTGTGCGGTGTAAACGAGCAAACCACCTACCGCTCGGTATGGAGCGACTTAGCATGCCGCAACGGGACCGCTTATCCGCACCATTCGGAGTCGCACCCATGAACCCTCATCGCAAGATCCGCTCGTCCCCTGTTCCGCGAACCGGTCTGAGTCGGCCGGTTCAAGGCGGGATTTCGGTCGCGGGGCTGGTGACCATTCCGCTGCTCGTCCTCGGCGGCAGTGACGGATTCCGGGCCGCCCTCGACTTCACCAGCGGTGTGCTGTCGCTGGTGTCCCTCACGGCGTCCGTCGCGTGGGGGCTGATCGCGACCGACCGGCTGCTGCTCTCCACCCGGCACCGGCTGCTCGCCCAGGGGATCCACCGCGCCACCGCGGTCGCCGCGCTCGGCTTCCTGCTGCTGCACGGGACCGTGAAGGTCGCCCTCGGCCGGGTCGAGCCGCTGGGCGCGCTGCTCCCCTTCGGCCTCGGTGTCACCGGGAGCTCGGCGCTCATCGGCTTCGGCTCGCTCGCCGGGCTCCTCATGGTCGTCACGGCCGCGACCGGGGCCCTGCGCAGCACCCTGGCGGGCCGGAGCCGGTTCGCCGCCCGCTGGCGCCCGCTGCACATGCTGGCGTACCCGGCCTGGTGCTTCGCCCTGGTCCACGGTCTGTACGCGGGCCGGCCCGCCGCCACGTGGGTCCTGGTCATGTACTGCCTGGCGCTGACATCGGTCGCCGCGGCCGTCTCGCTCCGGCTGCTGCCCGCCCCCGCGCAGCGCGCGCTCGCGGACCGGTTCGCCGGCCTCCTGGCGTCCCTGGAGGGCCGCACAGGCCGCACCGTCCGCATCGGGCGCACCGGCCGCACCCGGCGTCCCGAGCCGGACCCCGCGGCCGAGAGCGCGGAGAACACCGCGGACCCCAAGAACACCGAGAACCCGACAGGCCCGTCCGCCGCGCCCGTCCCCGACGAACCCGCCACGCTGTCCGCCGAGTGGCTCGACCGACCCGCTCCCGGCGTCCCCACCGGATTCTCGGCCGCCTATCGCGCGGTGTCCCGCGCCATCGGCGACACCCGCCCCGAACCCGCCCCGTACACCCCTGAGCCCGTCCCGTTCCCGCCGGAGCCCGTCCCGTACACCGCCTCGGAGCGCACCCCGTACCGCTCCGAGCCCGTCCCGTACGCCGCCTCGGCCGATCCCGGCGGATCCGCCGCCGATCCCGGCGGACCCGCCCCGCTCGCCGAGCGCGTGCCCCTGACCGAGGAGATACCCGTCGTCCCCGACCCGCCGCGCCGCCCCGGCTTCTGGCCCGCTCCCTCGCCCCCGATGCCGACCTACGCGGCCCCGGCTCCGATGCCGACGTACGCGGCGCCGCCCCCGGCCCCGCCCTACGCCACCCCGCCGCCGGCCGGTGAGCCCTGGACCGCTCCCTCTGGAGACCGCCCGTGAACGCACCGCTCCCCGACGTCCCCGAGGTACGGGTGGTCGGCCTGCCCCAGCTCACCCAGGGGTTCGACCTGGTCGAACGGCTCGGTCTCGACATGCACCTGAAGGTGCACGGGCCGCTCGACCCCATGGGCGGCGAGCAGCTGGCCCGGCTCGCGGACGAGATGTCACTGCACGGGCGCGGTGGCGCCGGTTTTCCCTTCGGCCGCAAGCTCAGGGCGGTCGGTCAGGCGGCGATCCGCCGCGGGGTGCGACCGGTGGTCGTGGTCAACGGCAGCGAGGGCGAGCCCGCCTGCCGCAAGGACACGGTTCTGCTCAACCGCGCACCGCACCTGATCCTGGACGGCGCGCTCCTTGCCGCGGAGGCCCTCGGCGCCCGGACGCTGATCGTGGCCGTCACCCGTAACTCCACGGAGATATCCGTCCGGGCCGCGCTCGCCGAGCGCGGCCTGTCCGACCGGCGCGGGCAGGGTCTACGCGCGCGTGTCGTCCGTACTCCCGAGCGGATGGTCTCCGGGGAGGCCTCCGCGGTGATCCGCGCGGCGGGCGGCGGGCCCGCGCTGCCGCCCGGCCGCCGGGAGCGAGCGGCCGAGTCGGGGGTGGGCGGCGCGCCGACGCTGCTGTCGAACGCCGAGACCTTCGCCCAGCTGGCCGTCGCGGCCCGGATCGGACCGCGCCGCTACCGCCACACCGGTCTGGACGCGGAACCAGGCACGGTCATGCTGACGCTGTCCGGCGCGGTCGCGCGCCCCATGGTCGTCGAGGTGCCCACCGGGGTCCCGCTGCGGTACGTGCTCCAGCTGGCGGGGGCTCCGCCGCTGCCGCAGGGCGTCCTCACGGGCGGCTATCACGGCAGCTGGATCGACTCGGTCGCGGTCGACGACGCGGTCGTCTCCCGGGCGTCACTGGCCGCCGTCGGCGGCGCGCTGGGGGCCGGGGCGATCCTGCCGATCGGGCCCGAGACCTGCCCGATCGGGGAGTCGCTGCGGGTGGCGAACTGGCTGGCGGCGGAGACGGCCGGTCAGTGCGGGCCGTGCCGCCTCGGGCTCCCGGCTGCGGCCGGCGGTCTGTCCGACGTCCTGAACGGGGGCGGCCCCGCCGCGCTGGAGGCGCTGCGTGCGGTCACCCAGGCGGTCAAGGGCAGGGGCGCGTGCAAGCACCCGGACGGTTCGGCCCGGTTCCTCGCGTCGACGGTGTCGGCGTTCACGGACGATCTGGCCGCGCATGTGCTCGGCGGCGGCTGCGACCGCCCGACCCTGGGCGTGCTGCCGCTGCCCGGGCCCGGTCACCAGGACTCGGAGGAGTCCATTCCGAGCGGCGAGAAGCTGGCCGTGGACTGGACGCTCTGCCAGGGGCACGGGCTGTGCGCGGACATCGTGCCGGAGCTGATCCGGCTGGGCCCCGACGGCTATCCGGCGCTCGCCGACGCCTCCGTGCCCACGCATCTGCGCGGCCGGGCCCAGCGGGCCGTACGCCGCTGTCCCGCGCTGGCACTGCGGGTCGAGGCGACGTCCTCCGAGCGGCCGGCGCTGCCGCCCGGCGGCGGACCCAAGGCGCTGGGCAGCGGCAGGGGTTGACCCCGGTCGGCCCCGGCGACGGGGCCGACCGCACACGAAGAAGCGGACCATCCGATTCGGATGGTCCGCTTCCTTCCTTCTTGTGGAGCTAAGGAGAATTGAACTCCTGACCTCCTGCATGCCATGCAGGCGCTCTACCAACTGAGCTATAGCCCCTTGCTGTCCGCCCCGTTCCGGGTTTCCCCCGCGGCGACAGACAGAACATTAACCGGCCTCCCGGGGGATCACCAAATCGTTTCCCTGGGCGTTCGAACCCGGCGGGTAGGGTCGCCCTCTGTGACCGCGTCCGTGATCTCCCGAACCCGCGCCCGTCAGTGGCCCCTGGCCACCGCTGTGGCGGTCTGTCTCCTGTCGTTCGCCGCCTTCTGGGTGGCGCAGCGGCTGGCCCACGTGAACATGCTCGACGTGATGGTCTACCGGGCCGAGGGAGAGACGGTCCGGGCCGGCGGCGACCTCTACGCGATGCGCGCGACCTCGGCGAACCTCGCCATGACGTACCCGCCCTTCGCGGGGTTGTTGTTCGTCCCGCTGACGTTCGTCGACGTCCCGCTGATGCGGACGCTGGCCACGGCCGGGAACCTGCTGCTCGTGCTGGCGCTGGTCCAGCTCTCGCTGCGGCTCGTGCGGCCGTCCCTCTCCGGCGAGCGGCTCTGGCGCGCCGCGCTCCTGGTGGCGGCGGTCGTCGTCTGGTGCGAGCCGGTGTGGACGACGCTGCGGTACGGGCAGATCAACCTGCTCATCGCGGTGGCCGTGCTGTGGGACTTCACACGCCGGGAGGGCAGCCGCTGGGCGGGCGTGGGCATCGGCCTGGCGACTGCGGTGAAGCTCACACCGGGGCTCTTCGTCGTCCTCGTGCTCGCGGCCGGGCTGCTCCAGTGGCGCCGCGAGCGGCGGTGGAACGCCTGGCTTCGGATGGCCGCGACGGCGACGGCGGTGTTCCTCGGGGCGACCCTCGCGAGCGCGCTGGCCCTGCCCTACGACTCCAGGCGCTTCTGGACCCACACGCTCTTCGAGACCGGCCGGGTCGGCTTCGCAGAGGAGACCGCCAACCAGTCGCTGCGCGGAGTGCTGGCCCGGCTGATGCACACCGACGATCCCGGCCTGCTGTGGGCCGTCGTCGCGGCCGCCCTCGGAGGCGCGGCGATGGTGCTGGCGGTCCGGGCCGCGCTGCGCGGGGACAAGGCCCTGGCCGTGATCGTCTGCGCGGTCACGGCGCTCATGATCAGCCCGATCTCGTGGTCCCACCACTGGGTGTGGTGCGTGCCGCTGCTGGTGCTGCTGGTGGACCGCCGTGAGCGGATACGGCCGGCCTGGACGGTCTGGGCGGTGCCGCTGGTCTTCGCCTCGTTCGCGCTCTGGTGGGTGCCGCACGACCCGGGCCGCCCCGAACTCGACCAGAACGCCGGTCAGATGCTGCTCTCCGGGGTCTATCCGCTGACCGCGACGGCGCTGTTCGTGGGGTACGCGCTCACGCGCCGGGCCACGGACGGGGATCAGGCCGTGGCGAAGGAGTAGAACCGCTTGAGGGTGCAGTGTTCGTCGAGGAGCCGGCCGTAGATCGGCTCCCCTTCGAGCTCACGGTAGGTCTCGATGGGGTCGCCTTTTATGATCAGCGCCCGCGCGCACTCCTCGCACCAGTACTGGTAGTCGACATTCACCGGGTCCATGTCCCGGACGATGGGCGTACCACTGCCGCACCAGTCGCATTTCCGCCTGTGTGCACCCATCACTCAGCTCCAGCTGTGGCCGCAGGACGTGCACACATAGGACACTCCGCCGTTGTCACCGAGCATTTGGGCCACCTGGGCGGAACCGCACGAGGGGCAGTCGAGCAGAGCCTCGGAGCGTTCCGCGGACTCGACGGGCTCGGTGACGGCATGGGCCTCGGCATCCTCGGCACCGCTCACGGCCAACGCGCACTCCCTCCGCCCGGACCCCTCGTTCCCCTCCGGCCGTCCGATTCTGCCATGGCCCCGCAAGGGGGTCAGCGGGCTCGTCGTACGAGGGCGGTCGAGGCGCCCAAGATCGACGCGGCCGCCAGGGCGAGGGCGCACGCCCACAGCGCCTCCGCGGAGTCATACGCCCCTGGCGCGTGCAGCCGCCCCAGGAAGACCGTACCGAAGGCCGCCACACCGATCAGCTGCCCGAGCTGGGTGACGGTGGCGAGCAGGCCGCCGGCGTCGGCGGCGTCCTCGGGCCTGACCGCCGCGAGCGCGCCGGTCAGGGCGGGGCTGAAGGCGAGCGCGAGCCCGCCTCCCATGGCGACGAAGGCCGGGTAGAGGGCCCAGCCGCCGGTGCCGCCGCCCCGCAGGAGGGCACCCATGGCCAGGGCGGCGGCCGCGGCGGTGAGGAACCCGGCGGGGACGAGCACGCGCTGCGCGCGGGCGGGCCAGCGCCGCCAGGTGAAGCCGATCACACCGAAGACGACGGCGGCCGGCGCGAAGGTGAGACCCGCGCGCAGGGCGCTGTACCCGAGCCCTCCTTGCAGGTGCAGGGTCAGGGTGAACAGGAAGCCCGCGTTGACGGCCATCGCCACAGCGATCCGGAACGCGGCCTTTCCGATGCCGGGGATCCGCAGGACGCGCGGGGCGATGAGCGGCGCGCCGCCCCGGCGGGCGAGCCGCGACTCGTACGCGCCGAAGACCACGGCCAGGGCCGCGGCGGCCGCGAGCGAGAGCCAGGCCCACAGTGGCCAGTCCTGCTCCTGTCCGAGGACCAGCGGGACGGTCAGGAGCGAGACGGCCGCCGCGAGGAGGACGAGGCCCGGCAGGTCGAGGGGGCGGGAGCGTTCGGGTCCGGTGGGCGCGTCGCGCGGCAGGACGCGTGCGCCGAGCGCCAGCAGGGCCACGCCGATCGGCACGTTGACGAGGAACACCGGCCGCCATCCGCTGCCCAGGAGATCCGCGCTGACGAGGACACCGCCGACGACCTGGCCCGCGGCGGCGCCGGTGGCGAGCACGGCCGAGTACGCCCCGAGGGCACGGACCCGGTCCTCGCCCGTGAACGTGCGCTGGATGAGGCTGAGCACCTGCGGGATCGTCAGGGCCGCCCCGGCGCCCTGGACGATCCGGAACGCGATCAACTGGCCCGTGTCGGCGGCCAGTCCGCAGGCGAGCGAGGCGGCGGTGAAGACCGCGAGCCCGCCGAGGTACGCCCGGCGGTGGCCGAAGCGGTCACCGAGCCGCGCGCCGGTGACCAGCAGGACCGCGTAGGCGATGGTGTATCCGGCGACGACGAGCTGAAGTCCCGCCCCGGAGGCGCCCATTTCGGTACGGATCGTGGGGGCGGCGACATTGACGATGAAGACGTCGAGCAGCGCCATGAACTGCGCGGCGAGCACCACCGCGAGCAGCAGCGCCCGCCGATTGTCGGTGCCACCGTCTTTACTGAGTACGGGACGTGTGGGAGTCGTCGTCATGGCAGCCAGCGTGACGAGGGACCGATACGGGTAACGAGAGCCCGCCGATGCTGGTACTGACACCACCTGGCAACGGCGGCACGCGGACTCGACCATGGGGGGTGTGACGATCTTGGCAGCACCGGCACAGCCGCGCCGCAGACACGAACTGGCCGCGTTCCTGCGCGGCCGCCGGGCCCGGGTGACTCCGGAGGACGTGGGGATGCCACCGGGCCTGCGCCGCCGCACGCCAGGGCTGCGCCGTGAGGAGGTCGCCCAGCTCTCCGGCGTCGGCGTCACCTGGTACACCTGGCTGGAACAGGGCCGTCCGATCAACGCCTCCGCCCAGGTGCTCGACGCGGTGGCCCGCGTCCTCCGGCTCGACCGGCCCGAGCGCGAGCATCTGTACCACCTGGCGGAGGTGCCGTTCGCGCCGGACCACGCCACCGAGGACGTGGACGTGGTCAGCCCGGAGATCCAGGGCATCCTGGACGCCCTGGTCCCGCATCCCGCCGTCGTCTACAACAGCCGGTACGACGTGCTCGCGACCAACTCGACGTACCGACTGCTGTTCGCCGCGCCGGGGACCACCCCCGCCGACGTACGCAACGTCCTGTGGACGCTCTTCACGATCGAGGACCACCGCTGTCCGCTCGTCGACAGGGGGCGCGAGCTTCCGCTGATGGTGGCCCAGATGCGCGGCGCGTACGGCCGGCATGTCGGTGAACCCGCCTGGGAGGGGTTCGTCCGCAGGCTCACGGCGGCGAGCCCGGAGTTCGCCCGGCTGTGGCGGAGCGGCGACGTGGTCCCGCCCGGCAGCCAGGTCAAGACCTTCCGTCACGACGCCGTGGGAGAGCTGCGGATGACCTCGGTGTCGCTCTCGATCAACGGGATGCCGGAGTGCCGCATCGTCGCCTACACCCCCAACGACGAGGAGAGCAGACAGGCGATCGAGACGCTCCGCGCCGAGGGGGTGGACACCTGGACATGAGCGGCGAGGGACGGGAAACGACGAATCCCGCCCCCTGGCGGGGACGGGATTCGGTGACTGTGGAGCTAAGGAGAATTGAACTCCTGACCTCCTGCATGCCATGCAGGCGCTCTACCAACTGAGCTATAGCCCCTCGTGTTCTTCGCGCTCCGCGCTGCGAACAAGAAGAACTTTAGCCTGTGACCTGCCGGAAAGTGAAATCCGGGTCGGAGGACCGCTCAGTCGTCGTCGCCGAGCACCGGTTCGGGCAGCGTTCCGGCGTTGTGCTCCAGGAGCCGCCAGCCCCGGGCGCCCTCGCCGAGGACGGACCAGCAGCAGTTGGAGAGCCCACCGAGGCTCTCCCAGTGCCGCGCCTCCAGGCCGAGGAGCCGGCCGATGGTGGTGCGGATGGTGCCGCCGTGGCTCACGACGACGAGGGTGCCGTCCTCGGGCAGCTTCTCGGTGTACTCGAGCACGAGCGGGGCGGCGCGGTCGGCGACCTCGGTCTCCAGCTCGCCGCCGCCCCTGCGCACGGGCTCGCCGCGCTTCCAGGCGGCGTACTGCTCGCCGTAGCGCGCCACGATCTCGTCGTGGGTCAGCCCCTGCCACTCCCCCGCGTACGTCTCGCGCAGGGCGGAGTCGTGCGTGACGAGGTGGCCGGTGATCGCGGACAGCTCGGCCGCGGTGGCCGCGGCCCGCTTGAGGTCGGAGGCGATGATCGCGTCCGGCTTCAGCGAGGCGAGCAGCCGGGCGGCCCGGCGCGCCTGGGCGAGGCCGGTCTCGGTCAGCTCGATGTCCGTGGAGCCCTGGAATCGGCGCTCCAGGTTCCACGAGGTCTGACCGTGCCGCCACAGGACGATGCGGCGGCCGCTGCCGCCCTTGGTGGTGCTCAGCTCAGCTCACCGTCCGTCTCCTCGCCGACGCCGGTCAGCGCGGCGTGCTCGGCGGCCTTGCCGCGGGTCTTCAGGGCGTCCTCGGGGAGGGGCAGCTCGGGGCAGTCCTTCCAGAGCCGCTCCAGGGCGTAGAAGACCCGCTCCTCGCTGTGCTGGACGTGGACGACGATGTCCACATAGTCCAGGAGGATCCAGCGGGCGTCGCGGTCGCCCTCGCGGCGGACCGGCTTGGCGCCGAGGTCCTTGTTGAGCCGCTCCTCGATCTCGTCGACGATCGACTTGACCTGGCGGTCGTTGGGCGCGGAGGCGAGCAGGAAGGCGTCGGTGATCGACAGCACATCGCTGACGTCGTACGCGATGATGTCGTGCGCGAGCCGGTCGGCCGCCGCCTGGGCGGCGGCGTTGACGAGCTCGATGGAGCGATCCGTGGCGGTCACAAGCAGGCTTTCGTCGGCGGTCAGAGACACATCAAGGGTCTCACGTACCGCCGACCGCACCGCAAACGATTACGAACGGGTCACTTCTTGCTCCCGGGGATCTTGTAGTCCTGGCCCAGAACCACCGTGACATCGGCGTTTCCGGCGGGCTTGCCCTTCTTCACCGCGCTGTCCGGGAGCCCGAGCGTCTTGGCGACCTCGCCGGCGGTCGCCTTCTGGGCGTCGTCGCCGTACAGGACCTGGGACGCCTCCTCGGTTTCCGCGTCCGCGCCGCCCACGAAGGCGAAGCCTCCGTTGACCAGGACGACCCTGGCGGCCTCGGTGGCGTCCTTGCCGGTGGCGTCCTTGACCGAGACCCGGACCGCCGCGCCCTGCTCGGGGGCACTGACCTTGCCGCCGAGGATGTCCTTGACCACACTGTCGGCCGCGGCCTCGGTGAGAGAGCCGTCCTGCTCCACCGGGAGGACGGCCGTCTTGTAGTCGCCGCCCTTGGCGTGCTTGGCGAGACCAGCGAGCGAGGCGCCGAGGTCCTTCTCCGGCAGGGACGGGTCGAGGATCATGACCAGCGTCGCGATGGTGTCCGCGTTGGCCTTGGGGTCGTCGGACATCTTCCGCAGCACGCCGTAGAGGACCTGGCCGAAGCGCTGGAGCTGCTTGGCCTCGGCCTCGCCGGGCGCGCGGTAGGTCGCGTAGGCGACGGCGGCGCGGCCGTTCAGCGTCTGGTTCTCGCCCTTGGTGACGAGCGGGTCCTCGCCCTTCTTGTCACTGGGCACGGTGACGTCGGTGGTGAGGTCGATGTTGCTGACCAGCTCGACCAGGTTCTCCAGGAACGGGGAGTCCAGGCGCCAGGTGCCGGTGATCTTCGTTCCGAGGAGGTTGCCGACCGCCTCCCGTGTGCCGCTGGAGCCGTCGTCCTCGACGGACTTGGCGAGCGTGGTCGCGGTGCCCTCGGAGTTGGACACGGACAGGCTGTTGGGGAGCAGGACGGTGGTGCCCTGCTGGGTCGTGGTGTTGTCGACGAGGAGGGCGGTGGAGGTGTTGCCGCTCTTGATGTCGTGCAGATGCACGACGATCGTGTCGCGCTTCTGCGGCCCGGTCGCGGTGTTCTGCTTCTGCTCCTCGCCGGACATGCCGGGGAGCTTGCCCGCGGACCAGAGGTAGCCGACCCCGCCGACGGCGGCGAGGGCCAGGACCACGATCAGGGCGACGACCTTGTTGCGGCCGCGCCGCCTGGCCTCCTCGCGCCGCTCGGAGCGGCTCTCGGTGAACTTGAGCCAGTCGATGACGTCTTCGGAGTCCTCGTCGGGCTCCTCGATGAACGAGAACTGCTCGGTGCGGTAGTCGCGGTCGCCACCGCTGTCCGGAGCGGGGCGCTGACCTGGCACGCCGGGCGGCGCGGCCACCGGGGCGGCGGGCGCGGGAGCCTGCGGGGAGGCGGGGGCGGGGGCCGTGTCGGCCTGGACGGCCCACTGACGGCCGGTGTCGTACGAGGAGTGGCCGTAGCCCTGCTGCGGCTGCTGCTGACCGTACGGGTCGTACGGCTGCTGCTGGGGTTGCTGCGGCTGGACGGGCTGCCCGTAGGCGTCGTAGCCGTAGCCCTGCTGCTGCGCCTGCTGTCCCTGGTGCTGGACATACTGCTGCTGGGCGTACGGGTCGTACGGCTGCTGCGCCTGCGCCGGCACCTGCTGGTACACCGGTTGCCCGTACTCGTCGTAGCCGATGATCTGCGGCTGCGGGTAGTACGGGTCGTACGGGTTCTGGTCGTTCACCGGTGCCCCTCTCCGAGGCTCACTCGCCGCGGTACAACTGGCGCTTGTCGATGTAGCGAACCACACCGTCCGGCACCAAATACCAGACCGGATCGCCCTTGGCGACCCTCGCCCGGCAGTCGGTGGAGGAGATGGCGAGTGCGGGAACCTCGACGAGCGAGACGCCCCCCTTGGGCAGGCCGTCGTCCGTGAGGTCGTGGCCCGGCCGGGTGACGCCGATGAAGTGGGCGAGCGAGAACAGCTCCTCCGCGTCGCGCCACGTGAGGATCTGCGACAGCGCGTCGGCACCCGTGATGAAGAAGAGGTCCGCGTCGCTGTTGAGGGAGCGCAGGTCCCGCAGGGTGTCGATGGTGTACGTGGGCCCGCCCCGGTCGATCTCGATCCGGCTGACCGAGAACTGCGGGTTGGACGCCGTCGCGATGACCGTCATCAGATAGCGGTCCTCGGCCGGCGACACCGCCTTGTGGCTCTTCTGCCACGGCTGCCCGGTCGGCACGAACACCACCTCGTCGAGGTGGAACAGGGCGGCCACCTCACTGGCGGCCACCAGGTGTCCGTGGTGGATCGGGTCGAACGTTCCGCCCATCACGCCGAGTCGGCGCTTGCCGTGGCCGCCAGTAGGCACTTCCTGCTCTCCCATGCGTGCAGAGCCTACTGGCACGGCAGCGGGCGCCTTCGGTCCGGTCTCCGGCTCAGCGGTCGCGGTTGAAGCGGGTGGTGATCCACAGCAGCAGGAGCAGCGCGCCCAGGGCGCCGAAACCGGTGAGGTAGGGGTTGAGGCTGTCGTGGTTGCCACCGTGCTCGGCGCCCTCGGCGAGCATGACCAGGTTCGCGGCGGTGCTGTGGAGGCTCATCTTCGGCAGGACCTATCGATCGGGGACGGGAGCGGAGACTTCGCGCACATCGTATGCGGGCCGTCCGGGCACGCTCACGCCGACTCAGTCGTTGACCGGGCTGTCGTACCCCGCCGTCGCCCCCGTGCCGGAGTTATCCACAGGCTCGGGCGCTCCGGGACCCCAGCACCTAGGCTGGGACGCGTCAGGGGGACGAGCAAGGTCTCGTACGAACAGGGGGCATCCAATGACCGAGAAGTCCGACAACGGCCGGGAGAGCGTGCCGAGCAGGCAGCGCAGGCGCTTCCCCGGTATCTCCTCACGCGCCTACGAGCACCCGGCGGACCGCTCGGCGCTCGTGGCGCTGCGCAAGCTCACCGGCTTCGACACGGTCTTCAAGGCGCTGAGCGGGCTGCTGCCCGAGCGGAGCCTGCGACTGCTCTTCCTCTCCGACTCCGTGCGGGTGAGCGAGGCCCAGTTCTCCCACCTCAACGACATGCTGAGGGACGCCTGTTACATCCTGGACCTGGAGAAGGTCCCGCCGATGTACGTCACGCAGGACCCGAAGCCGAACGCGATGTGTATCGGCCTGGACGAGCCGATCATCGTGGTCACCACCGGCCTCGTGGAGCTGCTCGACGAGGAGGAGATGCGCGCGGTCGTCGGCCACGAGGTGGGCCACGCCCTCTCCGGTCACTCCGTGTACCGCACGATCCTGCTGTTCCTCACCAGCCTGGCGGTCAAGGTCGCCTGGATCCCGCTCGGCAACGTGGCGATCATGGCGATCGTGACCGCGCTGCGGGAGTGGTTCCGCAAGTCCGAGCTGTCGGCGGACCGGGCGGGTCTGCTGGTCGGCCAGGATCTGCAGGCGTCGATGCGCGGTCTGATGAAGATCGCCGGTGGCAACCATCTGCACGAGATGAACGTGGACGCGTTCCTCGCCCAGGCCGACGAGTACGAGAAGGGCGGCGACCTGCGCGACTCCGTCCTGAAGATCCTCAACGTGCTCCCGCGCACGCACCCCTTCACGACCGTGCGGGCGGCCGAGCTGAAGAAGTGGTCCGAGACCCGGGACTACCAGCGGATCATGGACGGTCACTACCCGCGGCGCGAGGAGGACAAGGACACCTCGGTGACCGACTCCTTCCGGGAATCCGCCGGGCACTACGCCGAATCGGTGCGCACCAGCAAGGACCCGCTGATGAAGCTGGTCGGCGACATCGCGGGCGGCGCGGGCGACCTGGCGGGCGACCTGGGCGGGAAGCTGCGCAGCAGGTTCGGCGGCGGCACGGCGGCGCGCGGCGACGGTGGGACGGCCGGCGGCGAGAAGGGCGACGCGGGCGGCGAGAGCGGCAGAGGCGGCGGCGCTCCGAGCGAGGGCTGAGCCTCAGAGCGAGGGCTGAGCGCCCGGGGCGAGGGTCCCGCAGAGCGCGGAGACGGCGGGCCGGCCCGTGGCGTACGGGTCGGTGACGGCCGGGCCGCCCGCGTCGGAGGCGCGTTCACCCGCGAGCAGCGGGTGGAGGGCTCCGCCGGCGTCGGGTCCGCAGGCCTGCGGACCCGCCTGGACGGTGCTGGCCAGCAGCTCGGCGCGGTGCATCCGCAGGTCCTCGCGGTCGAAGCGGAAGTGGACCGCGCGGTGGACGGTGAAGAGGGAGGCCGCGGCCACCGGACCGGCGCCGGCGGTCACCGGGCGCAGCGCGTAGGTGAAGGTGTGGTCCGCCGTGACCTCCAGCATGTCGGCGGCCGTCTCCGCGAAGCGGAGGGTGCCCTGGACGCGGACGGACGGGTCGGCGAGGGCGACCTCCGCCGGGTCGAACCGCACCAGCCAGCCGGCCTCCGCGTGCCGGCCGTCGTCGGTCGAGGACTCGACGCTCTGGTCGAACTGCGCGAGCTGGTCGGGGTCGAGCAGCAGGCGGGCAGGGCGGACCGTCACCCCCGCCAGCACGTCGGGCTCCAGGGAGGAGGCCACGAGATAGTCCTTGGCGATGGACAGGGCCGTCACCACCTGGCCCTCCGAGAAGTGGGTCGTGCGACCGGTGACCGGGAAGTTGATGCCGGCGGCGCCCGTGCGGTACTCGGCGGCGGGGCTGTTGGCGAAGAGCTGGGCCGGCTGCCCGCCCGGGACCGGCCCCTGCGGGGCGAGCGGGACGACGGTGGTCCGCAGCGGTTCGGCGCGCTGGTCGACGGGCGGCTGGTACGGGTTGCGGACGCCGAGGTAGATGGCCGTACCGAAGGCGAGGAGGACCAGGAGCACCAGCATGATCGCCGTGCGGGAGCCGCTTCTGGGCTCCCAGGAGGGGCGGGAGCGTACGGCCTGGGAGTGCTCGCCCATACGCTCCGCCGCCGAGAACTCCTGGAGCCGGGCAGCTTTGACGAACGACTCGTCGAAGACGACGGATCGGTACTCGTCCTCACCACCGCCGGGGTCGGGAACCGGCCCCTCAGGCGGGTCGCCACGCCCTGCCATACCTTCAGAGTAGGTCGGACGCGGCTCCGGTAAACGCCCAGGTACACGACAAGTTCCGAAGATTTCGGACGTGCGGCACGAATGGTCCGGCCGGGTGTCCGCCTGTGCTCAGGGAGTACGCGGAACGGCGGGTACCGGGGGCGCGGAGTACTCGGCGGAGGCCGAGGGCGCGGTGACGGCCGGGGGGTTCTCACGTGGCTTGTCGATGCCGGTGGTGGCGGGGGCCGGGACCTGGTCCTGGCGGTTGGCGGAGGCGCCCCGGTAGACGGCGGTGAAGGCGAGGGCGACCATGCCGACGCCCATCAACAGGGCGAGCACCCAGGCGACGGGCCGGTGCCAGCGGGCGCTGCCCCGGTAGGGGCGCAGGGCGCCGCCGTGCGGACCGTAGGGGCCGCCGTCACCGTCGGGGTCGTCCGGGTCGTACGCGTCGCCGTAGGGGCCGCCGAAGGGGTCCGAGGGGTCGTAGCCGTCCTCGCCGGGCCGCGCGCCCGCTCTGGCGCGGGCGGCCTCGGCCTCGGCGCGCGCCTGGGCGGCCGCCAGGAGGCGTTCCACGGCGGTCGGCTCGTGGACCTCGGCGGCCCGTACGAAGTCCTCGTCGAACACCACGGTGGCGAAGTCGTCCTTCGCGCCCCCGCGGTCGTCCGAGTTCTCAGGGTCCCTGCCGTCCTGGAACGGCCTGCCCCCCACGTCGTCCGGCACGTTTGTCAGAGTAGACCTGAGAGGTGGTTTTGGGCAGGGAGAGTGCGAGACATCCCTTCCCGTCCGGTCCCGCGCGGCCCCGCGGGAGCGGGGCCGAACGGGGGAAACCGAGGGGTCAGCGGGTGTGGCCGTCGCCGGTGACGATGTACTTCGTCGAGGTCAGCTCGGGCAGGCCCATGGGCCCACGGGCGTGCAGTTTCTGGGTCGAGATGCCGATCTCGGCGCCGAAGCCGAACTGGCCTCCGTCGGTGAACCGGGTGGACGCGTTGACGGCGACCGTCGTGGAGTCGACCAGCTGGGTGAAGCGGCGGGCGGCGGCCTGCGAGGTGGTGACGATGGCCTCGGTGTGGCCGGAGGACCAGAGCCGGATGTGCTCGACGGCCTTGTCGAGGGAGTCGACGACGGCGGCGGCGATGTCGTAGGAGAGGTACTCGGTCTCCCAGTCCTCGGGGGTCGCCGGGACGACGGTGGCCTTGGAGCCCTCGGCGTGGGCCAGGACCCGCTCGTCGGCGTGGACGGTGACGCCCGCGTCGGCCAGGGCCGCCAGGGCGCGCGGCAGGAAGGCCTGCGCGATGTCCTGGTGGACAAGGAGGGTCTCGGCCGAGTTGCAGACGCTGGGCCGCTGGGCCTTGGAGTTGATCAGGATGTCGACGGCCATGTCGAGGTCGGCCTGGGCGTCCACGTAGACATGGCAGTTTCCGGTGCCGGTCTCGATGACGGGGACGGTGGAGTCCTCGACGACCGTCCGGATCAGGGAGGCGCCGCCGCGCGGGATGAGGACGTCGACCAGGCCGCGGGCGCGCATCAGCTCCCGTACCGAGTCGCGGGACTCGCCGGGGACGAGCTGGACGGCGTCGGCGGGCAGGCCGGCGCCCCCGACGGCGTCGCGCAGGACCTTCACCAGGGCGGTGTTCGAGGAGTACGCGGAGGACGAGCCGCGCAGCAGGACGGCGTTGCCGGACTTGAGGCAGAGGGCGGCCGCGTCGACGGTCACGTTCGGCCGGGCCTCGTAGATGATGCCGACGACGCCGAGGGGAACGCGGACCTGGCGGAGGTCGATCCCGTTGGGGAGCGTCGAACCGCGCACGACCTCGCCCACGGGGTCCGGCAGAGCGGCCACGTCGCGGACGTCGGCGGCGATGGCGCGGACGCGCTCGGGGGTGAGGGTGAGCCGGTCGATGACGGTCTCGCTGGTCCCGGCCTCGCGGGCGCGGGCGATGTCCTCGGCGTTGGCCTCGACGATCTCGGCGGTACGGACCTCGAGGGCGTCCGCGATCGCCAGCAGGGCGTCGTCCTTGGCCGCGCGCGGAAGTGGCGCGATTTCGGCGGCGGCGGCGCGGGCGCGGTAGGCGGCCCGGGCGACCGGGGACAGGTTGTCGAGGGGCGTGAGCGAGGTCATGCCCGCAGGGTACTGGCACCACTGCGGACATCCCTCACGAATGCCGTCCGCATCCCGTACTCCGAGACGCCCCCTGGACGCCCCGGACGCCCGCCCGACATCCCGGCGCCCGCCCGACCCCCCGGACCCGCGCCCGACATCCCGGCGCCCGCCCGACGCCCCGGACCCGCGCCCGACGCTCCCGGCGGCCCCAGGCGCCCGAGAGCGCCCCAAGGTGCTCGTCAGTACGGGTGGACCCCCACCGGGGCGGCCGGCGGTGGGCCGTAGCCCTCGGCGATGCGCAGGTGGTAGGTCTCGCGGTCGATGACCTCGAGGCCGACGATCTCCCACGGCGGCAGCTTCGCGCTCTGCCGGTGCTCGCCCCACAGCCGGAGCGCGACCGCCGCGGCATCGTGCAGGTCACGGGCCTCTTCCCAGTAGCGGATCTCCGCGTGATCATTGGCGTAGCGGCTGGTCAGCAGGAAGGGATGGTCGTGGGCCAGCTGCTCGAGGCCGCGCCTGACCTCCTTCAGCGGGGCCTCGGCGCCCGAGACGCTGAGGGTGATGTGCCAGAGCTTCGAGGCGACCACCGGCCGCTCCTCACCGCGTGCCCGGTCGGTCTGGGTGCCCTGTCCCTCGCCGCTCTGTCCCTCGTCGAAGTCGGCTCCGGCCTCGACACTGGTCAGGGCGCGTTCGGCTGTCCCGCGGGGCGGTGCCCCTGGGCGCGCTCGTCTCACCGGCGGCCTCCTGTTGATGCGTGTGGTGCTGTACCCCGCCCTGTCTTGTCCCCGAGACAAAGTTGACCAGTCCGAGGCGGCACGTGGGGCGGTTTTGGTAAAGGTCCCTACCGGATGGCCGGTCTTTCAGCCGTTTTCTCCACACGCCTCCCCACGCCTCCACACGTCCCCCGCAAAGGGACGGATCAGGCGCGCACGACCACCAGGTCGTCGCGGTGGACGACCTCCCGCTCGTACTCGGGGCCGAGCTCGCGGGCCAGCTCGGGCGTGGAGCGGCCGAGCATCCGCGGGATCTCCTTGGCGTCGAAGTTGACGAGCCCACGGGCGACGGACCGGCCGTCGGTGTCGCGCAGTTCGACCGGGTCGCCCGCGACGAACTCGCCCTCGACGGCGGCGATCCCGGCGGCCAGGAGCGACTTCTTGCCCTCGACCACGGCCCGTACCGCGCCCTCGTCCAGGGTGAGGCTGCCCTGCGGGGTGGAGGCGTGGGCGAGCCAGAGGAGCCGGTCGGCGGAGCGGCGGCCGGTGCGGTGGAAGTACGTGCCGGTGTCGCGGCCCGCCAGGGCGTCGGCCGCGCGGACGGCGGAGGTGAGGACCACGGGGATACCGGCGGCCGCGGCGATCCGAGCGGCCTCGACCTTGGTGACCATGCCGCCGGTGCCGACCCCGGCCTTGCCCGCGGAGCCGATCTCGACATGGGCGATGTCCTCGGGGCCCGCGACCTCGGCGATCCGCGAGGTGCCGGGCTTCGCCGGGTCTCCGTCGTAGAGCCCGTCGACGTCGGAGAGCAGCACCAGCAGGTCGGCGCGGACGAGATGGGCGACGAGGGCGGCGAGCCGGTCGTTGTCGCCGAAGCGGATCTCGTCCGTGGCGACGGTGTCGTTCTCGTTGACGACCGGGAGGGCACCCATGGCGAGGAGCTGGTCGAGGGTGCGGTAGGCGTTGCGGTAGTGGGCGCGGCGGCTGGTGTCGTCGGTGGTGAGGAGGACCTGGCCGACGCGTACGCCGTAGCGGGCGAAGGAGGCGGTGTAGCGGGCGACGAGGAGGCCCTGGCCGACGCTGGCGGCGGCCTGCTGCCGGGCGAGGTCCTTGGGCCTGCGGGTGAGGCCGAGCGGGGCGAGTCCGGCGGCGATGGCGCCGGAGGAGACCAGCACGATCTCCTTCTCGCCACCGCTGCGGACCTTGGCGAGGACGTCGACGAGGGCGTCGACCCGGTCGGCGTCGAGCCCACCGGAGGCGGTGGTGAGCGAGGACGAGCCGACCTTGACGACGATCCTGCGGGCTTCCGTCACGAACTGCCTTGCCACTGTCACCTGTACCGCCGCTACCTGTACCGCCGTCACCGGCGTCCGTCCCACTCGGATGTCAGGCCGCAATCTACGCGAGCGGGGACGGCCCGCGCCCGCCCGTTTCGCCCGCTGGACGCGGGTGGCCGCCGCCGGAACGGAGAGCCGTCAGCGGCTGGCGACCGGGTCCGACTCGACGTCGGCCCCGCCCGCCGGGCCGGTCGGCCCGACGGGTCCCGCCGGGCTCGGCTGCTTGCCGCCCGGCACGAGGATCTTCTTCGACAGCAGGTACGTGAACGGAATGGCGACGACGGCCGCGACCAGCGGCGCGATCCGGTCGTCCATACCGGCCCAGGTCACCAGCGCGTACAGACCGACGCTCTGCACCAGGTAGTTGGTGACGTTGGTGAGCGGGAAGAGCGCGAACTTCTTCCAGGTGGGCCTGGTCCGGTAGGTGAAGTACGTGTTGAGGAAGAACGAGCCGATCATGCTGAGCACGAACGCGATGGAGTAGGCGGCGAAGTACGGCATCCACGGGTGCAGCAGGAGATAGCACCCGTAGAACGTGCCCGTGTTGATTCCGCCGACAAGACCGAAGCGGACGATCTGGCCCAGCTGACCGCGCATTACATCTCCCGATCGGTGGCGACGACGCGTGCGCGGCCGTCCATACGGCCGGCTGCGTAGGCGCCGCCCGCGAACGGGTGGCGTGTCCTGGAGCGGTCCGTCTCCTTGACGAGGAAGTGCGGCCGGCGCTTCGTCTCATAGTAGATGCGCCCGATGTACTCGCCGATCAGACCCAGCATCATCATCTGGACGCCGCCGAGGCCCACGATGATCGCGACGAGGGTGACGTAACCGGGGGCGCTGACGCCCTGGGTGATCGCGGCGACCGCGATCCAGATCGCGTACAGCCCGGCCAGGCCGCTGAGCGTGAGCCCGAGCCAGATCGCGAGGCGCAGCGGCCGGTTGTTGAAGGAGATCAGCCCGTCCATGCCGTAGTTGAGCAGCGAGCTGAACTTCCACTTGGTCTCGCCCGCCTCCCGCGCGGCGTTCTGGTAGTCGAAGGTGACGGTGTCGAAGCCGATCCAGGAGAAGAGTCCCTTGGAGAAGCGGTTGTACTCGGGCAGCGAGATCAGCGCGTCGACGGCGGCACGGGACAGCAGCCGGAAGTCGCCGACGCCGTCGGTCAGCTCGACGTCGACCCACTTGTTCACGCCGCGGTAGTACAGCCTGCTCAGGGCGGAGCGGAGCTTCTTGTCGCCCTCGCGGGTGCGCCGGGCGATGACCTGCCCGTGGCCCCGCTCGAACAGTTCGAGCATGCGCTCGATGAGCTCCGGCGGGTGCTGGAGGTCGGCGTCCATGATCACGACGGCGTCGCCGGAGGCCTCGCGCAGGCCGGCCAGCATCGCGGCCTCCTTGCCGAAGTTGCGGCTGAAGGAGACGTAGCGGGTCTGCTTCTCGTGCTCGTCGGCGATGGCGCGCAGCCGCAGGAAGGTTCCGTCCTTGCTGCCGTCGTCGACGTAGCAGAGCTCGTACTCGATGGGCAGCGCGCCCAGCACCTCGCGGATGCGGGCGTCGAACCGGTCGATGACCGCTTCCTCGTTGTAGCAGGGCACAACGACGGACAACTTGATCATGAGCGGTTTCTCCTGGACGAAGAGCGAGCGAGACGCGGGCGGATACGGGTGCGGAACAGAGGAAGGGCGGCGACCGCGAGCAGGACCGCGGCGGCCATGCCGCTCGCCGCCAGGCCGAGCTTCAGCCCGGGGGTGTGGTACGAGCAGGACAGCTGCGAGGCGCCGTCCGCGAGGGGTACGGCCATCAGGCCGCCGAGCTTGCGCGGCGCGCGCTCCGGGCCGCCGTCGACCGAGCAGCGCCAGCCGGGAGCGGCGGGCACGGAGAGGACAGCGACGCGCTGGGTGGCGGGCGCGAAGGTGGCGCGGATGCCGTGCCCGGAGGCTTCGACGCGGTCCGGTCCGGTGGCGCGGAGCTGCCGCACGGTCCGGTCGAGCGCGGCCCGGTCGAGGCAGCCGACGGGGGTCCCGTTGAGCACCGTCCCCCGTTTCGGGCTGACGGTGACGGTGATCCGGCCGTCGGCGGGGACGGTACCGAGCAGGGCCAGCGAGTTCGCGGTCATCGGGTACTTGCCGACCGCCTCGACGGTCCGGCCGAGCGCGGTGACCTGGCCGGACAGCCAGGGCGCGTTCCAGTAGGCCTCGGTGCCGGGGGTGCACACGGTGGTGAAGGTCGTGGGGCCGCCGCGCTGCACGGACGGCACGCCCCAGCCGTGGCCGGGCTTGCCGGAGCCGGGCGGCGCGGGCTCGGAGCGGACGAGCTTCGGCACCTCGTAGACCCGGGCGCCCAGGACCCGCTCCTGGCGGGCGAAGACGGTGGCGTCGCGCCCCGCCGTCCCGTCGAGGCGCGTGTCGGACGGCCGCAGGGTGACGACCGGCGGTGCGGAGGCGGTGCGCTGGACGAAGCCGTCGGGGCCGAGGTCGTCCTCCAGGTAGCTGCTGATGCCCATGATCGCGCGGCTGACCGGGTCGTTGAAGCTGACCGTGCCGCGGCCCTGCATGAACCAGCCACCGCCGAGCCCGTGCAGGGACTGGGCGGTGACGGCCGGCAGATAGCTGCTGTAGTAGCGGCCGCCCTGCCCGGCGAGGAGCATCGGGTCGTTGGCGGCGAAGGCGTGCGGGCCCGGGTCGGTACGGCTCGCCGGCCAGGCGTCGGCCGCCTTGAGCTGGTCGTACGCGGCGCGCGACTGGTCGTCGTAGGTGCGCTTGGGCGCCCACCAGTCCATCGCGTCACGGATCTGGGTGGTGGACAGGACCGTGTACGAGGCGGAGAGCAGGACGGCGCCGGCCAGACCGACCGTGAGCCCGCGGCGGACCCGGCGGTCGTTCCGGTAGCGGTGCAGGGCGAGCAGCAGGGCGAGGAAGACCAGACCGCCGGCGGCGAGGATCCAGGGCCCTCGCGACATGTACGCGGTGGTGCTCACGCCGAGGACGAGGGCGAGGACCAGGGCGCCGCCGCCGAGCAGCTCGGCGGGGCGGGGCCGGCGGGCGAGCGCCAGCCAGGCGACGCAGACGAGGACGGCCGTGAGGGCGATCGAGGCGCGGTACGGGCTGCCGTTGGGCAGGGCGAAGCCGTGCCAGAGCAGGATCGTGGGCTCCCAGACCAGGGAGGCGGCGATCAGCACGACCAGGCCGAGCCAGGCGGCCCGCTCCTTCAGCGCTACCCGCCGCATGAACGGGTAGGTGGCGATCAGGAGCAGGCTGAGCATCCCGACGGAGATGTGCGGCACGCGGCCGACGAGCCCGCCGGGGATCAGGTGCGCCAGGTAGTCGACGAGGTCGGGTGCCCCGTAGTAGACGGCCTCGGGAGCGGGCTGGGACAGCTTGCTCGCCTTGAGGCCGACGGTCAGGACCGGCGCGGCGAGCAGCACGCCGGTGACGGTCATGGAGAGGACGCGTCCCAGGACCCGCAGGCGCTCGCCGGCCGGGCGCTCGTCGAGGAGCACCCGGACGAGCAGCACCAGGCCCATGCCGATGGTGGCCATGGCGGCGGTGTAGAAGTTGCCCGCCCAGCCGACGGTGACGAAGAGGGTGCCGAGGACCCAGCGCCGACGGTGCAGACACCAGTCGTAGGCGATGCCGAGAAGCGGGATCGCGACCATGCCCCACATCCACATGGGGTCGGAGAAGCCGTCCGAGACCATCCAGGCGCTGAGGGCGAAGCCGACGGAGAGCAGGGCGCGGAGCCAGGGGCTCCCGTCGTGGAGCCGGCCGAGGAAGACGGTCATCAGCCCCGCCGCGAGCCCCGCGCTGAGAAGGGTGACCAGGAACACAGGGAACTCGACGGCGTCCCGGGGGAAGACCCCGACCAGCCACGAGAACGGGTTCATGAGGTACGTGACGAAGTCGGCGAAGAACGGCACGCCGTAGCCGCTCGACCAGTTGAACACCAGGTCACCGGTGGTCTCGCCGTGCATCAGGTCCCGCAGCTGGGCGTGGAACGGCACGAACTGGTTGCCGAGGTCGTTGACCGCGCGCGAGCGGCCCCCGAAGGGATAGGTGCCCTGGACGGCCATGGCCACGCAGTAGGCGGTCATGGACATGAAGGCCGCGGCCCAGGGGGCGATCAGCCCCGCTCTTCGCCGGTTCCGTGGTACCGGTCCGGCTTTCTTCACAAGTGGAGTGGAACCTCCCACCCCTTGGTGAGCATCTGTCTCGGCTGACGGGTCGAGCACGGGGGCCTGCCCTTGGTCTCGAGTACCTGGGCGTCCCCCATTGCCCTGGATATCCAAGTTGAGCAGCATTCTTCCCCGTCCGTCACTTTCCCACGTGTATTTGCGCACAAAGAGGCTACGGCTCCCATGTGCGGACACCTTCTAGACAGGTACGGGGCCGAAAGGGTTGCCCCCTAAAATCGACGAATCCGATCGAGGGGTGCCCCAGCCGCCCCGGCGCGGCCCCCTCGGGGCTCGGACGCCTCCCGAACCGGTCGGAGAGCCGGAAAGTGAACGCGAGGTACCGTTGAGGCAGCCTGCGAAAGACAAATGGATCGAGGTGCCAGTGCCTGACGTCTCCGTGATCGTCATCGCCTACAACGACGCAGAGCGTCTCCCGACGGCCGTGCGATCGGTGTTGGACCAGACATTGCAGAGCGTCGAAGTCGTGATCGTCGACGACTGCAGCAAGGACCGCACCTTCGAGGTCGCCCAGGAACTGGCAGCCGCACACCCCGGCCAGGTCCGGGCCTACCAGCTGCCCGAGAACAGCGGCGCGGGCGGCGAGCCCCGGAACGTCGGCATCGGCCACGCGCGGGGCCGCTACGTCATGTTCCTCGACAGCGACGACGTACTCGAGGTCAACGCCTGCCGCAACATGGTGTCGGCCGCCGAGGAGACCGGCGCCGACATGGTCTCCGGCCTGTGCGTCCGGCTCACCAAGGACACCGTCCAGGAGAAGCGCAACGAGTGGTACCCGTGGCTCTACGCGACCACGCGCACCCTGGACTCGGTCACCGAGCTCCCCGACCTGTTCGTCTGGGACACCCTGTCGACCAACAAGTGCTACCGGCGCGACTTCCTCGTCGACAACGAGCTCCGCTTCCCCAAGGGGATGTTCTACGAGGACCTGATGTTCATCGCCGACGCCTACATGGCGGCGAAGAAGATCACCCTGATCCCCAACCAGGTCTACTTCTGGCACGTCTACGAGAAGGCCGCCGTCAAGTCGGTCACCAACAGCCGGCACGAAATGGTGAACTACCAGCACCGGCTGGAGATCCACCGTCGTATCGACGCGCTCCTCGACCGCCACGGCCAGGCCGAGATGCGGGCTGCCAAGGACGTCAAGTTCCTCAAGCACGACCTCGTCCTCCATCTGCGTGACCTTCCGTTCCGCGACGAGGCCTACCGCCGCGAGTTCGAGGAGCTCTCCCGGCCGTACCTCCAGGGTCTCGACCGCGAGGCGTACAGCAAGTGCGCCAAGATCCAGGCGATCTGCGCGTACCTGCTCGAGAAGGGCGACTGGGACAACCTGCTGCCCGCCGTGGACACGCTGATCCACCGGGACAAGCTCTCCGCGCCGCTCACCGAGCGCGACGGCCGCGTCTACTGGTGCGCCGAACACCTCGACGACGAGTTCGGCCGCGAGGTCCTCGACGTCACCGACCTCGGCTACCACCAGAAGCCGATCAACAAGCTGTTCCTGCGCAACGAACTCACCACGTACGAGGAGACCGGCGGCACCGCCAGGCTCGGCGGCCGGATCACCAACCCGCTGGGGATCGTCAAGCCCGGGGACACCCTCAAGGCCGAGGTGGAGTTCCGGGCCCGCCGGCGCAGCCTGCAGACCTTCCTCTTCCCCGTCACCGAGCTCCGCCACGACGGCGACACGCTCCACTGGGAGACGCGGGCCGACATCAGCTCCAAGCTGCGGCCCCTCGGCATCATCGACTCCGTGTGGGACGTCCGCGTCATCCTCCAGGTGAACGGCGTCCGCACCCAGAGCCGTCTCACCGTCGAGCAGAACGACCTCGGCGGCGGCACGCTCCCCGTCAAGCCGCGACTGACCCGGCTGGTGGGCGACCGCATAGAGCCCCACCCCACCGCCAAGGGCCACCTCGCCTTCCGGCTCGTCTCCTCCAAGGGCGACAGCGACCGGATCGAGGACTTCGTCCAGCGCAGCCTGCACGGCAGGCCCGGCCAGATCGCGAAGTCCGGCTTCCGGCGCGCCAAGGCGCTGCGCACCACCCTCACCTCCGGTGAGACCAAGCTGCGCCTGTACCACGAGGTCTACAGCCGGCTGCCCGTGAAGAAGCGCACCGTCGTCTTCGAGAGCCAGCTGGGCAAGCAGTACAGCGACAGCCCGCGCGCGATCTACGAGGAGATGGTCCGCCAGGGCCTGGACTTCGAGGCGATCTGGTCCTACACCGGCAGCCCGAAGGACTTCCCCAAGGGCGTCCAGCTGGTGCGCCGCTGGTCGCTGCCGTACCTCAAGGCTCTGGCCCGCGCCGAGTTCTGGGTGGACAACCAGAGCTACCCGCTGCGGCTCGCCAAGCGTCCCGAGACGACGTACATCCAGACCTGGCACGGCTCCGCGCTCAAGAAGATGGGCTTCGACCAGCCCAAGCTCAAGGCGCAGACCCGGCAGCAGCAGGAGACGCAGCAGAAGCACCTCGACCGCTTCGACCACTTCCTGGTGCGTTCGGAGCACGACGTGCGGACGCTGGCCAAGGCCTTCCGGCTGCAGGACCGCACGCTGATGCGCTCGGGCTACCCGCGCAACGACGTGCTGGTGCAGGCCCGGCAGCGCGAGGAGGAGGCGGGCCGCCGCGAGCGCGGACCGCTCGCGGAGAAGCTCGGCATCCCCGCGGACAAGAAGGTGCTGCTGTACGCGCCGACCTTCCGCACCTCGGGCAAGGCCAGCCAGTTCCAGCTCCCGTTCGACGTGGACCGCTTCGCCGAGGAGTTCGGCGACCGCTACGTCCTGCTGGTGCGCGCGCACTACTTCAACCACGTGGTGCTGCCGCCGAACGTCGAGGGCAAGATCATCGACGTCTCGCACGAGCACGACGTGATGCCGCTGATGGAGCTCGCCGACGCGCTGATCACGGACTACTCCTCCGTGATGTTCGACTACGCGCTGCTCGACCGGCCGATGCTGTTCTTCACGTACGACTACGAGACCTACGTCCACGAGGACCGGGGAACGTACTTCGACCTGCTGGAGCACGCGCCGGGACCGGTCTTCAGGACCGAGGACGAGCTGCACGCCGCGGTGCGCGAACTCGACGCCCAGGGGCGTGAGTTCTGCGACGCCCGCAAGCGCTTCGTGGCCGAGTTCGGCGAGTTCGACCAGGGCAACGCCGCGCGGTCGATCGTCGAGAAGTTCTTCTCCGGGTGGAGCCGTTGATGACCGAGATGATGAGTACGACGACGACCGCCCCGCAGAGCGACGACACGAAGACCAGGGACATCATCCTGATCTCCAACAGTGTCGACGAACTCGGCGGCATCACCAGCTGGTCGCACCAGATGGCTCGGCTCTTCAGCGAGCGCGGCCACGCCGTCCACGTCGTCGGTGTCGTCCCCGCTCCGGAGGGCCGCCGCGCCGACCTCGGCGACGACCTGCCCTACCGGACGACGACGCTGTACGACGTCCACCCGCCGTCCCTCAAGTCGGCCCGGGGTCTCAAGGGCAAGCTCGACCTCGTCGAGCGCCGCCGTAGGTCCGCGCGCGAGGCCGGCATGCGCCGCGAGGCGGCCAAGCTCACCGCGATCTTCCGCGCCGCGCGCCCGGGTGCCGTCGTCATCGTGACGCAGGTCTGGGCCATGGAGTGGGTCGCGCTCGCGGACACGGCCGGGCACCGCGTGGTCGGCATGAGCCACGAGTCCTTCCTCACCTGCAAGAACTCCTCCCGCTTCCAGCGGGTCAAGAAGTTCTACGCGGACGTCGACCGGATGCTCGCGCTGACCCGGGAGGACGCCGACCTGTGGATCCGGCAGCGCTTCGACCACGTCGGGGCCATGCCGAACCCGCTGCCGTTCTTCCCCGAGGAGCCCTCCCCGCGGACGGCCAAGGTCGTCGTCTCCATCGGCCGGCTGCACGAGGAGAAGGGTGTCGACCTGCTCCTCGACGCCTGGTCCGAGGTCGCGCCGAAGCACCCCGACTGGACCCTGCGCCTCTACGGCTCCGGCGAGGAGGAGGCGGCGCTGAAGGCGCAGAGCGAGCGGCTCGGGCTGACCTCGCAGGTCGAGTGGATGGGACGGACCAGTGACGTCCCCGGCGCGCTGAAGGACAGTTCGCTGTTCGCGCTGTCCTCCCGGGGCGAGGGCTTCCCCCTCGCCCTCATGGAGGCCATGGCCACGGCCGTGCCCTGCGTCGCCTTCGATGTCGCCCCGGGCGTCCGCGAGATCATCACCGACGGGGAGAACGGCCTCATCGTGCCCCCCGGCAACACCGGTGAGTTCGCGCGCAGGCTCGACGAGCTGATCTCCGACCAGGAGCTGCGCGACCGGATGGGCGACCAGGCCCGCGTCGACATCCAGCGCTACTCGACGGACGAGATCGTGGCGCGCTGGGAGAACCTCTTCACGCTGCTCGACCGCTGAACATGACGAAGGGAGGCCCGCCGGTGTGACCGGCGGGCCTCCCTTCTTCGTACCTGCGCGAGGTCAGGCTCGTGCGTACATGGCGTACGTGGCGTCAGGCCGACGCGGAGCGGCGGGCGACCCAGCCCGCCCAGGCCGACTCGATCATGTCGCGGACGTCGTGGCGGGCCTTCCAGCCCAGCTCGGCGGCGATCCGGTCGGCGGAGGCGACGACCCGGGCCGGGTCGCCCGCACGGCGCGGGGTGACGACCGGGGCGACGGCATGCCCGGTGACCTCGTTGATCAGGTCGATCATCTCGGTCACGGAGACGCCCTCACCGCGGCCGATGTTGACCGTCAGGTCGCGCGGCTCACCGGCGGCGGCCCACTCGGCGAGCTTGCGCGCGGCGACGAGGTGGGCGTCGGCGAGGTCCTCGACATGGATGTAGTCGCGGACGCAGGTGCCGTCCGGGGTGGCGTAGTCGTCGCCGAAGATCCGCGGGGCCTCACCGGCGTCGAGCCGCTCGAAGACCATCGGGACCAGGTTGAAGACACCGGTGTCGGCCAGCTCGGGGGTCGCGGCGCCCGCCACGTTGAAGTAGCGCAGGCAGGCCGTGGAGATGCCGTGGGCCTTGCCGGCGGCACGGACGATCCACTCGCCGGCCAGCTTCGTCTCGCCGTACGGGCTCATCGGCAGGCAGGGCGTCTCCTCGGTGACGAGGTCGACGTCCGGCATGCCGTACACGGCGGCCGAGGAGGAGAAGAGGAAGTTGCGGACGCCGGCCGCCGCCACCACCTCCAGGAGGACGGTGAGGCCCTGCACGTTCTCGCGGTAGTAGTGCAGCGGCACCTCGACGGACTCGCCGACCTGCTTCTTCGCCGCGAGGTGGACGACGCCGGTGACACCGTGCTCGGCGATGGCGCGGTCCAGGACCTCACGGTCCAGGGTCGACCCGACCACCAGCGGCACACCCTCCGGCACCCGCTCCGCGTAGCCCGTGGACAGGTCGTCGAGGACGACGACCCGCTCCCCCGCCTGCGTCATCGCCCGGACCACGTGCGAGCCGATGTAGCCGGCGCCACCGGTGATCAGATATGTCATTGCGCCCCAATCCTTCCGCTATGAACGGCGCGACAGCCTACGGAGCCTGGCCCTGACCGCCCCGAGCCCGTCGCGGGCGCCGGGTGCGATCCGCACCGCGAGCGAGCCGTTCGCCGTGGTGTACTGCTGCACCAGCAATACACCGTACCGGCTGCTCGGCAGCACCGAGCGCCGCTGGCGGCCCTCCGGCAGCCGGAGCGCTGTCGCGAACGTCTCCCCGTCGGCGCACGTCACCGTGGCCCGGATGTCCCAGAACTGGATGCCCGCGTTGCCGCGACCGCGGCCGGCCCGGGCGAGGCCGGTCAGGCCGGCCGGGACCCGGGCGGTCCAGCCGCCGTCCACCTCGGTCAGCTCGGCCCGTTCGGTACGGGCCGGGGCGTCCGCCCCCCGGGGGACGAACGCGACCTCGACGGCACGCGGTCCCGCCGTGCCCACCCTGCCGTACAGGTCGCGGACCGTGAGCCGCAGCTCGGCGCCCGCTCCGGTGCGCAGGGCGGCGTCGACCACCAGCGGCAGCTCGGCCAGCGGCAGGGTGTCCATGCCGTCGAGCCGCACGTCCGGCAGGTCCTCGGACCAGACGGCGGTGTCACCCTTGCGGGCGTACGGCGGGAGCAGGCGGGCCGGGTCGGCGCAGAGCCGGGAGAGGCGCAGCAGGTCCGTCGGCTGCTCGGCGGCGAGCAGGAAACGCGCCGTCCAGCGGGCCGGCGCGGTCGCCGCGGCGATCTCGGCCTCCTCGAAGGCCGCGAGGTGCTCGCGGGTCAGCCGCCACCAGTCGCTCTGGTGCTCGGCGCCGCGCAGCCGCAGCTCGCGGGCGTACATCCGCAGGTCGTGTTCGAGGAACTTGGTGCGGCAGGCGGCGGCGAGCTCGGCGCGCCCGGCCTGCTGGAGGGTCTCGACGGCCTGGCGGTGGGCGGCGATCCTGGCCTGCCAGTTGGTGACGTCCTCGCGGGCGAGGGAGATCGACAGCTGCGCGGCGGCACGGCGCACGTGCCAGACGTAGACCGTGTCGGGTATCACGGCGATGCGCGGCGCGGCGGCGAGGACGCGGGCGGTGAAGAGGAAGTCCTCGTAGACGAAACGGCCGTCGGGGAACCGGATGCCGTGTTCGGTGAGGAAGGACCGCTCGTAGATCTTGTTGACGCAGAGGGTGTCGTGCACCAGCGGGACGAGGTCGGCCGGCGTCTGCAGGAGCGCGGGCTCCCGGTAGAGGGCGGGCTGCCAGCGCACGTCGCGGCCCTCGGGCAGCTCGCGCCGCACGCAGGCGCCGACGGCCACGGGCGTCGCGTGCTCGACGGCCGCCGCGACCAGGGCCTCGGCCGCGCCCTCGGGCAGGATGTCGTCGCTGTCGAGGAACATCACGTACGGGGCCGTGGCCGCCTGGATGCCGTCGTTGCGGGGGGTGCCGCAGCCGCCGCTGTTCTGGGTGCGGTGGACGACCCGGACCCGGGGGTGGAGCGCGGCCAGCTCGTCCAGGACCTGCGCGGTGGCGTCACCGGAGGCGTCGTTCACGGCGACGACCTCTGCGACGACGGGTCCCTGGGCGAGCGCCGAGCGGATCGCGTCGCCGACCAGCTCCGCGTCGTTGTAGGCGATGACGACGACGCCGAGCATGCCTGCGGTCGTGACGGGGTGGGGGGCGCTACTCACACCGAGATCCTACGGGAGCGACCGATCCACCCGACCGACCGCTCCCGGGAGCCCACAGGCCCCCGGAAGCGGTCGAACCCGTCGTACGCGCACGAACCCCGGACTGGAACGGGTTGAACTCGTCGAACTAGAACGGGTTGAACTCGTCGTACTCGCGCTGGGCGTCGTCGCGCTCCGCCTGGCGGTCGCGGCGGCGCTGGGCGGCCGGGCGGGGGGCTTCGAGGCGGTGGTCCTCGCCGCGGCGGCCGAGCATCTCGGCGCCCGCCATCATCGTGGGCTCCCAGTCGAAGACGACCGCGTTGTCCTCGGGGCCGATCGCGACGCCGTCGCCCGCGCGGGCGCCCGCCTTCATCAGCTCTTCCTCGACACCGAGGCGGTTGAGGCGGTCGGCGAGGTAGCCGACGGCCTCGTCGTTGTTGAAGTCGGTCTGGCGGACCCAGCGCTCCGGCTTCTCGCCGCGCACCCGGTAGAGGTCCTCAGCCTCGTCGTACGTGACGGTGAAGCCCGCCTCGTCGACCGCCTGCGGGCGGATGACGATCCGGGTCGACTCCTCCTTCGGCTTGGCCGCGCGCGCCTCGGCGACGATGCCGGCCAGCGCGAAGGAGAGCTCCTTCAGGCCCGTACGGGCGACGGCGGAGACCTCGAAGACCTGGTAGCCGCGCTCCTCCAGGTCGGGGCGGATCATGTCCGCCAGGTCCTGGCCGTCCGGGATGTCGATCTTGTTGAGGACGACGATACGGGGACGGTCGTCGAGGCCGCCGTACTGCTGCAGCTCCTCCTCGATGGCATCGAGGTCGGTGACCGGGTCCCGGTCGGACTCCAGCGTCGCCGTGTCCAGGATGTGCACCAGGACCGAGCAGCGCTCGACGTGGCGCAGGAACTCCAGACCGAGGCCGCGGCCCTGGCTGGCGCCCGGGATCAGCCCCGGCACGTCGGCGATCGTGTAGACCGTCGAACCGGCGGTGACGACGCCCAGGTTCGGGACGAGCGTGGTGAAGGGGTAGTCCGCGATCTTCGGCTTGGCCGCCGACAGGACGGAGATGAGCGAGGACTTGCCGGCGCTCGGGTAGCCCACGAGCGCCACGTCGGCGACGGTCTTGAGCTCAAGGACGATGTCCCGCGCCTCGCCGGGCTCGCCGAGCAGCGCGAAGCCGGGGGCCTTGCGGCGGGCGGAGGCGAGCGCCGCGTTGCCGAGACCGCCGCGGCCACCCTGGCCCGCGACGAAGGTGGTGCCCTGGCCGACCAGGTCGGCGAGCACGTTGCCCCGCTTGTCGAGGACGACGGTGCCGTCGGGCACGGGCAGGACGAGGTCCTGGCCGTTCTTGCCGGAGCGGTTGTCACCGGCGCCGGGCTGACCGTTGGTCGCCTTGCGGTGCGGGGAGTGGTGGTACTCGAGGAGCGTGGTGATCGACTGGTCGACGACCAGGGTCACATCACCGCCGCGGCCGCCGTTGCCGCCGTCGGGCCCGCCGAGGGGCATGAACTTCTCCCGGTGTACGGAGGCGCAGCCGTGGCCTCCGCTACCCGCGGCGACGTGCAGCTCGACGCGGTCCACGAAGGTGGTCATGGTTCTGTGCCTCCAGTTACAAGGGGGTACTACGAGGTGGAATGTCTATCTAGTAACACGCGAAAGGCGGACCCGCTTCCCTGCCGGGAAGTGAGGTCCGCCTCCGCGAATGCTTCCGATCAGGCGACCGGAACGATGTTCACGACCTTGCGGCCACGGTGGGTGCCGAACTGCACCGAACCGGCCTGCAGGGCGAACAGCGTGTCGTCGCCGCCACGGCCGACGCCCGAGCCCGGGTGGAAGTGGGTGCCGCGCTGGCGGATCAGGATCTCACCGGCGTTGACGACCTGACCGCCGAAGCGCTTCACGCCGAGCCGCTGAGCGTTGGAGTCGCGCCCGTTCCGGGTGGACGATGCGCCCTTCTTGTGTGCCATGTCTCAGTCCCTCTTACTTCGCAGCCGCGGGGATACCGGTGACCTTGATCGCCGTGTACTGCTGGCGGTGACCCTGGCGACGGCGGTAGCCGGTCTTGTTCTTGTAGCGCAGGATGTCGATCTTCGCGCCCTTGTGGTGGTCCACGACCTCGGCCGTGACCTTGATACCGGCCAGCACCCACGGGTCGCTGGTCACGGCGTCGCCGTCGACAACGAGCAGCGTAGAGAGCTCTACGGTGTCGCCAACCTTGGCAGTGGAAATCTTGTCAACCTCAACGATGTCGCCGACAGCAACCTTGTGCTGGCGACCACCGCTGCGCACGATGGCGTACACGCGGATCTCTCTCTCACTCGGGAACGGACCCCTGATGCCAGCCGCTCACACGGGCCGGGGCCCGCGGTGATCCGGAAGTGGACGAGCGGCCTCTCCCGGCAGACCGGGAGGAGGGTGCTCAGGGGTTTGGCATGTCATACGACACGCCGACGGTCAAGGTTACGGCCGGTGCCTCGGGGGGTCAAATTCGGGCGACTCCCCGGAGGCGGGCCGTGGGGCGGGCGGGGGGGGGGGGGGCCCGCGGGGCCCCGCCCCCCCCCCCCCGGGCGGGCCGGCGGGGGCGGGGGGGGGGGTGTGGGGGGGGGGTTGGGGGGGGGGAGTATAGCCGCCGC
>NZ_JBIBWQ010000006.1:62261-459638 GCF_043081505.1 Streptomyces sp. NPDC014870
CGCGGTGGGTCTTGTTTCGGGCCGGGGCGGGGGGGGTAAAATGGGGGGCCCCCCCGGGGGGGGGGGGGGGGGGGGGGGGGGGGGGGCCCCCCCGCCGCGCCCCGCCCCCCCCCGGCCGGGTCAGTCCTGTGCCGGGGCTGCCGTCTTCTTGGCGGTGGCCTTCTTGGCGGTCGTCTTCTTCGCCGCGGTCTTCTTGGCCGTCGCCGTCTTCTTGGTGGCGGCCTTCTTCGCGGTGGCCTTCTTCGCCGTCTTGCGGGCGGCCGTCTTCTTGGCCGGGGCCGCGGCCTCGGCCTCGCCGTCCGCGGCGGGCGCCTCGGCGGCGGGCGCCTCTGCCGGGGCAGCGGCAACCGGGGACTCGACCACCAGAACGGCGGCCTCCTCGGCACCCGAGGGCGAACCGGCGGGGGCGGTCACCTTGCGGACGACCCGACGACGGGCCCTCGGCGGGGCGGCCACGGGGGCCTCCTCGACGACCGGCGCCTCGACCACGGGCTCGGGAGCGGCCTCGACGACCGGTTCCGGGGCCGCGACGGGCTCGACGACGGTCTCGACGACCGGCTCCGCGGCGGCCGGCGAACCGGCCGGGGCCGTCGCCTTCCGCGTGGCGCGGCGGCGCGTACGGGGGGCCGGGGCGGCCTCCTCGACGGCCGGCGCCTCGGCCACGGGCTCGACGACCGGCGCGGCCTCGACGACGGGCTCGGGCTCCGTCACGACCGCCGGGGCGGGCGTGGAGGCGACCGGCGCGGAGACCCTGCGGGTCGCCCGACGGCGACCGCGGCCCCGCGTGGCGGCGGCCTCGGCCTCGGCGGCGCTGCCGTACAGCTCCTCGTCGGGGCGGAAGGGCTCCTCCACGGCCACCGGGGCGGCGATCTCCGCGGCCACCTCGGCCTCGGTCTCGACCGTCTCGGTCTCGGACTCCGTCTCCTCGACGGCGCCGTCGACGTGCTCGTGCTCGTGGTGCTCGGCGCCGCCGCGGCCACGCCGCTTCGAGCGCTTGCCGCTGCCGCCGCCACCGGGGGCGGTCGGCTGCTCCATGTGCACGATGACGCCACGGCCGTTGCAGTGGACACAGGTCTCGGAGAAGGACTCCAGGAGGCCCTGGCCGACCCGCTTACGGGTCATCTGGATCAGGCCCAGCGAGGTGACCTCGGCCACCTGGTGCTTGGTCCGGTCACGGCCCAGGCACTCCAGGAGGCGGCGCAGCACCAGGTCGCGGTTGGACTCCAGGACCATGTCGATGAAGTCGATGACGACGATGCCGCCCAGGTCGCGCAGGCGCAGCTGGCGGACGATCTCCTCGGCCGCTTCGAGGTTGTTCCTCGTCACGGTCTCTTCGAGGTTGCCGCCCTGACCGGTGAACTTGCCGGTGTTGACGTCGACGACGATCATCGCCTCGGTCTTGTCGATCACCAGCGAGCCACCGCTCGGCAGCCAGACCTTGCGGTCCAGCGCCTTCATCAGCTGCTCGTCGATCCGGTACGTCGCGAAGACGTCGACCTCGCTCGTCCACTTGGACAGGCGGTCGGTCAGGTCCGGGGCGACGTGGTTGACGTACCCGTGGATGGTCTCCCAGGCGTCGTCACCGCTGACGATGACCTTCGAGAAGTCCTCGTTGAAGATGTCGCGGACGACCCGGACGGTCATGTCCGGCTCGCCGTAGAGAAGGGTCGGGGCGTTGCCGCTCTTCGCCTTCTTCTGGATGTCCTCCCACTGCGCCTGCAGACGCTCGACGTCACGGCGCAGCTCGTCCTCGCTCGCGCCCTCGGCGGCGGTGCGCACGATGACGCCCGCGTCCTCGGGGACGATCTTCTTGAGGATGGTCTTCAGGCGGGCGCGCTCGGTGTCCGGGAGCTTGCGGCTGATGCCGGTCATCGAGCCCTCGGGGACGTACACGAGGTAGCGGCCCGGCAGGGAGACCTGGCTGGTCAGACGCGCGCCCTTGTGCCCGATCGGGTCCTTGGTGACCTGCACGAGGACCGACTGGCCGGACTTGAGGGCGGTCTCGATGCGGCGCGGCCCGTTGGCCATGCCGAGAGCCTCGAAGTTGACCTCACCGGCGTACAGGACGGCGTTGCGGCCCTTGCCGATGTCGACGAAGGCGGCCTCCATCGACGGCAGCACGTTCTGGACCTTGCCCAGGTAGACGTTGCCGACGTACGAGGTGGCCTGCTCCTTGTTGACGTAGTGCTCGACGAGCACGTTGTCTTCCAGGACGCCGATCTGGGTGCGCTCGCCGTTCTGGCGGACGACCATGACGCGCTCGACGGCCTCACGGCGGGCCAGGAACTCGGCCTCGGTGATGATCGGGACGCGGCGGCGGCCCTGCTCGCGGCCCTCGCGGCGGCGCTGCTTCTTCGCCTCCAGGCGGGTGGAGCCCTTGATGGACTGGACCTCGTCGGACGGCTCGGCCTTCTCGCGGGCCGGGCGGGGCTCGCGGACCTTGACGACCGTACGGACGCCGTCCTCGTCGCCCGCCTCGTGCTCGCCACCCGCGTCACCGCTGCGGCGGCGACGGCGGCGACGGCGGCGCGAGCTGCTGCTGCCGGAGGACGGCGCGCCGCCCTCGTACTCGTCGGTGTCGGACTCCTCGTCCTCGGACTCCTCGTCCTCGGCGCGGGCCTCGTCCGTCTCGTCGCTCTCCTCGGCCTCCTCGGCCTCGGCGAGCTCACCGCGGCGACGGCGACGGCCACCACGGCGGCGACGGCGGGACGGGCGGTCCCCGTACTCGTCGGACTCCTCGGCCTCCGCCTCGGGCTCCTCGGCCTCGACCTCGGGCTCGTCGGCGACGGTGGCGGGCACCGGCTCGACGGCCACGGGCTCGGCGGGCTCGCCACGACGACGACGGCGCCGACGGCCGGCGGGCTCGGGACGCTCGACGGCCTCGACGGGCGCGGCGGTCTCCTCGGCCTCGACCGTCTCCTCCTCGTCCTCCTCCACGACCTCGGCGGCAGCGGCGGCGGCCGCGGTCTCCGGGGTCTGGAACATGGGCTCGGTGAAGACCGGGGCCTGGAACACGGCGACGGCGGGGCGCGCGGCACGGCGGCCGCGGGGCTCCTCCTCGGCCACGGCGGGCGCCGGGGGCTCGGAGGTGAACTGCGGCGAGGTGGCGCGGCGGCGGGTGCGGCCCCGGGTGGCGGCCTTCTCGGCGGCGGCGACCTCGGGCTCGGCGGCCTCGGCGGTGATCTGTGCGACGGTCTCCTGCGGCAGGCTCTCGCCGCCGGCGGGGGTGACCTCGGGCGAGGTGGCCTTGCGGGTGGCGCGCCGACGCGTACGGGCCGGGGCGGCGGCGGGCTCCTCCACGGGAGCCTCCACGGCGGGGGCCTCCGCGACGGGGGCTGCCACGGCGGCTTCGGTCTCGACGACCTCGGCGACGGGCTCGGGCGTGGTGGCCTTACGGGTGGCGCGGCGACGCGTACGGGCCGGGGCGGCGGGCTCCTCCACGGGAGCCTCGGCGACGGGGGCCTCGGTCTCGACGACCTCGGCGACGGGCTCGGGCGTGGTGGCCTTGCGGGTGGCACGGCGACGCGTACGGGCCGGGGCGGCGGGCTCCTCGACGGGAGCCTCGGCGACGGGGGCCTCGGTCTCGACGGTCTCGGCGACCGGGGCCGGGGCGGTGGCCTTGCGGGTGGCGCGGCGACGCGGGCGCGCGGGAGCGGCGGGCTCCTCCACGGGCTCCGGCGCGGCGGCCGGGGTGGTCTCCGGCGTCTCCACGACGACCTCGGCCACGGTCTCGGTGACCTCCGCCGCGACCGGCGGACCGGCGGGGCGGGAAGCGGCGCGGCGCCTGCGGCGCGGCGGCAGCTTGTCACCAGGTGCGTTGTTGTTCTCGTTGCTTTCTTCGTGCTGCTCGAGCATGCGGGCGGTTCTCCCGTCACGCCCCCGGGCGCCGCGTCTTGATCCGGTCCGGCGGCACGATCACGCACGATGCGCGGTGCCGCCGTCCGGGGCGCGGGCGCCGCACGGGAGCTGATGTCTGGCTCGCCGGTTCCGTACGCGTTGTACGTACGGCCTGGCGAAAGTCTCCTGGTCAGTGCGCTGCCGGACCCAGGTGGCTCCCGAGTGCCAGGGCTGCGCTACGACGACCGCTCCCTACGCGGAACCGGTACCCGGCGCCGTCGCTGAGGCGGTCGCGGCGGCCGTGGGTGGAGCGGCCGTGACTGCCTCGCGGTCGGGCGCGAGCGGGTCGGTCACCGTGCCGGACTCCTCGTCGAAGAGCCCCTGCGCCAGCCTGGTCACCGCTGCGGGGACCGGCGGCGCCAGGTCGGCCACAGCTCGGAGACCGGACAGGACGTCGTCGGGTCGCACGGCAGGTGTCACGTGCCGAACAACCAGCCGCAGTATCGCACAGGCATTGTCCAGCGGCCTATCAGCCGCGGAACGTGCCTGGAGCTCGGCGACGGCCGAGCGGGCGTCGAAGGAACGGATGCCGTTCTTGGTCTTGCGCTGTACTTCCACGGTCTCGGCCGCGAGGAAGGCGTCGACGGCCTTCTGCGCGTCCTCGGCGGTGACGCCGTCGAGCCGGAGCTCCCACACGGAGGCGGTGAGCCGGTCGGCGAGTCCCGAGGTGCGGGCCTCGACGGCGTCGGTGATGTCGAGGCCGGCCGGGAGCGACTCGTCGAGCAGGGCCCGCAGGGTCTCGGGGTCCCGTGCCTCGGTGAGGGCGATCTCCAGGTACTCGGCCTCGGAGCCCGTACCCGTGGGGGCGGCGTTGGCGTACGACACCTTGGGGTGCGGGGTGAATCCGGCCGAGTACGCCATGGGCACCTCGGCGCGGCGCAGCGCGCGCTCGAAGGCGCGCTGGAAGTCACGGTGGCTGGTGAACCGGAGGCGGCCGCGCTTGGTGTAGCGCAGTCGGATGCGCTGCACCGCCGGTGCGGGCGGCGGGCCTTCGGGCTGTCGCTTGCCCAGTGGTTCTTCTCCTCGGTGCGGGGCGGGCGCGGGTGCCGCGCCGCCCTCGAACAGACAGGGGGCCTCTGGGGGGCCCGCCCGGCTCACCCCCGCTTTCGCGGGGAGATCTCGGATGCGGGCACCGCGCCGGAGGCGGTTGTTGTACTACCCAGAGTACGCGTAGAGGCCACCACCGGTTCCCCAGGCTCGGTCACCCGGGGGAGGCGGCACGGCGACGGCCCGGCGCGGGGTCTCCCTCGCGCCGGGCCGTCGTCGGAGTGCTGTGCGGCTACTTGACGACCGTCAGCGGCAGCAACTTCTTGCCGGTCGGGCCGACCTGGATCTCGGTCTGCATGGCCGGGCACACGCCGCAGTCGAAGCACGGCGTCCAGCGGCAGTCGTCGACCTCGGTCTCGTCGAGGGCGTCCTGCCAGTCCTCCCAGAGCCAGTCCTTGTCCAGGCCGGAGTCCAGGTGGTCCCAGGGGAGGACTTCCTCGTAGGTGCGCTCGCGGGTGGTGTACCAGGCGACGTCGACGCCCTGCTCGGGGAGCGTCTTGTCGGCGCAGGCCATCCAGCGGTCGTACGAGAAGTGCTCGCGCCAGCCGTCGAAGCGGCCGCCGTCCTCGTAGACCGCGCGGATGACGGCGCCGATGCGGCGGTCACCGCGGGAGAGGAGGCCCTCGACGATGCCGGGCTTGCCGTCGTGGTAGCGGAAGCCGATCGAACGGCCGTACTTCTTGTCGCCGCGGATCTTGTCCCGGAGCTTCGCCAGGCGCGCGTCCGTCTCCTCCGCCGACAGCTGCGGGGCCCACTGGAACGGGGTGTGCGGCTTCGGGACGAAGCCGCCGATGGAGACCGTGCAGCGGATGTCGTTCTGGCCGGAGACCTCGCGGCCCTTGGCGATCACGTTGACCGCCATGTCACCGATCTGGAGGACGTCCTCGTCGGTCTCCGTCGGCAGGCCGCACATGAAGTACAGCTTCACCTGGCGCCAGCCGTTGCCGTAGGCCGTGGCGACCGTACGGATCAGGTCCTCCTCCGAGACCATCTTGTTGATGACCTTGCGCATGCGCTCGGAGCCGCCCTCGGGGGCGAAGGTGAGACCGGAGCGGCGGCCGTTGCGGGTCAGCTCGTTCGCGAGGTCGACGTTGAAGGCGTCCACCCGGGTGGAGGGGAGCGAGAGGCCGATCTTGTCTTCCTCGTAGCGGTCCGCCAGGCCCTTGGCGATGTCGGCGATCTCCGTGTGGTCCGCGGAGGACAGGGAGAGCAGGCCGACCTCCTCGAAGCCGGTCGCCTTGAGGCCCTTCTCGACCATCTCGCCGATGCCGGTGATGCTTCGCTCCCGCACGGGGCGCGTGATCATGCCGGCCTGGCAGAAACGGCAGCCGCGGGTGCAGCCGCGGAAGATCTCCACCGACATCCGCTCGTGGACCGTCTCGGCGAGCGGGACCAGCGGCTGCTTCGGGTAGGGCCACTCGTCGAGGTCCATGACCGTGTGCTTCGAGACGCGCCACGGCACGCCCGAGCGGTTCGGGACCACACGGGCGATCCGGCCGTCCGGCAGGTACTCGACGTCGTAGAAGCCCGGGATGTAGACCGAGCCGGTCTTGGCGAGCCGGAGGAGGACCTCCTCGCGTCCGCCCGGGCGGCCCTCGGCCTTCCAGGCGCGGATGATCTCGGTCATGTCGAGGACGGCCTGCTCGCCGTCGCCGATGATCACCGCGTCGACGAAGTCCGCGATCGGCTCGGGGTTGAACGCGGCGTGACCGCCGGCGAGCACGATCGGGTGGTCGACGGTGCGGTCCTTGGACTCCAGCGGGATGCCCGCCAGGTCGAGGGCCGTCAGCATGTTGGTGTAGCCGAGCTCCGTGGAGAAGCTCAGGCCGAAGACGTCGAACGCGCCGACCGGGCGGTGGCTGTCGACGGTGAACTGCGGGACGCCGTGCTCCCGCATCAGCTCTTCGAGGTCCGGCCAGACGCTGTACGTACGCTCGGCCAGGACGCCCTCGCGCTCGTTCAGTACCTCGTAGAGGATCATGACGCCCTGGTTGGGCAGACCGACCTCGTACGCGTCCGGGTACATCAGTGCCCAGCGGACGTCGGCGGACTCCCACGGCTTGACCGTGGAGTTCAGCTCTCCACCGACGTACTGAATCGGCTTCTGCACGTGCGGGAGCAGAGCTTCGAGCTGCGGGAAGACAGACTCGGCAGCAGACATCTCGAACCTTCGTGAGCTGGCAGGGGGCGACTCTCAAGCGTACCCGGTGCTCAGTGGGTGAGTGGCGCCCTCAGTTCCGGGGCCGAGGCCCTGGCCCAGACCTGGGGAAACGCGCGTTCGCCCGCCGCGCCGGCCGCCTCCTCCTGGCCGTGCAGGAGTCCCCAGGTGAAGGCGGACTCGCCGGCCGCGTGGGCCTGGATCGCGAGGTCGCGCAGGGCCTCGCGGGCGACGACGCTGTCCTGGTGCTCGCCGAGGACGGTCTGGACGTCCTTCATCCGCTTGGCGAAGCGCTTGGCGGGCTTGCCGAGGGTGGGGGTGGCTGCCTCGGCGGCGTACCGGGCGCGCTTGGCCGCCTTGCGGGCCTCGTGCATCGCCAGGTCGCGGTCGTGGCCGGGGAGCAGGGCGAGGGCGTGATCGGCACACGTGGCGAGGCGGTCGTAGTCCTTGAGGACGGCGGCGGCGAGGACGGGTGCCGGGGCGTCGGCGGCGGCCTTGAGCAGCGGGGGGTCGGTGAGCAGCGCGTCGAGGGCGCCGAGCAGGGCGAGGTGGCGGGCGGAGTCGAGGGCGGCGAGGGTCTTGCGGCGGGCCCCGCCGCCGTGGGCCTTGTCCCAGACGCGCAGTCGGGCGCGGACCGGTCCGAGGACGAGGGTGCGGGGGATCGTGTCGAGGCGGGTGCGGAGGCGCTCGGTGAGGACCTCCTGGTCGCGGGCGACGCCCAGCTCGCCGGCGAGCCACTTGAGTTCGTCGCCGATCGGGTCGGTGGCGGCGCGGTCGAGGACCTTGCGGTAGCTCTTGAAGGCGCTGCGCAGGCGCCGGCAGGCGACGCGCATCTGGTGCACGGAGTCGGGAAGGTCGCGCCGCACGGCGGGGTCGAGGGCGACGATCGCCTCCACCTGCTCCCGTACGTACGCGAGGACGCGGGCGCCGGCGGTGTCGGCCGGCGGCGACGCGTACTCGGGCTCGGGCTCCGGTCCCGTCTCCGCGAGCGCGCGCGCGACCTTCGACGCGGACGCGGACGGGCGGATCCCGGCCTTCTTCAGGCGCTTCTCGACCGCGTCGAGGACGGTCGGGTCGGCGTCGTCCGCGAGTTCGACCTCGATCTCCGTCCAGGACGTGTCCGGGCCCTCCGGGAGGCGTTCCGCTCGGACGGTGTCGACGGAGAGTTCGGCGAGGAGGGCTCCCTCGTCGTCCACGAGGTGGTGGACCCGGCGGGTGGAGCGGAGGCGGACGACCGGGACGACGGTCTCGGCGCGCGTGCGGGAGCGGACCAGGCCCGCCAGGGCCTTGGGGAGGGTGTCGGAGAGCGGGGCCCTGATCTCGTCGCGGATCCCGGAGGCGACCGGGAACTTGAGGTGCCAGCCCGCGTCCCCGCCACCCGTGCGGCGGCGCAGGGTCAGCGCGTCCGCGGCGAGCCGCAGGTCGGGGGTGTCGTAGTAGACCGCGTCGAGTTCGGCGACGCCCCGGTCCTCGACCGAGGCGACGCCGGGCGCCCTCGTCAGGTCGGGCAGCTCCGTCCGTGCCGTGGCTTCGTACTTCCGCTCGATCTCGCGCTTCGTCTCCGCCATGAATCGAATCTAGACGGGAAGTGAACGGAACGGGAGGGTGCCCCGCGCCCGACTCGGGCCCCCTCCAGGCCGCCTCGGGCCGCCTCCAGGCCGCCTCGGGCCGCCTCAGGCCGTCATCGGGCGCTGCACCTTGATCGACTGGAGCAGTCCGATGGCCACCCACACCGCGAACATCGACGAGCCGCCGTACGACACGAACGGCAGGGGCAGACCCGCCACCGGCATGATGCCGAGGGCCATGCCGATGTTCTCGAAGGACTGGAAGGCGAACCAGGCGATGATGCCGGCGGCGACGATCGTGCCGTACAGCTCGGTGGTCTCGCGGGCGATCCGGCAGGCGCGCCAGAGGATCACACCGAGCAGCACGATGATCAGTCCGCCACCGAGGAAGCCGAGCTCCTCGCCGGCGACGCTGAAGATGAAGTCGGTCTGCTGCTCGGGCACGAACTGGCCGCTGGTCTGGTGGCCGTTGAAGAGCCCCGCGCCGTAGAGCCCACCGGAGCCGATCGCGATCCGCGCCTGGTTGGTGTTGTAGCCGACGCCTGCCGGGTCGAGTTCGGGGTTGGCGAAGGCGGCGAAGCGGTTGATCTGGTACTCGTCGAGGAGGCCGAGCGCGGTGACCGCGACCGCGCCCGCGACGCCGGCCCCGATGAGACCGAGGACCCAGCGGTTGGAGGCGCCGGAGGCGAGCAGCACACCGAGCACGATGACCGCCATGACCATCACCGAGCCGAGGTCCGGCATCAGCATGACGATGGCCATCGGAAGCGCGGCCAGGAGCAGGGACTTGGCGACGGTCCGGTGGTCCGGGTGCACCTGGTCACCGGCGTCGACCTTGGCCGCGAGCAACATCGCCATGCCGAGGATGATCGTGATCTTCACGAACTCGCTGGGCTGGAGCGAGAAGCCGCCGCCGATCACGATCCACGCGTGCGCGCCGTTGATGGTCGCGCCGAGCGGGGTGAGCACGGCGAGGATCAGCACGATCGAGATGCCGTAGAGGATCGGCACCGCGCCGCGCAGGGTGCGGTGGCCGAGCCAGATCGTGCCGATCATCAGCGCGAAGCCGATGCCGGTGTTCAGCGTGTGCCGGAACAGGAAGGCGTACGGGTCGCCGCCGTTGAGCTCGGTGCGGCCGCGGGTGGCGGACCAGACGAGCAGCGCGCCGAGGAAGGACAGGACGAGCGCGGAGAGCAGCATCGGCCAGTCGAGCCGGCGCAGCACCGAGTCCCGGGCGGTGAGCTTGGCGAGGGTGCCGCGCTCGGGGGCGTACCGGGAGACGGAGAAGCCGTGCGGTGCGGTCATCGGTTCAGTCTCCCGTCCTGGCGTGCGGCGGTCCCGCGAGCGGCTGTTGTCCGTCTCCCTGCTTCTCCGGGTCGACCAGCTGCGACTTCGGGTCGTACGCCTTGATGTCCGGCGCGTCGATGGTGCCGTCCGGCTGGATCTTCGGCAGCGCCGCCTGCGGCTTGGGCAGGAGGGCGCGCTTGAGGTCCTGGTTCCCGGCGTCGTCGAGGCCGTAGAGCGCGTCGTAGATGTTGCGCACCGCGGGACCCGAGGCACCGGAGCCCGTACCACCCTGGGAGATCGTCATGACGATGGTGAAGTCGTCGGTGTACGTGGCGAACCAGGACGTCGTCTGCTTGCCGTAGACCTGGGCGGTACCGGTCTTGGCCCGCATCGGGATCTTGTCCTGCGGCCAGCCGCCGAACCGCCAGGCGGCGGTGCCGCCGGGCTCGACGACCGAGCGGAGCCCCTTGTCGAGGTCCTTGATCGTCTGGGCGTTGACCGGCAGCTTGCCGTGGGACTCGGGCTTGATCTCCTCGATCTTCTTGCCGTCGGGGCTGATCACGGCCTTGCCGATGGTCGGGTTGAAAAGCGTGCCGCCGTTGCTGATGGCGGCGTAGGCGGTGGCCAGCTGGACGGGCGTGATGAGGACGTCGCCCTGACCGATGGAGAAGTTGATGCTGTCGTAGGCCTTCAGCTGGTTGCCCTCGAGGCAGCTCTCATAGGCGATCTGCTCGACGTAGCTGCCCCCCTTCTTGCCCTGCTTGCACCAGGCGTCCTTGTTGGCCTCCCAGAACTTCTGCTTCCACTGGCGGTCCGGGATACGGCCCGTGACCTCGTTCGGCACGTCGATGCCGGTCTCGGAGCCGAAGCCGAAGTCACGGGCGGTCCGGTAGAACCAGTCGTGGGCGTCCTTCTTGGGCTTGAGGCCGCCGTCGCGGTTCCACTCCTGGTGGCCGAGACGGTAGAAGACCGTGTTGCAGGAGTACTTGAGGGCGTCCCCGAGAGTGATGGGGCCGTGCCCCTGGGACTCGAAGTTCGCGAAGCTCCGGTTGCCCATGCTGTAGGAGCTGCTGCAGAGGTACTTGTCGTTGAAGTCGTAGCCGGCCCGTACGGCCGCGCTCGCCGACACGACCTTGAAGACGGAGCCGGCGGGCGCCTGCCCCTGGATGGCCCGGTTGAGCAGCGGGTAGTTGGAGTCCTTGCTGGTGAGCTGGGCGTAGTCCTTGCCGGAGATGCCGCCGACCCAGGCGTTGGGGTCGTAGTCGGGCTGGGAGGCCATGGCGACGACGCGGCCGGTCTTGGACTCCATCACGACGACGGCGCCGGCGTCGGCCTCGTACTTCCGGCCGGTGATCTTGTCGGTCTCGCCGCGGACCGTCTTCATCGCCTGGGCGAGTTCGTACTCGGCGACGGCCTGGACGCGGGCGTCGATGCTGGTGACGAGGGTGGAGCCGGGCACACCCGGATCGGCCTGGGTCTGGCCCATGACCCGGCCGACCTTGTCCACCTCGTAGGAGGTGACGCCCGCCCTGCCGCGCAGCTCCTTGTCGTACGTGCGCTCGATGCCGGAGCGGCCGACCTGGTCGGAGCGGAGGTAGGGCGACTCGGTGTCCTTGGCCTTCTGGATCTCGTCGTCGGTGACCGGCGAGAGGTAGCCGAGCACCTGCGCGGTGCGGGCCTTGCCGGGTGCCGTGTAGCGGCGTACGGCGGTCAGCTCGGCCGAGATGCCGGGGAAGTCCTCGGTGGACTCCCGGATCCGCAGGGCCTGCTGCGTGGTGGCCTCGTCGGTGATCGGGATCGGCTGGTAGGGGGAACCGTTCCAGCAGGGCTTCGGAGTCTGGGAGTCGCAGAGCCGGACCTTGTCCATGACGTCCTTGGGCGTCATGCCGAGGACGCCCGCGAGACGGGTGAGGACGGCCTTGCCGTCGTCCTTCATCTTCATCAGGTCCGTGCGGGACGCGGAGACCACGAGCCGGGTCTCGTTGTCGGCGAGCGGGACGCCCCGGGCGTCGAGGATCGAGCCGCGGACGGCGGGCTGGACGACGCGCTGGATGTTGTTGCTCTTCGCCTCCTCGGCGTACTCCTTGCCGTTGCGGATCTGGAGGTACCAGAGGCGTCCGCCGAGGGTGAGGAGGAGGGAGAAGACGAGGATCTGGATGATCACGAGCCGGACCTGGACCCTGGGGGTCCGCCCGGTCTCCGGGATGTTGCTCATGCTGCCGGTGCCCCCTCGCTCACAGTCGCTTGACTCCCTTGATGCGTCCGGCGCGCGCCGCTCTCGTCCGGGCGGCCTTGACCCGCAGGCCGCCGCGCTGGTTGCCGATCTGCAGGCCGGTGCCGGACTTGAGCCAGCCGGAGGCGACGTCCGTCCCGGCCGAGGTGTCGGCGGCGAGCGGGTCGTTCTCCGCGCGCCGGGCCAGCGCCATGATCAGCGGCACGGTGAAGGGCGCGAGGAGGAGGTCGTAGAGGGCCGCGGTGAACAGCAGGAAGCCGAGGCCGACGTGGCGGGCGGCGGTGTCGCCGACGAGGGCGCCGACCCCCGCGTACAGCAGGGTGGAGCCGATCGACGCGGCGACGACCACGGCCATCGGGCCGCTGGCGGACTTGAGCTTGCCGTTGTCGGGGCGGGCGAGTCCGGCGAGGTAGCCGATGACGCAGAGGACCAGGGCGTAGCGGCCGGCGGCGTGGTCGGCGGGCGGGGCGAGGTCGGCGAGGAGGCCGGCCCCGAAGCCGATGAGGGAGCCGCTGACCGGGCCGTACACGAGCGCGAGACCGAGGACGGTCAGCAGGACGAGATCGGGTACGGCGCCGGGGAGCTGGAGGCGCGCGAGGACGGAGACCTGGATGACCAGGGCGACGACGACGAGCGTGGCGGAGAGCAGGATCCGGTTGAACTTCATGGCTCAGTCCCCCTGCTGATCGTTCGGCTGCTCGTTCTCGGGCTTCTGCCCCTGCTGTGGCTGGCCTGGCTGCAACCCGGGCTGCCGCTCCCCCGGCTGCTGCTGTCCCGGCTGCTGCTCCCCCTGCGCCTGGCCCTGCGGCTGGTCGCCCTGCACCTGGCCCTCGACCTGGCCCTGCGGCTGCTGCTCCCCCGCCGGGGGCGGCGGCGTGACCGTGACCGTGACGGTCGGCGCGGGCTTCGGCTTGGGCGGCAGGACCATGTCGCGCGGGTTGGTGCGCGGGGCCTGGACGACGACGCCGACGATGTCGAGCTTGGAGAAGCTCACGTACGGGCGGACGTAGATGTTGCGGGTGAGGCCGCCGCCGAGCGGGTCGACGCGGACGACCTCGCCGACCGGGACGCCGGGCACGAAGGGCTTGCTCGCCTGCGAGCCGAAGGTGACGAGCCGGTCGCCGTTCTTCACCTTCGCCTTGCCGTTGAGGAGCTGGACGAGGAGCGGCCCGTTGCCCTGGCCCGTGGCGAAGCCGAGCTCGTCCGACTTCTCCATGCGGGTGCCGACGGTGAAGTCGGGGTCGCTGGCGAGGAGCACGGTCGCGGTGGAGGGGCCGACGGTGGTGACGCGGCCGACCAGACCGGAGCCGTTGAGCACGGTCATGTCCCGCTCGATGCCGTCGTTGGCGCCGGCGTCGATGGTGACCGTCCAGGAGAAGCCCTGGGCCGCTCCTATGGCGATGACCTCGGCGCCCTTGATGCCGTACTGCCCGGCGCCGGCCGTCTTGAGGAGGGTGTCGAGCTCACGGAGGCGGCTGCGGTTGCGGTCGTCGCTGCCGAGCTTGGCCTTGAGGGCGGCGTTCTCGCGCTCCAGGGCGGCGAGGCGGTCGTGCCGCTCCCCCGAGTCGCGCACCGCGCCTATGGCGTTGCCGATCGGGTCGACGGCCGCCGCGACACCGTTCTCGACCGGTCCGAAGACCGCCGCGGCCGCCTGTCGGGCGCCGTCGACGGGTGACTCCTCGCCGCCGCGGATGTCCACCGTGATCAGTGCGAACGCGATGGCGATCAGCAGCACCAGGAGCAGCCGGCTCTCTCGTGTGTCCCTCACGTGCGGCGGCCGTGCCTTTCCTCGTGGTTCGGTTGTTCCGTGCGGTTCGTGCGGGTTCGTGTCGTTATATCAACGATCGGCCGTACGGGCGGTCTTGCCACCCGTGCGGCCGATCGCGCGCCGAATGCTGCGCACTTGTTATCGGCGGGGCTGGGCGTCCAGGACCTGCTGGAGGGCCTCGAACTCCTCCACGCACTTGCCGGAGCCCAGCGCCACGGAGTCCAGCGGATCCTCGGCGATGTGGATCGGCATCCCGGTCTCACGGCGGAGCCGCTCGTCCAGGCCGCGCAGCAGGGCGCCGCCACCCGTGAGAACGATGCCGCGGTCCATCACGTCACCGGAGAGCTCGGGCGGGCACTTGTCGAGCGTCGTCTTCACGGCGTCGACGATCGCGTTGACCGGCTCCTCGATGGCCTTGCGGACCTCGGCGGCCGAGATGACCACGGTCTTGGGCAGACCGGAGACGAGGTCACGGCCGCGGATCTCGGTGTGCTCGTCCTTGTCGAGGTCGTACGCCGAGCCGATGGTGATCTTGATCTGCTCGGCGGTCCGCTCACCGAGGAGGAGCGAGTACTCCTTCTTGATGTGCTGGATGATCGCGTTGTCGAGCTCGTCGCCGGCCACCCGGATCGACTGTGCTGTGACGATTCCGCCGAGCGAGATCACGGCGACCTCGGTGGTGCCGCCGCCGATGTCGACGACCATGTTGCCCGTGGCCTCGTGGACCGGCAGGCCCGAGCCGATGGCGGCGGCCATGGGCTCTTCGATGATGTGCACCTGGCGGGCGCCGGCCTGCGTCGAGGCCTCGATGACGGCGCGGCGCTCCACTCCGGTGATGCCGGAGGGCACGCAGACGACGACCCGGGGGCGGGCCAGGTAGCGGCGCTTGTGGATCTTGAGGATGAAGTAGCGCAGCATGCGCTCGGTGATCTCGAAGTCGGCGATCACGCCGTCCTTCAGGGGCCGGACGGCGACGATGTTGCCGGGAGTCCGGCCGATCATCTTCTTCGCCTCGGAGCCGACCGCCAGGATGCCGCCGGTGTTGGTGTTGATCGCGACGACGGACGGCTCGTTCAGAACGATGCCTCGACCCCTGACGTACACCAGCGTGTTGGCGGTCCCGAGGTCGACAGCCATGTCACGGCCGATGAACGACATTGAGTTCCCCTTGTTTCCCATGAGGATGCGTCGAGCCTTCCCAATCGGAGCGTTGACGGCTTCTCAGGTAGGCGAGGTGGTGCGAAGTGGTGGGTGTTCGGGTGCTACGGCGTGGAGTTTTCCATCGTAGTGCCGCCCACCCGGATACCGCGCGGTGGTCCACCTCTGTACAGGTGACGACAGGACGGTGCTACGCGTTCCCGGTCCCGCCGTTCATATGCCCGGGGGCGACCGAAATTCCTTCGGTCGCCCCAGGCGCGTTGCGGTGGATGGCTGACTTCGGGTCAGAACGGGATGTACCCGGTCGGCCCTGTCCGGCCCGTCCGCGTGGTCCGCCAGGTGGTCCGCCGTCGGCGGATCAGGCCAGGCCGGGGAAGAAGATCTTCAGCTCCCGGGCGGCGGACTCCTCGGAGTCCGAGGCGTGGATCAGGTTCTCGCGGACGATGGTGCCGTAGTCGCCACGGATGGAGCCGGGGGCGGCGGCGATCGGGTCGGTCGGGCCGGCCAGGGTCCGCAGGCCCTCGATGACACGCTCGCCGTCGACGACCAGGGCGACGACCGGGCCGGACTGCATGAAGCCCATCAGCGGCTCGTAGAAGGGCTTGCCCTTGTGCTCTCCGTAGTGCTGCTCCAGCGTCTCCTGGCTCAGCTCGCGCAGTTCGAGCGCGGAGATGGTCCAGCCGGCCTTGCGCTCGATACGACCGATGATCTCGCCGATCAGGCCACGGCGGACGGCGTCGGGCTTGAGCAGGACGAGCGTGCGCTGGCTCACGGTGGGGCTCCTTAGTGCGGTGTGCGGGACTCAGAGGCTACAGGGCCTGTCCGGCCACCGATTACTCAGCGTCAGGCCCTCCCCAGCCCGCCCCCGGAAGGCCGCCGGCAGGCCCCCGCGCGGGGCCCGCGGCCCGCCTCCGGACAGCCCCTTGGGCCTGTCCGGAGGCGGAAGGCCGGGCCGGCGCTAGCCCGCCTCCGGGGCCGGCGTGCCGGCCTCCGCGGCCTCCGCCTGCGCGGCCCAGCGGGCCTTGGCCTCGTCGATCTTCGCGCCGTAGTGGCAGGAGGCCCACCACAGCGCCGCGAAGACCGCGCCGAGGAAGAACATCACCGGGACGACGAAACCGCTCGCGATCAGCGCGATCTGCAGCGCCCAGCCGAGCTGGACGCCGCCCGGGCGGGTGATCATCCCGCACAGCAGCACCGAGAGCAGCATCGCGACACCGCAGACCCACCAGACCGTGGCCATCGACAGACTGGCGTCCTTCATGGCGACGAGCCCGGCGAAGCCGATCACGAAGAACTCGCCGATCAGCGTCGAGGCACAGAGCGTACGCATCGGATTCAGCGCCTTCCGAGCAGCAGCCGGGCGTCCCCGACCGTGAAGATCGAACCGGTCACGAGGACACCCGCGCCGCTGTACTCGCCCTCTTCCTCCGCGAGGGTGATGGCCGCCTCGATCGCGTCGTCCAGACGCGGCTCGACGACCACCCGGTCCTCGCCGAAGACCTCCACGGCGACGGCCGCGAGCGCGTCGACGTCCGTGGCGCGCGGGTTGGAGTTCGCCGTCACGACGACCTCGGCGAAGATCGGCTCGAAGGCTTCGAGCAGGCCCTTGGCGTCCTTGTCGGCGCTGGTGGAGACCACGCCGATGAGCCGGGAGAAGCCGAAGGACTCGCTGATGCCCTCGGCGGTGGCCCGCGCGCCGTGCGGGTTGTGCGCCGCGTCCAGGATGACCGTCGGGGACTTCCGGACGACTTCCAGGCGGCCCGGGGAGGCGACCTGGGCGAAGGCGCGCCGGATGGTGTCGATGTCCAGGGTGCGGGCGTGCTCCGCGCCGATCCCGAAGAAGGCCTCGACCGCGGCGAGGGCGACCGACGCGTTGTGCGCCTGATGCGCGCCGTGCAGCGGCAGGAAGATCTCCTCGTACTCGCCGCCGAGTCCGCGCAGGGTGAGCAGCTGGCCGCCGACCGCGACCTCGCGGGAGACGATGCCGAACTCCATGCCCTCGCGGGCCACCGTCGCGTCCACCTCGACGGCCTTCTTCAGCATGACCTGGGCCGCGTCCACCGGCTGCTGGGCCAGGACGACGGTCGCGCCCTGCTTGATGATCCCGGACTTCTCGACCGCGATCTCGCCGGGCGTCCCACCGAGCCGGTCGGTGTGGTCCAGGTCGATCGGGGTGACGACGGCGACCTGCGCGTCGATCACGTTCGTCGCGTCCCAGGTGCCGCCCATGCCGACCTCGACGACCGCCACGTCGACGGGCGCGTCGGCGAAGGCCGCGTACGCCATGCCCGTGATGACCTCGAAGAAGGAGAGGCGGTACTCCTCGCGGGAGTCGACCAGCTCCACGTACGGCTTGATGTCCTGGTACGTCTCGATGAACCGCTCGGCGGAGATCGGGGCGCCGTCCAGGCTGATGCGCTCGGTGATCGTCTGCACGTGCGGCGAGGTGTACCGGCCGGTGCGCAGGTCGAACGCGGCGAGCAGCGCCTCGATCATCCGGGCCGTGGACGTCTTGCCGTTCGTCCCGGTGATGTGGATCGAGGGGTACGCGCGCTGGGGCTCGCCCAGGACGTCCATGAGCGCCGCGATACGGGTCACGGAGGGCTCGAGCTTGGTCTCGCCCCAGCGGGTCGACAGCTCGGTCTCGACCTCGCGGAGCGCCTTGTCCACCTCCGGGTCGGCGGGCCGGGCGGGCACGGGGTCGCCCTGCGGCGGACCGGCCTGGGCGCGCAGGGTGCGGCTGCCGGCCTCGATCACCGCCAGGTCGGGGTCTCGGTCGGTCTCGGCGGCGACGATGTCGTCGAACTGGTCGGACTCGCCGAACTCGTCGGACTCGTCGAACTGGTCGCGGGGCTCACTCACGGGCCCAGTCTACGGAGCGGCACCGACAGGACATTGGACCCACCCCTTTCGGGACTTTCGGCCCACCGTCCGGCGAACGGGCCGGGCAAACTTGGCGATCATGGACATAGGCATCGACCTCGGCACCGCGAACACCCTTCTCTACGCCCGTGGCCAGGGCATCGTGCTCAACGAACCGTCGGTGGTGGCGGTCCAGGAGGGCTCGCGTTCGGCGCTCGCGGTCGGCACGGAGGCGAAGGAGACGATCGGCCGGACGCCCGGTTCGATCACGGCGATCCGGCCACTGCGGGACGGGGTGATCAGCGACTACGAGGCCGCGGAGGAGATGATCCGGCACTTCGTCCGCAAGGCCGTGAAGGGGCGCAGGCCGCGGACCCGGATGGTGGTCTGCGTGCCGAGCGGGGTGACGCCGGTGGAGCGGCGGGCGATCGTGCACGCCTCGCGCTCGGCGGGCGCCCGCGCGGTCCATCTCATCGAGGAACCGATGGCGGCCGCGATCGGGGCGGGGCTGCCGGTCGCCTCCCCGCGCGGCTCGATGATCGTGGACATCGGCGGCGGTACGACGGAGGTGGCGGTGATCTCGCTCGGCGGCATCGTCACGGCGCAGTCGCTGCGGGTGGGCGGCGACCGTCTTGACGCGGCGATCACCGACTTCGTCCGCAAGGAGCACTCGCTGCTGATCGGGGAACGCACGGCGGAGGACGTGAAGGTGGCGATCGGCTCGGCGTGGCCGGTGCCGGGCGAGGAGGAGCGGGAGCGGGCGACGTTCACGGTACGGGGCCGGGAGAAGGTCAGCGGGCTCCCGAAGACGCTCGAACTGACGGTCGCGGAGGTGCGGGCAGCCCTGGACGAGCCGGTGGAGGCGATCATCGCGGCGGTGCGGGCGACCCTTGAGGAGTGCCCGCCGGAGCTCTCGGGCGACGTGATGGAGCACGGCATCGTCCTCACGGGCGGCGGCGCGCTGCTGCCGGGCCTGGACCTGCGGATGGCCTCGGCGACGGGCATCCCGGTCTTCGTCGCGGACGACCCGCTGGACTGCGTGGCCCTCGGCTCGGGCCGCTGCGTGGAGGAGTTCGACAGCCTGCAGCGGGTGCTGGGGCGGGCGGAGAGCGGACGCTGACGTCAGGGACTACGTCCGGTCGAAGCCCGTCGGCAGGAGCGCCGTCACCGTGTACGTACCGCCGGCCGGGCCCGCCGACAGGCTGCCGCCCATGCTCGTGACCCGCTCCTCCATGGAGAACAGGCCGGTGCCCGTGGAGACCGGGGCGCGGTCCGGCGGGTTCTCGGGGAGCGGGTTGCGGACCTCGACGCGCAGGTCGCGGCCCACCACCTCGATCGTGACCGTCACCGGCAGCCCCGGCGCGTGCTTGGCGGCGTTCGTCAGGCACTCCTGGACGACGCGGTGCACGGCGGCCTGACGCAGCGGCGAGAGCGCCTTCGCCTCCTCGGCGACCACGAGGTCGACCGGCCCGCCCATCCGCTCGCTCTCCGCCGCGAGCGCGTCGAGCCCTTCGAGGCCGGGCGTCGCCGCGCCCCCGTCGGCACGCCGCACGATGGTCTCGTTCAGCATGTGGTGGGCCCGCCGCGCGGTGTCCGCGAGCTCCTCGAAGTCCGACTGGTACGTCGCGCCCCTGGCCCGTACGGCGAGTACCTCGGCCCGTACGGCCAGCACGGTCAGCTCGCGCCCGACCAGGTCGTGGACGTCCCGCCCGACCGAGATCCGCTCCTCCTGGACGGCCTGCCGGGCCGCCGCCTCCGCCCGCTGTGACTCCAGGGCGCGCACCAGGTCCTGGCGGTTCGCGCCGATGCCGACACCTGCCGCGAGGACGCCGATGGGCACGACGAGACTGAGGAAGTCGCTGAGGGTCTCGCCGTGCCGGGCCGGCCAGCCGGGCATCAGGAACAGGGAGTAGGCCACGGCCACGTAGAGCACGGTCGCGACGACGGCGACCGCGCGGCCCCGGAACCGGCCGAGGGAGTACAGCGCGAACTGGATCATCGTCAGCTCGTGCAGCCAGCCCATGAGGGCGAGCGCCACCAGGTACGGCACCCAGGGCAGCCGGCGCCGCAGGACGAGCGTCGCGGCCCCGGCCGCCAGGACCAGGGAGGCGGTGGCACCGGTCAGGGAGTTGTCGGCGCGGGCCAGGCCCGGCACGTCGAGGGACATCAGCGCGAAGGCGCTCACCGCCGTCACGACGTCGAGCGCGCGCGGCGAACCCGCCCACCGGTCCACGCGGCGCCGCAGCGCGGGGAAGGCGGGCAGTCGGGACATGCCCTCCATCATCCAGGGTCCTTCGACCCTCCGTACCGGACTTAAGTCACTTCAGGTGTGAGATCGGGCACTCCAGTCAATCTGCTGTTTGATCAATGAATACGCATGAATCACCCCAGAAACGGAGGAGGGCCCGGAACCGTTCGGTTCCGGGCCCTCCTCCTTGTGTCGCTCTAGGCCTGCGGCAGCCGCTCCAGCTGCGCCTGGATGCGGGCGATGTCCTCGTCCGCCTTGGCGAGCCGGGTACGGATCTTGTCCACGACGTTGTCCGGCGCCTTGGCGAGGAACGCCTCGTTGCCGAGCTTCCCGTTGGCCTGCGCCTTCTCCTTCTCGGCGGCGGCCAGGTCCTTCGCGAGGCGCTTCCGCTCGGCCGCCACGTCGATCGTCCCGGACAGGTCGAGCGCGACGGTGGCGCCGGCGACGGGGAGGGAGGCGGTGGCGGAGAAGCCCTCGCCCTCCGGCTGGAGGCGCAGCAGCTGACGGATGGCCGCCTCGTGCGAAGCGAGCGCGGTACCGGTCAGGTCCAGGCGGGCCGGGACCTTCTGGCCGGGCTGCAGCCCCTGGTCGGAACGGAACCGGCGGACCTCGGTGACGACCTGCTGGACCAGCTCGATCTCCTTCTCGGCGGCCTCGTCGCGGAAGCCCGAGTCGGTCGGCCAGTCGGCGATGACGACCGACTCCTTGCCGGTGAGCGTGGTCCAGAGCGTCTCCGTGACGAACGGGACGATCGGGTGAAGCAGCCGCAGCATCACGTCCAGGACCTCGCCGAGGACCCGGCCGGAGACCTTCGCCTGCTCGCCGCCGGCGAAGAACGTGGTCTTCGACAGCTCGACGTACCAGTCGAAGACCTCGTCCCACGCGAAGTGGTAGAGCGCGTCGGCGAGCTTCGCGAACTGGTAGTCGTCGTAGAAGGCGTCGACCTCGGCGACGGTCTTGTTGAGCCGCGAGAGGATCCAGCGGTCCGTCGCGGACATCTCCGACGCGTCGGGCAGCGGGCCCTCGACCGTGGCGCCGTTCATCAGCGCGAAGCGGGTGGCGTTCCAGATCTTGTTGGCGAAGTTCCGGGAGGCCTTGACCCAGTCCTCGCCGATCGGGACGTCGACGCCCGGGTTGGCGCCGTTGGCCAGGGTGAAGCGGACGGCGTCGGAACCGTACTCGTTCATCCAGTCCAGCGGGTTGACCGCGTTGCCGAAGGACTTCGACATCTTCTTGCCGAACTGGTCGCGGACCATGCCGTGCAGGGCGATGGTGTGGAACGGCGGGGTGCCGTCCATCGCGTACAGGCCGAACATCATCATCCGGGCGACCCAGAAGAAGAGGATGTCGTAGCCGGTGACCAGGACGGAGTTCGGGTAGAACTTCGCGAGGCTCTCGGTCTGTTCGGGCCAGCCGAGCGTGGAGAACGGCCACAGGCCGGAGGAGAACCAGGTGTCCAGGACGTCGGTGTCCTGGTGCCAGCCCTCGCCCGTCGGCGGCTCCTCGTCGGGGCCGACGCAGACGATCTCACCGTTCGGGCCGTACCAGACGGGGATGCGGTGACCCCACCAGAGCTGGCGCGAGATGCACCAGTCGTGGAGGTTGTCGACCCAGTCGAAGTACCGCTTCTCCATCTCCTGCGGGTGGATCTTGACCTTGCCGTCGCGGACGGCGTCACCCGCGGCCTTGGCGAGCGGGCCGACCTTGACCCACCACTGCATCGACAGGCGAGGCTCGATGGTCGTCTTGCAACGCGAGCAGTGGCCGACGGAGTGGACGTACGGGCGCTTCTCGGCGACGATCCGGCCCTCGGCGCGCAGGGCGGCGACGATGGCCGAGCGGGCCTCGAGGCGGTCCAGGCCCTGGAAGGGGCCGTGGGCGGTGATGACGGCGCGCTCGTCCATGACGGCGAGGTTCGGCAGGCCGTGGCGCTGGCCGATCTCGAAGTCGTTCGGGTCGTGGGCGGGGGTCACCTTGACGGCGCCGGTGCCGAACTCGGGGTCGACGTGCTCGTCGGCGACGACCGGGATCCGGCGGCCGGTCAGCGGCAGCTCGATCTCGGTGCCGACCAGGTGCTTGTACCGCTCGTCGTCCGGGTGGACGGCGACGGCCGTGTCGCCGAGCATCGTCTCGGCACGCGTCGTCGCGACGACGATGGAGGCGTCACCGTCGCCGTAGCGGATGGAGACCAGCTCGCCGTCGTCGTCCTGGTACTCGACCTCGATGTCGGAGATGGCCGTCAGACAGCGCGGGCACCAGTTGATGATGCGCTCGGCGCGGTAGATCAGCTCGTCGTCGTAGAGCCGCTTGAAGATGGTCTGGACAGCCTGGGACAGGCCCTCGTCCATGGTGAAGCGTTCACGGGACCAGTCGACACCGTCGCCGAGACGGCGCATCTGGCCGCTGATCTGGCCGCCGGACTCGGCCTTCCACTGCCAGACGCGCTCGACGAACGCCTCGCGCCCCAGGTCGTGGCGGGACTTGCCCTCCTTGGCGAGCTCGCGCTCGACGACGTTCTGGGTGGCGATGCCGGCGTGGTCCATGCCGGGCTGCCACAGCGTCTCGTAACCCTGCATGCGCTTGCGGCGGGTGAGGGCGTCGATCAGCGTGTGCTCGAAGGCGTGGCCCAGGTGGAGCGAGCCGGTGACGTTCGGCGGCGGGATGACGATGGTGTACGGGGGCTTCTCGCTCTTCGCGTCGGCCTCGAAGTAACCGCGCTCTACCCAGCGCTCGTACAGCGGCCCTTCTACCTCGGCCGGCGCGTACTGGGTCGGCAGTTCGGTGGTGGGCGCTGTCTGCTGCTGAGTGTTCTCGGTCACGGGGTCAGTTTAGGGGTGTCTCGGGGGTGTCCCGAAACGCGTTTGTTCCGTAACGGTGTGCCCCCCGCCGCCCATGTGGGGCACGGCTTCCGACAGGATGTTCGCCAGGCATAAACATCTTGTGAGGGGAACCTGTCGATGAGCTACAACCAGCCGGGACCGTACGGCGGTCAGCCGCAGCAGCCTGGGCCGTACGGCCAGCCTGGCCCCTACGGTCAGCAGCCCGGCCCGTACGGCCAGCAGCCGCAGGCACCGCAGCCCGGCTACGGCTACCCCCAGCAGGCCCCGCAGGGCGTCCCGCCGCAGCAGCCTCCGTACGGCTACCCGCAACAGCAGCCCCAGTACGGCCAGCAGCCCCCGTACGGCGCCCCCCAGGGCCCGGGCGGCTACATGCCGCCCCCGCCGCCGGTGAAGAAGTCGAAGACGGGGCTGGTCGTCGGCGCGTCGATCGTGGCCCTCGCGCTGATCGGCGGCGGCGTCTGGTTCTTCACCTCGGGCGGTGGCGGCTCGTCGGTCGCGAACGACGGCCCGCACAAGCTGATCACTCCGGAGACCGTGCTCACCGAGTACAAGAAGGACTCCTCGGACAAGGGCGGCGCAGGCAAGGACTCCATGGCGGCGGCCGAGAAGGACGGCGTCAAGAACGCCAAGCAGGTCAGTGCCTCGTACAAGGTCGAGGACAAGGCGAACCCGCTCGGGGGCAAGCTGATTTCGTTCAGCGGCCTCTACGGCGAGATCGAGGACCCGGAGAAGGTCGTCGACAATGTCTTCGCCTCGATGAAGGCGGAGGCCGACAAGGACAAGGGCAAGGCTGGCGAGCCCCGGCTCGAAGGTAGCCCGCAGGCGTACGAGCCCGCAGAGCTCGGCGATGCCGTCCTCAAGTGCCAGCAGGCCAAGGCCGAGGCCAACGCCTCAGAAGGAACTCCGGCCATGGGCATGACGTTCTGCGTCTGGGCCGACCACAGCACCGTGGGCTTCGTGGTCCCGCTCGACATGGCCTCCATGCTCTCGGGCAAGGCAGGCTCCGCCGAAGAGGCGGCATCCATCACGGCCAAGTTCCGTAAGGAAGTCCGCGTCAAGCTCTGACGACGCACCGCGCACGAAGAGGGGCGCCCCCATCGGGGGCGCCCCTCTTCAAGTGCTGGACGTTCAGGCCGACTTCTCGTGCCTGCCGTCGTTCTTCACGATCCTCGGCACCAGCGTCGGGTTCACGTTGTTGTGGACCACGTCGGCGGTGATGACCACGCGGGCCACGTCCTTGCGGGACGGGACCTCGTACATCACCGACATCAGGACCTCTTCCATGATGGCGCGCAGGCCGCGCGCGCCCGTGCCGCGCAGGATCGCCTGGTCGGCGATGGCCTCCAGGGCCGGGCGGTCGAAGTCCAGCTCCACGCCGTCGAGTTCGAAGAGGCGCTGGTACTGCTTCACCAGCGCGTTGCGCGGCTCGACCAGGATCTTCAGGAGGGCTTCGCGGTCCAGGTTGTGGACCGAGGTGATGACCGGGAGGCGGCCGATGAACTCCGGGATCATCCCGAACTTCACCAGGTCCTCCGGCATGACCTCCTGGAACTGGTCGCTCGCCTCGATCTCCCGCTTCGAGCGGATCGTCGCGCCGAAGCCGATGCCCTTCGCGCCCGCACGCGACTCGATGATCTTCTCCAGGCCGGCGAAGGCGCCGCCCACGATGAAGAGCACGTTCGTCGTGTCGATCTGGATGAACTCCTGGTGCGGGTGCTTGCGGCCGCCCTGGGGCGGGACCGAGGCCGTCGTGCCCTCCAGGATCTTCAGGAGGGCCTGCTGGACGCCCTCGCCCGAGACGTCACGCGTGATCGACGGGTTTTCGCTCTTGCGGGCGACCTTGTCGATCTCGTCGATGTAGATGATCCCGGTCTCGGCCTTCTTGACGTCGTAGTCCGCCGCCTGGATCAGCTTCAGCAGGATGTTCTCGACGTCCTCGCCGACATAGCCGGCCTCCGTCAGCGCCGTCGCGTCGGCGATGGCGAACGGGACGTTCAGCATGCGCGCCAGCGTCTGGGCCAGGAGCGTCTTGCCCGAGCCCGTCGGGCCGAGCAGCAGGATGTTGGACTTCGCCAGCTCGATGGCGTCGTCACGGCCCGCGCCGCCGCCGTTCTCGCCGGCCTGGACGCGCTTGTAGTGGTTGTACACCGCGACCGAGAGGGCCTTCTTGGCCGGCTCCTGGCCGACCACGTAGCCCTCGAGGAACTCGTAGATCTCGCGAGGCTTGGGAAGCTCTTCCCAGCGCACCTCGCTCGTCTCGGCGAGTTCTTCCTCGATGATCTCGTTGCAGAGGTCGATGCACTCATCGCAGATGTACACACCGGGTCCCGCGATGAGCTTCTTCACCTGCTTCTGGCTCTTTCCGCAGAACGAGCACTTGAGCAGATCGCCGCCATCACCGATGCGTGCCACGAGGTGCTTCCCCTTCGCCTGGGAGCGCTTGGTTCAGCGACTCCTGGTGCCTCATATTCGACGGTACCTTGCCGGGCCCCCCGTTCGGGCCCCCCTTGGCACGGTTCACATGGTCGGGATTCGGCCACACGAGCCGTGCCAGGGGAAGGTCGAGCGTCAGGCTGCCGCGGCGGCCGTGCTCTTGCGGGTCGAGACGATCTGGTCGACCAGGCCGTACGCGAGGGCGTCCTCGGCGGTCAGGATCTTGTCGCGCTCGATGTCGTCGCGGATCTTCTCGATGGGCGTGGAGGAGTGCTTGGCCAGCATCTCCTCCAGCTGGGTGCGCATGCGCAGGATCTCGTTGGCCGCGATCTCCAGGTCGGAGAGCTGCTCACGGCCGGTGCCGCCGGACGGCTGGTGGATCAGGACGCGCGCGTTCGGCAGGGCCATGCGCTTGCCCGGGGTGCCGGCGGCGAGCAGGACCGCGGCGGCGGAGGCCGCCTGGCCCATGCAGACCGTCTGGATGTCCGGCTTCACGAACTGCATCGTGTCGTAGATGGCCGTGAGGGCGGTGAAGGAGCCGCCCGGGCTGTTGATGTAGATCGAGATGTCGCGGTCCGGGTCCATCGACTCCAGGCACAGCAGCTGCGCCATGACGTCGTTGGCGGAGGCGTCGTCGATCTGCACGCCGAGGAAGATCACGCGCTCCTCGAAGAGCTTCGCGTACGGGTCGTACTCACGGATGCCCTGCGAGGTGCGCTCGACGAAGCGCGGGACCACGTAGCGGTTGTCCATCGGCGCGCCCGTGTAGAGGCCGCTCGCGGAGAGGTTGTTCTGCATCTGGTTGTTCACCGTCCTGGTGGCGTTCGGTGGTGGCTGGGGCTCTTCAGCGGACTGCCGGGCTCAGGCGCCCGTGCCGCCGCCGCCGGGAACGCCCGCGGCGTGCGTGATGATGTCGTCGATGAGGCCGTAGGCCTTGGCCTCGTCCGCCGTGAACCAGCGGTCGCGGTCACCGTCGCGGATGATCGTCTCGACGGTCTGCCCGGAGTGGAGCGCGGTGATCTCGGCCATGCGCTTCTTGGTGCGCAGCAGGTACTCGGCCTGGATCTTGATGTCCGAGGCCGTACCGCCGATGCCGGCGGAACCCTGGTGCATCAGGACGTCGGTGTTCGGCAGCGCGAAGCGCTTGCCGGCGGCGCCGCCGGTGAGCAGGAACTGGCCCATGGAGGCCGCCATGCCCATACCGATGGTGACGACGTCGTTCGGGATGTACTGCATGGTGTCGTAGATGGCCATGCCGGCCGTCACCGAGCCACCGGGGCTGTTGATGTAGAGGTAGATGTCCTTCTCCGGGTCAGCGGCCAGGAGAAGCATCTGCGCGGTGATCTTGTTGGCGATCTCGTCGTCGACCTGCTGGCCGAGGAAGATGATCCGCTCGCCGAGCAGTCGGTTGTAGACATGGTCGCCGAGGCCACCACCGATGGACGGCTCACCCGCGGCGTAAGGCATCAGATTCGTCACGTATCCACCTGCTCGTCTCCGACGGCTCCGGCCGTCTCAGCGTCTCGTTCAGAGGGCAGTGCCCTCGTATTCATGGACCCTAACGCGCAGGTAGGACAACGCCATCCCGGTTCCCGAACTGTTCGCTGGGAGCGCAAGGTTACGCGGGGTCCCACAGGCCCCGAGGACGGCCACGGGCCCGGCGCACAGCAGTGCGTCCGGGCCCGTGGACCAGCGGTTCGGCGCGAGGCCAAGGGCCGCTTACTTCTCCTCGGCGACCTCGGCCTCACCGGTGACGGCCTCGACCGTCTCGGCGGCGGTCTCGGTGTCCTCGTCCTCGTCCTCGAGGTCGACGGTCTCACCGTTGGTGTCGACGACCTTGGCGGCCTCGACGACGACCGCGAGGGCCTTGCCGCGGGCGACCTCGCCGACGAGCATCGGCACCTGGCCACCCTCGACGACGGCCTGGGCGAACTGGTCGGGGGACATGCCGGAGGAGGCCGCGCGGCGCATGAGGTGCTCGGTGAGCTCCTCCTGGCTGACGTTCAGCTTCTCCTTGTTGACGAGCTCATCGAGGATGAACTGCGTCTTGATGCCCTTCTCGGCCTGCTCCTTGGTCTCCGCCAGGAACTCTTCCTCGGTCTTGCCCTGGATCTCCAGGTACTTCTCGAGGGTCAGGCCCATCTGGCCGAGCTGGTGGTGCTCCAGGTTGTGCTTGCGGGTGTTGATCTCGTCCTCGAGCAGCTTCTCGGGCATCGGGACGTCCGCCAGCTTCAGCAGCTCGTCGAGGACGCGCTCCTGGGCCTGGGTGGCCTGGTCGAACTGCTTCATGTTCTCGAGGCGCTTGCGGCTGTCGGCCTTGAGCTCGTCGAGGGTGTCGAACTCCGACGCGAGCTGCGCGAAGTCGTCGTCCAGCTCGGGGAGCTCACGGGCGGCGACGGCGGTGACCTTGACGGTGACCTCGGCGTCCTTGCCCTCGGCGGAGCCGCCCTTCAGCTGCGAGGTGAAGGTGGCCTCGCCGCCGGCCTCCAGGCCGGTGACGGCCTCGTCGATGCCGTCGAGGAGCTCGCCGGAACCGATGGTGTACGAGACGCCCTGGGCGACACCGTCCGGGAGGACCTCGCCGTCGACCTTGGCCTCGAGGTCGATGGTGACGACGTCACCGTCGGCGGCGGCGCGCTCGACCGGGTTGGTGGAGGCGAAGCGCTCGCGCAGCTGCTGCACGGACTTCTCGATGTCCTCGTCGGTGACCTCGACCGCGTCGACGGTGACCTCGATGCCGGAGTAGTCCGGGATCTCGATCGTCGGGCGGATGTCGACCTCTGCGGTGAAGGCCAGCAGCTCGCCGTCCTTCAGCTCGGTGATGTCGACCTCGGGCTGACCCAGCGGGTTGACCTCGGCCTCGTTGACGGCCTCGGTGTAGAACTTCGGGAGGGCGTCGTTGACGGCCTCCTCCAGCACCGCACCACGGCCGAACCGCTGGTCGATGACACGAGCCGGGATCTTGCCCTTGCGGAAGCCCTTGACCGTGACCTGCTGGTTGATCTTCTTGTACGCCGCGTCGAGGCTGTCCTTGAGCTCCTCGAAGGGCACCTCGACAGTGAGCCGAACCCGGGTCGGGTTCAGGGTCTCCACGGCGCTCTTCACGGTTCGGTCTCCTTGGTGGCTGATTCTTGGATTCTGCCGATGCCGCTTGGTGGCGGTTCCGGCCGATCGGCCCGGTCAGAGAGACACACGGGCACGCAGCTTGCATAGTAACCGCAAGCGGGATGAGGCCCACAACGCGATCATGCGATGCGTGATCTCGGTGGTCGGGGTGGCGGGATTTGAACCCACGGCCTTCCGCTCCCAAAGCGGACGCGCTACCAAGCTGCGCCACACCCCGTCGGTGCGACACGTAGGGTACATGCACGGAGACAGTGCGACGCCCCCTCTTTATGGGGCGTGCGGGGACCGCCCGGAACCCGCTACGATGCTGTCCGTGCCGCGGCCCTCGTGACCTGCGGCGCGTCCTTTGCGGGCGTAGCTCAATGGTAGAGCCCTAGTCTTCCAAACTAGCTACGCGGGTTCGATTCCCGTCGCCCGCTCTTCCGGCCTCGGGGCCGGGCCGGAGATCACTCCTCCGGCCCGGCCCCGAGGCGTTTTCCGTGGTGCGGTCGCAGGATGGGAACTGTCCTCTTTGTTCCTTGTTCCTGTCGGTGCCCGTCGGCGTGGACGCCCCATCGGAGGCAGTCGTGAAGGATCTGAAGTTCGAGCAGAAGCACCCGATGTCACGTCTCGACGCGGCGGACCTGCTGACGGCGTTCGCGGAGGCGCTGAGGAAGGGCGACAAGGCGGAGGTGGAGCTCATCGGCGGAACGCTGGAGCTGAGGGTCCCCGACGAGCTCCTCGCCGAGGTGGAGTTCGAGATCGGCGACGGCGAGGTCGAGCTGGAGATCGAGTTCAAGTGGCCCACCGGGGGTGCGCGGAAGGCCCCCTCCGTGGCCGCTGCCACGGCGGGCGCCGAGGGCACGGCGGGTGCGAAGAAGGCCGCCCCGGGCGCGCGGACGCGGAAGGCGCCCGCCAAGCGCGCGCGGAGCGGCGCGGGCGCCGGCGGGGGCACGAGGACGAAGCGGGCGGCGGCGAAGAAGGCCTGAGCGGCGACGGACGGCGAGGGCCCGGGCGCGGCCCGGGACGGGCTCGCCCGGGTCAGAACTTGATGGCGCCGACCGTCTGCGTTATCGAGTCGAGGAAGCGCTGGATGTCGTCGGCCATGCCCGTGGAGGCGAGGAAGAAGCCGAAGAGGACCGCCACGACGGCCGGGCCGCCCTTCAGGCTCCCGCCGCGGATCAGCACCACCAGAACGATCGCCAGCAGCAGCACCACGGATAGCGAAATGGCCATACTGATCACACCCTCGGTCGGTCCCACCTAGCCGCCCGGGAGCGCACGTCACAGAACACCCCCGCTGCATCCATCGTGCCACCAACTTCTTGCCCACCGACGCCGGGTGACGAATCGTCGGCGTATGAATCGAGCCAGGGCGAACGGTTTTCGTCTTGATCGATTCGAGGCGTCGGCGGCCGGGACTCAGTCGGCGGTGAGCCCGAGCAGCGCCCGTACGGTGGCGTACTTGCCGGTCAGCCGGGTGCGGGTCGGTTCGTCGAGAACGGCGAGGCGGGCCGGGTCGGCGTTGTGCGCGAGGTCGGCCTCCTTGACGAGCAGAGCGCCGGGGACAGCGAGAATCCGCTGGGTGTACGCCTCCAGTTCCTCGCCCGGCCGCTTGGTGAGAGCCAGCACCATGTCCTTGACCGAGCACGGGAGTTCGGCCGAATCCAGCCACTCGGCGGAGAGGGCGTCGTCCTCGACGGCGTCGTGCAGCCAGGCCGCCGCGATCTGTTCCTCGCTGCCGCCGCGCGCCCGTACCCCCTCGGCCACCGCCCGAAGATGCTCGGCGTACGGGCGGCCGGCCTTGTCGGTCTGGCCCGCGTGGGCGGCGACGGCGAGGGACTCGACCTGGGCGAGCGTGAGGTACGGCATGCGCCGACTGTACGGCGGCGCCGGGCGCTACGTCGCCGGGCCGCGGAGGGCGGCGCGGGCGGGCAGGGCCGTGGACAGCAGGCCGAGGACCACGACGGCGCCCGCGAAGGAGCCGTAGAGGAGCGGCGGGACGGTGGGGGCCTCGCCGGTCAGGCCGTTGGTCATGGGGACCAGGGTGGCCAGCGCGATCCCGGTGCCGAGGGCCAGGCCCGCCAGGGTGACGAGGAGGGCCTCCCAGCGGATCATGCGCAGGACCTGGCGGCGCGTGGTGCCGATCAGCCGGAGGGTGCCGAGTTCGCGGCGGCGGTCGAGGACGGTCATCACCAGGGTGTTGGCCGCGGCGACGGCGGCGAAGCCGCCGAGGACGGCTGCCATCGTGTAGTTGGCCCAGGCGTTCAGCGCGCGCTCGGTGCTCTGCGCGGTGGTCCAGCCTGCCGGGTCGGTGACCGTGCCGAGGCCGGTCAGGGCCGTCGCCGTACCGCCGCGGACGAGGAGTTCGGTGGCGTACGGGGCGGTGACGTGGCCGGTCAGGGCCGCGCCGGGCAGGGTGACCTCCGCCGTGCCGAGACCGCGGGTGTAGGTGGCGACCAGGCGCGGGGTGGTCTTCGTGCCGTCGGGGAGCAGGAGCTCGACGGGGTCGCCGGTCTTCACGTCGTACGCGTCCGCGAGCCGGGCGTCCAGGGCGATCGTGCCGGGGGCGAGCGCCGCCAGGGAGCCCGTACGGATCCCGAGGTCGAGGACCGGGGACGGGTCGCCGGAGACGGCCTGGGCGGAGGCGGTGCGGAAGCCCTGGCTGTCGGAGGGGAGCAGGACGGAGGTCCGCTGGACCGCGACGGCGGCGGTGACGCCGGGGGTGTCGGCGGCGCGGCGCGGCGCGTCGGTGGGCAGGCCGCCGGGCGCGGTGACCACGTGGTCGGCGACGACGGCGGCGCGCTGCTGGTCGGCGGTGGCGCGGTCGGTGCTGGTGTGCAGGAAGACAAGCGTGGAGGCGAAGGACATCGCGAGCACGATCGGGGTGAGCGCGGAGGCGAGCCTGCGTGCGTTGCTGCGGGAGTTGGCGGCGGCCAGGTAGCCGGCGGCGCCCGAGCCGCGCAGCGGCAGCCCCAAGAGGCTCGCGCAGAGCCGGGCCAGGAGCGGCCCGAGCAGGGCCACGGCCAGCATGAAGAGCATGACGACGCCCAGGGCCGTGTTGGCGGCGTCCTCACCGGACAGCGAGGCGGCGACGCCCGCGAGGGCGACTCCCCCGACGGCGGCGGCGAGCCCGAGCGGGGTACGGACCTTGCCGAGGGCGCGGCGTTCGAGGGCGGCCTCGGCGAGCGCCTCGCCCGGCTTGGTGCGGGAGGGGCGGCGGGCGGCCATGCGGCCGGCGAGCAGCGCGGTGGCGACGACGGCGACGAGCGCGGCGGCGAACGGGATGGGGCCGAGGTTCAGGGCGAGGGCCTCGGGGACGGCGCCCTTCTCCTTGAGCTGCCCGAGCCACCAGGCGGCGAGGGCGGCGCCGGGCAGGCAGCCGAGGAGGCCGGCGACGGGCGCGACGAGGAGGGCCTCGGTGGCGATGGAGCGCCGGAGCTGGCGCGGGGTCGCGCCGATGGCGCGGAGCAGGGCGAACTCGCGGGCGCGCTGGGCGACGGAGAGGGCGACGGTCCCGGCGGCGGTGAAGATCGCGACGAGGGTCGCGATGCCGCCGAAGGAGCCGCCGAGCGCGGTGAGCAGTTCCTTGGCGGCGGGCAGCGCGGCCCCTTCGGCGCGGGCGCGGTCGTCGCCGGTGTGCACCTGGGCGCGGTCGCCGAGGGCGTGGGCCACGGCGGCGGCCAGCGCGTCGGTGCCGGTGCCGGACTCGGGCAGGACGGCGATGGCGTCGACGGTGCGGGGGTGGCCGGAGAGGGCGAGGGCCTGCGCGTCGGAGAGTTGGACGCCGGGGCTCGCGGTGAGGCCGGAGACGGTGAACGCGCGCTCGCCGGCCGGGGTGGCGAGGGTGATCCGCTCGCCCACGCGGGCGGTGCCGGTGGCGACGACGGCCTCGTCGGGGCCCGGGGCCCGGCCGGAGGCGAGGGTCACGCCGGTGAAGGCGGTGGAGGACCAGCCCTGGGCGGTGCGGGGCGTGCCGTCCTGGCGTACGGGATAGCTCACGTCACCGATCGCGCGGGCGGCGCCCGGGGCGTCGGCGGCCTTCGCGACGAGGGAGGCGTCGAGCCGGGCCCGGTCGGGGACGGCGGCCGACTCGGTCTCCTTCTCGCCGCTGAAGGTCACCGTCCGGTGGACCTCCTGGTCGGCGGCGGCGACGACCGGCGCGCCCGCGTACCGCTCGGGCGGCACGGTGGCGGTCACGCCGGTCTGGAGGAGCAGTCCGCAGCCGGAGACGATGGCGGCGGCGAGGAACAGGGCGACGAAGGTGCCCACGAAGGACGAGGGCTTGAAGCGCACGGCGGCGCGGGCGAGCCCGTTGGGGCGGAGGAGACTCATCAGGCGGCCACCCCGACGTGCGCGGCGGGCGCGGTGAGCGTGCGCATGCGGTCGGCGATCCGCGCCGGGCTGGTGCGGGGCAGGGTGTCGGCGATGGCCCCGTCGGCGAGGAAAAGAACGCGGTCGGCGTGGGCGGCGGCGACGGGGTCGTGGGTGACCATGACGACGGTCGCGCCGAGGCGGTCGACGGCGCTGCGGAGCAGGGCGAGGACCTCGGCGGCGGTGGTGGTGTCCAGGGCGCCGGTCGGTTCGTCGGCGAAGACGACGTCGGGCCGGGTGACCAGGGCGCGGGCGAGGGCGACCCGCTGCTGCTGGCCGCCGGAGAGCTCGGAGGGGCGGCGGGCGCCCTTGTCGCCGAGGCCTACCTGGCCGAGGACCTCGGCCGCGCGGCTCCGGTCGGGCCGCTGCCCGGCGAGCCGCATCGGCAGCAGCACGTTCTGCTCGACGGTCAGCGAGGGCAGCAGGTTGAACGCCTGGAAGACGAAGCCGAGGCGGCTGCGGCGCAGTTCGGTGAGCCTGTTCTCGCTCATTCCGGTGATCTCCGTGCCGCCGAGCCGGACCGATCCGGCGGTGGGGCGGTCGAGGCCCGCCGCGCACTGCAGGAAGGTGGACTTGCCGGAGCCGGAGGGGCCCATCACGGCCGTGAAGCTGCCGTGCGGCAGGGCCAGGTCGATCCCGCGGAGCGCGTGGACGGCGCCCGCTCCCCTGCCGTACTGGCGGCGCACGCCGGTCAGCTCGACGGCGAGGCCGGTGCCGGCGACGCCGGTGTGCGCGGGCGGTGCGGGGTGCTCGGTGCGCTGGGTGCGGCGCAGGGCAGCCATGGGGGTTCCTCCGTGGGTCCGTGACGATGTCTCGAACGTACGGATCGGGGCGGTACGGGAACCATGGCGGCTGCCGGTCGATCTTGGGTGGGGATTCCCCCACCCCCGGCCTTCGGGTCCTCAGCCCTTGCGGCTGATGAGCAGCAGCGCGCGGTCGTCGTTGACGTCCTTGGCGCAGGCCTCGATCAGGTGCCAGGCGGCGCCCTCGAAGCCGGTGGCGACATAGCGGTCGGCCTCGCCGGTGAGCCGGTCGATGCCCTCGGCGATGTCCCGGTCGGCGGACTCGACGAGTCCGTCGGTGAAGAGCATCAGGACGTCACCGGGGCGCAGGGAGCCCTTGACCGGGTGGAACTCGGCGCCGTCGTAGACGCCGAGGAGCGGGCCCTCGCCGGCCTTCTCCTCCCAGCGTCCGGTGCCCGCGTGGAGCTGGAGCGCGGGCAGGTGGCCGGCGGAGAGCAGCTCGTAGTCCCCGGACTCCAGGTCGAGGACCAGGTGGATGGAGGTGGCGAAGCCCTCGTCCCAGTCCTGGCGGAGCAGGTAGCCGTTGGCGGCCGGCAGGAAGGCGTGCGGGGGCAGGGAGCCGAGCAGTCCGCCGAACGCCCCGGAGAGCAGCAGCGCGCGGGATCCCGCGTCCATGCCCTTGCCGGAGACGTCCGTGAGGAGGACCTCCAGGGTGCGGCCGCCGTGGGTGCGGGCGGCGACGACGAAGTCGCCGGAGAAGGACTGGCCGCCGGCCGGGCGGAGCGCCATCTCGCGGTGCCAGCCCTTGGGGAGCCGGGGCAGGGCGCTCTGGGCCCTGATCCGTTCGCGCAGGTCGAAGAGCATGGTGCCGCCGCGCCGCCAGGGCACGCCGACGCGGGCCCGGAACTGGGCGATGAGCAGCCCGAAGAAGCCGCAGGCGGCGACCACGAGGACCGTGCCGGGGGTGACCCGGGCGGGGCCCTGCGTGTAGGGGCCGAGCACGAGCGACTCGACGATCAGGGCGCCGGCGGCGGCCGCGTACAGGGCGAGCAGGCTCGCGGGGCGCAGCAGCAGGCCGCCGGCGACGATCGGCAGGACGAGCGTGGCGGGCGCGCACCACACCGGGTCGGCCAGGGTTCCGGCGGTGATGGCCGGGATGGTCAGCAGCAGCGCGCCGAAGGCCAGCCAGTCGGAGCCCTCGCCGCGGAAGTAGTCGACGCCGGATCTGCGCAGCGCGACGCGGGCCCGGTGTGCGCTCCTGCGCATCCGGGCCGGGTACGAATCGACACCGGCGCGAGTTCTCATTGGCCTGGACCCTATCCACCCGCGCGGACCTCGTGCAGGGGGACCCCTGAGACATTGCGAGCGAAAACGGGTCGCCTCGGGCTGCCGCGCGCTGGTATCGATGGCATATGACGACTGAACTGCGCGTACTCGAGCCGGCCGAGTGGGACGAGTGGTACGGGATGCTGGAGCTCGCCTTCGGCGGAGTGGCGGAGTCGCCGGAGGAACGTGCGCTGTACCGGGAGCTGACCGAGTGCGAGCGCTCGTACGGGTTCTGGGACGGCGAGAGCTGTGTGGGGACCTCGGGGGCGTTCTCGTTCCGGCTGTCGGTGCCCGGCGGGGCGCTCGTGCCGGCCGCGGGCGTCACGATGGTGGGGGTGGCGCCGACGCACCGCCGCCGCGGGATCCTGACCGCGATGATGCGGCGCCAGCTCGACGACGTGCGGGCGGGCGGCGAGCCGCTGGCCGTCCTGACGGCCTCGGAGCCGGAGATCTACGGCCGGTTCGGCTACGGCGTCACCGCGTACGCGACGCGGGCGGAGATCGACACCAACCGGGTGCGGCTGACCGTGCCCGAGGGCACGGACGAGGTGACGCTGCGACTGGCGGATCCGGCGAAGGCGCTGGGGGCGTGCGAGGCGGTGTACGCGCGGAAGGTGCCGACCCGGCCCGGGATGCTCGCCCGGCAGCCCGGCTGGGAGAAGCAGGCGCTGTGCGACCCGGCGAGCGAGCGGGGCGGCGCGTCGCCGCAGATGTGTGTGCTCGCCGAGCGGGCCGGGGAGGTCGTCGGTTTCGCGCGGTACGCGGTCAAGCCCGACTGGTCGCCCGCGGGCGCCGAGGGTGTGGTGCTTGTGCGGGACCTGGAGGCGCTCGATCCGGCGGCGGAGGCGGCGCTGTGGCGGTTCCTCTGCTCGGTCGACCTGACGTCGACGGTACGGATCCACAGCCGGCCGGTGGACGACGCGTGGCAGCACCTGGTCTCGGACGTGCGGCGCTGCTCGCCGACGCAGCGGGACGGGCTGCACCTGCGCCTGGTGGAGGTGGGCGCGGCGCTCGAGGCGCGGACGTACCAGGCGCCGGTGGACGTGGTGTTCGAGGTCGCGGACGCGTTCTGCCCGTGGAACGAGGGGCGTTGGCGGCTGACCGGGGACGCGAAGGGAGCGGTCTGCGCCCGTACGGACGATCCGGCCGATCTCGCCCTGTCCGTACGGGAGTTGGGCGCCGCCTATCTCGGGGGCGTGAGTCTGACGTCGCTGGCCGCGGCGGGTCGGGTGCGGGAGCTGCGGGCGGGCGCGCTGGTCGAGGCGTCGGTGGCGTTCGGCTCGCCCGTGGCGCCGTGGCTGCCGCACGGGTTCTGACCGAGCCTCGGGCCGTGGGGCCCCGGGCCGGTCAGCGCTGCTGACAGCCCGGGCACCAGAAGAGGTTGCGGGCGGCGAGGTCGGCGGTGCGGATCTCGCCGCCACAGATGTGGCAGGCCTGCAGGGCCCGGCGGTAGACGTAGACCTCGCCGCCGTGGTCGTCGACGCGCGGCGGGCGGCCCATCGCCTCGGGGGTGTGCTCGGGGCGGACGGTGTCGATGCGGTTGTGGCGGACGCCCTCGCGCATCAGGGCGATCAGGTCCGTCCAGATCGCGTCCCACTCGGCCCGCGTGAGGTCCTTGCCCGCGCGGTACGGGTCGACGCCGTGGCGGAAGAGGACCTCGGCCCGGTACACGTTGCCGACGCCCGCGACGACCTTCTGGTCCATCAGGAGGGCCGCGATCGTCGTACGGGACGTGGAGATCCGGCGCCAGGCCCGGTCGGGATCGTCGCCGTCGCGCAGCGGGTCGGGGCCGAGGCGCTCGTGTATCGCCCGCTTCTCGGGGTCGGTGATCAGGGCGCACGTGGTGGGGCCGCGCAGGTCGACGTACGCCTCGGGGTTGGCGAGCCGGAGCCGCACGGTGTCCGTGGGCGCCGGGGCGGGGGCGTCGCCGAAGTTCACCTTGCCGAAGAGGCCGAGGTGGATGTGGACCCAGCCGGCGTCCTGGAAGCCGAGGAAGAGGTGCTTGCCGTGGGCGTCGACGCCGTCGAGCACCCGGCCGTCGAGGAGCGCCGCGCTGTCGGTGAACCTGCCCTGGGGGCTGCTCACGCGTACGGACCATCCGCCGAAGCGCGTCAGGTGGTCCTGGGCGAGGCGGTGGATCGTATGCCCCTCGGGCACAGCTGCTCTCCTGGCGGAACGGAACGGAACCCGGCGGAACGGAAGCCGACGGGACGTGGCGGCACGGGACGGCACGACCGTGCCGCCGGACTCGGCCGGCGGCACGGGTGAGGCGGGGGCGTCAGCCCTGCTGCGGGTGGTGGGCCGGGATCGGGGGGAGCTCGCCGGTGGTCTCGTACGCGGAGAGCATCTCGATCCGGCGGGTGTGACGCTCCTCACCGGAGTACGGGGTGTTGAGGAAGATCTCGACGAACTTCGTCGCCTCTTCCTCGGTGTGCATCCGGCCGCCGATGGAGACGACGTTGGCGTTGTTGTGCTCGCGGCCGAGGGCGGCGGTCTGCTCGCTCCAGGCGAGGGCGGCGCGGACCCCCTTCACCTTGTTCGCGGCGATCTGCTCGCCGTTGCCGGAGCCGCCGATGACGATGCCCAGGCTGTCCGGGTCCGCGGCCGTCTTCTCGGCGGCACGCAGGCAGAACGGCGGGTAGTCGTCCAGGGCGTCGTAGATGTGGGGACCACAGTCGACGGGCTCGTGGCCATGGGCCTTCAGCCACTCGACGAGGTGGTTCTTGAGTTCGAAGCCGGCATGGTCGGAGCCGAGGTACACGCGCATGGTTCCGAGTGTGGCACGCGCGGGGCGGGGTAGCGGTCAGCGGGGTCGGGGCCTTGGTCCGGAGCGGTATGGACCTTTGGCCCTTACGCAACGATCCGGAGTCGGCTCTTCCGATCTCGCCGCAGTCCGGTGTTCAATGCTCGGGCTCGTGACCCGAGTGCCCCACAGACGTAAGGAAGCGTTCATGAACACGCAGCCGACCCTTGCGAAGGAAGGCAGCGCCACCGGAAACCCCGGTGATTCGCAGTCGTCCGACGGACTCAAGGCCGGTCTCAAGAACCGTCACCTCTCCATGATCGCCATCGGTGGCGTCATCGGCGCCGGACTGTTCGGCGGCTCCGCCGCCGGCATCAAGGCCGCCGGCCCCGGCATCCTGCTGTCCTACGCGCTCGTGGGCACCATGGTCGTCTTCGTGATGCGGATGCTCGGCGAGATGTCGGTCGCCAACCCGACCTCCGGCTCGTTCTCGGCGCACGCCGACCGGGCGCTCGGACGCTGGGCGGGCTTCTCCATCGGCTGGCTGTACTGGTTCTTCTGGGTCGTCGTGCTCGCCGTCGAGGCGACCATGGGCGCGGACATCCTCAACGGCTGGATCCCGGCCGTCCCGCAGTGGGCCTGGGCGCTCATCGTGATGGTCGTCCTGACCGCCACCAACCTCGGCTCGGTCGCCTCCTACGGCGAGTTCGAGTTCTGGTTCGCGGGCATCAAGGTCGTCGCCATCGCCGCCTTCATCGTGGTCGGCGGGCTCGCGATCTTCGGCGTGCTGCCGGGCGCGGACACCTCGGCCGCCGGTCTGAGCAACCTCACCGAGCACGGCGGCTTCCTGCCCAACGGCTACGGCGCGATCCTCACCGGCATCCTGATGGTCGTCTTCTCCTTCATGGGCAGCGAGATCGTCACCCTCGCCGCCGGCGAGTCCTCGGACCCGCGCCGCGCGGTCGCCAAGGCCACCAACAGCGTCATCTGGCGCGTCGGCATCTTCTACCTCGGCTCGATCCTGGTGGTCGTCTCGCTGCTGCCGTGGAACGACCCGTCGCTGGAGAAGGACGGCTCGTACGTCGCGGCGCTGAACTCCATCGGCATCCCGCACGCCGGCCAGATCATGAACGTGATCATCCTGACCGCGGTGCTGTCCTGCCTGAACTCGGGCCTCTACACCGCCTCCCGCATGGCCTTCTCCCTCGGCCGCCGCGGTGACGCGCCGAAGGCCTTCGCCAAGCTCAACTCGAAGGGCGTGCCGCAGGCCGCCACCCTCGGCTCGGTGGTCTTCGGCTTCGTCGCGGTCTTCTTCAACTACAAGTGGCCCGACACCGTCTTCGCCTTCCTGCTGAACGCGTCCGGTGCCATCGCCCTCTTCGTCTGGCTGGTCATCTGCTTCTCGCAGCTGCGCATGCGCAAGATCATCCTGCGCGAGTCCCCGGAGAAGCTGCTGGTCAAGATGTGGCTCTTCCCGTACCTGACCTGGGCGACCATCGCGATGATCGTCTTCGTCCTCGGCTACATGCTCTACAACGGCGGCTCGGCCCGTGAGCAGGTCGTCCTGTCGCTGCTCGTGGCGGGCCTGGTCGTGGCCGTCGCCGTGATCCGCGACCGCTTCGGCAAGACCGCGCAGCCGGCCGACGCCGTGGAGACCGCCGCGAAGGACTGAATCCGCACGCGCGCCCAACGGCGCATCCATACCTGACGGGTTCTGTCAGGTATCGGCGAGAAGCTCTCCGTGTCCCAGGGAATCCCCCAAGGAACGGAGAGCTTTCTCATGTCCCTCACCGCCCAGCACGTCTTCCGCCCCGGCGACGCCGGATACGACGACGAGCTCGCCGGCTACCAGACCGGCTTCGCCGTCCGCCCCGAGCTGATCGTCGGCGCCACCGGTGCCGAGGAGGTCCGGGCGGCCGTCGCGTACGCCGCCGAGCGCGGGCTGCCGGTCGGCGTCCACGCCACCGGGCACGGGCTCCCCGGCGCCGCCGAGGGCGGGCTGCTGATCACCACGCGCCGGATGGACCAGGTACGGATCGACCCGGACGCCCGTGTCGCGCGGCTCGCGGCCGGGGTGCGCTGGGCCCAGGTCGTCGAGGCGGCCGCCGCGCACGGCCTCGCCCCGCTGAACGGCTCCGCGCCGAGCGTCGGCGCGGTCGGGTACACGCTCGGCGGCGGGCTCGGCATCCTCGCCCGGGAGTACGGCTGGGCGGCCGACCATGTGCGGTCCCTGGACCTGGTCACGGCCGACGGCGCGCTGCGCGAGGTGACCGCGTCGAGCGACCCGGCGCTGTTCGCGGGCCTGCTCGGCGGCGGGCACGGCCTCGGCGTGGTGACCGCCCTGGAGATCGGCCTGGTCCCGGTGGCCCGGCTCTACGGTGGGGCGATCGCCTTCGACGGTGCCCGGACCGACCCGGGCGCGGTCCTGCGCGCGTACGCGGAGTGGACCGGGACCCTGCCGGAGACCCTGACCTCGTCGCTGGCCGCGGTCGCCTACCCGGACCTCCCGATGCTGCCGCCGCAGCTGCGCGGCCGGTACGTGATCTCCGTACGGGTCGCCTTCACCGGGGACGCCGCCGAGGGTGAACGCCTGGTGGCCCCGCTGCGCGCGATCGGCCCGGCGCTCTCCGACTCGCTGCGGGAGCTGCCGTACACCGACAGCCACACGATCCACAGCGACCCGGACTTCCCGCACGCCTACTGGGGCGACGGGATCACGCTGAGCGCGCTCGACCCGGACGCGGCCGCCTCGGTGCTCGACGTGACCGGGCCGAAGGCCGGCCGGATGGCGATCGTGCAGCTCAACCACCTGGGCGGGGCGCTCGCGAAGGAGCGGTCGAACTCCGTGCCGTACCGCGAGGCGGCCTTCCTGGTGCGCGCGCTCTATCCGCTGGACGCGGACGGCGTGGAGCCGGTCCGCGCGCTCCACGCGCGCGTGGAGGAGGCGTTGGCGCCGTGGGCGCTGGGCCGGGCGGTCAACTTCGTCTTCGGCGACGGACGGGCGAAGGAGGGGCTGTACGACGCGGAGACGCGGAAGAGGCTCGCCCGGCTGAAGTCGGAACTCGACCCGGCGAACCTCTTCGGATGAAGCGTGTGACGGAGCTGAGGCTCAGCCCTTGCGGCCGAGCAGCTTCCAGGCGGTGGGCAGCGCGCCCATCGCGAGGGCGGCCTTGAGGGCGTCGCCGATCAGGAACGGGGTCAGTCCCGCGGCGACCGCCTGCGGGAGGGTCATGCCGGTGGCGAAGGCCAGGTACGGCACGCCGACCGCGTAGATGACGGCGGAGCCGAGCACCATCGTGCCGGCGGTGCGGAGCACCGAGCGATCGGCGCCGCGCCGCGCGAGGGCGCCGACGACGGTGGCGGCGAGCAGCATGCCGAGGATGTAGCCGAAGCTCGGCATCGCGTAGCCGGAGGAGGCCTGGGCGAACCACGGCACGCCCGCCATGCCCACGACCGCGTACAGCGCGAGGGAGAGGAAGCCGCGGCGGGCGCCGAGGGCCGTGCCGACGAGCAGGGCCGCGAACGTCTGGCCGGAGACCGGGACCGGCGAGCCGGGGACCGGGACGGCGATCTGCGCGGCGATGCCGGTGAGCGCGGCGCCGCCGACGACGAGGGCGATGTCCCGGGCGCGGGAGGACGGCAGCAGGTCGGCCAGGACCGTCCCTGAGCGGAGGGGACGGACGGGGGCGGTGGCGGTGCTCATCGGTACTCCGCGGGGGTGAGGGAGGTCAGGACAGGTCGACCGTAGTCGAGGGGTGAACGCGCGATCACCATCAGCCGCCCACAAAGGGGAGCTTGAGCGCTTGGTGGGGATCACACAAAGAAGCGGGTCCATGCCTCGCGCCACGTGACGCTTGTCACGGCGATGAGCTGGACCGGGGGCCATTTTGCGCCAAGGGCAGGTCAGCAGAGAGACTGTGGGTTCTCCATAAACACCTCCAGGGCCTGCCCTGGGGTCTCCGCACCGCTCCCGAAGGCACGAGCCCCCCATGCACGACGCACCTCCTGCCGCCGCCCCCGCTCCCCCGGCTCCCGAACCCGAGCCGCTCTCCCACGGGCTGAAGCAGCGTCATCTGACGATGCTGGGGCTCGGCGGGGTGATCGGTGCCGGGCTCTTCGTCGGCTCGGGCGCGGGCATCGCGGTCGCGGGGCCCGGGATCGTCCTGTCGTATCTGATCGCGGGCACGCTCGCCATGCTGGTCATGCGGATGCTCGGCGAGATGTCGGCGGCGATGCCGGCCTCCGGCGCCTTCTCCGTGCACGCCGAGCGCGCCCTCGGCCGCTGGGCGGGCTTCTCGGTGGGCTGGCTGTACTGGTTCCTGCTGGTCGTGGTCCTCGCGGTGGAGGCGACGGGCGCGGCGCAGATCGCGCACGGCTGGGTGCCAGGGGTCCCGCAGTGGGGCTGGGTGCTGATCTTCATGATCGTGTTCACCGTCGCCAACCTGGCGGCGGTGAAGAACTTCGGCGAGTTCGAGTTCTGGTTCGCGGCCCTGAAGGTCGGCGCGATCGTGCTCTTCCTCGCCCTCGGGACGCTCGCGATCCTCGGCCGGCTCCCGGACACCGACCCGGTGGGCCTGGCGAACCTCACAGGCCAGGGCGGCTTCCTGCCGAACGGCTGGGGCGGGGTCGTCTCCGGTGTCCTCGCCGTCGTCTTCGCCTTCGGCGGCCTCGAGGTCGTCACGATCGCGGCCGCCGAGTCGGACGACCCGGCGCGCAACGTGGCCCGCGCGGTGCGCAGCGCCGTCTGGCGCATCCTCCTCTTCTACGTGGGTTCGATGCTGGTCATCGTGACGCTGCTGCCCTGGACCTCGATGACGCCCGGTCAGTCGCCGTACGTCGCCGTCCTCGACTCGATCGGGGTCCCGGCGGCCGGCCAGATCATGAACATCGTGGTCTTCGTGGCGCTGCTCTCGGCACTCAACGCCAATCTGTACGGCTCCTCGCGGATGGTCTTCTCGCTCGCGGAGCGCGGTGAGGCGCCGAAGGGGCTGCTGAAGGTGTCGGGCGGCGGCGTGCCGCGCCGGGCGGTGCTCGCCTCGGTGGCGTTCGGGTTCGTCTCCGTGCTGCTCAATCTGAAGTGGCCGGATTCCGTCTTCCTCTACATGCTCAACGCCGTCGGCGCGGTGCTCCTCTTCGTCTGGGGTCTGATCGCGGTCTCGCAGCTGCGGCTGCGCCGCCGGATCGAGCGTGAGGCCCCCGAGACGCTGACGCTGCGGATGTGGGGCTTCCCCTGGCTGACCTGGACGGCGCTGGCCGCGATGGCGGCCGTCCTGGTGCTGATGCTGACGGACGACGGGGCCCGGCCGCAGGTGCTGTGGTCGGGCGCGGCCACCGGGGCCGTACTGCTCGTGGCGTGGGTGCGCGAGGTGCGCACGAAGCGGAGGTAATCCTTCACCTTGTGTGAAGCTCGTGCCCGTATAGCGGACATCTGTTCCCTGTAAGCGGTACTCCCACCCAGACTGTGGGCCGTTCCCCCGTCTCAGGCAATGAACAGGGCTGCCCATGTCACGGACCACCGCGCCCGAGCCCGTCGACCGCAAGGCCGACGGGACGCCCCCCTCCCAGGGACTCACGCACGGCCTCAAGCAGCGTCATCTCTCGATGATCGCCCTCGGCGGCGTCATCGGCGCCGGCCTCTTCGTCGGCTCCGGTGCCGGCATCGCCGCCGCCGGTCCCTCGATCGTGGTCGCGTACGCCATCTCCGGGCTGCTCGTCATGCTCGTGATGCGCATGCTCGGCGAGATGTCGGCGGCCAACCCGGCCTCCGGCTCCTTCTCCGTCCACGCCGAGCGCGCCATCGGCCCGTGGGCCGGCTTCACGGCGGGCTGGTCCTTCTGGTTCCTGCTCTGCGTGGCCGTCGGCCTGGAGGGCATCGGCGCGGCGAAGATCATGACCGGCTGGTTCCCGGACAGCCCGGAGTGGGCCTGGGTGGCCCTCTTCATGCTGGTCTTCTGCGCGACCAACCTGGCGGCGGTGAAGAACTTCGGCGAGTTCGAGTTCTGGTTCGCCGCCCTGAAGGTCGGCGCGATCGTCCTCTTCCTCGGCATCGGCGTGCTCGCCATCGTCGGCGTCCTGCCCGGCTCGGACGCCCCCGGCACCGCGAACCTCACCGGCGACGGCGGCTTCTTCCCGAACGGCTCCGAGGGGCTGATCGTCGGTCTGCTCGCCTCGGTCTTCGCGTACGGCGGTCTGGAGACCGTCACCATCGCCGCCGCCGAGTCCGAGCACCCCGTGCAGGGCGTCGCGAAGGCGGTCCGCACGGCGATGTGGCGCATCGCGCTCTTCTACATCGGCTCGATGGCCGTCATCGTGACCCTGGTCCCGTGGGGCGACAAGGCCGTCGTCGAGAAGGGCCCGTACGTGGCCACCCTCGACCACCTGGGCATCCCGGCGGCCGGCCAGATCATGAACGTGGTCGTGCTGATCGCCCTGCTGTCGGCGATGAACGCCAACATCTACGGCGCCTCCCGGATGGCCACCTCGCTGGTCGCCCGGGGCCAGGGCCCGAAGGCGCTCGGCCGGACCTTCGGCGGCGTCCCGCGCCCGGCGGTGCTCGTCTCCTCGGTCTTCGGCTTCCTCTGCGTGCTGCTGAGCTACTGGCGGCCCGAGGACATCTTCATCTGGCTGCTCAACACCATCGGCGCGATCATCCTCGTCGTCTGGTTCTTCATCGCCGTCTCGCAGCTGCTGCTGCGCCGCCGCACCGAGCGCGAGGCGCCGGAGAAGCTCGTCGTGAAGATGTGGGCCTTCCCGGTGCTGACCTGGGTGGCGCTCGCGGGCATGGCGGCGATCTTCTTCCTGATGGCCCGCGAGGAGGGCACCCGGGTCCAGCTGTACTGGACCGGCGGCCTCACGGCGCTGCTCGCGGCGGTCGGCTTCGCGCTGCAGAAGAAGCGCGGGACGCGGGAGCCCCAGGACGCCTGAGCGCACGACGCCTCCGCACGGAAGCCCCCGGACCGGTCTCGGTCGCGGGGGCTTCCGCGTTTCTCCGTGATTCTCCGTGTTTCTCCGCCACGAGTCCTAGGACCGATGACTGATCAACTCGGGGGCAGTGCTGCTGTTAGCCTGCACCTGCATATAGGTTGCAATAACTCAGTAGCAGCGAGAGGCTCGGCACATGGCGATCTACACCCTTCCGGAACTGCCGTACGACTACGCGGCTCTGGAGCCGGTGATCAACCCCCAGATCATCGAGCTGCACCACGACAAGCACCACGCCGCGTACGTCAAGGGTGCCAACGACACCCTTGAGCAGCTGGAAGAGGCCCGCGACAAGGACCAGTGGGGCTCGATCAACGGCCTGGAGAAGAACCTCGCGTTCCACCTCTCCGGCCACATCCTGCACAGCATCTACTGGAACAACATGAACAGCCCGAAGGAGGGTGGCGGCGGCGAGCCGCTGGCCGCCGACGGGGTCGGCGACCTCGCCGACGCGATCACCGAGTCGTTCGGCTCCTTCGCCAAGTTCAAGTCCCAGCTGACCAAGGCCTCCGCGACCACGCAGGGCTCCGGCTGGGGTGTCCTCGCCTACGAGCCGATCAGCGGCCGGCTGATCGTCGAGCAGGTCTACGACCACCAGGGCAACGTCGGCCAGGGCTCGATCCCCGTCCTCGTCTTCGACGCCTGGGAGCACGCCTTCTACCTGCAGTACAAGAACCAGAAGGTGGACTTCATCGAGGCCATGTGGCAGGTCGTCAACTGGCAGGACGTGAACAAGCGCTACCAGGCGGCCAAGAACTCCGTACCGCTGATCTCCTTCTGATCGGCGTCCCGGTCCCCGTCCGGACCGGACCCCGCTCGTCCTGCTCGTGATCGTCTTCTCAACCTTCACTCGCAGGCGGATGAAAGAAGGACCCCCGCGATGACGTGAATCGCGGGGGTCCTTCCATGCCCGGGGGCGGTCACTCGAAGCTCGGGGCCGCCGTCCGCGTCCGCTTGATCTCGTAGAAGCCGGGCGTCGCCGCCACCAGCAGCGTGCCGTCCCACAGCCGGGCCGCCGCCTCGCCGCGCGGGGTCGGCGTGACGACCGGGCCGAAGAAGGCGACCTCGTCGCCGTCGGAGCCCGGCACGGAGATGACCGGCGTGCCGACGTCCTGGCCGACCTTCTCGATGCCCTCCTTGTGGGAGGCGCGCAGCTCGGTGTCGTAGGTGTCCTTGTCGGCGTAGTCCGCAAGCTCGGCCGGCAGGCCGACGTCCGCGAGGGCGCCGGTGATCGCCTCACGCGTCGGGCCCTCGCCGTTGTTGTGGAAGCGGGTGCCGAGCGCGGTGTAGAGCTTGCCGACGACCTCGTCGCCGTGCAGCTGCTGGGCCGCGATCACCACGCGGACCGGGCCCCAGGCCTTGGTCTCCAGCATGTCGCGGTACTCCGCCGGAAGCTCGTCGAGCTTGTCCTCGTTGAGGACCGCCAGGCTCATCACCTTCCACCGGACGTCGACCGGGCGGACCTTCTCGACCTCCAGCATCCAGCGGGAGGTCATCCAGGCCCAGGGGCACAGGGGGTCGAACCAGAAGTCGGCGGTGGTCCTGCTCTCGGACATGTCACTCCTCATGGATGGATACCGGTGCGCCGCATGGAGCAACGCCATGCCCCGGCCGGGGCATTCCCCGATCGCCGCGCGACAGTGGCACATGGGAGGATCGGTGCTGTTTCGAACGAGCCACGAAGGAGTGACCGTGCCCGGTGAGAATCTGTCCCGCGACGAGGCCCGCGAGCGGGCCGAGCTGCTGTCCGTCGACGGGTACGAGGTCGCCCTGGACCTGCGCTCGGCGGTCGGGGAGTCGAGCGATGGGGACACCACCGCCGAAGGCAGGGGGAAGGTCCGCACCTTCCGCTCGGTGACGACGATCCGGTTCCGGCGCACGGGCGAGGGCAGCACCACCTTCGTCGACCTGATCGCCCCCGCCGTCACCTCGGTGGAGCTGAACGGCCGCGCGCTCGACCCGGCCGCCGTCTTCGACGGCGCGCGGATCGCCCTGGACGGGCTCGCCGACGAGAACGTGCTCGTCGTGGACGCCCAGTGCGCCTACAGCAGGACCGGCGAGGGCATGCACCGCTTCGTCGACCCGGAGGACGGCGAGGTCTACCTGTACACGCAGTACGAGCCGGCCGACGCCCGCCGCGTGTACGCCACCTTCGAGCAGCCCGACCTGAAGGCCCCGCACCTCTTCTCGGTGAAGGCCCCCGAGGGCTGGACGGTGTGGAGCAACGGCGCCGGGGAGCGGGACGCCGAGGGCGTGTGGCGGTTCGCGGAGACGGCGCCGATCTCGACGTACATCACCTGCGTCGTCGCCGGTCCCTACCACTACGTCACGGACACCTACCGGCGCACGCTGGCCGACGGGACCGATCTTGAGATCCCGCTCGGCGCGATGTGCCGCAAGGGGCTCGCCAAGCACTTCGACGCGGACGACGTCTTCCTGATCACCAAGCAGGGCTTCGACTTCTTCCACGACAACTTCGACTTCCCGTACCCCTTCGGGAAGTACGACCAGGCCTTCGTCCCCGAGTACAACCTCGGCGCGATGGAGAACCCGGGCATGGTGACCTTCCGCGAGGAGTACATCTACCGGGGCAAGGTCACGCGGGCCGCGTACGAGCGCCGCGCCAACGTGATCCTGCACGAGATGGCGCACATGTGGTTCGGCGACCTCGTCACCATGGTGTGGTGGGACGACCTGTGGCTGAAGGAGTCCTTCGCCGACTTCATGGGCTCCTTCGTGCTGGCCGAGGCGACCCGGTTCACCAACAGCTGGGTCACCTTCGCCAACAACCGCAAGTCCTGGGCGTACCGCGCCGACCAGCTGCCGTCCACCCACCCGATCACGGCCGACATCCGTGACCTGGAGGACGCCAAGCTGAACTTCGACGGCATCACCTACGCCAAGGGCGCCTCCGTCCTGAAGCAGCTCGTGGCGTACGCCGGCCGGGACGCGTTCCTGGAGGGCGCGCGCCGCTACTTCAAGCGGCACGCGTACGGGAACACGCGCCTGGCCGACCTTCTCTCCGTCCTGGAGGAGACCTCCGGGCGCGACATGAAGGCCTGGTCGCGGTCCTGGCTGCAGACCTCGGGCGTCAACACGCTGACGCCGGAGGTGACGTACGACGCGGAGGGCCGGATCACCGAGCTGGCCGTCGTCCAGGGCGGGGACGAGCTTCGCCCGCACCGGGCGGCCGTCGGTCTGTACCGGCTCTCGGCGGACGGCGAGCTGGTGCGGTACGCGCGGGCCGAGGCCGACGTCGTCGGCGCCCGGACCGTCGTGGCCGAGCTGGCCGGGTCGGACCGGCCCGACCTGGTGCTCGTCAACGACGACGACCTGACGTACTGCAAGGTCCGCTTCGACGAGGGCTCGCTCGCGACCCTGCGGGCGCACCTGGGCGACATCACGGACCCGCTCGCCCGGGCCCTGTGCTGGTCGGCGCTGTGGAACCTGACGCGGGACGGCCTGATGCCCGCCCGTGACTTCGTCGCGGTCGCGCTCGGCTTCGCGGGCCGCGAGACGGACATCGGCGTGCTCCAGATGGTGCACGCCTGGGCGCGCTCGGCGGTCACGCACTACGCGGCGCCCGCGTGGCGCGCGGAGGGCGGCCGGCTGCTCGCCGAGGGCGGACTGCGCGAGCTGCGGGTGGCCGAGCCAGGCAGCGAGCACCAGCTGACCTGGGCGCGGTTCTTCGCGGCCGCGGCCGCGTCGGACGCGGACTTCCAGCTCCTGGAGGGTCTGCTCGACGGCTCGGCGAAGATCGACGGCCTGGAGATCGACCAGGAGCAGCGCTGGGCGTTCCTGGAGCCGCTGGCCACGCACGGCCGCGCGGACGAGGCCCGGATCGGCGAGGAGCTGTCCCGCGACGACACGGCGACCGGCAAGCGGCACCAGGTGCGCTGCCTGGCCGCCCGGCCCTCGGCGGCGGTCAAGGCGCAGGCCTGGGCGCAGGTCGTCGAGTCGGACACGCTGTCGAACGCGCTGGTGGAGGCGACGATCGCGGGCTTCGTCCAGCCCTCGCAGCGGGAGCTGATCGCGCCGTACGCGGAGAAGTACTTCGCGGCGATCGAGCGGATCTGGTCGGAGCGCTCGATCCAGATCGGCATGGACGTGGTCCGCGGGCTGTTCCCGGGCCTCCAGGACGACGAGTCGACGCTGACGGCGACGGACGCCTGGCTGGGCGCGCACGAGGACGCGGCGCCGGCGCTGCGGCGGCTCGTCCTGGAGTCGCGCGACGACCTGGCGCGCGCGCTGCGGGCGCAGGTCTGCGACGCGGGCGCTGACGCGTAGGGCGGGGGCGAATCCCCGTACGGCTCTCGTGGGCGGCGCTCCTGGTGGGGCGCCGCCCACGGCGTTGTGGCGAGCAACCCTCATCGGCACTCGAACGCGCGTACTTTAGGGCGAAGTTGTCCCGGTTCGGCGACGCGCTTGTAACAGCGGTTAGCGGGGCCTCCGGGAGCGGAAGACCCCCGGCATGAACCAGAACACCCCCATCACCCCCCGACCCCTCCCTCTCACCTCCGACCGGTTGCGGGCCGCGCTGCTCCACGCGCACCGGCCCGGCGCCGCGCCCGCGGCCCGGGAGGCCGAGGCGATGATCACCGGGCTCGCGGCGCTCGCCGTGCACGGCTTCTCCTCCGCTCCCCCGCTGCTCGCCCTGGACCGGATCGACGTCCTGGTCCCGCGCACCCGCCGGCTGCGCTCCACCCACACGGTCAGGGTGGTGCGCGCGCACGACATGCCCGAGCCGCTCAAGCTGGGCGGGGTTCCTGTCGCACCGGTCGCCCGGGCGCTCGCGGACGCGGTGTCCGCGCTGACCGACGCGCCCACGGTGCGCGGGCTGCTCACCGAGGCGGTACGGGGCGGGCACTGCGAACCCGGCACGGTGGTGCGGGAGTTGAACCGCGCACGGCTGCTGAACCGGCCGCACGTGGTGGACGCCGTCGACTCGCTGCTCGCGGAGGGCCGCGGCATCGCCGAGGAGCGGCTGTACGAGATGGTCCGGGAGTTCGGGCTGCCGGACCCGATGTGGAACGTGGACCTGCGGCTGCCGGGCGGCCCGCACCTCGGCGGCGTGGACGCCTACTGGCCCGACCAGGCGGTGGCCCTGGAGCTGGACACCCGGGCGCCCCGGCAGGACGACGACGCGCTCTGGTCGGAGTACACCCGCAAGCGCGAGCACCTGGAGCGGCTCGGCATCACGGTCGTCCACATCACCCCGCGCAAGCTGCGCGAGGCGATGGACCAGCAGGCCACCGTGGTCCGTACGGCCCTGATGGCCGCGTCGGACCGGCAGCCCGCCGCCTACGTCGTCGTCCTGCCCCGCTGAGCGGGTGCCGCGTCAGCTCTTCGGAGCGCCCTTCGGAGCCGTACCGCAGAACTCGGCCTCGACGACGGTGTCGCTGTCACCCGTCCAGTCCGCGTTGAAGTTCATGGCGAGCGAGTGCTCGCCGTCCCGGGTGGTGACGGCCTGCGAGGAGGAGCCGTGGATGCCACCGCCGTGGCCCCAGACCTCCTTGCCGCAGCTCAGCTTCACCTGCATCAGCCCCAGGCCGTAGTGGATGTCGGGGGCCATCTCGCCCACCGGCACGGCCCGCGTCAGCTCACGCATCTCGGCCTTCGGGAGCAGCTTGCCCTTGAGCAGGGCCCGGTAGAACGTCTGCAGGTCGTTGGAGTCGGAGATCATCTCGCCCGCCGCGTACGCGAGAGACGGGTTCAGTTCGGTGACGTCGTACACCTTCGTCGCGTTCGGGTCGACCGAGAGCTTCGAGTACGCGCGTGAACCCGGCTGCGGCATCGTCGCCCTGGTCCCGGGGACGCTGGTGGCCCGCAGCTTCAGCGGCTTGAGGATCCGCCGCTCGACCTCCTTTCCGTACGGACGGCCGGTGACCTTCTCGATCACCATGCCCGCGAGGACGTAGTTGGTGTTGGAGTACGACCAGGAGGTGCCCGGCGCGAAGTCCGGCGCGTGGGTCATCGCGATGCCGACGAGCTGCCGCGGGGTCCAGGTGTCGTAGCGGTTCTTCAGGAACTCCTCGCCGAAGACCTTCTGCTGGAAGCCGGGGTCGGAGGTGACGTCGTAGACGCCGCTGGTGTGGTTGAGGAGCTGGCGGACGGTGATCCTGCTGCCGTCGTGGCCGTTGCCCCGGACGACGCCCGGCAGCCACTTCTCGACCGGGTCGTCCAGGTCGAGCCGGCCCTCGGCCTGGAGCTGGAGGAGGACGGTGGCGACGAAGGTCTTGGTGATCGAGCCGACCCGGTAGCGGTCCTGTCCGCCGCGCTCGCCCGCCGTCCCGGTCCAGCCGGACCGGCCGGAGCGGGCCTGGGCCACGGCCCCGGGCACCCCTTCGGCGACCGCCGCGTCGAGGGCCCGCTGGGTGGCGGTGTGGTCGGGCTTCTTCGGCGCGGCGGCGGCGACGGCGGGCGCGGCGAGCGCTCCCGCGGTGAGCGCGGCCGCGGCGGTGGCGGCCGTCGCGGCGAGGAGGGTGCGGGCGAGGCGTGCGGAGGTCATGCGGGTTCCCCTGTTTCTGTGCGGTCCTGCGGGTGTACTGCGGTCGCGGGAGGGGACCCGGGAGGCGGGGCGGAGGGTTGAGCGGGGTTGCTCCGGTTGAGCGGTATTCAGCCGTTTGCCGGATCGGCGAGGCGGGAGCGGCCGACGGGCGGCCGTTCGCGCCACAACTGCAGCCCGATGTCGACGAGTTCGACCCTGGCGAGGTCGGGTACGGAGGCGAGGGGGTGCCAGGCGGCGAGGTCGGTGGAGCCACCGGTCTCGTTGCGCAGGGAGCCGCCGGTGATCCGGGACTCGTAGATGATCCGCAGGCCCTGGAAGTCGCCGGGGCCGCCGAGCCTGCGCAGCCAGCCGCGCCGGATGGAGTCGATGCCCAGCAGGGCGACCGGCTCGGTCAGATAGCCGGTCTCCTCCTCGACCTCGCGGACGACGGTGTCCACCGGCTCCTCGCCGTGGTCCATCCCGCCGCCGGGCAGCGTCCAGCGCCTGGCGCCGGCCCGGTCCACCCAGCGGGCGAGGAGGATCTCGTCGTCACGGACACACACGGCGTAGGCCGCCACCCTCAACTCCTGCTTCATGGAGTGAGGTTAGAGGGAGCGGGACGCGGGCGTCAGAACCAGTACACGGGGTACGGCCGGCCGGTCGCGCGGGCGCCCGCGAGGCCTACGGCGACCAGCAGGGCACTGGCGAGGGCGAGCAGCGCGAGGAAGGTCCAGAACGGCGGATTCTGGAGGGTGACGATCACGGCCGTGGCGGCGGCGGGCGAGTGCGGGGTGCGGGCCGCCATCATGACGCCGAGCGCGAGGCCGCCGGCGAGAGCGGCGCCCCAGAGGGACGGACCGGTGACCAGGAGGACCGCGAAGCCGGTGAGCGCGGAGAGGAGCTGACCGCCGACGACCGAGCGGGGCTGGGCGAGCGGCAGGTCGGGCGCGCCGGCCACCAGCGCCATGCTGGCCGCCAGGGGCGGGATCAGCAGCGGCTGCTCGAGGACGGTGCCGAGGGCGACCAGGGCGAGCAGGGCGGTGACGCTCACGGTGGTCGCCAGGGCCACGGTCCTGGGGTGCGGTCGGGCGGGCGGGGCGGCGGTCGTCATGCGGGGTCCTGGGGGTGGGCGTCGAGGGGCGGGTTGGCGGGCGAGAAGTCGGGCCCGGACCAGCGCAGGGGGCTCGCGGCCGGGGTCTCGACGACCCGTTCCACGCGGAGCCCGGTGGTCCGGCCGCCCTCCTCGCCGTACGTCGTGCGGGCCGTGCCGGACAGCTGGAGCGTGGTGCCGGTCCGCCAGTCGAGGAAGAGCAGGCCCGCGCGGCTGTCGGTCTCCAGGTTGCCGAGGGTCAGGAACATCGCGTTGCCGGGATAGTCCGGCCAGCTCAGCTCGGTGGGCGAGTCGACGCTCACGAAGCCGGGGAAGCCGCCCCGGTGGCTCGCGTCCATGCCGTCGGGGGCGGTGGTCGCGATGAAGAAGGTGTCGGCGGCCCGGACGAACTCCTCCTGGGCCGGGGTCAGCGCGGTGGAGTGGCACGGGGCGCCGGGCGGGGTGGCGAGGTCGGGCGCGTACAGCTCGCGCTTCTGGATGTACTTCGGGCAGTTGGAGAAGACCTGCTCCGCCTCGACGGTGAAGCCGCGGGCACTGGGGCGGGCGATGCCGTTGAGGCGCATGCGGCGACGGGTGCGCGGGTCGAGGGCGATGGTCCCGACGGGTGCGGGTCCTGGCCCCGGCGGCGGGGCCGCCACGGAGATCGTGTGCGGGCCGGTCGCCCGGGCGAAGCCGGGGGTGCCGGTGAGGAGCGAGCTCCAGACCCGGCCGTCGCCGTCGGCCGCGGCGAGCACCAGCATCGGCTGGAGTTCGAGGAAGGCGGCGGCGACGGGGCGGATGCCGTCGGTGATGGAACGGCCGACGTGGGCGGCGATGTCGGTGACGCCGGTTCGCTCCTGGACGGCGCGGGAGCCTGCGTTGTACGCGTCGTACGCGTCCATGGGTTGGGCCTTTCGTGTACGGGCCCGAGGGCGGGGGTCCGGGGTGCGGGCCCCCGGCCTCGGGCGGCGCGTCCGCTGCCTAGAAGAAGCCGCAGGTCGGGGCGCCCTCGGTGGGGGCCTCGGCGTCCTCCCCGCCGGTCGGGGCGAAGATCTCCAGGCGAGTGCCGTCCGGGTCGTGGAAGAAGATGCCGCCGGAGTGGCCGCCCTCGGAGTGCGGGACGACGCCCTCGTACGCGAAGTCCGTCCCGCGCGCCTTCAGGGCCGCCTCCGCCGCCTTGACCGCCTCGCTCGACTCGGCCTCCCACGCGAGGTGGTGCAGCCCCGCGCGGCCGGAGTCGTACGCCCCCTCCGCCTGCTGCCAGAGGGTGAGGACGAGCTGTCCGCCCTGGCCGAGGAAGGCGTACCGCCTGCCCTCCTCCTTGCCCTCGCCGAGCACCTCGAAGCCCAGCACGTCCCCGTAGAAGCCGAGCGAACGCTCCAGGTCCGTGACGTTCAGCCCCACATGGTTGGTCTTCAGCGTTCCGATCGCCGCCATGGCGGTTCCCCTCTCATCGACAAGCGCTAACCATTGAAATTCACTTTAAAGGTTAGGTCACGAGAGTGCAACCGGTCACGTAACCTTGAGGGGTTAGTTCCACGAGGAGGGTGCCCGTCATGACCGTTTCCGATCCGCGGCCCCTGGTCGGCGAGCCGGTCTCCCTCGACCTGCTCAACACCCGCTGGATGACGGACGGCGTACGCCAGGACCTGCTCACCGACACCGACGGCCTCGCCGTCTGGCTCGGCGCCAACGGGCTCGACGCGCGCTTCGCCGCCGACGCGACCACCCTGCGCCACACGCTGACCGCCCGCGAGGCCCTCTCCGGACTCGTCGACCGGCCCGGCGACCCCGACGCCGTCGCCCGCGTCGACGCCGTTCTCGGCCACGGCCGCATCCGCGCCACCCTCACCGCCGAGGGCCCGGGAGAGCTGCCCGAGTTCGCGGAAGCGGCCTGGGGCCCCGGCTGGACCGCCGCCCGGGACTACCTCGACCTCCTGCGCACCGCCCCGGACCGGATCCGCTCCTGCGCCCACGAGGCGTGCATCCTGCACTTCTTCGACACCTCGCGGAACGGCACCCGACGCTGGTGCTCGATGGCGATCTGCGGCAACCGGGCCAAGGCCTCCCGCCACTACGCTCGTACAAAGGAGAACTAACCAGCGGTAAACGGGGGTCGACTCGTCACCTTTGACACCGATACGTTCTCTGTGGCGTATCGCGCCCGGTGGCGGATGTGTGCCATGACCACATCCCGCCGAATTCAACTCTCCACAAACCCCTGTCACTTGCGAAAGGCTGAGCGGTCATCCGGTACCGAAATCCGGACCCTCTTCTTTCACAATCAGGGATGTAAATGACCACCCCCGAAACTCAGAGCTCCATATCCGGGCGCTCGACCTCCGGGCACAGACGCGCAGCCCGGATCGCCGCCGCCGCGGGACTCGTCACCGCGCTGATCGCGGCCGGCGCCGCGCCGGTCCTGGCCGTCGAGGCCCCGGCCACCACCACTCCCCCGGTCAAGTCCGCCGGGTCGGGCGACAAGCTCGGCCCGACCGACGCCCAGCGCCTCAGCGAGGCCGAGGCGACCGGCGAGAAGAACGTCACGATCCTCGTGGCCACCGCCCCCGGCTCCACCGAGCAGGTCGCCGGCCAGCTCGACGCGGTTCAGGGCGCCTCGGTCGGCCGCCAGGAGGACAAGCTCGGCTACGTCCGCGCCACGATCCCGACCGGCAAGGCCGACGCCGCCATCAAGGCGGCCGCCAAGCTCTCCAGCGTCCAGGCGATCGACCTGCAGGCCGAGATCCCGCTGGACGACCCGACCCCCGACGCCGGCACCGCCGGCGCCGTCGAGGGCACGACCGTCTCCACGACGTACCCGGCCCCGGGCAAGAGCACGCCGGCGAAGAACCCGTACAACCCGTCGCACGAGACGGGCGCCGTCGACTTCGTCGAGGACCACCCCAAGGCCGACGGCCGGGGTGTCACCATCGGCGTCCTCGACTCCGGCGTGGACCTCGGCCACCCGGCGCTGCAGAAGACCACCACCGGCGAGCGCAAGATCGTCGACTGGGTCACCTCCACCGACCCGCTGACCGAGGGCGACGGCACCTGGCGTGCCCAGATCACCCCGGTCGCCGGCCCGGTCTTCACCGCCTCCTCGCAGTCCTGGAAGGCGCCCGAGGGCTCCTACCAGTTCAGCCGCTTCAACGAGGCGATCACCGCTGGCGGCGACCCGGCCGGTGACATCAACCGCGACGGCGACACGGCCGACCTCTTCGGCATGCTGTACGACCCGGCCGCCGGCACCGTCCGCGTGGACACCGACCAGAACAACGACTTCACGGACAACGCGCCGATGAAGCCGTACAAGGACGGGTACCAGATCGGCTACTTCGGTACCGACAACCCGGCCACCGAGGTCGTCGAGAAGACGCCGTTCGTCGTCGAGATCCGCAAGGACGTCGCGATGGACCCGCTGGGCGGCTCCTGGGTCGGCCAGAAGCGCGACTTCGTCAACATCGGCATCGTCGAGTCCTCCCACGGCACGCACGTGGCCGGCATCACCGCCGCCAAGGGCCTCTTCGGCGGCCGGATGAACGGCGCGGCGCCCGGCGCGAAGATCGTCTCCTCGCGCGCGTGCACCTGGACCGGCGGCTGCACCAACACCGCCCTCACCGAGGGCATGACGGACCTCGTCGTCAACCGCGGCGTCGACATCGTCAACATGTCGATCGGCGGCCTGCCCGCGCAGAACGACGGCGACAACGTCCGCGCCCGCCTGTACACCCGGCTGATCGACCAGTACGGCGTCCAGCTGATCATCTCGGCCGGCAACTCCGGCCCTGGCATCAACACGATCGGCGACCCCGGCCTGGCCGACAAGGTCATCTCGGTCGGCGCGGCGATCTCCAAGTCGACCTGGGCCTCCAACTACGGCTCGGCCGTCACCAAGTCGTACGCGATGTTCCCCTTCTCCTCGCGCGGCCCGCGTGAGGACGGTGGCTTCACCCCGACCATCTCCGGTCCGGGCTCGTCCGTGAACACCATCCCGACCTGGCAGGCGGGCTCCGGCGTTCCGGAGTCCGGCTACACGCTGCCCGCCGGATACGGGATGCTCAACGGCACCTCGATGTCCTCCCCGCAGGTCGCGGGCGCCAGCGCGCTGCTGATCTCGGCCGCGAAGCAGAAGCGGATCGAGCTCGACCCGCTGACCCTGCGCACCGCCCTCACCTCGACCGCCCAGCGGATCCCCGGTGTCGCGGCGCACGAGCAGGGCTCGGGCCTCATCGACATCAACGAGGCCTGGGAGTCGATCAAGGACGGCGCGACCGCCCACGACTACAAGGTGCAGGCCCCGGTCGACACCGCGATCTTCCCGGCCCCGCACACCGGCACCGGTGTGTACGACCGTGAGGGCGGCCTCAAGGTCGGCCAGAAGAAGGTCTACGACGTCACCATCACGCGCACGAACGGCCCGAACCGGCCGATCGAGCACGACCTGGAGCTGAAGTACAACGACGGCACCTTCCGGATCCTCGGCGACGACGAGATCGACCTGCCGCTGAACCAGCCGGTCACCGTCAAGATCCAGGCGAAGCCCACCACCGCCGGTGTGCACAGCGTGATCCTGGAGGCCGACGACGACCGCACCGAGGGTGTCGACAAGCAGATCCTCGCCACCTCGGTCGTCGCGTCCGACCTGACCGCGCCCGGCTACGGCTTCTCCGCCAACGGCTCGGTCCAGCGCAACAGCCACAAGTCGTACTTCATCACCGTGCCGGAGGGCGCCAAGACCCTCGAGGTCGCCCTCGGCGGTCTGAAGGAGAAGAGCCAGACCCGGTTCATCTCCATCCACCCGTACGGCGTGGCCTTCGAGTCCACCGCGTCCAACGTGTGCTACCCGCACTACAACCCGGGCAACGGCTGCCGTGCGGACCTCCGCTCGTACGCCAACCCGACGCCGGGCGTCTGGGAGATCGAGGTCGAGGCGCGCCGCACCTCGCCCGACCTGGACAACCCGTACAAGCTCGACGTCTCGGTGCTCGGCGCCGAGTTCGACCCGGCCACGCAGACCGTCGCCGAGGCGAAGGTCGGCACCCCGGCCGCCGTCGAGTGGACCGTCACCAACAAGTTCGCCGGCCTCGAGGGCAAGCTGAAGGGCGGCCCGCTGGGCTCGCTCAAGGCCGAGACGCCGACGATCAAGCACCACGAGCAGCAGACGAAGACCGTCACCATCGGTGAGGGTGTCGAGCGGCTCGACGTGGCGATCGGCAACACCTCGGACAAGGCCGCCGACCTGGACCTGACGGTCCTGCGCGACGGCGTCCAGGTGGGCCAGGCCGCGGACGGCGACTCGGAGGAGGCCGTCTCGCTCGTCAAGCCGGCCGCCGGTACCTACACGATCGTGATCGACGGCTACTCGGTGCAGGCCGAGGGCGGCACGACCTTCGACTACAAGGACGTGTACTACTCGGCAGCGCTCGGCAGCGTCCAGGTCGACGCCGCCAAGAGCTACCCGCTGGCCAACGGCGCCTCCGCCAAGGTCGGCGCCTCGGTGCTCGTCGCCGGTGCCGCGCCCGAGGGCCGGCAGTTCTTCGGCGAGGTCCAGCTGGTGAACGCGCGCGGCACGGTCGCGGGCGCCGGCAGCGTCGTGATCGGCAAGGTCACCCCGTAACACCGCGGTACGCGTGACGTCCCGTGACGTCGCGTGAGGGGGCGGGCACCGGAACCGGTGCCCGCCCCTTCTCCGTCTCCGCCCACGGCCCGTGTCCGTCCCGACACCCGTCCCGATCCTCGGACAATGGATTGGACAAGGCGGGCCGGGACATACGCATCATGGACGGCAGCAGCCTGCACAAACGTACGGAGGAGTCCCCGTGAAGGTCGGAATCGTCGGAGCCACCGGTCAGGTCGGCACAGTCATGCGCAAGATCCTGGCCGAGCGGGAGTTCCCGGTCGACGAGCTGCGGCTCTTCGCCTCCGCCCGCTCCGCGGGCACCGTCCTCGACGGGGTCACGGTCGAGGACGCCGCCACCGCCGACTACACCGGCCTCGACATCGTCCTGTTCTCCGCGGGCGGCGCGACCTCCAAGGCCCTCGCCGAGAAGGTCGCCTCCCAGGGCGCCGTCGTGATCGACAACTCCTCCGCGTGGCGCCGCGACCCCGAGGTGCCCCTGGTGGTCTCCGAGGTCAACCCGCACGCGATCAAGGACCGCCCCAAGGGCATCATCGCCAACCCGAACTGCACCACGATGGCCGCGATGCCGGTGCTCAAGCCGCTCCACCAGGAGGCCGGCCTCACTGCGCTGATCGCCACGACCTACCAGGCCGTCTCCGGCTCCGGTGTCGCCGGCGTCGCCGAGCTGCGCACCCAGGCGTGCGCCGTAGCCGAGAACGCCGACCAGCTGGCGTTCGACGGCGAGGCCGTGGAGTTCCCCGAGCCCGCCGTCTACAAGCGCCCCATCGCCTTCAACGTCGTCCCGCTGGCCGGCTCGATCGTGGACGACGGCACCTTCGAGACCGACGAGGAGCAGAAGCTCCGCAACGAGTCCCGCAAGATCCTGGAGATCCCCGAGCTGAAGGTCTCCGGCACCTGTGTGCGCGTCCCGGTCTTCTCCGGCCACTCGCTCCAGGTGAACGTGCGCTTCGAGCGTCCGATCAGCGTCGAGCGCGCCTACGAGCTGCTCAAGGACGCCGAGGGCGTCGAGCTCTCCGAGATCCCGACCCCGCTGCAGGCGGCCGGCAAGGACGCCTCGTACGTGGGCCGCATCCGCGTGGACGAGACCGTCGACAACGGTCTGGCGCTGTTCCTCTCCAACGACAACCTGCGCAAGGGCGCCGCGCTGAACGCGGTGCAGATCGCGGAGCTGGTCGCGGCGGAGCTGAAGGGCTGACGCGGACCGTACGCGGACGAGAAGGGGCGGCCACCCGGGACGGTGGCCGCCCCTTCGGGCGTTCTCGCGGCCCTGCGAAATGTGCCGTGCGGGGTGGAGCCGCCGCGTGGAAGGATGGCCCAAACGTCACGAAATCTAGGAGATGACCGGGTGCCTGGCACAAACCTGACCCGTGAAGAGGCGCAGCAGCGGGCGAAGCTGCTGACCGTGGACGCGTACGAGGTCGACCTCGACCTCTCCGGTGCGCAGGAGGGCGGCACCTACCGGTCCGTCACCACCGTCCGCTTCGATTCCGCCGAGGCCGGCGCCGAGACCTTCATCGATCTCGTCGCCCCCGCCGTGCACGAGGTCGTCCTCAACGGCCACGCGCTCGACGTCGCCGCCGTCTTCCGCGACTCGCGGATCGCGCTGGCCCATCTGCACCAGGGCCCGAACGAGCTGAAGGTCGTCGCCGACTGCGCGTACACGAACACCGGTGAGGGCCTGCACCGCTTCGTCGACCCGGTCGACGACCAGGCGTACCTCTACACCCAGTTCGAGGTGCCGGACGCCCGCCGGGTCTTCGCCTCGTTCGAGCAGCCGGACCTGAAGGCGACCTTCCAGTTCACCGTGAAGGCGCCGAGCGGCTGGAGCGTGATCTCCAACTCGCCGACCCCGGAGCCCAAGGGCCCCGATTTGACTGTATGGCACTTCGAGCCGACCCCGCGCATCTCCACCTACATCACGGCGCTCATCGTCGGCCCGTACCACTCGGTGCACTCGACGTACGAGAAGGACGGCCAGACCGTCCCGCTCGGCATCTACTGCCGTCCGTCGCTTGCCGAGTTCCTCGACGCGGACCACATCTTCGACGTCACGCGCCAGGGCTTCGACTGGTTCCAGGAGAAGTTCGCGTACGACTACCCCTTCGCCAAGTACGACCAGCTCTTCGTGCCGGAGTTCAACGCGGGCGCGATGGAGAACGCGGGCGCGGTGACCATCCGCGACCAGTACGTGTTCCGCTCGAAGGTGACGGACGCGGCGTACGAGCGCCGGGCCGAGACGATCCTGCACGAGCTCGCGCACATGTGGTTCGGCGACCTGGTCACCATGGAGTGGTGGAACGACCTGTGGCTGAACGAGTCGTTCGCGACGTTCACCTCGGTCGCCTGCCAGGCCTCCGTGCCGGGCACCCGCTGGCCGAACGCCTGGACCACCTTCGCCAACGCGGAGAAGACCTGGGCGTACCGCCAGGACCAGCTGCCGTCCACGCACCCGATCATGGCCGAGATCAACGATCTCGAGGACGTGCTGGTCAACTTCGACGGCATCACCTACGCCAAGGGCGCCTCGGTGCTCAAGCAGCTGGTGGCGTACGTCGGCCAGGACGAGTTCTTCAAGGGCGTGCAGGCGTACTTCAAGGCGCACGCCTTCGGCAACACGCGTCTGACCGACCTTCTGGGCGCGCTTGAGGAGACCTCGGGCCGTGACCTGAAGGCCTGGTCGAAGCTGTGGCTGGAGACGGCCGGCATCAACATCCTCCGCCCGGAGATCGAGACCGACGAGAACGGTGTCATCACCTCCTTCGCGGTCAAGCAGGAGGCGCCGGCGCTGCCGGCGGGCGCCAAGGGCGAGTCGACGCTGCGTCCGCACCGGATCGCGATCGGCTTCTACGACCTGGACGCGGCCGGCAAGCTGGTCCGCTCCGACCGTCTGGAGCTGGACATCGAGGCGGCCGAGCTGACGGCCGTACCGCAGCTGGCGGGCAAGCCCCGTCCGGCGGTCGTGCTGCTCAACGACGACGACCTGTCGTACGCCAAGGTCCGGCTCGACGAGGTGTCCCTGAAGAACGTGACCGCGCACCTCGGCGACTTCGCCGAGTCGCTGCCGCGCGCGCTGTGCTGGGCATCTGCCTGGGACATGACCCGGGACGGCGAGCTGGCCACCCGCGACTACCTGGACCTGGTCCTCTCCGGCATCGCCAAGGAGAGCGACATCGGTGTGGTGCAGTCGCTGCAGGGCCAGGTGAAGGCGGCTCTCGACCTGTACGCGGCGCCGGAGTGGCGGGAGGCCGGGCTGACCCGGTGGACCGACGCGACCCTGGCGCACCTGCGCGCTGCCGAGCCGGCGAGCGACCACCAGCTGGCGTGGGCGCGGGCGTTCGCGGCGACGGCGCGCACGCCGCAGCAGCTGGACCTGCTGGCGGCCCTCCTGGAGGGCGGCGAGACGATCGAGGGCCTGGCCGTCGACACCGAGCTGCGCTGGGCGTTCGTGCAGCGGCTCGCGGCGACCGGTGTCTTCGACGAGCCGGAGATCGCGGCGGAGCTGGAGCGGGACAGGACCGCGGCCGGTGAGCGGCACGCGGCGACCGCGCGGTCGGCGCGTCCCACGGAGGCGGCGAAGGCCGAGGCGTGGGCGTCGGTCGTGGAGTCCGACAAGCTGGCCAACGCCGTGCAGGAGGCGGTGATCGGCGGCTTCGTCCAGACCGACCAGCGTGAGCTGCTCGCCCCGTACACGACGAAGTACTTCGCGTCGATCAAGGGCGTCTCGGAGACGCGCAGCCACGAGATGATCCAGCAGATCGTCGTCGGGCTCTACCCGACGCTCCAGGTCTCGCAGGAGACCCTGGAGGCGACGGACGCGTGGATCGCGGCGAACAACCCGGCGCCGGCGCTGAAGCGCCTGGTGACGGAGTGCCGGGCGGGCGTCGAGCGCGCCCTGAAGGCGCAGGCGGCGGACGCGGCCGCCGCGTAGCCGGTCGTATCGGCTGAAAGACGAAGGGGCACCCTCCCCCACGGAGGTGCCCCTTCGCCCGTTGTGATCCGCTCGGCGGGCGGGCGTTCGTGCGCTGCCGCCCGCCGGGCGGAGATCTGGTGGCGGCGGCGTCCGTCAGCCGCCGAGCGCCGTGTAGCGGGCGCGCAGGTCGGCCGCGCCCTGCTCCGTCAGCGCGCCGTGCAGCCGCATGCGGGCCACACCGCCGTCGGGGAAGGCGTCCAGGCGGACGTGGGTGACGACGGCCTGCGCGGGGAGCTTGAAGCGGTGCAGGGTGTCGGGCTGGAGCCTGGTCCGGGGGATGATCTCGAACCACTCGCCCGCCTCGCCGTTGCGGCCCTGGAGCGCGATCCAGCCGGCCGAGTTGCCCTTGAGGTACGCGGTGTCGATCTCGACGGCGCGTACGGCGCCCTGGGCGGCGAGCCGGAAGCGGACCCAGTCGTTGGTGCCGCGGACCCGGCGGCGGCGGTTCTCCCAGCCGTCGTCCATCTTGCGGGAGGTGCCGGGCAGGATGATCTGCGTGGGCGAGGAGTAGAACTTGTCGGAGGCGTCCTCGTAGACGCCTCCGTTGACCACGGCGATCAGGTCGAGGGTGCCGAGCAGCTCCAGCCACTCGGGGTCGGCCACGACCTCGCCGTGGACGCGCAGGCGCGCGATGCCGCCGTCGGGGTGCTGGCAGACCCGGACGTGGGTGAAGCAGCGCTCGACGTCGATCTGGAAGCCGTTGGCGGCGTGGCCGCGCACGGGGGTCGGCGGGACGAGTTCCTCCCACTTCACGTCGTCGGCGAGCAGCTGCTCCGGGCTCGGGGAACCCTCGACGGCGGCGGCCTGGATGGACACCCGCTGCGGGTAGTTGCCGCGGAAGTGGGCGGTGTCGACGACGATGCCGCGGATCACGCCGGGGGCGCCGAGCCGGACGATCGCCCAGTCGTGGTCCTCGGGGGCGGGGAAGACGTTCTCGGCGTCGGCGCCGCGGCGGCGGCGGGTCTCCCAGCCGTCCATGATCTTGCCCTTGTGCCCGAAGTGCTCCGGGTCGAAGACGGCGCGCTCGCGGACGAGGAGGTTCTCGCGCTCGGCGAAGAACTCGTCGTTGGCGGCGACGACACCGCCGCCGAGGCGACGGTCGGCGAGGTCGACGAGCTCGGTGAAGGGGAAGTCACCGGTGCGGTAGTCGGCGTACGGGTCGCCGCCACCGTAGGGGGCGGCGTCGTTGGCGTGCGGGTCGGCGTTCGCGGCGTTCGTCTCGTCGAGGCTCATGGCACGACTGTGCGCTTCCATGACGCGGCGGGTCCATCGAATGTTTTCGACAGGTATGTTCAGTCGAACTGAACGTTTGAGTGCTCCTACTGGACCGTCTCGCGCTGGACGGCCGCCTGCCGGAGCGCGGCGAGGACCCGGGCCACGGCCGGTCCCTCCTCCGCCCCGCGCCGTACCGCCGCGACGACATGGCGGCGCGGCTGGTCGGCGGAGAGGACCCGCATGACGATCCCGCGCTCGCCGCGCCGCTCGGCGGAGGCCATCCGGGGGACGAGCGCGACGCCCATCCCGGCCTCCACCATGGCGAGGATCGCGGTCCAGCCGGCGGCGCTGTGGGCCTGTTCGGGGACGAACCCGGCGGCCTCGCAGGCGGCGGTGGTGATCTCGGACCACGGTCCCGAGCCGCCGAAGATCCACGGTTCGGCGGAGAGGTCGGCGAGCCGGAGCCCGGGCGCGTCGGCGAGCGGGTGCCCGGCGGGCAGGGCCACGTCGAGCGGGTCGGCGAGGAGCGGGACGCGGCTGAACTTGGGGTCGCGCGCGGAGGGGGCATGGGCGGCGAGCGAGAGCGCCAGGTCGACGTCGCCGGTGGCGAGGAGCTCGTACGCCTCCGCCGCCTCGGCCTCGCGGATCTTGACGTCCAGCCCGGGGTGGGCGGTGCGCAACTGCTGCACGGCCGGGACGACGAGGGCGGGCACGGCCGTGGAGAACGCGGCCACCCGCACCTGACCGGCCTCGCCGCGCAGATAGCCGTCCAGCTCGGCGTCGGCGCGCTCCAGTTGGGCGAAGACGGCCTCGGCGTGCCGCAGCACGAGATGGGCGGCGTCGGTGAGCCGGACCCGGCGCCCCTGCGCCTCGAGGAGCTGGACGCCGAGCTGCTTGGCGAGGTTGGTGAGCTGCTGGGAGACGGCCGAGGGGGTCATGAGCAGCGTCTCGGCGGTCGCGGTGACGGTGCCGCGGTCGCGGAGGGTGCGGAGGATCTGGAGCTTCTTGATGTCCCACTCGGTCATGGGGCGCAACCTACCGGGCGCGCTCCGGGGATCGTTCACGTCCGGGACCGGGCGCTCGCCAGCGCGACCCCGCCCAGGATGAGGGCCATGCAGGCGCCGCCGATGAGGCCGAGTTCCTCGCCGAGGAGGGCGTACGAGAGGAGGGCCACGCAGACGGGCTGGAGGTAGTAGACGACCCCGGCGCGGGCGGCGCCGATCAGGGTGATGGCCTTGTTCCAGGCGAAGAAGGCGACGGCGGAGGAGAAGACTCCGACGTAGAGGAGCGCGCCGACGGAGCCGGGGGTGGGCTCGAAGCCGCCTTGGACGGCGAGGCTGACGCCGTAGGCGGGGAGCAGCATCAGGGCGCCGAGCACGAAGGTGGTGAAGAGGAAGGGCAGGGCGCCGATCTCGGTCGGCTTGCGCTTGAGCAGGGCGCTGTACGAGGCGAAGGAGAGGGCGGCCGCGAACATCCACAGGTCGCCGGCGGTGAGGTCGACGGCGAGGGAGCCCTTGCCGACCAGGAGCAGCACACCGAGTGCGGCGAGGAGCATCCCGGCGGTGCGGCGGGCGCCGAGACGTTCGCCGCCCAGGCGGGAGAAGAGCGCCATGATCACCGGGGAGGCGGCCATGATCATGCCCATGTTGGAGGCGGAGGTGGTCAGTCCGGCCTGGTGCACGAGGGTGTTGTAGAGGGCGACGCCGAACAGTGAGGCCAGGGCGACGTAGCCGAAGTGGCGGCGGATCAGGTGCCGTTGCCGCCATGCCTGGCGGGCCGCGAGGGGGGCGACGGCGACGAGGGCGATGACCCAGCGCCAGAAGACGGCCTGGATCGGCGGGACGGAGTCGGCCATGTCCCGGGTGGCGACGAAGCTGCCGGACCAGACGACCGTGGCGACGAGTGCGAGGAGGAGCCCGACGCCCGCGCCCCGCGCGAGGAGGCGCGGGGCGGTGGGTTCGGTGGTGGGCTCGCCCGTGGGGGCGGTGGGTGTGGTGGTGCGCTCGGCGGTGCGGACGGTGCGGACACGGTCCAGGAGGGCCACGGTGATCCTTTCGGTCGGTGCGGCCTCTACCGTCGCACCGAGGAAACCTCCAGGTCCATCGAAACTTTCCGATCGATCCGTTCAGCAGAGCTGAACGATTCGACCTTCCTCGCCGGGGTACGGGGGTTCAGCTGGCCGAAGAGGGTGGCGCCGAAGGCGATCGCCATGCCGGCGAGCTGCACGGGACCGAGCGCCTGACCGAGGGCCACCCAGCCGACGACGGCCGCGGTGAGCGGCGACAGCGGACCGAGGAGGGTCACGGAGGAGGCGCTGAGCCGCTCGATGCCCCGGAACCAGAGGAAGTAGGAGATCGCGGTGTTGCCGAGGGCGAGGTAGGCGTAGCCGAGCAGGTTGGTGGAGTCCAGGGCCGGCGGGGCGCCCTCGACCAGGGCGGCGATCGGCAGGATCACCAGGCCGCCCGTGGTCAACTGCCAGCCGGTGAGCGCCAGCGCGCCCACCCCTTCGGGCCTGCCCCAGCGCTTGGTGAGCACGGTGCCGGCGGACATCGACAGCGCCGACAGGAGTCCGGCGAGCACGCCGACCAGGTCGAGAGCGGCGCCCGCCTTCAGGACGACGAGGCTGACGCCGAAGGCGGCGGCGACGGCGGTGAGCAGGGTCCGGACGGTCGGCCGGTCGCCGAGGAGGAGGGCGGCGAGGCCGACCACGAAGAGCGGGCCGACGGAGCCGACGACCGCCGCGACCCCGCCGGGCAGCCGGTAGGCGGCGAGGAAGAGGAGCGGGAAGAAGGCGCCGATGTTGAGCGCTCCGAGGACCGCCGCCTTCCACCACCAGGCGCCCTGCGGCAGCTTGCGGGTGACGGCGAGCAGCAGGAGCCCGGCGGGCAGGGCCCGCATGAGGCCGGTGAAGAGCGGCCGGTCGGGCGGCAGGAACTCGGTGGTGACGAAGTAGGTGGAGCCCCAGGAGATCGGGGCGAGCGCGGTCAGCGCGACGACGGCGGCCTTGCGGGACATGGCAGGTCCCCCCCTTGTTCGGAGTGGTTCCGAGCGACTTGTTGGTAAGTAGCTTAGCAGTAAGCTACTTACACGCAAGAGGCTTCTCAGTGAGACGCTTCCTCTTGAGATACTTTCCCGTGAGATGCTTCCGCCATGGACCGCATCGACAGCAGCGACCGCATGGATCCGACGGACAGCCCTAACGGAGCAGGCGAAGAACCCGCGCACGACGCCGTCGACGCCATCGCCGACCAGTGGGCGGTCGTCCGCCCCGACCTGGACACGCTGCCGATGGCCGTCTTCGGGCGGATCTACCGGCTGGCCGCGGCGATGCGCGGCCGCGTCGACAAGGCGTACTCCCCCTACGGGGGCATGTCGCTCGGGGAGTTCGACGTCCTGGCGACCCTGCGCCGCTCGGGAGCGCCCTACACCCTCTCGCCGCGCGAGCTGACCGCGACCCTGATGATCACCACGGGTGGGATGACGGGCCGTCTCGACAAGCTGGAGAAGGCGGGGCTGCTCAGCCGCAGCCCCGATCCGAACGACCGGCGCGGGCTACGGGTGACGCTCAGCGAGCACGGGAAGGAGCTGGTGGACCAGGCCGTCGGCGCCGGGCTCGCACAGCAGCGGGAGGCGCTGGAGGCCGCGCTCACGCCCGAGGAGGCGGAGCAGCTGGCGGGCCTGCTCCGCAAGCTCCTGGCCACGACAGTGACGTGACGGTGGCGTGAAGGGGCCACCCTGACCCCTGGACGCACACGAGGGCGCCGCGCCGGTACGTGCGTCCCGGCGCGGCGCCCTCGCGAAGTGAAGGGGGCGTCAGGCCTTCTTGGGCCTGTCGGACTTGTCGAGCACCATCACGAGACCGGCGATCACCAGGAACAGCACGATCGGCGCGGCCACGAACAGGCCGAGGGTCTCCACGACACTCAGCTTGGGGGCCGGGTCGTCACCGTCGTCGCGGGTCAGCGCGAGCGCGGGGGACGACATGAGCAGCATCATCAGCGTCGTACCGGCCGCGACAGCACCGGCGCGCAGGGCGTTCTTCTTGTCCACGGTGCAAACGTAGCGAACAGCTAAACCGGGCGCGCGTCCGGGGGTGCCGTACGGGCCTCCCGCAGGGTTCCGAAGACCTCGAACAGGCGGTGCGCCCGGGGCGAGGCGGCCACCTCCTCCAGGGTCATCGGCTGCCCCTCGGGGCCCGCCACGGGCAGCCGCCAGTTGGGGTACTGGTCCCAGGTCCCGGGCAGGTTCTGGGGCCGCCGGTCCCCCACCGCGTCGGGCAGCCACACCCCCACCATCGTGGCCGGCGTCCGCAGCAGGAACCGGTGGACAGCCCTGACCTCGGCCTCCTCGTCGCCCGGGCCCTCCGGCAGCAGCCCGAGCCGCTCAAGACAGGCCAGCCACTCGGCGGCCTCCGCCGCGTCACGGGCCCGCTCCTGCCCCAGGTCACCGGTGAGCAGCCCCAGCCGGTGGCGCAGGGCGACATGGTCGCCGGAGAGCCGGGCGGCGGTGGAGGGCAGGTCGTGCGTGGTGGCCGTGGCCACACAGTCGGTGCGCCACTCCTCGGGAGCCAGCGGGCGGCCCGTGCCGGACCAGTCCCGTTCGAACCAGAGCACGGAGGTGCCGAGCACCCCGCGCCGGGCGAGCGCCTCGCGCACCCCCGGCTCGACCGTGCCGAGGTCCTCGCCGATGACGACCGCGCCGGCCCGATGGGCCTCAAGGGCGAGGACCGCGAGCATCGCCTCGGCGTCGTACCGGACATAGGTGCCCTCGGTCGGTTCGCGGCCCTCGGGGACCCACCAGAGCCGGAACAGCCCCATGACGTGGTCGAGCCGCAGCGCGCCCGAGTGCCGCAGCAGCTCCCGCAGGAGACCGCGGTACGGGGCGTAGCCGGAGGCGGCGAGGGCGTCGGGGCGCCACGGCGGCAGGCCCCAGTCCTGGCCGCGCGAGTTGAAGGCGTCCGGCGGGGCGCCCACGGACATCCCCGCGGCGAACGCGTCCTGGAGCGCCCAGGTGTCGGAGCCGTCGGGGTGGACGCCGACCGCGAGGTCGTGGACGATCCCGACCGCCATCCCGGCCTCCCGCGCGGCCGTGCTCGCGGCGGCCAGCTGGTCGTCCGTCAGCCAGGCGAGCCTGCAGTGGAAGTCGACCCGGGCCGTCAGCTCCTCGTCGGCGCGGACGGCCGCCGCGGCCGAGCGCGGATCGCGCAGCTCCTCGGGCCAGGACCGCCAGTGGTGGCCGTGCCGCTCGGCGAGGGCCTGGTACGTGGCGTGGTCCTCCAGGGCGCGGCCCCGCTCGGCGAGGAAGTCGCGGTACGCGGCGCGCCGGCCGGGGCCGAGCTCCACCGCCGCCACGAGCTCCAGGGCGCGCCGCTTGAGCTCCCACACCGCGTCCCGGTCGATCAACGCGCCCTTGCGCAGCACGCGTTCGCGCAGCTCGGCGGCGTCGGCGACGATCGCGTCCAGCCGGTCGCGGTGGACCGGGTCCACGAAGTCGTACTCCGGGACGTCCTCGATCCGCAGATGGACGGGGTCGGCGAAACGGCGGGAGGACGGGCGGTACGGGGACGGGTCGCTGGGCGCCCCGGGCACGCCCGCGTGCAGCGGGTTCACCTGGAGGAAGCCCGCGCCGTGCGTCCGGCCCGCCCAGTCGGCGAGTTCGCGCAGGTCGCCGAGGTCGCCCATGCCCCAGGAGCGGTCCGAGAGCACCGAGTACAGCTGGGCGAGCAGTCCGAAGACCCGCCGCTCGGGCCGGGGCACGCGCGCGGGGGCCACGATCAGCGTGCCGGTGTCGCGCCGCCCGTCGGGGGCCAGCGCCTCGATCCGGTGGACCCCGAGCGGCAGCGCGTCCCAGGCCGCGCCTTCCGCGCCCTCCACCGTCCCGCCCGACTCGGTCGTCACGCGGAGCCGGGTGCCGGGCGGCAGGCCCTCCGGGAGCCGGGGGGGGCCGTCCTGCCACCGCACCAGCGTCGGCGGGAGCAGCCGTGCCTCCGCGCCCCGCCGGGCGGCTTCCAGGGCGGCGGCGACCGCCTCCGGCGTACCGGCGTCGACGTCGAGGGCCGCGAGCACGGCCACGACCGTGGCGTCGGGCACCTGGACGGTGACGCCCTCGGACGGCTCGTACGCGGTGGCGACGCCGTGGAGGGCGGCGAGGCGGGCCAGGGTCACTTCACACTCCAGAGGTCTGGGTCGCTGGTGGGCCTCCCCGGGCGGCCCGGCTTCCCCGCGTCACATCACGGGGGACTCCGTGCCGCCCGAGGTCCAGGGGGCGGTGGGTTCGCTGGTGAGCGGGGCCGCCTGGGTCAGGGGCGGTTCGCTGGTGAGGGGCGCGGTGTCGGCGAGCGGCGGTTCGCTGGTCAGCGGCGCGGTGTCGGCGAGGGGCGGCTCGCTGGTCAGCGGGCCCTGTTTCGGTACCGGTATCTCGGCGAGGTGGGGGGTGGTCATGGTCACGGGGGGTACTCCCGGTTTCGTCTCGACAGGTGGAACGACCAAGCCCTACCCACCGCACCCCGTTTTACCGGCGGAAGTTGGCGCGGCGGCGCCACCTCGCCGAAAGCCCGGCGGGCAAACCGGGCACTTCGGCCACGCACGTTGACACCTCCGCCGTACGGGTGGTGGGCTCGTGACCCACTCGTGACCAAATGGGGGAGCGGAGAGGAGTTCGGCGTGCACCTCGGGCGCAGGAAGCGGACGGCGACAGCCGTGGCCGCGGCCGTGATCGGCGGGCTCCTCGGCGGCGGTGTCCCCGGAGCGGCCCAGGCCGCCCCGGTCTCCCCCGTCACCACCCCCGACGTGCCGCAGAGTCCGGCCGAGCCGGCCGTGTGGCCGCGCCCGCAGTCCCTGCGGACCGCGGGCCAGTCCGTGCGGCTCGGCGGCGAGGTGACGCTGCTCGCGGCCCCTGACGCCGACCCGTACGCGGTCGCCGCGCTCCGCGAGGTGCTGCGGACGGCGGGCGTGGGGACGGTCCACACCACCCTGCCGGGCGGCGGGACGGTCTTCCGCGTGGGCTCCGCGGCCTCCCAGGGGGCCCTGCGGGCGCTGCGCGTGGCCGACCGGGGCGATCTGCCGCGCGGCGGCTACCGGCTCGCGACGGGCCGGGTGGACGGCCGGGACACGGTCGCCCTGGACGGCGTCGGTCCGGACGGTCTCTTCCACGGCGTCCAGACGCTCCGTCAGCTCATCGAGGGAGTCAAGGGGGTCGAAGGAGTCGAGGGAGTCAAGGGGGTCGAAGGAGTCGAGGGAGTCAAGGGGGTCGAGGGAGTCGGGGGACGCGGCGGGGAGGACCGGGCGATCCCCGGCGTCGTCGTCCGCGACTGGCCCGCCACCGCCGTGCGCGGCCTCACCGAGGGCTTCTACGGCCGCCCCTGGAGCCATGAACAGCGACTCGCCCAGCTCGACTTCATGGGCCGCACCAAGCAGAACCGGTATCTCTACGCGCCCGGCGACGACGCGTACCGCCAGACCCAGTGGCGCGACCCCTACCCCGCCGCGCAGCGCGCCGAGTTCCGCGCGCTCGCCGAGCGGGCCCGCGCCAACCACGTGACCCTCGCCTGGGCCGTGGCGCCCGCCCAGTCCATGTGCCTGGCGTCGGACGCCGACCTGAAGGCGCTGACCCGCAAGATCGACGCGATGTGGGCGCTGGGTGTGCGCTCCTTCCAGCTCCAGTTCCAGGACGTCAGCTACAGCGAGTGGCACTGCTCGAAGGACAGGGACACCTTCGGACGCGGCCCCGAGGCGGGCGCGACCGCCCACGCGCGCGTGGCGAACGCGGTGGCCCGGCACCTGGCCGAGCGGTACCCGGAGGCGGAGCCGCTCTCGCTGATGCCGACGGAGTACTACCAGGACGGCGCGACCGCCTACCGCACGGCCCTCGGCGCGGGTCTCGACACCGGGGTGCAGGTCGCCTGGACGGGCGTCGGCGCCGTCCCGCGCGCCATCACAGGACGCGACCTGGCCGGCGCCCGCCAGGCACTGGGCCACCCGCTGGTCACGATGGACAACTACCCCGTCAACGACTACGCCCAGGACCGGCTGTTCCTCGGCCCCTCCCTGGGCCGCGAGCCGGCCGTGGCGGCCGGTTCGGCCGCGTTCCTCGCCAACGCCATGGAGCAGCCCGCGGCCTCCCGCGTCCCGCTCTTCACCGCCGCCGACTACGCCTGGAACCCGAAGGGTTACCGGCCCCAGGAGTCCTGGCGGGCCGCCGTCGACGACCTGGCGGGACCCGACCCGGCCGCCCGCGAGGCCCTGCGGGCGCTGGCCGGCAACGACGCCTCCTCGCTGCTCGACCCGGCGGGCGAGTCGACGTACCTGAAGCCGCTGATGACCGCCTTCTGGACGACCCGTACGTCCCAGGACCGGGCGGTACGGGAGAAGGCGGCGCGCGAGCTGCGCGCGGCGTTCACCGTGATGCGGGAGGCCCCGCGCCGCCTCGCGGCGACCGCCGACGGGACCCTGGACGACGAGGTCGGCCCGTGGCTGGAGCAGCTGTCGCGCTACGGCCTCGCGGGCGAGACCGCCGTCGACATGCTGCTCGCCCAGGGCCGCGGCGACGGCGCGGAGGCCTGGCAGGCGCAGCTGCGTCTGGAACCGCTGCGCGAGGCGGCGAGGGCGAGCGGGGCGACCGTCGGCACCGGCGTCCTCGACCCCTTCCTCACGCGCGCGGTGACGGAGGCCTCCGCCTGGACGGGCGCCGACCGCGAGAAGCGGACCGGGGGCCGGCCCGCCGAGGTGGCCGTGGCACCGGACGCGTACACCCTGCGGCTGGACCGCTCGCGGCCCGTGGACACGGTGACCGTGATGACGGAGCCCGGTTCGGGCGACTCCGCGCGCGTGGAGGCGTACGTGCCCGGCGAGGGCTGGCGGGCGCTCGGCCCGGTCTCCCCGACCGGCTGGACCCAGACGGACGTGAAGGGGCTGCGCGCGGAGGCCGTCCGGATCGTCTGGGACGGCGCGGCCGGACACGCCGCCCCGAAGGTGCGCTCCCTGGTGCCGTGGTTCGCGGACGAGCCGCGCGCCGAGCTCGAGCTGGCCCGCTCCGCGACGGACGTCGAGATCGGCGGGCCCGCGCAGCGGGTGGACGTCCGGCTGGTGGGCCGGTCCACCGACGAGGTGCGCGGGGCGCTGACGGCGCGGGCGCCCCGGGGCATCCAGGTGCGACTGCCCGCGGAGGCCCGGATTCCGCGCGGCACGCGCGCGACGGTGCCGCTCGAGGTGTCGGTGGCCCCGGACCTGCCTGTGGGCGAGTACGTGGTGCCGGTCTCCTTCGCGGGCGAGGAGCGGGTCCTGACGGTCCGCGCGTTCCCGCGCACGGCGGGCCCGGACCTGGCGCGCACGGCGACGGCCTCGTCGTCCGGTGACGAGACGCCGGACTTCCCCGCGGTCTCGGCCCTGGACGGCGATCCGGCCACCCGCTGGTCCTCCCCGGCCGAGGACGGCGCCTGGTGGCAGCTGGAGCTGGCGGACCCGGCCCGGATAGGACAGGTGGTCCTGCACTGGCAGGACGCGTACGCCACCCGCTACCGCATCCAGGTCTCTCCCGACGGCCGCACCTGGCGCACGGCGGCCACGGTCGCCGACGGCCGGGGCGGCCGCGAGAGCGTCCGCATGGACGCGGCCGACACCCGCTTCCTGCGGGTGCAGGGCGACGCGCGGGCGACGCAGTACGGCTACTCCCTCTGGTCGGTGGAGACGTACGCGGTGGCCCCTCCGGCCGCCCCGGAGACCCCCGAGCCCCCGGCCGGCACGGAACCGCCGGAGCGGCCCGGGCCGCCGTAGCGGGAGCCCCGGTACGCCCGGGGACACCCGTACGAGCAGGGGCGCCTCGGCGAGGCGCCCCTGGGACGTGCGGACCGTGCACGGACGACGAAGGCCCGGCTCAACCCGCCTTCACGGCCCCCGTGGGGGCGGTGGAGACGGCGTCGATCCGGGCCATCACGTCGTCCGCGCCGTACGGCTGCAAGTACGGCAGCCAGCGTGGGTCCCGATGTCCGGTCCCGATGATCCGCCAGGCCAGGCCACTGGGCGGGGCGGGCTGATGGCGCAGCCGCCAGCCCAGGTCGTGCAGGTGCCGGTCGGCCTTGACGTGGTTGCAGCGGCGGCAGGCCGCCACGACGTTCTCCCAGGCGTGCGTACCCCCGCGGCTGCGCGGAATGACGTGGTCGACGCTGGTTGCGACGCCACCGCAGTACATGCAACGCCCGCCGTCACGGGCGAAGAGGGCTCTGCGGGTCAGAGGAACGGGCCCCCGGTAGGGGACCCGCACGAACCGCTTCAGCCGGACCACACTGGGTGCGGGGATGACGCGGGTCTCGCTGTGCAGGAAGGCGCCGGACTCCTCGAGGCAGAGTGCCTTGTTCTCGAGGACGAGGACGAGCGCGCGGCGGAGCGGTACGACGCCGAGGGGCTCGTACGACGCGTTGAGGACCAGGACATGCGGCACGGATGCCTCCTAATACGCCGGCGGCGCGTGGCTCGCGCCGGGACGAACTGCTCTCAGTCTCTCCTCATGCCTGGTCGGAGCGCCACCACGTACCCGTAACGGGCTTGGAGTGTTCTCGACCACATCGGCATCGTCTCCGGGTACATCCCCGCGTGAGGTCGGTCTCTCCCTCGAACAGCACAACAGGAGCACTCCTTGTGCCCCGTTAGTGTGGATGCTCGCGTACGCCACGCCTGGAGGTTCCCCGTGTCCTGGTCCGCCTTGTCGACCGCCGACGATCCGCAGAGGGTGCCCGTCACCCTCGACGAGGCCGCGGAGAAGGCGACGAACGCCGCGGGCTGGGTGGAGGAGAACTGGTCCACCTGGCTGAACACCGGCCTGCGGATCCTGCTCATCCTGGTCGTCGCGCTGCTGCTGCGGATGGCGATCCGGCGGGCCCTGACGAAGCTGATAGAGCGGATGAACCGCTCCGCGCAGGCCGTGGAGGGCACCGCGCTCGGCGGCCTCCTGGTCAACGCCGAGCGGCGGCGCCAGCGGTCGGAGGCGATCGGCTCGGTGCTCCGCTCGGTCGCGTCGTTCCTGATCCTGGGCACGGCGGGGCTGATGATCCTCGGCGCGTTCCAGATCGACCTGGCGCCGCTGCTCGCCTCGGCGGGTGTCGCCGGTGTGGCGATCGGTTTCGGCGCGCGGAACCTGGTGACGGACTTCCTCTCCGGTGTCTTCATGATCCTGGAGGACCAGTACGGCGTCGGTGACTCGGTGGACGCCGGGGTGGCCTCGGGCGAGGTCATCGAGGTCGGTCTGCGCGTGACGAAGCTGCGCGGCGTCGACGGGGAGATCTGGTACGTCCGCAACGGCGAGATCAAGCGGATCGGCAACCTGAGCCAGGGCTGGGCCACGGCCGGGGTCGACGTGACGGTCCGCCCGACGGAGGACCTGGACCGGGTGAAGTCGGTGATCGACGAGGCGACGGCGTCCATGGCGAAGGAAGAGCCGTGGAACGAGCGGCTGTGGGGTCCGGTGGAGATCCTCGGCCTCACCGAGGTGCTGATCGACTCCATGACCGTGCGGGTCTCGGCGAAGACCATGCCGGGCAAGGCGCTGGGCGTGGAGCGCGAGCTGCGCTGGCGGATCAAGCGGGGCCTGGACGAGGCCGGCATCCGGATCGTCGGCGGCCTCCCGCTGCAGGCGGAGGACTCCCCTGCCGACCCCACGGCCGGCATGGCGGCGCCCTCGGCCTTCGCCTCGGCGACGTCCCCGCAGGGCATGGCGGCAAGCCCGCTCCCCAAGCCGGACCTGACCAAGTAGCCCACCCCGTACGTCATCGCACGGAGCCCCCCAGGTAACGCTTTGGTTGCCTTCGGGGGCTCCGTGCGTTCCCGGGTATTGACGCCCCGGCGACGCCCGCCCTACGGTCCTCCCACCGAATAGGAAACTTTCCTAACAGTGCACCTCATGTGCAGAGAGGCGGTGCGTCGCGATGGCCGGTACGACCCCGGGCACCCCCGGCACCCCGCGCGTCCTGCGGGCCATGAACGACCGCGCCGCCCTCGACCTGCTCCTGGAGCACGGCGCCCTGTCCCGCACCCGGATCGGCAAGCTCACCGGCCTGTCGAAGCCGACCGCCTCCCAGCTCCTTGCCCGTCTGGAGGCCGCCGGACTCGTCGTCGCCACCGGCACCACCGCGGGCCGGCCGGGACCGAGCGCGCAGCTGTACGCGGTGAACGCCCGGGCCGCCTTCGCCGCCGGCATCGACGCCAGCCCGCACCGGATCCGGGCCGCCGTCGCCGACATCACCGGCACCGTCGTCGGCGAGTTCGAGCTGCCCACCCCCGGCCGCGGCCCCGACGGAGGCGTCGTCCGCCAGGTCACCACCGCCCTCGACGGCGCCGTCAAGGACGCCGGGATCACCCGCGCCGACGTGCACCGGCTCGTCATCGGCACCCCCGGCGCCTTCGACCCGGCCACCGGCCGCCTGCGGTACGCCTCCCACCTGCCCGGCTGGCACTCCCCCACGCTCCTGGAGGAGCTGGCGGCCGTACTGCCGATGCCGTTCGAGTACGAGAACGACGTCAACCTGGTGGCCGTCGCCGAGCAGCGCCTGGGCGCCGCCCGCGGCCACGAGGACTTCGTGCTGCTGTGGAACGAGGAGGGCCTCGGCGCCGCCCTCGTCCTCGGCGGCCGGCTCCACCGCGGCTTCACCGGCGGCGCCGGCGAGGTCGGCTTCCTGCCCGTGCCCGGCACCCCGCTCGTACGGCAGGTCACCAAGGCCAACTCCGGCGGCTTCCAGGAGCTCGCCGGCGTCCAGTCCGTCCCCAGGATCGCCCGGTCCCTGGGCATCGAGACCGCAGAGCAGCCGTACGTGTCCACCGCGACCCGGCTGCTCGGCCACGCCGCCGCCCAGCACGGCGACGACCCCCGGTACGCGGCGCTGCTCGACCAGTACGCCGAGCGCCTCGCCACCGGTCTCGCCTCCCTGGTCGCCGTACTCGACCCCGAACTCGTCGTCCTCTCCGGTGGCGTGATCGCCGCCGGCGGGGAGCCCCTGCGCGAGCGCGTCCAGTCCGAACTGGCCGAGCTCGCCGCCTCCCGCCCCCGGCTCGTCCTCGCCGACGTGGACCGGGACCCGGTCCTGCGCGGGGCCCTCGAGAGCGCCCTCGCGACCACCCGCGACGAGGTCTTCGACACGTCCCGGTAGGCCGGACCACACAGCAACCGAGCCACCGCGTCACCGCGTCACCGAGAAAAGCCAGCACTTCCCTTGCCCCCTCAGTTCCGCTCCGTCCGCCCCAGGGAGTCCTCGTCATGCCCGCACGCACGCGCAGAGCCGCCGTCGCGCTCGCCGCCACCGCCTCCGTCGCCCTCCTCGCCTCGGCCTGTACCGGCTCGGCGGACAACAAGGCGGGCGACGACCCGAACGCGCAGACCACGATCACCTTCTGGCACGGCTGGTCGGCCCCCTCGGAGGTCAAGGCGATCCAGGAGAACGTCGCCCGCTTCGAGAAGGCCCACCCGAACATCAAGGTGAAGGTCGTCGGCAACATCAACGACGACAAGCTCAGCCAGGCGCTGCGCGCGGGCGGTTCGAACGGTCCGGACGTGGCCGCCTCCTTCACCACGTCGAACGTCGGCAAGTTCTGCCACACCGGCTCGTTCGCCGACCTCAAGCCCTTCCTGGAGAAGGACAAGGTCGACCTGGACAAGACCTTCTCCAAGGTCCTGCAGAACTACACCCAGTTCGAGGGCAAGCGCTGCTCCCTGCCGCTGCTCTCCGACGCGTACGGCCTCTACTACAACAAGGACGCCTTCAAGGCGGCGGGCATCACCGCCCCGCCGAAGACCTGGTCGGAGTTCTCCCAGGTCGCGAAGAAGCTGACCAAGGAGAAGGGCGACAGCTACGAGCAGCTCGGCTTCATGCCGAACTACCTCGGCTACGAGACCGTCCCCTCCCACTACATGTCGCAGTGGAACCACACGTACTTCGACGAGAGCGGCAAGTCGCTCCTCGCCAAGGACCCCGGCTTCGCCGAGATGCTGACCTACCAGAAGTCGCTGGTCGACGGACTGGGCGGGTTCGCGAAGCTGGACAAGTACCGCACCACCTTCGGTGACGAGTGGGGCGCGAAGCACCCCTTCCACACCGGCCAGGTCGCCATGCAGCTGGACGGCGAGTGGCGGCTGAACTTCATCAAGGAGGCCAAGGTCGGCTTCGAGGTCGGCGTCGCGCCGCTGCCGGTCGCCGACGACGAGGTCGCCGAGTACGGCAAGGGCTACCTCTCCGGCACGATCATCGGCATCGCGCCGCAGAGCAAGAAGCAGAACGCGGCCTGGGAACTCATCAAGTACATGACCATGGACACCGACGCGGTGGTGGAGTTCGCCAACGCCATCGGCAACGTCCCCTCCACCCTGGAGGCGCTGAAGTCGCCGAAGCTGAAGGCCGACGCGAACTTCAAGGTCTTCCTGGACATCGCCCAGCACTCCGCGTCGTCCACCTCCGACGGCGCGGTGAACGGCTCGACGTACCAGGACACCTTCCAGGACTTCGCCCAGAAGTACGAGAAGGGCCAGGTCAAGGACCTGAAGAAGGGCCTCGAGGACACGGCCGCCCAGATCGACCGCGACATCGCCCAGGCGAAGTAGGACCCGGGACCGGTATCTGATGTCCTCCTCCGACACCCTCGACGGGCGTCAGGCGGCGCTGCGGTCGAAGCGCGTACGCAACGCGCTTCGCACCGCGGCGTTCATGTCGCCCTGGCTGATCGGCTTCAGCGTCTTCTTCGCGTACCCGCTCGTCTCGACCGTCTACTTCTCCCTGATGAAGTACGACGGGCTGAACCCGCCGACCTGGCGGGGCCTGGACAACTGGACGTACGTCTTCTCCGACCTGCCGAAGTTCTGGCCCGCGATGCAGAACACCCTCTGGCTCGCGGTCGTCATGGTCGCCTGCCGGGTCGCGTTCGGGCTCGGCATCGGCCTGCTCATCACCAAGATCAAGCTGGGCGCGGGAGTCTTCCGCACCCTCTTCTACCTGCCGTACCTGGCCCCGCCGGTCGCCGCGACGCTGGCCTTCGTCTTCCTGCTCAACCCGGGCACGGGGCCGGTCAACTCGCTCCTGGAGGCCGTCGGCATCCCCGCGCCCTCCTGGTTCAACGACACCGCGTGGGCCAAGCCGGCCCTCACCGTCCTCGCCGTGTGGGGCGTCGGGGACCTGATGGTCATCTTCATGGCCGCGCTGCTCGACGTACCGAAGGAGCAGTACGAGGCGGCGGAGCTGGACGGGGCCTCGGCCTGGCAGCGGTTCCGCTACGTCACGCTGCCGAACATCTCGCCGATCGTCCTCTTCGCGGTCGTCACCGGGATCATCGGCGCGATGCAGTACTACACGCAGCCGATCGTGGCCGCGAAGGTCGCGTCCGGCGTGATGGGCGGCTCCGGCCAGACCTTCGAACCGGGCTACCCGGACGACTCGACGCTGACGCTGCCGCAGCTGGTCTACAACCTCGGCTTCGGCCGCTTCGACTACGGCGCGGCCTGCGTCGTGGCCCTCGTCCTGTTCGCGCTCTCCATGGCCTTCACCGCGCTGCTCATGCGCCGGCGGGGCGGACTGATCGGCTCGGGTGACTGACCATGAGCTCCCTTTCCACGCTCGACCGGCCCGTGCGCGAGGCGTCCGCTGGCGCCGCCGAGAAGACGGCGCGCCGCAAGGCGCTGCTGCACTGGATCGCCGTGCACTCCCTCGGCATAGCCGCGGCCCTGTTCTTCGTGCTGCCGTTCGTCTTCGTCTTCCTGACCTCGCTGATGAGCGACCAGCAGGCGCTGACCCGCGACCTGACCCCGAACACCTGGCACTGGGACAACTACGTCCGGGTCTTCCAGACCCCGGGCTTCCTGGACTGGTGGAGGAACTCCCTGCTGTACGCCGGGCTCGGCACCGCGCTCGTGGTGGTGTCCTCGATCCCGGTGGCGTACGCGCTGGCCAAGTTCCGCTTCCGGGGCCGGCATCTGTCGCTGCTGCTCGTCATCTCGATGATGATGCTGCCGCCGCAGGTGATCATCATTCCGATGTACCTGTTCTGGGCCAAGCAGATGGACCTCTCCGGCACCCTGTGGCCGCTGATCATTCCGATGGCGTTCGGTGACGCCTTCGCGATCTTCCTGCTGCGGCAGTTCCTGCTGACGATCCCGAACGAGTACATCGAGGCCGCGAAGCTGGACGGCTGCGGCGAACTGCGCACCCTCCTCAAGGTCGTGCTGCCGATGGCGAAGCCCGGCATCGCCGCCGTGGCGCTGTTCCAGTTCTTCTACTGCTGGAACGACTACTTCGGGCCGCAGATCTACACCTCGGAGAACCCGGCGATGTACACGCTGAGTTACGGCCTGGAGTCCTTCAAGGGCGCGCACCACACCGACTGGAACCTGACCATGGCCGCGACCGTACTGGTCATGGCCCCCGTGATCCTCGTCTTCTTCTTCGCCCAGAAGGCGTTCGTCGAGGGCGTCACACTGACCGGAGTGAAGGGCTAGCTGAACGATATGCTGCAGTCAATCGGGGGCCAACCCCCGAACCCCCGGGCGTCAAAGATCGCTGTCGTGGGGGGCGGCTCCACCTACACCCCCGAACTGATCGACGGATTCGCGCGGTTGCGCGACACCTTGCCCATCACCGAACTCGTCCTCGTCGACCCGGCCGCCGACCGGCTCGAACTGGTCGGCGGGCTCGCCCGGCGGATCTTCGCCCGGCAGGGCCACGACGGGAAGATCGTCACCACCTCGGACGTCGACGCCGGTGTGGAGGGCGCGGACGCCGTCCTGCTCCAGCTCCGGGTCGGCGGACAGGCCGCCCGGAACCAGGACGAGACCTGGCCGCTGGAGTGCGGCTGCGTCGGCCAGGAGACCACCGGCGCCGGCGGTCTCGCCAAGGCGCTGCGGACCGTGCCGGTGGTCCTCGACATCGCCGAGCGGGTCCGGCGCACCAACCCGGACGCCTGGATCATCGACTTCACCAACCCGGTCGGCATCGTCACGCGCGCGCTGCTCCAGGCCGGTCACAAGGCCGTCGGCCTGTGCAACGTGGCCATCGGCTTCCAGCGGAAGTTCGCGAAGCTGCTGGACGTCGCCCCGTCCGAGGTTCATCTCGACCACGTCGGCCTCAACCACCTGACCTGGGAGACCGGCGTCCGCCTCGGCGGCCCGGAGGGCGAGAACGTACTGCCGCGGCTCCTCGCCGAGCACGGCGAGGCCGTCGCCGAGGACCTGCGCCTGCCGCTGTCGGTGGTGGACCGCCTCGGTGTCGTCCCCTCGTACTACCTGCGTTACTTCTACGCCCACGACGAGGTCGTGCGGGAGCTGGGCAGCAAGCCCTCGCGGGCGGCCGAGGTCGCCGCGATGGAGAAGGAACTGCTCGCGATGTACGGCGACCCGGCGCTCGACGAGAAGCCGACCCTGCTGGCCAAGCGCGGCGGCGCCTTCTACTCGGAGGCCGCCGTGGACCTGGCGGCCTCGCTCCTCGGCGCGGGAGGCTCGCCGTACCAGGTGGTCAACACGTACAACAACGGGACGCTGCCGTTCCTCGCGGACGACGCCGTCATCGAGGTGCAGGCGGCGGTCGGGCCGAGCGGTCCGGTTCCGCTGCCCGTCGCCCCGCTCGACCCGCTGTTCGCCGGGCTGATCGCGAACGTCACCGCCTACGAGGACCTGGCTCTGGAGGCGGCGCTTCGGGGTGGCCGGGACCGGGTGTTCAAGGCACTGCTCGCGCACCCGCTGGTCGGACAGCACGCCTACGCCGACGGGCTCACCGACCGGCTCGTCGCGCACAACCGGGAGCACCTGGCGTGGGCGTGAACCTCAACGGCGCGCTGCTGGCGATCGACGCGGGCAACAGCAAGACCGACGTGGCGGTCGTGGGCGCGGACGGCAGCGTGCGCGGCTCGGCGCGCGGCGGCGGGTTCCAGCCGCCGGTCGTGGGCGTCGAGGCGGCGGTCGACACGCTCGCGGAGATCGTCGGGCGGGCGTGGGAGGACGCGGGCGGGGCGGGGATTCCGCCAGGCTTCGCACACGTCTCCGCCTGCCTCGCCAACGCCGACCTGGCGGTGGAGGAGGTGGAGTTGGAGCGGGCTCTGTACGCCAGGCACTGGAGTCGCTCGGTCCGGGTGTACAACGACACCTTCGCCATCCTGCGCGCCGGGCTCGACGAGCCGCGCGGGGTCGCCGTGGTCTGCGGGGCGGGCATCAACTGCGTCGGGATGCTGCCCGACGGGCGCACCGCCCGGTTCCCCGCGATAGGGAAGATCTCCGGCGACTGGGGCGGCGGCAGCGGACTCGCCGAGGAGGCGCTCTGGTTCGCCGCCCGGGCGGAGGACGGACGCGGCGAGCCGACGGCCCTGGCACGGTCACTGCCCGCGCACTTCGGCTTGGAGACGATGTACGCGCTGATCGAGGCGCTGCACCTGGGGACCATCCCCTTCGAGCGGCGCCACGAGCTGACCCCCGTGCTGTTCCGTACGAGCGCGGAGGGCGACGCCGTCGCCCGTTCGCTGGTGCACCGGCTGGCCGAGGAGGTCGTCGCGCTGTCGACGGTCGCGCTCGGGCGGCTCGAACTGCTCGACGAGGAGGCGCCGGTGATGCTGGGTGGCAGCGTGCTGGCCGCGCGGCACCCGGAGTTGGAGGGCAGGATCGCCGAACTCCTCGCGGCCAAGGCGCCGAAGGCCGTGATCGGGGTGGTCACGTCCCCGCCGGTGCTGGGCGCGGCGCTCCTCGCCCTGGACGCCGTGGCGGCCGGGCCCGAGGCCGTGGCGCGGCTGCGCGAGCACTACGCCTGACGTCCCACAGGCGTGGTGGCACCGGGGCGCTCCCTGCGCGGGGGCGCCCCGGTCGTCGTTGGCCCCGTTCGTCGTGCGCCCCGGTCGTCGTGCGACGCGTTTGTTCTTCACCCGTTCGGGGAGGCGCGCGAGGGAACCGATCACGTCCGAAAAGCGTATTCATGGCAGGGGATTCGCCCACGGGGGTGGCGCGCGATGGGGCACGATAGGCACAAGATCCAGTCAATCCTGGTGTGCGGGCAGGGTCCCTGACGCCATACTGCTGGCCGGGAACGTCGGACCGAGGGGGAGGCCACGTTGACACACCCGCCGAACACGCCTGCCGTCTCGGCCGCGGGCTCCACGCCCGCGCACCCGGGGACCGGCCTGCCCGCGCAGGCGCTGCCGCCGAGCGCGCCGCCGTCCACCGCCTCCGTCTCCCGCGCCTCGGCCGCCTCCGGCTCCCCCGTCTCCACGCCCGCGGGCGCGCCCGGCGGGCGCGGGGCCTGGGGCGAGGTCCGGGTGGTGCTGCGCCGCGCCGCGACGACGGAGCCGGGCCGGCTGCAGATCCTGGGCGCCGTACTGGCCCTGCTGGTCGTCGCGTTCGGGGCGGTCACCGCCTACGAGGTGTCCGACCGGGCCGGCTCCGCCGACGACGTGGTGAGCCGCAGCCAGCCGCTGAGCGCCGACGCCGCCGCGATCTACCGCTCGCTCGCCGACGCCGACACCGCCGCCGCCGGCGGCTTCCTCTCCAAGGAGCGGGACCCCGCCGACCTCACGCAGCGGTACCGGGACGACATCGGCACCGCGTCCCGGCTGCTGGTGAAGGCGGCCGCGAGCACCGACGGTTCGGCGCAGTCGGCCCGCGAGATCACGACCCTGAACGAACAGCTGCCGCGCTACACCGGCCTGATCGAGCGGGCCCGCGCCGCCAACCGGCAGGGCCTCCCGCTCGGCGGCGCCTATCTGCGGTACGCGAACCAGCTGATGAGCACGCAGCTGCTGCCCGCCGCCGAGCGGCTGTACGAGGCGGAGACCGCGCGCCTCGCGAGGGACGACGAGGACGCCCGCGACTGGCCGTTCCTCTCGCTCGCCCTCGGGCTCGCCGTCCTCGCCGTCCTGGTCTGGGCCCAGCGCCGCACGTACGCGCGGACGAACCGGGTCTTCAACCAGGGTCTGCTCGCCGCGACGGCCGCCTCCGTCGTCGTACTGCTCTGGCTGACGGCGGCGCACACCGTCGCCCGCGCCGGTCTGAACGACGCCCGCGCGCACGGCCAGAGCTCCCTCCAGGTCCTCAACACCGCCCGGATCAGCTCCCTGAAGGCCCGGGCCAACGAGAACCTGACGCTCGTCGCGCGCGGCGCGGTCCTCACCGACGACGGCAAGAACGACAAGTACGAGACCGACTACACCGCGAGCATGAACGCGCTGACGGACTCGCTCGCCGACGCCCGCGAACTCGCCGACGACGACGCGGGACGCGATCCGCTGGAAGCGGTCGCCGAGCACACGGCCGAGTGGAAGACCCGCCACGAGAAGGCCCGGGAGAAGGACGACGCCGGCGACTACGAAGGCGCGCGCATCGGCGTCGTCGGGCCGGACGACGCCGGTTCCGGACCCGACGAGTCCACCGGGCAGTCCTTCGACCGGGTCGACGCGGCCCTGAAGAAGGCCCTGGACCACGAGCAGCGCGAGTTCACCCGGGCGGCGGAGGGTGGCGGCCGTGCGCTGACCGCCCTGCCGCTCGGGGCGGCGGTGCTCGGCGTCCTGGGCGCGGCGGGCGCGATCATGGGCATCAACCGCAGGCTGTCGGAGTACCGGTGAGAGGGGGCGAGATGCACAGCAGCGTCGACGGCACGAGGAGGCACGGCCTGGCCGCGCTCCTGAGCGGCCGCCGCCCCCTGGCACGCCCACGCGGCTGGGGCGGGGTGGCCGCGATGGCGGTGGCCTGCGGTCTGACGGCCTCGCTGACCCTGCTGCCGCTCGCGCACGGCGGGAGCGGCCCCGCGGCGGCGCCCGCGGCGACCGGTCCCGGTGTCGGCACGGGCGTCCAGGTCAAGGCGGACAGCTGCCAGAACCCGGAGGCCTCGCTCACCCCGTCCACCCAGGACGGCCCGGCGGTCCAGGCGATCAAGGCACGCGGCAAGCTCGTCGTCGGCGTCGACCAGAACAGCTACAACTGGGGGTACCTCAACCCCGAGACCAGACAGCTGGAAGGTTTCGACATCGCGCTGGCGAAGGCGATCGCCAAGGATCTGCTGGGCAGCGAGGACGCGATCATCTACCGCACGATCCCCACCAACCAGCGGGTCGCCGCCCTGGAGTCGGGCAAGGTCGACCTCGTCGTCCGCACGATGACGATCAACTGCAAGCGGATCCAGCAGGTCGCCTTCTCCACCGCCTACTTCCAGGCCGGCCAGCAGGTCCTGGCGGCCAAGGACGACGCCACGATCACCGGGTACGACTCCTCCCTCACCGGGAAGCGGATCTGCACGGCCGAGGGCTCCACGGCGTACGAAGCCCTGGAGAAGAACTCCTTCGGCGCCACGTTCAAGGACGAGGGCGACGGCACGAAGGCGGACCGGGACCGGTTCACCGTCCCGAACCAGCTGGACTGCCTGGCCCGGCTCCAGATGGGCGAGGTCGACGCCGTCGTCACGGACAACGCGCTGGCGGCAGGACAGGCCGCGCAGGACCCGGCAGTGGAGCTGAAGGGCGAGCCGTTCACCACCGAGTACTACGGAGTCGCCGCCAAGCTCGGCAACGACGACCTGGTGCGCCGGGTCAACCAGGTCCTCGTCGAGTACCGCAGGAGCGCGTGGCTCGCGGCGTACGACGAGTGGCTGAAGGCGGACCTGCCCGGGATATCCGGGCCGCCCGCACCCCTGTACAAGTAGAGCGAGAGGTGATCGATGGGCGTCGCGGGCACCCCCGGCCCTGTGATGGACCGGGACGAGGTGGACCGTGCGCTGGCGCGGCTCGGCGCGGAGCACAAGGCGATCGAGGACTCGCTGCTGGCGCTCCAGGACCACGCGGGCCGCAGGCTGCTCGAAGGCGCCGAGCTGACCGGGACCACCCGGGACCGCTGGCAGTCCACCGAGCGCACGATCACCCTGCTCTGGACGTACTTCGAGGCGTACACCGGCGCCCTGTACGGCGCCCGTGAGCTGCGGGCGCGCCGGCGCTGGGCCAGCCGCGAGGACCTGGTGGAGCTGACCGACCGGCTGCGCGGGGAGAGCGTGCTGGTCGCGGGCGGGGCGCAGGCGCCCGCCGCGCCGACGCTGACCGGGCCCGCCCGGCTCTCCGAGCGGTTCAGCCTGGAGCGGCTCGTGGCCCGGATGAACGAGCTGTACGCCTCCTCGCTCGACATGGTCGTGACGGCCGACGCGGTGTGGTCCGCGCTGCCCGCGCGGATAGACCTCCTCGCCGCCGAACTCGGGCGCACGCGCTCGCTCGCCCACTCCGTCGGGGTCCGGCCCGGCGAGCATCCGGCCGGCGACGAGCTGGAGTCGATCACGGCGGAGCTGACCGCGCTGCGGTCCCAGGTCGTCACCGACCCGCTGGCCTTCTGGCGGCCCGCCGCCGGGAGTTCGGCGCCGGGCGGCGGACGTCCTGACACCGAGCGGTACGACCGGGCGGCGCGCGCCCTGGAGGACATCCGGCGGGAGATCGAGGCGGTCCTGGCGGTCCGCCAGGACTCGGAGGAGCGGCTGCTGCGGCTGCGGGACGTCCTCTCGCGCGCCGACCGGACGCTCGCCGAGGCACGGGCGGCGCGCGGCGAGGTGCTCGCCAAGATCGCCGCCTCCGAGGTGCCCGCCGTGAGCGGCCCGCCGACGGTCCTCCAGGAGCGCCTGGCGACCGCCGCCGAGTACCGCAGGCACGCCCAGTGGCACCGGCTCTCGCCGCTCCTGGAGTCCCTGGAGGTGGAGGCCGAGGACGAACTGCAGCGCGCCCGCGCGTCCCTGACCGCCGTCACCGCGCCGCTCGCGGTCCGCGCCGAGCTACGCGGCCGGCTCGACGCCTACAAGGCGAAGGTGGCCCGGCTCGGCGCGGCGGAGGATCCGCTGCTGATCGAGCGGTACGACGCGGCGCGACGGATGCTGTGGAGCGCGCCCTGCGACCTGCGGGTCGCCGAGCAGGCGGTGTTGCGGTACCAGCAGGCGGCGGCCGAGGTGCTGTCCGGCCCGAGAGACGCGAGGGGGAGTCAGTGGTGAGTACCTGTCAGCGGCCTTCGTGCGAGGGTTCGTACGAGGACATGGGTGGCGGCGAGCTGTACTGCGACACCTGCGGGCTCGCCCCCGTGGTGTCGCCCGGGGGCATGCTCCAGTCCAATCCGACCGGCATGGCCGTGTCCGGCAAGGAGTCCGGTTCGGCGCGCACGGGTTCGGGCGCCTCGTCCCGGTCCTCCTCCCGCGCCTCGTCCCGTTCCTCGACCTCGCGCCGCTCGGTCTCGGGTCGGCTGTCGCGCTCGCTGTCGGGCGGGACGAGCGGCCGTTCGGTCTCGGTGCGCAGCTCCGGCTCCTCGACGGCGCAGTCCGGCCGGAACCGGCTGGGCGCGGGTCTGGTGACGATCCCGGAGGTGCCGCGCCCCGACCCGCGCGCGGCGGTCATGGCGAACCCCGAGGTTCCCGAGCGGAAGCGATTCTGCTCGCGCTCCGACTGCGGCGCCCCGGTGGGCCGGGCGCGGGGCGAGCGGGCGGGCCGCACGGAGGGGTTCTGCACCAAGTGCGGCCACCCGTACTCCTTCGTGCCGAAGCTGCGCGGCGGGGACGTCGTGCACGGCCAGTACGAGGTCGCGGGCTGTCTCGCGCACGGCGGTCTCGGCTGGGTCTACCTGGCGGTCGACCGGGCGGTCTCCGACCGCTGGGTGGTCCTCAAGGGCCTGCTCGACACCGGCGACCAGGACGCGATGGCCGCGGCGATCTCCGAGCGCCGCTTCCTCGCCGAGATCGAGCACTCCAACATCGTCCGCATCTACAACTTCGTCGAGCACCTCGACCCGCGCACCGGCTCCCTCGACGGCTACATCGTCATGGAGTACGTGGGCGGCAAGTCGCTCAAGGAGATCGCCAACGACCGCCGCACGCCGGACGGCCGGCGCGATCCGCTGCCGGTGGAGCAGGCCTGCGCGTACGGGATCGAGGCCCTGGAGGCGCTCGGGCACCTGCACAGCCGGAACCTGCTGTACTGCGACTTCAAGGTCGACAACGCGATCCAGACCGAGGACCAGCTCAAGCTGATCGACATGGGCGCGGTCCGGCGCATGGACGACGACGAGTCCGCGATCTACGGCACGGTCGGCTACCAGGCGCCGGAGGTGGCCGAGGTCGGCCCGTCGGTGGCGAGCGACCTGTACACGGTGGCGCGCACGCTCGCCGTGCTGACCTTCGACTTCCAGGGCTACACCAACGTCTTCGTCGACTCGCTGCCCGACCCTTCGAGCGTCGAGGTCCTGCGGACGTACGAGTCGTTCTACCGCTTCCTGGTCCGTGCGACGGACCCCGACCCGGCGCGCCGGTTCGCCTCCGCCCAGGAGATGGCGGAGCAGCTGACGGGCGTCCTGCGCGAGGTCGTCGCCCTCCAGACCGGCCGCCCGCGCCCCGCGCTCTCGACGCTGTTCGGGATCGAACTGCGGGTCACCGACACGGAGTTGTTCGCCGAGTTGACGGGGGACGTCTCCGCCCTTGGCGCCCGGGAGGGCGGCGGCGGGCGCGGCAGCCGCCGCAAGGCCCTGCCGGCCGGGCAGGGCGGCGGGGCGCTTCCGGCGCCGATCCCGGCGCAGGCCGGCGCCCCCGGAGCCGTACCGGGAGGGCTGCCGGGAGCCGTGCCGGACGGGCCCTTCCTCGCGCCGCTCGACGGGCGGGCCGCGTCGCTCGCGCTGCCGGTGCCGCGCGTGGATCCGGGAGACCCGAACGCCGGATTCCTCGCCGGTCTGCTGGCCTCGGCGCCCGCCGAGCTGATCAGCGCCCTCCAGAGCGCGCCCGCGCCCTCCCTGGAGCTGCGGCTGCGCGAGCTGCGGGCCCGCCTGGAGATGGCCGACCTCGGCGCCGCGGGCCGTGCCCTCGCCAACCTGGAGGAGCGGCACCCGGACGACTGGCGGGTCGTCTGGTACCGGGGCGTGACCTCGCTGGTGACCGGCGACCACGAGAACGCGGCGCTGTCGTTCGACGCGATCTACGACGCCTTCCCCGGCGAGCCCGCGCCCAAGCTGGCCCTGGGCATCTGCGCCGAGGTGCTCGGCCAGCTGGACAACGCGGCCGAGTACTACCGCCTGGTGTGGGCCACGGACCCGAGCCATGTGAGCGCCGCCTTCGGCCTGGCCCGGGTCGGGCTCGCGGCGGGCGACCGCGCCGGCGCCGTACGGACCCTGGAGTCCGTCCCCGAGTCGTCCATCCACTACACCGCGGCCCGGGTCGCGGCCGTGCGCGCGCGGCTGCGCCGACGGGCGGCGCACGAGCCGCTCGGCGCGGATCTGACGGCCGCCGCCGCGCAGGTCTCCGCGCTCCAGGACTTCGGCCTCGACGCGGTGCGCCACGAGCGTCTTTCGACGGAGGTCCTCGGTTCGGCGCTCGACTGGGTACTCTCCGGTAGTCCCGGAGCGGCTCCGGACGGCGCGCGGCTGCTCGGCAGCGAACTGGACGAGCGCGGGCTGCGCTTCGGCCTCGAACGCTCGTACCGGGTGCTCGCCCGGCTCGCGCGGCGGGGCGAGGAGAGGATCGAACTGGTGGAGCGGGCCAACCGTTTCCGCCCCCGGACGTGGGTGTGAGTATGTCCCAGATGCCCCAGAACGACCTGTCGGCCTGCCCGGGCTGCGCGGAGCCGCCGGCCTCGGGCGACCGGTACTGCGGGGCGTGCGGCTACGACCTCGCCGCCGTACCGGCGACGGCTCCGGGTCAGGACCGTCCGACGGTCGCCATCGGCACGCCCGTGGACTGGCCCGAGCCCCCGTCCCGCGACCCGAACTCGCTCTCCACGGCCACCCAGCACCCGGGCGACCTCCCGGGCACCGACTCGGGCGGCCGCGACCTGCCGACGATGGCGGTCCGCACGGACCTCCCGCAGCCGTCCGCCTCGACGCCCGCCGCGCCGATGCCCGCCGCACCGCCGGCCACCGCGCCGTCGACCACCGCGCCGTCCGCCTCCGCGCCGTCCGCCTCCGCGCCGTCGGCCACCTCCGCTCCGGAGGCGGCCGCGCCGGAGGGGGACTTCACGCTCGCCGCACCCGACCCGCGGGCCGCCGCCGCGCAGTCGGCCGCCACCCCGCCCGCCGGGAGCAAGCTCTGCGTGGCCTGCAGGTCCGGCGTCGTGGACCCCGACGGCTACTGCGAGAACTGCGGGCACGCCCAGCCGCGCGAGCGCGACCACATGGAGGAGGAGCTCTCCTCGGTCGCCGCCGTGAGCGACCGGGGCCTGCGCCACCACCGCAACGAGGACGCGTTCTCGGTCTCGGCCACCGCGCTGCCCGACGGCTCCCCCGCCGTCCTCGCGATCGTCTGCGACGGCGTCTCCTCGGCGACCCGCCCCGACGAGGCCTCGGCCGCCGCCGCCCGCGCCGCCGGACAGGCCCTGCTCACCGCCCTCCCGCTCGGCACGCACCCGCAGCAGGCGATGCACGAGGCGATCGTCGCCGCCTCCGAGGCGGTCAACTCCCTGGCGGAGGAGCCCGGCCAGGACGCCCCGGACCACGACCCGCACCGCCACCAGAACGCCCCGGCCTGCACCATCGTCGGCGCGGTCGTCGCCGACGGACTGCTGATCGTCGGCTGGGTCGGCGACAGCCGCGCCTACTGGGTGCCGGACGACCGGACCGCGCCGCCCGCGCGGCTCACCCAGGACGACTCCTGGGCGGCCCAGATGGTCGCGGCGGGGCTGATGAACGAGGCGGAGGCGTACGCGGACGAGCGCGCCCACGCCATCACCGGCTGGCTCGGCGCCGACGCGTACGAACTGGAGCCGCACACCGCCGCGTTCAAGCCCGACCGCCCCGGCGTGGTCGTGGTCTGCACCGACGGACTCTGGAACTACGCCGAGGCCGCCGAGGAGATGGCCCGGGTCGTCCCCGCGGACGCCGCGGGGCGGCCGCTGCACGGGGCCCAGGTGCTGGTCGGCCACGCCCTGGACGGCGGTGGCCACGACAACGTAACAGTGGCGCTGCTGCCGTTCGCCCTCTCTTCACAAGGGGCAGGATCGGCCTGAGCGGTCGCCGGCCTTCTTGTCCCCCTTCACACTTGTTTGTCGAGGAGCCTCAACTCATGGCGAACTTCTCCAAGCCGCAACGGCCCCCGTTCTCGGTGGACGTGTACCAGAACGAGTTCCTGCCCGAGGGCGGGCGGGACGTCAGCGCCATCGTCACGGTCACCTCGACCGGCGGCGGCACCAGCGGCGGCGCGGGACCGAACGGCGGCGGCGCGGACGCGGCCGTGGTGATCATGGTCGACTGCTCGGGTTCCATGGACTACCCCCCGACCAAGATGCGCGGCGCCCGGGACGCGACCGCCGCCGCCATCGACGCCCTCCGCGACGGCACCTCCTTCGCCGTCGTCGCCGGCACGCACGTGGCGAACGAGGTGTATCCCGGCAACGGCGGGCTCGCCGTCGCGGGACCGGCCACGCGCGGGCAGGCGAAGGACGCCCTGCGCCGGCTGAGCGCGGGCGGCGGTACGGCGATCGGCACCTGGCTGCGCCTCGCCGACCGACTGCTCGCCTCGGCCGACGTGTCGATCCGGCACGGCATCCTGCTGACCGACGGACGCAACGAGCACGAGTCCCCCGAGGACCTGCGGGTCGCCCTCGACGCGAGCGCCGGCCGATTCACCTGCGACGCGCGTGGCGTCGGTACGGACTGGGAGGTCAAGGAGGTCACCCAGATCGCCTCGGCGCTGCTCGGCACGGCCGACATCGTGGCCGATCCGCAGGGCCTCGCGACCGACTTCACGGTGATGATGGAGAACGCCATGGGCAAGGAGGTCGCGGACGTCGCGCTCCGCCTGTGGACCCCGGTCGGCGTGGAGATCGTCTTCGTCAAGCAGGTCGCCCCGACGGTCGCCGACCTGACCGCGCGCCGCACGGAGGCCGGGCCGCGCGCCGGGGACTACCCCACCGGCTCGTGGGGCGACGAGTCCCGCGACTACCACGTCTGCGTGCGGGTCCCGCAGGCCGGGATCGGGCAGGAGATGCTCGCCGCCCGGGTCTCGCTGATCGCGCCCGACCGTCTGGGCGGGACCCCGACGGCGCTCGGCCAGGGCCTCGTGCGGGCCGTGTGGACGGACGACATGGCGATGTCCACCTCGATCAATCCGCAGGTCGCGCACTACACGGGCCAGGCCGAGCTGGCCCGGGTCATCCAGCAGGGCCTGGACGCCCGCAAGTCCGGCGACCACGACGGGGCGACGGCGAAGCTGGGCCGCGCGGTGCAGTTGGCGGCCGCCTCCGGCAACGAGGACACCGCGAAACTGCTTTCGAAGGTGGTGGACGTGGTCGACGCGGCGACGGGTACTGTGCGTTTGAAGGCGAAGGTCGCGGAAGCGGACGAGATGACTCTCGAGACCCGCTCCACCAAGACGGTTCGCGTCAAGAAGTAGCCCGGCCAGGGGGCCGGACGACGAGAGGGGGAAGCACCGACATGCCGACCTGCCCGAACGGACATCAGTCGGTCTCCGACGACTGGTGCGAGGTCTGCGGACACCGCATGACCGGGGCGGGTGCGCCGGCGGGTGCCGTACCGCCGCCTCCCCCGCCGCCGCCCGCGTACGGCTACCCGGGGCCCGGCGGCCCCGGCCAGGGTCCCGGTCCCGGTCCCGGCCAGGGTCCCGGTCCCGGGGGTTACGACCCGAACGCGACCGCCCAGGCGGAGCTCTGCCCGCAGTGCCGCACCCCGCGCGAGGCCATGGCGCCGTTCTGCGAGGAGTGCCGCTGGAACTTCCTGACCAACACCGCGACCTCGTACACCCCGGTCGCGCCGGCCACGCCGCAGCAGGGCCCGCCGCCCGGGCTCAATCTGCCGCCGGGCTTCCAGAACCCGCCCCGGCCCGCGCCGCCGCAGCCCCAGCCGCCGCAGCCGCAGCCGGATCCGTACGAGTACCAGGGCTCGCGGCCCTCGCAGATGAACCGGCCGGCCGAGCCGCTCTCCGCCGACCCCACCCCGCCGCCGCTGGTGCAGCCCCCTCAGGCGCCGCAGCCGCACGCGCAGCCGCCGCAGGGGTTCCAGCAGGCACCGCCGCCGCCTCCGCCGGCCTTCTTCCAGGCGCCGCCGCAGTCGCCCGCCCCGCCGCAGGTGCCCGCGCCTCCCGTGCCGCCGCAGCACCAGGCGCCGCCGCCCGGTGGCGACGACTGGGTCCTGCCCCCGCCCTCGCAGCCGCAGGCGCCCGCCCAGGCTCCGCAGCCCCCGCAGGCTCCTCAGGCCCCGCAGCCGCAGTACCAGCCGCCTCGGCCCGCCGGGGGCTGGGCGGCGTACATCGGTCCTGACCGCGACTACTTCATGGCGATGATGCAGCGCAGCGGTCCGGAGGCCTCGGGCCTGAACCTGCCCGCGTACTCCCCCGCGCAGCACCTGCCGCTGCAGGGGAACCAGGTCAGCATCGGCCGTCGGCGCCACTCCACCGGCGAGTCGCCGGACATCGACCTGTCGGTGCCGCCGGAGGACCCGGGCGTCTCGCACCAGCACGCCGTGCTGGTCCAGCAGCCGGACGGCTCGTGGGCGGTGGTGGACCAGAACTCCACCAACGGCACGACGATCAACGGCGCCGAGGAACCGATTCAGCCCTACGTGCCGGTCCAGCTCCAGGACGGCGACCGGGTGCACGTCGGCGCCTGGACGACGATCACGATCCGGCGCGGCTAGCCCGCGCCACCGGGACCGGACGCCCCCGTCAGCCGCTCGGCAGGGGCCAGGCGTACGGCCCCGCCGGGTCGTCCAGCCAGGCCCACTGCCGGCCGCCGCTCACCGTCACCCCGAAGCGCTCCCGCTCCGGCCGCCGTTCGCGCTGCCAGAGCGAGAGCGCTTCGCGCACGTCGAGGGTCTCCTCCGTCAGCGTGCGCAGGAACTGGAAGCGGTCGTCGTCGAAGACGTGCCGGGGCAGCCCCATCGGCCGCGCGCGCGGGAAGCGGGCGTTGCCGCCGCGCAGGGCGACGAAGTACGCGGACGTCGCCAGGAAGCGCCCCTCGGCGTGCGCCTCGTCGGCGACCCTGAGCAGGAGCAGCCCCGTGGAGAGCGGGGTGAGGACGAGCGCGTCGGGGCGGCACTGCGCGAGCCAGGCGTACGGCACCGACGGCACGGTGCAGGTCGCGACGATCCGGTCGAAGGGAGCACGCCCCGGGCAGCCCCGGGCGCCGTCGCCGGTGAGCACGGCGGGCCGGTACCCGGCGACGGCGAGATGGGTGCGGGCGGACTCGGTGATGTCCTCGTCGATGTCGACGGTGGTGACGTGTTCCGCGCCGAGCCGGTGGCTGAGCAGCGCGGCGTTGTAGCCGGTGCCGGCGCCGATCTCCAGGACGTCGTCCCCGTCGCGTACGTCGAGCGCCTCCAGCATCTGCGCCATGAGGGAGGGCTGGCTGGAGGAGGTGACCAGCTCCCCGTCCCGTACCCGGGTGGCCAGCGGGACGTCCCGGTAGGCCCCGCGCAGCCAGCGGGACCGGCGGGCGGGGTCCGGGTCGCCGGACCAGAGGCGTTCGTAGCCGCCGGTTCCGGAGACATAGTAGGAGGGGACGAACACATGCCGGGGCACGTCGGAGAAGGCCGCGTGCCAGGCGGGGTCGCGGAGCGCGCCGTACGCCTCGATCTCCCGCACGAGGGCCCGTCGCGCCCGCGCCCCGTCCTCCGCGAAGGCGTCCCCGGCGAACCCGTCCCGCTCCCGCTGAGCGCCCATGCCTCCACTGTCCTGCGCGGGCGCCGGGGAGGCGAGCGGTCCCGGCGCCAGGTCGTGGTTCCCGCGAGCGGTCCACAACGAGCGGTCCCGGCGATGGTCCTAGACCTCCGGTCCTCGGTCGGAGCATCTGAGACGATGGAACGGTGAACGAGATTCCGCGCGGCACGCTTCAGGAGCAGACCTTCTACGAGCAGGTGGGTGGCGAGGAGACCTTCCGACGTCTCGTCCGCCGCTTCTACCAGGGAGTCGCGGAGGACCCCCTGCTGCGCCCGATGTACCCGGAGGAGGACCTCGGACCGGCGGAGGAGCGTCTCGTGCTCTTCCTGATCCAGTACTGGGGCGGCCCCCGCACGTACAGCGACCACCGCGGCCACCCCCGGCTGCGGATGCGGCACGCGCCGTTCCAGGTCGACCGGGCCGCGCACGACGCCTGGCTGAAGCACATGCGCGCGGCGGTGGACGAGCTCGGTCTCGCCCCCGAGCACGAGAGCCAGCTGTGGAAGTACCTGACGTACGCGGCGGCCTCGATGGTGAACACCGCGGACTGAGCACGGACTGAGCACGGACTGACCGCGGACTGAGCACGAACTGAGCGGGGACTGAGCGCGGACTGACGGATTCCGGAGCCTGAGGCCCGGATAACGGTCACGATCCAGTCAAGGTCCGCCTGCAAGCGGTTTCCAGCGACTGGTGCCCTCTGAAAACATCGGACGAACGTTCGGCGGGGTTCAGGGGGATGCGTGACCGGTTTTGTACTGCTGCGTGTCAGGGCGCACCGGTTGCTGCTTGCCGCCGCGCTGCTCGCCGTCCTCCTGACGACATCCGTCCTCGCCGCCCTCGCGGCCTTCTCCGGCTCGGTCGGCAACGCCGCCCTGCGGGGCACCCTGCAGGGCCGGGCGGCGCCCGGCGCCGCGCTCGTCGTCGCCGGGCAGGTGCCGCCGGACAAGCGGGAGAGCGCCGACGCCGCCGTGCGCGCGTCGGCGGGCCGGACCTTCGACGGGCTGCCGGTGAGCGTACGGAAGCTGGAGCGCTCGGGCCCGTACGCGCTGCCCCGCACGCTCCAGAGCCCCGCCGCGCGGCAGGGCGAACCCGATCTCACGCACATCGCGGCCCTCGACCGGTCGCGGCTCGCGCTCGTCGCGGGCGGCTGGCCCGGCCCCGGCGGCGGCACGGCGTCCTCGGGCAGTGCACCGGCCTCCACCGACGTACCGGCCTCCGGCAGCGCACCAGCCTCCGTCGACGTGGCCGTCCCCGAGGAGGCGGCGAAGCGGCTGCGGATCGGCCCAGGAACCGTCCTCGACCTCACCGACCGGCTCGGCGGGAAGCCCGTGCGGGCCCGGGTGACCGGGCTCTACCGGCCGCTCGACCCGAGCGACCTGTACTGGCAGCTGGACCCGGCGGGCGGGCGCGGCGTGCGGACCGTGGTCTTCACGACCTACGGCCCGCTGCTCGCCGACCCCGCCGTCCTCGCCTCCGGCCGGGTCAGCTCCGGCGAGACGTCCTGGCTGGCCTCCGCCGACTACGGCGACCTGACGACCGAGCGCATCGGGGCGCTGAGCGCCGCCGCGTCGGCCGAGCCGAAAGCGCTCCTCACCGACACGGCTCCGTTCGGCACGACCGTCACCGCGCGCACCTCACTGCCGACCGTCCTGGCGCAGACCGAGCGGGCGCTGCTCGTCTCCCGGTCCACGCTGATGATCGTCGCCGTGCAGCTGGTGCTGCTCGCCGCGTACGCCCTGCTGCTCGTCGCCCGGCTGCTCAGCACCGAGCGGTCCGGCGAGACCGCGTTGCTGCGGGCCCGCGGCGGTTCGCGGCGCCGGATCGCCGGGCTCGCCGCCGTGGAGGCGCTGCTGCTCGCGCTGCCCGCCGCCGTGATCGCCCCGCTGCTCGCGGGCCCGCTGACCCGGCTGCTCGCGGACCGTTCCGCCCTCGGCGCGCTCGGGGTCCGGCTCGACGACATCCCGCTGGGCCAGGTGTGGCTGGTCGCGGCGCTGGTCGCCGTGTGCTGCGCGGCCGCCGTCGTGGCGCCCGCGCTCGGCACCGGGGACGGGGCGGGGGTCAGCCTGCGCAAGAAGCGGGCCGCGTCGCTGCCGGCGCCGGTGCGGGCCGGCGCCGACATCGGCCTGCTGGTCGTCGCGGCCGTCGCGTACTGGCAGCTCGACCGGCAGACCGGCGGCGTCGCGGCGGACGTGTCCGAGGACAGCGGTGGATCCGTGGTCCCGGGCGGTTCCGGCGGCTCCGGCGCGCTGACCGGTGACAGCACGGGCGCGCTGGGGATCGACCCGCTGCTCGTCGCGGCGCCCGCGCTCGCGCTGCTCGCCGGCACCGTCCTGACCCTGCGTCTGCTGCCGCCCGCGGCCCGGCTCGCCGAGCGGTACGCCGCGAGCGGCCGGGGCCTGCCGGCCGCGCTGGCCGGCTGGCAGTTCAGCCGCCGCCCGCTGCGCGGCGCGGGCCCGGTCCTGCTGCTCGTGCTCGCGGTCGCCATGGGCATGCTGGCGATCGGGCAGAGCGCCTCCTGGGAGCGTTCGCAGGAGGACCGGGCCGACTTCCGTACGGGAACGGCGGTACGGGTCCTCACCAGCGGCGCCGCCGAACCGGCGCAGGCGGGGCAGTTCACCGCGCTGCCCGGGGTCGGCTCGGTCGCCCCCGCGCACCGCGCCACGACGAGCCTCGCGGGCAACCGCACCGGGACGGTCCTCGCCCTCGACACCCGTCACGCGGCCGACGGCTTCCGGCTCCGCCAGGACCTCGCGGACGCCGCGCCCCGCGCGCTGCTGACCTCCCTGAGGCCGAAGGACGCTCCGCTCCCCGGGATCGCGCTGCCGAAGGGCACCCGCGGCCTCGCCCTCGACCTGCGGCGCACGGCGCCGCCCGGCACGGCGCCGGTCCAGGTGACGGTCGTCGTCGAGGACCAGTACGGCGTTCCGTACCGGCGGGCGGCCGGCCGGCTGCCCTCCGACGGGCAGCGCCACCGGCTCACCCTCGACCTGGGCGGGACGCCCGCCACGCCCCTCGGGCCGCTCCGGCTGACCGGCGTCGAGCTCGACGGCACGGTCCTCGAAGGCAGCGGCGGGCCGCAGACCTTCGCGGTCGAGGCGCTCCTGTCCCGGCACGAGGACGGCGCCGAACGGCCGGTCGAGGCCGTGCGCTCGCTCGTCGACTGGCCCACCCGCCACCAGGTCATCGAGGACGGCGAACCGTCGAAGCCGGTCGCGCTGACCGGGCGTTCCGCCGCTGCGACGCCCTACACCGTCGGGTTCCGCGTCGGCTGGTCCGCCGGGACGGAGCCACGGAACCCCCTGTGGGGCGAGCACGAGTACACGCTGCGGCTCGCCGCCCCGCGCCCCGCACCGCCCGCGACGCTGCGCGGGGTGGCGACGGACGCCTTCCTGACCGCCGCGGGGGCGAAGCAGGGCGACCGGGTCGAGGTGTCCCTCGGCAGCCTGCGGCTGAACGTGACCATCGCGGACACGGTCCGCGAACTGCCGACCACCGGCCCCGGTGCCACGGCCGTGACGGCGGGCTCGCCGGCCGCCACGCCCGACGACGGGGGCGCGCTCCTGGTGGATCTGGCGGCGGCCAACCAGTTCCTGTCCGCCGACCCCCTCGCGTCCCTTGCGCCCACCGAGTGGTGGCTGACGACCGCGCCCGGCCGCGCCGACGAGGTCGCCGATGTCCTGCGCGCCCGGCCCGACGCGGACCCGGCGCAGGTGCTCGTACGGGAGGAGGCGGCGGCCGAGCTGCTCGGCGACCCGCTCGGCGCCGGACCCAACGCGGCGCTGATGGCGGTCGCGGTGGCCGCCGCGGCGCTCGCGGCGGTCGGCTTCGCGGTGAGCGCGGCCGGTTCGACCCGTGAACGGGCGGCGGAGTTCGGGGTGTTGCGGGCGCTCGGCGCCCCGCGCCGTCAGCTCGCCCGGCTGATCGCGGCCGAGCAGGGCCTGCTCGTGGGCATCGGCCTGCTGGTCGGCGCGGCGCTCGGCACGGTCCTGACCCGGGCCGTCGTGCCCCTGATCGTGCTGACCGGCCAGGCGGCCCAGCCCGTCCCCCGCGTCCTCGTCGAACTCCCGCCCGGGCACGTGGCGCTACTGCTCGCCGGGGTCAGCGCGCTGCCGCTGCTGATCGTCGCCGGGATCGCCCTGCGCCGCACGGACCCGGTCACGACCCTGCGCCACCAGGGGGACCAGTGAAGCGCGACACGACCCGCAAGGCATCCGCGAGGAAGGCGAACGACACCATGCCCCGCAAGGACGGCAGAGCCGGCGAGCCGACCACCGCCCGCCGGGGCCGCCCCGCCCGCGCCGTCGCCCCCTGGGTGCGGACCAGGCTGCGGACCGCGCCGGGAACGGCGGCGGCCTTCGCGCTGCTCGTCCTGGTCACCGCGTTCCTCGCCGCCGCGCTCCCCCGGACCGTCGACCGGTACGAGACCGAGGGGCTGCGCCACGACATCGTGACCGCGCCGCCCCGCACGTCGGTCCTCGACATCACCGCCGCCGAACCGTCCGGGGACGTCCCCCCGGAGGCCCGCGCCACGGTGGTCGCCCCGGAGCGGCTGACCGAGAAGCGGACGGAGCTCCTGGAGCTGCTGCCCGCGCCGCTCCGCTTCGACCTGGAGCAGTCCGCGCACGGCGTCCGGACCACCCAGCGGATCCCCGGGCTCGACCCCTGGCTCCCCAAACCGTCAGGGCTGCCCCCGGAGTTCACCCTCACCACGCTCCCGGGTCTGGACCGCCACACGACCGTACGGGAGGGCAGGCTGCCCACCCGCGCCGAAGCCGGCCGTTCGAGCGAGGTCGCCGTCACCCGGGAGACCGCCGCGTCGCTCCAGCTGAAGGTCGGTTCGGTCGTCCACATCCCGGAGCGCTTCGCCAAGGAACCGCTCGCCCTGACCGTCGTCGGGATCGTCGAACCGCGCCGCCCGCAGGGCTCGTACTGGTCCGCCGACCCGCTGCTGCGCACCCCGGTGCTCGCGTCGAAGGTCAGCGGCGGCGGCACGTACTTCTACTGGCAGGCCGGCCTGCTGCTGCCGCCCCCGGCCGCCACCACGCTCCTGGCGAGCACCGGCGAGCCCGAGGTGTACTGGCGGTTCGCCGCCGACGCGAGCGAGCTGACCGCGCAGGACGCGCCCCGGCTGACCGCCGCCCTCGCCTCCGTCTCCGCGGGCCCCGACCTGGTGCGGATCAGAGCGACGGTCGGCGGGACCGCCTCGGCATCGAGCGGCCTCGACGAGATCGTCGAGGCGTACGACGCGATGCGCTCGGCGATCACGCCGGTCGTCGCCGTCGCCGCCTTCGGCATCGGCACGGTCGCGGCCGTGGTCCTCGCCATGACGGGCGGTCTGTTCGCCGCCCGGCGGGCCGCCGAACTCGCCCTGCTGCGGGCGCGCGGCGGGTCGCTGGCCGGGATCGGCGTCCGGCTGCTCGGCGAGACGGGGGTCCTGGCGCTGCCCACGGCGGCGCTCGGACTGCTGCTCGCGGCCCTCGCGCTCCCCGATGCCCGCTTCCTGCCCGCGCTGGCCGCCGCGGCCACGGTCGGGCTGCTCGCCACCCTGGCGCTGCCCCTGCGGGCGCTGTTCCTGCACCGCAGGCCGCTCGCCCACGGCGGGCGCGAGGACATGGCGGACGCCCGCCCCTCCCAGGGCCGTACGATCGCCGAACTCACCGTCCTCGTCCTCGCCGTCGGCGCGGTCGTCGCACTGCGCCGCCGCGGCACCGGTGATTCCGGGGACTATCTGGTGAGTTCGGCGCCGGTCCTCGTCGCGTTGATCGCCGCGCTCGTCCTCGTACGGCTGTATCCGCTGCCGCTGCGGTGGGCGGCCCGGCCGGCCCGGCGGCTGCGCGGCGCGGTCGGCTTCCTCTCGGTCGCCCGGGCCGGGCGTTCGTCGGCGACGGGCGCGCTGCCGCTGCTCGCGCTGCTCGTGGCGCTGTCGACGGCCGCGTTCGGTGGTTCGGTGCTCTCCGGGGTCGCCGAGGCGCGGGACCGGGCGGCACTCCTGGAGACCGGCGCGGACGCGCGGGTGACGGGGAACGCGGACCTGGTGCCGCTCACGGACGGGCTGGTGACGGCGGTGCGGCGGACGGCCGGGGTGACGGACGTGACCACCGCCCAGGTCGAGTACGACGTCGAACTGCCCAGCGGTACGGGCCGGTCGCCGGAGCTGAAATCCACGGCGCTCCTCGGCGTGGACCCGGAGTCGTACGCCCGGCTCGCCGACCGGACCGGCTACGGCCCCTTCCCGCCGGAGCTCCTGACGTCCGCGGCCGGCCAGGGATCCTCGGGCAAGCGGGTCCTGTCGGCGATCGCCTCGCCCGCGGTCGCGGAGCGCCTCGGCACGCAGCCGCGGGACCTTGCGGGGGCGGCGGGCGAGTTCACCGTACGGATCGTGGCGGTACGGACGAACACGCCGGCCCTGCCCGAGCGGGACTTCCTGCTGGTCAACGGCGCCGACCTGCCCCGCGGCGAGCCCACCGTGCTGCTGGCCACGGGGCCCGCCCTTGACGGGACGGCGCTGCGGAAGGCGGTCAGGGCGAACTCGTCCGACTTCTCGGTGGTGCTGCGGACCGAGCGCCGCGCCGCCTACGTCGACTCGCCGATGCAGACGGGCGCGGAACGGATCTACCTGGCGGCGATCGCCGCGGGCGCGGGCTACGCCGTCCTCGCCCTGCTCCTGTCGCTGATGCAGTCCGCGCCGGAACGGGCCACGCTGCTCGCCCGGTTGCGGACGATGGGCCTCACCCGGCGCCAGGGCAGGCGACTGCTCGGCCTGGAGGCGCTGCCGCAGGCGCTGCTCGCGGCGGCCGGCGGCACACTCGTCGGCTGGGCCACGATCCTGCTGCTCGCGCCGGGCGTGGACCTGGTGCGGCTCTCGCTCGCGGCGCCGCCGGGTGTCGCCACGCTCGACAGCGCGCCGCTGCGGGCGGACGCGTGGTCGCTCGTGCTCCCGGCGGCGAGCGTGGTGCTGCTCGCCGCGCTCGCGGCGGGCCTTCAGGCGTGGTGGTCGGCGCGGACCGGATCGATCAAGGAACTCAGGGCAGGAGACGCACGATGACGACGACCGACACCACGCTGGCCGAGCTGGAGCAGCGGGCGACGGCGCACCGCGACCGGCCCTCGTACGGGCACGACGCCCTGATCGCCTGCGATCGGCTGGTCCGGATCTTCACCACGGACGGGGTGGAGGTGCAGGCCCTCCAGGGCCTCGATCTGCTCGTCCAGGAGGGCGAGTTGATGGCCCTCGTCGGGGCGTCGGGCAGCGGCAAGTCGACGCTGATGAACATCCTCGCCGGCCTCGACGTGCCGACGGCCGGCGCGGCCAAGGTCGCGGGCTGCGACCTGCTCGCCATGGACGCGAAGGCGCGGCTGCGGTACCGGCGGGACGTGGTGGGCTTCGTCTGGCAGCAGACGGCGCGCAACCTGCTGCCGTACCTGACGGCCGCTCAGAACGTGGCGCTGCCGATGCAGTTGCGCGGCGGCCGGGTGCGGTCCAGGGCGAAGGCGGAGCGGGCGGAGGAGCTGCTCGCGATGCTGGAGGTGGCGGACTGCCGGGACCGCAGGCCGCACCAGATGTCCGGCGGCCAGCAGCAGCGGGTGGCGATCGCCGTGGCCCTCGCCAACTCCCCCTCGGTGCTGCTCGCCGACGAGCCGACGGGTGAGCTGGACTCGGCGACGGGCGAGCAGGTCTTCGCCGCCTTCCGGCGCGCGAACGAGGAGCTGGGTACGACGATCGTGATCGTCACCCACGACCAGGCGGTCGCCTCCGAGGTCCGCCGCACGGTCGCCATCCGCGACGGCCGCACCTCCTCGGAGGTGCTGCGCCGCACGGAGGTCGACGCGGAGGGCCAGGAGTCACTCGTGTCCCGCGAGTACGCGATGCTCGACCGCGCGGGCCGACTGCAACTCCCGGCGGAGTACACGGAGTCGCTGGGCATGGAACACCGCGTCCTGCTCGAACTGGAGCCGGACCACATCGGGGTGTGGCCGGACGACGCGAAGGGCTGAGCGGGGGGGCGTGGGGGCCACGGGCTTCGAGGGCTCGGGCCACGGGCCCCGGTTCGCCCCTGCCGCCGGTCAGGCGAAGGGCAGGGAGGACGGGAGGGTCCGTACGGCTATCGAGCCGTAGGGCGTACGGAGCCGGAGCCACGGTCCCGAGGCGAGCAGCGCCACCGGTACGCCCTCCCCGGGCAGGAAGCCCAGGGACTGCGCCGCGTGGACGGCCCGCAGCGGAAGCCCGGTCGCCTCGACCGTGCGCGACCAGATCTCGCGCCCGATCCGGTCCCGCTCGGCCCTGGTGCGCCGCTCCTCGGGCAACTCCTCGTCGCGTGCCCGGAATTCGGCGACGGCCGCGGCGACCGCGCCGCGCAGGCCGGCCGCGCCGGGCAGTCCGGCGACCGGTTCCCAGCCACCCCGTGGCGGCAGGACGCCGGCCCACGGCGGCCCGGTGACGGTGTCGGGGACGACGGCCTTGCCCGCCGACTCCTCGATGCCTTCGAGGAGTTCACCGGCGGAGACGGTGACGTCCAGATCCACGGCGTCGACGAGCCGTGCCGTACGGATCGCGAGCACCTCGAACGACGGCGGCCGTCCGAACACGGCGAGCGCGCCGCCACCGGCCTGGAGACGGACGGCGGCGGCGCGGTCGTAGTGGATCAGCCGGGCCAGGAAGGCGGCGAGGTCCGCCGCCTCCCTGGCATCGGCGAAGTGCAGCGGCGCGATCATGCGGCGGCGGCCCCGCCCCGCATGCCGTCGTCCAGGTACTCCTCCAGGAAGGACCGCTCCTCGGCGGAGATGCGGCGCGGCCGCTGGGCTTCCAGGTCGAAGGGGACGACGACGGTGGACGCCCGTACGTACGTGGTGTCGGGGTCCTTGATCTCGTACGCGATCGTCAGGGACGCCGCGCCTATCTTCGTGACCCACGACTCGATGGTGACCGGCGCGTGCCGGTGCACCAGCGGCCGTACGTAGTCGATCTCGTGCCGGGCCACGACGGACCCGCCGGAGAACGACGGCGAACCGTCGCCCGGCGCGAGCCGGAACATGAAGTCGATCCGCGCCTCTTCCAGGTACCGCAGGAAGACGACGTTGTTGACGTGCCCGAAGGCGTCCATGTCCGACCAGCGCAGGGGACAGTCGTAGATATGTCGCACGCTGCTCAGCCTCGGGTCAGCTTCTTGTACGTGGCGCGGTGCGGACGGGCCGCGTCCGGGCCGAGGCGCTCGATCTTGTTCTTCTCGTAGGACTCGAAGTTGCCCTCGAACCAGAACCACTTCGAGTCGCCCTCGTACGCCAGGATGTGCGTGGCGACTCGGTCGAGGAACCAGCGGTCGTGGGAGATGACCACGGCCGCACCCGGGAACTCGAGCAGGGCGTTCTCCAGGGAGGAGAGCGTCTCGACGTCGAGGTCGTTGGTCGGCTCGTCGAGGAGCAGCAGGTTGCCGCCCTGCTTGAGGGTGAGCGCGAGGTTGAGGCGGTTGCGCTCACCGCCGGAGAGGACGCCGGCGGGCTTCTGCTGGTCCGGGCCCTTGAAGCCGAACGCGGAGACGTAGGCGCGGGACGGCATCTCGACCTGGCCGACGTTGATGTAGTCCAGCTCGTCGGAGACGACGGCCCACAGCGTCTTCTTGGGGTCGATGTTGGCGCGGCTCTGGTCGACGTACGAGATCTTGACGGTCTCGCCGACCTTGACGGAGCCGGAGTCCGGGGTCTCCAGGCCCTGCAGCATCTTGAAGAGCGTGGTCTTGCCGGCGCCGTTCGGGCCGATCACACCGACGATGCCGTTGCGCGGCAGCGTGAAGGAGAGGTCGTCGATGAGGACCTTGTCGCCGAAGGCCTTGGAGAGGTTCTCGACCTCGACGACGATGGAGCCCAGGCGCGGGCCCGGCGGGATCTGGATCTCCTCGAAGTCCAGCTTCCGCATCTTGTCGGCCTCGGCCGCCATCTCCTCGTAACGAGCCAGACGGGCCTTGGACTTGGCCTGACGCCCCTTGGCGTTGGACCGCACCCACTCGAGCTCTTCCTTCAGACGCTTCGCGCGCTTGGCGTCCTTCTGGCCCTCGACCTTGAGGCGGGAGGCCTTGGCGTCGAGGTAGGTGGAGTAGTTGCCCTCGTAGGGGTGGGCGCGACCGCGGTCGAGCTCCAGGATCCACTCGGCCACGTTGTCGAGGAAGTACCGGTCGTGGGTGACGGCGACGACGGTGCCGGGGTACTTGGCGAGGTGCTGCTCCAGCCACTGCACGGACTCGGCGTCCAGGTGGTTGGTGGGCTCGTCGAGGAGCAGCAGGTCGGGGGCCTCCAGGAGCAGCTTGCAGAGCGCGACGCGGCGCTTCTCGCCACCGGAGAGGTTGACGACCGGCCAGTCACCGGGCGGGCAGCCCAGCGCGTCCATGGCCTGCTCCAGCTGCGCGTCCAGGTCCCAGGCGTTGGCGTGGTCCAGGTCTTCCTGGAGCTTGCCCATCTCCTCCATGAGCGCGTCCGAGTAGTCGGTCGCCATGAGCTCGGCGACCTCGTTGAAGCGGTGCAGCTTCCCCATGATCTCGGCGGCGCCGTCCTGGACGTTCTGCAGGACCGTCTTGGACTCGTCGAGCGGGGGCTCCTGGAGGAGCATGCCGACGCTGTACCCGGGCGACAGGAACGCGTCACCGTTGGACGGCTGCTCAAGACCGGCCATGATCTTGAGGACGGTGGACTTACCGGCACCGTTCGGGCCGACCACACCGATCTTCGCACCGGGCAGGAAGCTCAGCGTCACGTCATCGAGGATGACCTTGTCGCCGTGCGCCTTGCGCGTCTTGCGCATCGTGTAGATGTACTCAGCCAAGAGAAACCGTCCGGCAAAGAGTGAGTGGGCAGATACACCCCATCTTGCCTGACCGCCACCCCGTGACGGAAACCAGTCCGCCCCGGCTCCGCTGACCTGGGGCTTCGAGGGGCGGGTTCGGTGACCGCGCGGTCACGCCTCGTGGGCGGGGAGGGCGGTGGGGAGGGCGAAGCGGGGGAGCAGGGTCGCGTCGAAGCGGGTGAAGGCGGTGATGCGGTCGGCGGTGGGGGTGAGGGTGAGGACGAAGAGGCCCGCGCCGGGGCGGGGGCCGGTGGAGGTGGCGGTGCGGAGGTAGGCGGCGAAGGCGGGCTGGCCGTTGGCTCGGGTGGGGACGAGGTCGACGCGGCGACCGGAGGCGAAGATCGCCGCGAAGAGGCGGGCCGCGGCGGGCCGGCCTGCGTACGTGAGCGGGATCGGCGGCATGGAGACGAGGACGTCCTCGGTGAGCAGGGTGAGCAGCGCGTCCAGGTCACCGGTTTCGTAGGCGCGGACGAAGGACGTCACGAGTGCCTGCTCGGCGGGGCTGCCGGGGGTGGCCTGCGCGGTCGGTGCTTCGGCGCGGCGGCTCAGCGTGGCCCGGGCGCGCTTGAGGGCGCTGTCGACCGCGCCGGTGGTCGTGTCCAGCATCTCGGCGACCTCGGCCGCGTGGAATCCGAGGACGTCGCGCAGGACGAGGACGGCGAGCTGGCGGGGCGGCAGGGTCTGGAGAGCCGTGACGAAGGCCAGGGTGAGGGACTCCGTCTGTTCGTAGCGCGCCTCGGGGCCGAGCGGCGTGTCGGCCGCCCCGGCGAGGAGGGCGTCGGGGAGGGGTTCGAGCCAGGGGACCTCGCCGTGCCCGGTGGGCTCGGGCGGTACGACGCCGGGCATGTCCCACGCGCGGGCGCGGCGCCGGTTAGCCGAGCGCCGCGCGTTGAGGCAGCGGTGGGTGGCGATCCGGTAGAGCCAGGTACGGACCGAGGCGCGGCCCTCGAAGCCGCCGAGGCCCTGCCAGGCGGCAAGCAGCGTGTCCTGGAGGACGTCCTCGGCGTCCTGGAGGGAGCCGAGCATCCGGTAGCAGTGCACGTGCAGCTCGCGCCTGTGTGGCTCGGTCAGCGCACGGAACGCCTCGCCGTCGCCGTCCCGCGCCCTCGTGACGAGGTCGGCTGTGATCGGGGCGGCCGTGGTCGGGTCGGCTGCGGTCAGGTCGGCTGTCGTCGGGTCGGCTGGCATGGGTTCCACCACCTCCATCCTGTACGGACACCGGTGGAGGGGCGAACCGGGCGGTCGGCGGGCGCCCGGTTTCCGGCGGCCGCGGTGTCTGCCTCTTCGGGGCTCACCCGCTCATGAAGGGAGTCGGCCATGCTGCTCAAGGACAAGGTCGCGGTGGTCCACGGAGCCGGGGGCGCGATCGGGGGCGCCGTCGCGCGGGCCTTCGCGGCGGAGGGCGCGGAGCTGTTTCTGAGCGGGCGCCGCGCGGGCCCCGTCGAAGCCGTCGCCGAGGAGGTCGTCGCGGCCGGCGGGTCCGCCCGGGCCGCGGCTGTGGACGCGCTCGACGAGGGGGCGGTGGACCGGTACCTGCGGTCGGTGACCGAGCGGGCGGGGCGGCTCGACGTCTCCTTCGACGCCGTCGGCATCCCGAACGCCGAGATCCTGGGCGTCCCGCTGACGGACCTCGAGGCCGAGCGCTTCGCCCTGCCGATCGCGGCGTGCACCCGCGCGTACTTCCTGACCGCGCGGCTCGCGGCCCGGCGGATGGTCGAGCGGGGATCCGGGGTGATCATGACTGTGACCGCGCTCCACTCCCGCACGGGCATCCCCCTGGTGGGCGGTTACGGCCCCGCGATGGCGGCGAAGGAGGCTCTCACCCGCGCCCTGTCCGCCGAACTCGCCCCGCTGGGCCTCCGTGTGGTGGGGCTGCGGCCCCAGGCGATGCCGGAGACCCGCACGATCCGCGAGGCCTTCGAACCGCGCGCGGCGGCCTCGGGTCTGACGTGGGAGCAGTGGCAGGAGTCCCTCGCGGCCCGGACCCACCCGCGACGGCTCATGAGCCTGGACGAACTGGCGGGCGTCGCCGCCTTCCTGGCCTCCGACCGCGCGAGCGGACTGACGGGGACGACGGTCAACCTGACCATGGGCAGCCTGGACGACTGAGGGCTTGCACGCACTCGGACGGGCGCGGACGTACGGCGGACGGGCGCGGGCGTGCGATGGACGTACGGCGGACGGGCGCGGGCGTGCGATGGACGTGCGACGGCCCCGGCGCGCGGAGTGCGCGTCGGGGCCGTCGGCCGCCGTGAGGCGGGGTACTACCTGTGCCTACTGGCCCTTACTGGCCGGCCGTCTTCTTCTTGCGGAGGAAGAAGACCGCGCCGCCGCCGAGAACCACGAGGAGCGCGGCGATGCCGGCGATCATCGGGGTGGCGTTGGAGCTACCGGTCTCGGCGAGGTCGCCGCCACCGGTGGTGGAGCCGGTGGTCTCACCGGTGGTGGAGCCACCGGCCGTGCCCGCGGACGGGGTGGGAGAGACGGACGGCTCGGTCGACGGGGTCTCCGACGGGAGCGGGCCCGGGGTGGCCGTCTTGCAGTCGAGAACGCCCTTGAAGTTCTTCTCGAAGCCGTTCGGGCCGGTGATGGTGAAGTCGTAGGCCTCGTCCTCGGCGAGCGGGATCGTGACCGTCTTCGACTGGCCGGCGCCGATGGTGACCTTCTGGCCCTTGACCTCGAAGTTGAAGTCCTCGTCGCCCTCGTTGGACGCCGTGACGTCCAGGCCGCCCTTGGCGCAGTTCTTCTCGGCCGAGACGGCCGGGATCGCGCCCTTCTTGGCCCACGTGGCGTTGGCCTTGGCGGTGACGCTGGAGGTGCTGGTGCCGGCCAGGATCAGGGTCTGGCTCTTGACCTTGGTGGAGACGAAGGCACGGCCGATCGGAACGGTCGTGTCGGCCTGCACCTTGAGCTCGGCGGCGCCGTCCGGGGTGCCGGCCGGGATGTCGAAGAACACCTGGCCGCCCTTGGCGACGTTGGTGACGACCTTGCCGTCCTTGTCGACCAGCTTGACGCCCGCGGGGGCGCCCGGGGCGAGGGAGACCGCGGCGGAGGCGGCGTTGGTGTCGACGGTGATCGGGCCGAGGCGCTCGCCCGACTTACCGGCGACGGAGGACGGCGAGAGGCTGAGGGAGGCCTTCGGCTCCTCCAGGTTCACCGCCTCCTTCTCCAGGTACTCGGTCAGCTTCTTGGCGTCCTTGTTGACCGGCTTGGCGTCGACGTTGTCCGAGAAGTGCCAGATCGCGGCCTGCGTGGCGGCGGCGGCGGTCTTCTCGGTCAGGTTCTTCGCGCCGACCTTCTTCGCGAGCGCGTCGAGGTCGTTCACCTGCGGGTAGGAGTTCTGCAGGATCCAGCGGATCTTGCCCGCGTTCGCGTTGTTGTGGAGGGACGACTGGTCCCAGCCGACCTCCTTGTACTCCTGGCCCGTCTTGGCGCCGGTGTACAGGTCGATGCAGTAGGTCTGCAGCGTGCCGCCGGGCGTGGCCTGCATCTGGAACAGGCCGGCGGAGATCTCGCCCTTGCCCTTGATCTTGACCGTGTCGAAGACGGTGAGCTTGCCCAGCGTGGCGGTCGCGCCGCCGGTGCCGTCAGCCCCATCCTCGGCCAGCGCCGGTCCCGCTACGGCTATCGCGCCGGCCGCGACGAGGCCAGAGACCACGGTCGCGGCGGCAAGGCGGGCGACGCCGCGCCTCCGAACAGAAAACATGAATTTCCCCTCCAGGCGAGGTGCTCCGTGCCGTCCGTCATGACATGACACGTGGGGGGAGCGCATCGCCAGCAGAATCACAGACCCGGTTGACTCACTGTCGACTCAAGTGCTTACTCAAGTCCCGTATGAGTACCTGGGAATCCTAGGGACGCGGAAGCCCCCGGTGCCCGCCCATACGAGCTGATAACCATACCGACTCAGAATCGTTATCAGCGGGCACCCACAGCCCTGTATGCACAGGTCGCGGTGTCGACAAATCCCCCCCCACAACTCCCTTTCAGTGCGCGGGTTCCAGCTCCTGGGCTGCACGGGCTGCCGCTTTCGGGGGGTTCGGAGCCTCCCAGAGGTCGCGCTCCACCGTGCCCCCGGCTCCGTTTCCCTGACGTTCCGTCGTGCGTGGCTCGGCCTTCACCGCCCGCCGAAATGCCGCCGTTCCCCGGGTCAGATCGTGGCCCACCGCCACCGCGTCGATGTCCACGAACGTCCTGCGCCTGACCTCCGCCCCGGCGGCGCCCTCCTCCCCGGGCCCGGAGGCGAACTCCTCCTCCCGCACCCGCAACCGGCCGTGCACGATCAGCGGTTCCCCCACCGAGACCGAGGCCGCGAGGTGGGCGCCGAGGGTCCGCCACGCGAACACCGTGTAGAAGCTGGTGTGTCCGTCCGACCAGGTGCCGCGCTCCCGGTCCCAGCGGCGCGCGGTCACCGCGAACCGGAACCGGGCCACCCCGCCCGTCGCCGTGTCCCGGTACTCCACGCTCGTCGCCACGTTCCCGACAAGCGTCACCATCGTGTCGTTCATGCCGTTCCCCCCGCTTCACACCCATTGAGAGTGGTTCAGTGCTCTTCGGTGCGCTTCGATGCGCTCCATGGCGTTCATGGTGGAGCAGTACGGCGAAGCGCGCCGAAGCCTGTGCGGGGAGGGCGGGTTGGGGAAAACTCCGTCACCCCGGAGGGTGACGTCCGACCGGGCAGGCGCCGACGGCTCACCGCACCCGCGCCCCCGGCCTCGTACCGCCCCAGCGCATGCCGACGGCGCCCAGCCGCGCCACCCGGGCCCCCGAGCGCGTCCCCGACACCGTCACGTACTGGTCGCGGACCTCCCGGTAGCGCATCAACTCGGCCGCGATCGGGTCCAGGACGCGGGCCCGTCCGCACGCGGCCGCCGCCTCCCGCAGCTTCCGCTCGGCCTCCTGCCCGTACCGCCGCGCGGGTCCCTTCACCGCCGCCGCGCACGCCCACTCCACCAGCGGACCGCCCACGATGCCGCCGAGCATGATGAGGACGGGGGGCAGCAGCCCGGGCTCCACGACGCCGACGATCTGGCCGACCAGCCACAGCGCGCCGAAGATCTGCAGCAGCGTCATCAGGACCTGCGCCAGGACGGCCGCGGGCCACCAGGCGGGGCGCGGGGGCCGGGCGGCCGGGTCGCCGATGGTCGCGGTGAGTTCGTCGAGCGCCTCCGGCAGCCCGTCGGCGCCCCGTGCCGCCGCCTCGCGCACCGCCTGCGCCCACGGCGCCGGGAGTCCACGCGAGGCGTCGTCGGCGACGACCCGCACGGCCTGCTCGACCCGCTGCCTCGCCGTGAGTTCGTCCTCCAGGGGTGCCTGGAGGCGCGGGTCGGTGGAACCGTGCGCGCGGAGCCGTTCGTACCAGCGGTAGAGCCGCAGCCAGGGCGTGCCGCAGGCGCGGATGGCGCCCCGGCGCCAGACGCGTTCGGCGGCCTCGCCCGCCGCGGTGGCGCCGACGGCGACGGCGAGCCGGGCCGAGAAGTCCTCCCGGGCCCGCTCCCCCAGGCCGGTCTGGCCGTCGGAGACGTATGCCGTCCGGAGCCGGGCCGCGGCCGCGTCGACGTCGGCGGAGAGGCGGAGCGCGGGCGCTGTCCGCTCGGTGACGAACCGCCCGAGGAGCTCGCGCAGTTCGCCCACGCCCTCCCCGGTGAGCGCGGAGAGCGCGAGGACGGTGGCGCCGGGTTCGCCGTGTTCGCCGAGGGCCATGCCGTCCTCGTCGAGGAGCCTGCGCAGATCGTCCAGGACGAGGTCGGAGGCGTCGGGCCCCAGCCGGTCGACCTGGTTGAGGACCACGAAGGTGACCTCGGCGTGGCCGGCGAGCGGACGCAGATAGCGCTCGTGGAGCGCGGCGTCGGCGTACTTCTCCGGGTCCACGACCCAGATCACGGCGTCGACCAGGGCGAGGACGCGGTCGACCTGGTCGCGGTGCGCGGTGACGGCCGAGTCGTGGTCGGGCAGGTCGATCAGGACGAGCCCCTGGAGGTCCTCGTCGGCCGCCCCGCCCGCCAGGGGGCGGCGGCGGAGCCGGCCGGGGACGGCGAGGCGGTCGAGGAGACCGGCGGAGCCCTCGGACCAGCTGAGCGCGATGGGCGCGGAGGTGGTGGGGCGGCGCAGGCCGGTCTCGGAGACGGGGACGCCGGCGAGGGCGTTGAAGAGCGTCGACTTGCCGCTGCCGGTGGGGCCTGCGATCGCGACGACGGTGTGCCGGGCGGAGAGCCGCTGGCGGGCGGCGGCCTCGTCGAGCACGCGTCCGGCCTCGGAGAGCGTGTCGCCCGCCAGGCGCGTACGGGAGAGGCCGACGAGTTCGTGGAGGGCGTCGAGGCGGGTCCGCAGGGAGCCGCCGTACTGCCCGCCGAGCGGCGGAAGGCTGTCTTCCTCAGGGTCGGCCTGCGCCTCCCCCGGCGGCTGCGCGGCCCGCTCGGCCGCCCTCCGCGCGATGAGCCCGTCGTCCCAACGATCGTCCACCGTGCTGCTGCTCACCGGTCCTCACTTCTCCTTCTGCAGTACGGAGAGCGCGGCGATCAGCTCCGCCTGCGGCTCGGGGGTCACGTCGAGGGCGTCGAGGGGGGCGATGCGCCGGTCGCGTTCGGTGTGCAGCGCGCGGTCGAGGCACGTCGTGAGCAGCGCGCCGCCCTTGTCGCGCAGGCGCAGGGCGGCCTGGGCGCCGAGGAGTTCGGCGAGCCGCTCGCCGGCGCTGCGGGTGCGGCGGCCGCCGAGGAGGGCCGCGGAGAGCAGGGCGGCGACGGTGTCGGCGTCGGGCGCGGCGGTACGGGCGGTGCCGGGCCGCTCGGTGGTACGCAGTTCCTCCTCGGCCAGCTCGTCGAGTTCGCGCCGCCAGCGCCGTACGGTCAGCTCGATCCGCTCGGTCGCCTCGCGGTCGGGGGCCGCGTGGACGGGGCCGAGGGCGGCCGCGGCGGGTTCGCGGCGCCAGGCGTCCCGTACACGTTCGTCGGCGGCGGCCACCGCGCACTGGAGCAGGGCGGCGAGCGACTCGACGAGGGCGTCGAGCAGTTCGTCGGCGGAGCTGTCGCGGGGGTAGCCGCGCCAGCGGGTGCGGGCGTCACCGGCGAGGACGGCGCCGCGCCGCACCTGCTGCCGGACGCGTTCGCCCTGCTCCTCGTACGCGCCCTCGACGGCGCCGCCGAGCCGGACGGCGGCGGCGTACTGGGCGGCGACCGCGGCGGCGAGTTCGGGCATCCGGGAGTCGAGGGAGTCGATGACGCCGGTGGCGGTCCGGCCGACGGCCTGCTGGCGCGCGGCGGGGTCCTGGGCGCGGTGGGCGAGCCAGGCGCGGAGCGGGGCGACGGCGGTGTCGGGCAGCAGCCCGCTGCCGCCGCCCGCGGACTCGGGCAGCTCGGGGATGGTGAACCGGGGTACGTCGCCGAGGCCGGCCTTGTCGAGCAGTGCCTCGTACTGCCGGGAGACCTCGCCGATGATCTGGTGCGGGACGCGGTCGAGGACGGTGACGAGCGTGGCGTCGTACTCCTTGGCGGTACGGAGCAGGTGCCAGGGGACGGCGTCGGCGTACCGGGAGGCGGTCGTGACCATGACCCAGATGTCGGCGGCGCAGATCAACTCGGAGGCCAGCAGCCGGTTCTCGACGACGAGGGAGTCGATGTCGGGGGCGTCGAGCAGGGCGAGCCCGGGGGTGAGGGCGGAGGAGGTCTCGACGCGCAGCGCGTTCTCCTCGGGGGGCTCCTCGGCGGCCTCCTCGTCCTGCTGGGGCAGCCAGACGCGGGTGAGCTGGTTCAGGATGCGCATGCCGGCGAACCAGTGGTGGTCGTCGGGGTGGCAGACGAGCACGGGCGTACGGGTGGTGGGCCGGAGCACGCCGGCCTCGCTGACCCGGCGCCCCACAAGGGAGTTGACGAGCGTGGACTTCCCGGCCCCGGTGGACCCGCCGACGACGGCGAGCAGGGGGGCGTGGGGGTCCTTCAGCCGGGGCACCAGATAGTCGTCGAGCTGGGCGAGCAGCTCGGCCCGGCTCTGGCGGGCGCGTGGGGCGCCCGGGAGGGGAAGGGGGAGACGCACGGCCGCGACACAGTCGCGCAGGGCGGAGAGTGCGTCGATCAGCTGAGGCCGTTCGTCCAAGGTCACCACATGCGAAGAATGCCCAATTTTGGAGCCTTTTTGAAGCGTATAAGGGCCCTGCGCGCCGACCGAACGAAGGATGACGGGAGCCTCAGGCATAACGAGTGCACAACACCCGGGCCCAGTGGCGTGAAAAACACTGCGGGAATCGCACCTGCCTGCGATTATCGTTCCGCTTCACCGAACCTCCACATCGTGGCACGCAGGTGAAGCAACCGGGCCAAGGGGATCAGAGCCCTATCCTTGACCCAACCGGCCAAGCCCCACCCACCAGGGGCTCCCGGCCACCGATCCACCACCCGGCCCCCGTAGCTCAGTGGATAGAGCAGGTGCCTTCTAAGCACTTGGCCGCAGGTTCGAGTCCTGCCGGGGGCGCACCGCGCGAGACCCTCCTTCGGGAGGGTCTTTTTGCTGGTGGTGGCCGGTTCTGGGCGGTGGGGGCGGGCGGGTGGCCCGGTACGGCGGTTCGTGCGTCACCGCCCCGCTCGGGGTGCGGCTCATCCAGACGGTGCGTCTCCGAGGAGATCCAGTGCCTCTTCCCACCGGAACTCCTCCGCGCCCCCGTCGGCCTTCGGTCGATGCGGCTCGTACGAGCCGACCAGGACGCCCATCTCTCGCAGTTGGTCCAGGCTCCGGCGGTACGCCGGGTGGGCGGCCAAGGCGGCGTTCACGTACGGCAGGACCACCGTCGGGACGCCCGTGCCGTACGCCTCGCACAGGACGCCCAGGGCGAGGGTGTCGGTGATGCCCGCGGCCCACTTGTTGATGGTGTTGAAGGTGGCCGGCGCGACGGCGATGGCGTCGGCGGGTGGGAGGGGGCGCGGGTCGCCGGGGCTGCGCCAGGCCGAGCGGATCGGGAAGCCGGTCTGCGCCTCGACCGCCTCGGTGTCGAGGAAGCCGAGGCCCTGTGGTGTGGCTATGACACCGACGCCCCATCCCCGCTCCTGCGCTGCGGTGATCAGCTTGTGGGCGTCGCCCGCGATGCCCGCGGCGCAGACGACGACATACAGGAATGGCTGTGTGGTCACGCGGACTCCCAGTGGGCGGCTCAGTCGGTGGAGTTCGTGCAGCGTACGTCGCCGGTCAGGGGCCGCCGCGCCGGCGACCAGGCGCCTGGCGCCTTGCCGTGAGCGTCTGTTGCGGCCGGGGAGTCACCGGCTCCGCGGCACAGCCAGAAGGGCCTCCCCCGGGAGGGCCCTCTCGTTGTCGCCCGCATAGCGTTCAATCTCGTTCCATTGCAACGCTATGACAGGGGTGCGTTGCATTGCAATCAATCCCGTTGCAACGAAATTGCCGCAACTACCTGCGATTACCGGTTTCTTGCGCAACAGGCTTGTTGCCACACCCTCGAACGCAACGTAGTGTTTCACTCATCGGAAACGACGAGCCCGGCAACGGGCCCGGCAACGGAAACCAGGAGAGAACCATGCAGACCTTCGCCACCACCGCCCCCGTCACCGCCGTCCTCGACATCCCCGCCGGTGTCATCCGGATCGTCGCCGCCGACCAGGCCGAGGCCACCGTCGAGGTCCGGCCCGCGGACCCGGGCAAGAGCCGCGACGTGAAGGCGGCCGAGCAGACCGAGGTCGGTTACGCCGACGGTGTCCTGCGGGTCGAGGTCCCCGAGGCGAAGAGCCGGGTGCTCGGCAACGGCGGCTTCATCGACGTGACCGTCAAGGTGCCGGCCGGCTCCCGGGTCGAGGCCAAGGCGGCCGCCGGCGAGTTCCGCTCCACCGGGCCGCTCGGTGACGTCGCGTTCGAGGGCCAGCAGGGCACGGTCGAGCTCGACGAGGTCGTCGGCGCCCGGCTCGTCCTCCAGGCCGGCGACGTGTCGGTGGCCCGCCTCGGCGGCTCCGCCGAGATCAGCACCCAGAAGGGCGACATCCAGGTCGCCGAGGCCGTGCGCGGCACGGTCACCCTGCGCACCGAGGCCGGCGGGATCACCGTCGGCGCCGCCCGCGGGGTCTCCGCCGCCCTGGACGCCGGCACCGCCCACGGCCGGATCCACAACTCGCTCCAGAACTCCGGCGGCGGCGCCGCCGAGTTGACCGTCCACGCGACCACCGCCTTCGGCGACATCACCGCCCGCAGCCTCTGAGCGCCCGAGCCCCAGCCTTCGAGAAGGAGTGACCCCCATGACCGACCTCGCCATCTCGGCGACCGGACTGCGCAAGTCCTACGGCGACAAGACCGTCCTCGACGGAGTCGACCTGCGCATCCCCGCCGGATCCGTGTTCGCCCTGCTCGGGCCGAACGGCGCCGGCAAGACCACCGCCGTGAAGATCCTCTCCACGCTCGTCTCCGCCGACAGCGGTGAGGTCCGCGTCGGCGGCCACGACCTCGCCACCGCGCCGCAGGCCGTGCGCGCCGCGATCGGCGTCACCGGACAGTTCTCCGCCGTCGACGGTCTGATCACCGGCGAGGAGAACATGCTCCTCATGGCGGACCTCAACCACCTGTCCAAGCAGGAAGGACGGCGGGTCGCCGCCGAACTCCTGGAGCGCTTCGACCTCGTGGAGGCCGCGAAGAAGCCCGCCTCCACCTACTCCGGCGGCATGAAGCGCCGCCTCGACATCGCCATGACCCTGGTCGGCGACCCGCGGATCATCTTCCTCGACGAACCGACCACCGGCCTCGACCCGCGCAGCCGCCACAACATGTGGCAGATCATCCGCACGCTCGTAGCCGACGGCGTCACCGTCTTCCTCACCACCCAGTACCTGGAGGAGGCCGACGAACTCGCCGACCGGATCGCCGTGCTCCACGGCGGGACGATCGTCGCCGAGGGGACCGCGGAGGAGCTCAAGCGGCTCATCCCGGGCGGGCACGTACGGCTCCGCTTCGCCGACCCGTCCGCGTACCGGGCGGCCGGCACCGCGCTCGGCGAGGACGCCACCCGGGACGACGAGGCCCTGGCGCTCCAGCTCCCGAGCGACGGCAGCCAGCGCGAACTGCGCTCCATCCTCGACCGCCTGGACGCGGCCGGCATCGAGGCCGACGAACTGACCGTGCACACGCCCGATCTCGACGACGTCTTCTTCGCCCTGACCGCCACCGGTTCCACCGGCTCCACCGCCGGCATCCCCGACCAGCCCAAGGAGGCTGTCCGATGAGCTCCCTCTCCCTCGCCCTGCGCGACTCCTCCACCATGCTGCGGCGGAACCTGCTGCACGCCCGGCGCTACCCGTCGCTCACCCTGAACCTGCTGCTCACGCCGATCATGCTGCTGCTGCTCTTCGTCTACATCTTCGGCGAGACGATGAGCGTGGGCATCGGCGGCGGCGAGCCGGACCGGGCCAGGTACATCGCCTACATCGTCCCGGGTCTGCTCCTGATGACGATCGGCTCCACCACGATCGGCACGGCGGTCTCCGTCGCCAACGACATGACCGAGGGCATCATCGCCCGCTTCCGCACCATGGCGATCCACCGCGGCTCGGTGCTCGTCGGGCACGTCGTCGGCAGCGTCCTGCAGTCCGTGATCAGCGTCGTGCTCGTCGGCGCGGTGGGCGTGGCCATCGGCTTCCGCTCCACCGACGCCACCCTCCTGGAGTGGTTCGCGGCCTTCGGACTGCTCGTGCTCTTCGCCCTCGCGCTCACCTGGATCGCCGTCGGCATGGGCCTGATCAGCCCGAACGCGGAGGCCGCCAGCAACAACGCGATGCCGATGATCCTGCTGCCGCTGCTGTCCAGCGCCTTCGTCCCGCTCTCCTCGATGCCGGGCTGGTTCCAGCCGATCGCGGAGTACCAGCCCTTCACGCCGGCCATCGAGACCCTGCGCGGTCTGCTGCTCGGCACCGAGATCGGCCACAACGGCTGGCTCGCGGTCGCCTGGTGCGTCGGCCTCGCGGTGCTCGGCTACTTCTGGTCGACCTCGAAGTTCAACGACGACCCGAAGTAGTCGCCGTGACCACGCGGGCCGGAACCCGCGACCACCCGCCACGCACGAGAGGGCGGCGTACACCGACCATCGGTCGGAGTGCGCCGCCCTTGCTCGTGGCCTCTCGCGCTCGCGTCACCCCGCCAGGAACGAGCGGTACCAGGGGGCCGCCGCCGCGAGGCGGGTCAGTGGGCCGGGGCCCGGGGGGCAGGAGGCGGTCCGCCAGATGGATTCGCTCGCGTACCAGTGGTCCTGGGCCAGCAGGGAGAACTGCCGCTCGCTCGTCCGGCCGGGCGCCGCGCGGAGCCGGTCCAGGCAGGCGTCCCAGGACCAGTCGTCGTCGGCCTTGGGCAGGATGTCCAGGGCGGCCAGCTCCGCCATCAGGTCGCCGTTGCTCACCGGGACGGGGTGGCTGGCGTGGTGGACGCCCGGTGGTGGGGCGGCCTCGGACGTGGCCAGGCCGACGACGAGGCGGGCGAGGTCGTCGACATCCACGACGGAGAGCAGGCCGCGGCCACCGTCCCAGCGGGCCGGGACGCGGGCGAGCAGCTCCGCGAGGGCGGGCACCACCCAGCGGTCGCCGGCGCCGAGCACCAGGCCCGGGCGTAGAACCGTTCCGCCGGCCGCAAGGACCGGGGACTCGCCGGCCAGACGGGTACGGCTGGCGGGTGAGACGGGGGCGGGAACGATCTCGTCGACCGCGATGCCGCGGTGCGGGCCCGGTCCGTAGACCGCGGCGGTGGAGAGGTGGACGATCCGGTCCACGCCCCAGTGGACGGACTCCTCGACGAGGGCGGTGGTGCCCTCGATGTTGACCGCCGCGCACTGGGCCTCGTCGCCGGAGATCCGGGAGGCGAGGTGGATCAGGACGTCCGCGCCGCTCGCCGCCTTCCGCAGCGAGTCACGGTCCGTCAGGTCCACGGACGTCCAGGTCACGTCCGCCGTGGCGGCAGCGGTCACGGCGGCGGGAGCGGCGGTGGAACGGCCCAGGACCCGGACGGAGAGGGGGCGGCCGGCGGCCTGGGCGGTGGAGGTGAGGGTGTGCAGGACGCGGGAGCCGACGAAGCCGGTCGCCCCGGTCAGTACGACGCGCAGAGCGCTCACGTGGCGGCCACGGTGCCGTCGACGGGTACCCGCAGCTCGGCGATGACCTCGGCGGGGGCCAGCGCGGGCAGCAGACATCGCCACATGTCGCTGATCCGGCGGGGCAGGTCGGCGCGGCCGGTGGCGAGCTGGGACATGACCTGCGTACCGGTGTAGGCGGCGACGAGGAGCTGCGAGAAGGCGGCCACGTCCACGTCGTCGAGCAACTGGCCCATCTCCCGGGCCCGGACGAACTCCTGGTGGAACCGGTCGGCCCACCACTCGTAGATCGTGTACTCCTGCGGGCCGACGACGCCCTGCTCGACGGCGAGCCGGACGCCGGCCCGCAGCAGGGTGTTGTGCTGCATCTCCACGGCGAGGTAGCCGGTCATGTCCAGAAGCTGCTGGAGGCCGCCCTCCCCCTCGGGGAACTGCAGATCGGCCGCCTGCTCCAGGATGACCGCACGGGCCAGTCCCTCCTTCGACCGGAAATGGAAGTACACGGCGCCCGCCGTGACGCCCGCCCGATCGAGAATCTTGGTGATGCTCGCGCCGATGTACCCGGACTCGTCGAACACCTCCGCCGCAGCTCGGAGCACCAGCTCCCTCGTGCGGACCGCCCGTTCCTGCCTGTGTTCCGCCACTGCGCCGTTACCCCGAATACATCGACAAAGAAAAAGAGTGACCACTATCTTATGTGAGCGGCCAGCCACCACACCAGTGTGCAGGTCCGCGAATATCTGGAAACAGTCAGGGGAGAACTGTTGTGCCTCCGATAGAACTCGCACAGGACCGGACGACCACCAACACCGTGCCCGTTCCGATGTCGTACACCCACAAGACGAACCCGGCCGAGGTGCTCCTCGTGAGCTGGTGCCGCACCGGGGACGACACCTTCACCGTCACCGCGCGCTGGCCGCGCGAGCACGCCTTCTATCTGGCGCGGCACGGCAGGTTCGACCCCCTGTTCATGACGGAGACGGTGCGTCAGACGCTGCCGATGCTCTCCCACGCCGCGTACGACGTCCCGTTCGGGCACCAGCTGCTGTGGAAGGACTTCGGCTGGGACATCGCCCCGGACGAGCTGTGGGCCGACGGCGAGGACGCGTACGTCGAGCTCCACATCAGCTGCTCGGACGTGAAGTACCGCAAGGGGCGGGCGACCGCCCTCACCCTCTCCGTCGAGGCCACCCGCGCGGGACGCCGTCTCGCCAGGGCCAGGACCCGGTTCACCATCCAGGACCGGGCGGTCTACGAGCGGCTGCGCGGACCGTACGCCGACATCGCGAGCGCCAACGCGCGCGCCGTTCCGCTGCCGCCGCCGTCCCCGACGAACGAGACGGGCCGGACCCGGTTCCAGGACGTCGTGCTCTCCTGCACCGACGTCCCCGGCCGCTGGCAGCTGCGGACGGACACCTCGCACCCCGTCCTGTTCGACCACCCCGTCGACCACGCCCCGGGCATGCTGCTCCTGGAGGCCGCGCGCCAGGCGGCGCAGGCCGCGACCCACCCGCGGCAGACCCTGGTCGCCGGCATGAGCTGCGACTTCACCCGGTACGCCGAACTGGACGCGCCGTGCTGGATCATCACCAGGACGCTGCCGGACGATCCGGCCGGGCGGCCGCACGTGCTGGTGACGGCGGAGCAGAACGACGAGGAGATCTTCACCGCGGTCGTCGCGCTGTACGAGGTGCCCGCCGCGCTCTGATCGGGTCCTCGCGGGGACCCGATCCCCGGGGGTGAGCCCGGGCGGCCGTCGGCCGTCCGGGCTCACCCGCGCGTGGATCAGCCGTGCGGGTGGACCAGGCGTGCGGGTGGACCAGGCGTGCGCGTGGATCAGCCCCGCGCGTGGATCAGCCCCCCCGTGGATCAGGCCGCGTCCACCGGCGCCGGGCGGGCGAAGAGGGCGCCGTACTCGGTGACACCCTCGCTGATGGCCGTCGCGCCGGCCAGGTGCAGGGCGTGCCAGAAGATCGCCTGGTTGGCGGTCACGACGTGGAAGCCCAGCTCCGCCTCCAGCGGCTTGATGGTGCCGACCGCGCGGATGCCGTTGCCCGCGACCAGGACGGCGTCCGGCCGGTGGGCGGCGACGGTGGTGCGGAGCCACTCCGAGAGGTTCTGCGGAGTGATCGCCTTCTGGTTCGACGGCAGCCCGCACGGCCCGTGGTGGACCACGTCGAAGCCGAACTCCCGGAAGTAGTCGGCGCCCTGGCCGGAGAGCTCGTCGTCGAACCACGGCGGGTTGACCAGGGCTATCCGCTGGGCGCCGAGCGCCGTGAACGCGGCCCGGGCGGCCCGGGTCGTGCCGGTGATCGGCAGCTCCCGGGTCACCGGGCGCAGCCGCTCGTACAGTTCGCGCTCCCCGGCCGCCTTCAGCACGTAGCTGGAGGAGGTGAAGCCGAGGGTCAGCGCGTGCAGGGGCGAGGCGGCGAGCTGCTCGACGGCCTGGTCCAGGAAGGGCGGTTCGACGAACGCGCGGACCGGGTCGTGCGGAATCTTCTCGTCCATCTCGCCGCCGGCGCGCATCGCGCCGAAGTGGACGCGGGAGCCGTGGATGGAGACCGACGCGGGGGCCATGGCCTGGAGTTCGGCCTCCGGGCCGACGTCGGCGTGCGGGACGACGACGCCGATCCGGATGGCGGCGTCCCAGCCGTCGGTGGGCGTGGTGGCCCGGGGGGGCTCGGTGGCCTGGGTCATGGTCGTGACTCTCCTTACTTGGCTTCGTCGGCCAGCCGGCCGCCGGCCACGGTGCTGGTGCCCGTACCGGTGTCGCTGAGGAACTTGGGGTGCCGGGCGCGCATCGAGCCGATGACGAAGTCGTACGGGACGTCGTCGAAGGCGCCGTGGTCGGTGAGGAACTCCATGGCGCCCGCGCCGCCTTCGTACGGGTGGTAGAGGCTGTCCTCGAGGCCGTCGAACTCCAGGGCCTCCATGCCGTAGAGCTTGCAGAGCATCTTGTTGAAGACCGGGGTCGCCTTGATCCACTTGCCGTCCAGGTAGACCTGGGTGAGGCCGTGGAAGAAGACGTCGCCGCCGATGTGCTCGATCAGCCGGGGCGAGGCGAGGTGGTTGCGGACGTCGCCGTAGACGAGCCGGGAGGGGATGCCGAGGGCACGGACGGCGGCGGCGTAGAGGGCCGACTTGTGCAGGCAGAAGCCGGACTTGGTGGTGGCGGTGTGGGAGGCCTTCAGTCCGTCGGGGGACAGGTCCGCGCCGTAGACCTCGTAGAAGACGCCGTCGCGGACGGCGTAGTAGAGCTCGACGGCCATGGTGCGCTTGTCGGACGCGCGGTCCTTGACCACGCCGTCGATGAAGGTCTGGACGGCGTCGGTCTCGTAGTCGAGGAACTCGGTGGGCCGGGTCAGCCAGTCGTACAGGTCGAGGGTCATCACAGTCGGTTCCCTTGGGATCGTCAGAGGCCGGGGCGGAGGCCCGGGGCAGAGCCCGGGGCAGAGGCCCGGTCGGAATCCGGGGCAGAGGCCCGGTCGTAGGCCCGGTCGTAGGCCGGGTCAGAGGCCGAGGAGGGCGGCGATGCGGTTGCGCTGGATCTCGCTCGTGCCGGAGTAGATGGTCCCGGCGACGGAGTCGCGCAGCTCGCGCTCGACGCCGTGGCTGGTGAGGACGCCGCGTCCGCCGTGGATCTGGACGGCGTCGAGCGCCAGCCTCAGATTGGCCTCGGAGACGACAGTCTTCGTGGCGGCGAGGTCGATGGCCGCGTCCTGGCCGGCCTCCACCTTGGCGCCGGTGTCGCGCAGCCACTTGCGCGCCGTCTCCAGGCTGATCTTCATGTCGGCGATCTTGTGGGAGACGGCCTGGTACGAACCGATCGTCTGGCCGAACTGGGTACGGGACTTGGCGAAGCGGATGGTGTCCTCGAGGCGGCGGGTCATCTCGCCGAGCGTGATCGAGAAGGCGAAGAGCACCTCGCGCTTCATGACGTAGTCCAGGACGCGGAAGCCGGCGCCTTCACGGCCGACCCGCTGGGACACCGGGACGCGCAGCCCGTCGAAGGCGAGCGTGCCGATCGGGCTGGTGCGCAGGCCGATCTTGTCCATGGCGGGACCGACGGTCAGTCCGGGCGTGTCCGCCTCGACGAGCAGGGTGGTCAGTCCGAACGGGCCCGGGGCGCCGGTGCGCACGTACAGCAGGAAGAGGCCGGCGACGGGGGCGTTGGTGATGAACATCTTGCTGCCGTCCACGACGTAGTGGTCGCCGTCGAGGACGGCGGTCGTGGTGGAGTTCATGGCGTCCGAGCCGCCGGACTCCTCGGTGATGGCGTGGGCGGTGATCACGTCACCGGCCATGATCCGGGGCAGGTGGCGCCGCTTGAGCTCCTCGCTGCCGAACTGCTGGAGCGGGACGCCCACGGAGACGATCTGGGTGGACGTGGAGAAGGACAGGCCGGCGTCGCGGGAGGTGTGACCGAGTCCCTCCAGTACGCGCATGGTCTCGGTCAGGGACCGGCCGTGGCCTCCGTAGTCGGGGTGGAAGGGGGTCCGCAGGATCCCGGAGTCCTGGACGGCGGGCCACTTGTCGGACGGGAACGCGCCGGCGCGGTCCAGGTCGCCGAGGTCGGCGTTGAATTTGTCGGCCCACGGGGTGGCGAGGTGGAAGAGGTCGTCGGTCACAGCCTGGTCCTTGTCACATCGGGTGGGAAGGGGTGCCCCGGGGCGGCGGGGGCGGGTGCCGCCCCGGGGGCGGGGCGGCTCAGTACTGGGAGAAGCCGTCGGCCGACAGCTTGTGCTTCTCGTCGCCGACGATCGGCGGGTTGAAGACCGAGATGAGGTGCAGGTCCTCGTAGTCCGACGCGATCAGGTAGTGCGGGTCGTGCTCGTCCAGGGCGTAGATCGTGCCGGGCGTGATCTTGTGCCGGGTGCCGTCCTTCTCCACGACCTCACCGGAGCCGGCGACGCAGTAGCAGGCCTCCAGGTGGTCGCGGTACTGCAGCGCGCTGGTGGTGCCCTGCCGGACGAGGGTCACGGCCACGGCGAAGCCCATGCCGTCGGCCTTGGTGAGCAGGCGGTGGCTGGTGCCGTTGCCCCACTGGACGGGAACGACGTCGTCGACGCTGCGGGTGAACATGCGGGTACTCCCTCAGGTGTGGTGTGGTGGGCGGTGCGGGTGCGGTGTGCGCTGCGCGTGCGGTGTGCGGTGCGCGTGCGGCTCGCGGATGTGCCGTGATGAGCGGATGTGCCGTGGTGGTGTCAGGCCGCCGTGGCCGGGGCGTTCTCCCGGACGAGGCGGGTGATCGCGGTGAGGGTCCGGAAGTCGTCCGGGCCGAAGTCGATGTCGTCCACGGGCACGCCGTAACGGCTCGCGATGTGGGAGATCAGCCGGACGAGGCCGAGGCTGTCGATCACCCCGGAGTCGATCAGGTCGTAGTCGTCGGTGAGGTCCGAGGAGTCCTCGCCCGCCAGGAACTCGGTGACGAGGTACGTGCGGATCTCCGCGGTCACGTGGGTGGCGCCGGTCTCGCTCATGCGGTCTGGGTCTCCTTCATGCGGTTGTTCCTGATGAGGTTCCGGTCGGGCTTGCCCGTCGACGTCCGGGGCATCGGGGCCTCCGTGACGTGCACCGAGGACGGGATCGCGTGGCGCGGAAGGTGCTTGCTGATGTGGGTCCGCAGGCGCAGACCGGTCAGCGCGGTGGCCGGGTGCCGGGTGACGTGGGCGTGCAGGCGGACGCCGGTCTGCTCGTCGGGCAGCGCCACGACGACGGCCTCGGCGACGTCCGGGTGGGCGGCGACGACGGTCTCGACCTCCTGGAGGTTGGTGCGTACGCCGCGCACCTTGACCTGCCAGTCCGCCCGGCCTTCGAGGGTGAACAGGCCCTCGTCCGTACGGGAGACGATGTCGCCGGTGCGGTAGTAGACATGGCCCTCGCGGACCGTGAACGCCTGCTCGTTCAGGGCCGACCTGAGGTAGCCGGCGGTCTGGAACGGGGTGGAGACGAGGAGTTCGCCGGTTCCGGCGCCCGTGACGGTCCCTCCGTCGGCGTCGACCACGAGGGCGCGCACGCCGGCGAGCGGGCGGCCGATCGGCGGCGCGGCGGCCGTGTGCGGGTCGATGGCGTGGACGAACGAGTCGTTGGTCTCCGTGCAGCCGAAGATGTTGTGGAACCGGGCGTTCGGGAACGTCCGGGTCATCGGCTCCAGGAGCTCGGGGGCGAGCGAGTCACCCGTGGTGATGAGGGTGCGGACGGCGGTGAACTCCGGTCCGCCCGTGACCAGGAGGCGGTGCAGCATGGGCACGCCCTGGACGAAGGTGACCTCGCGGCCGCCCACCAGGCCCTGCAGGTACGGGGCTTCGGTGGCCCGGTCCTTCGGGACCAGGGCGACCTGGGCGCCGAGCCGCAGGAAGGTCCAGACGTCGAGCAGGGCGAGGTCGAAGTTGAGCGGGGCGTAGGAGAGCGCCACGTCGTCCCCGGTGAGGGCGAGCTCGGCGGTGGCCCAGTCGGCGAAGGCGTCGAAGCCCTCGGCGGGGATCGGCACGATCTTCGGGGTGCCGGTGGAGCCCGAGGTGGTCAGCAGGAGGCGGGTGCGGCCGGCGTCCGCCCGGTCGAAGCCCTCGGCCTCCACCGCGTTGGCGACGACCGCCTCGGCGGTCAGGGCGCCGTCGGCGGCGACGGTGAGGCTGTGGGACGCACGGGCCTGCTGGGCCAGCCGGGTGCGGGCGGCGATGCCCAGGTCGGGCGAGGGTGCGAGGGCGATCAGGCCCTCGTGGAAGACCGCCGTCAGCAGGGCGATGGTCTCCGGTGTCTTGTGGGCGGGGACGCAGACGGTGCTGCCGGCCGGCAGCTCCAGGCGGCGCAGCTGCGCGCGGAGCTCCGTGGTGAGGTCGCCCAGCTCGGCGTAGGTGAGGGTGCGCCGGTCGTACGAGAGGGCGACCCGGTCGGCGCGGTCCCGGCTGTGGGCGTCGATGGATGCGGCGAGATGTGTCGATGGCACGGCGGTCTCTCCCCCGAGACGGTCGAGTCGTTGAGATCAAGCGAGATAAAGCGAGATCGAACGAGATCACGTGCGATCCAGTGCTTCGTGGAGCACGTGCTTGCATCGTCATGCATGGAAATCACTCTGCGGCGGACGATGCGAGAAGCGGGAACCGCGTTCTCGTTACGCTTGATCATGCAACGAAACCACCCCTGTCGCGCTATGCCGAGATCCCGCGATTGACAGCGCGTCAGGGGTTGGGGGAGAGTGCCGAACCGACTCTGTCCGCAGGCGCGGACGTGGCGCCCGTCAGGCGCCGGCGGCGCGCAGCGACTGCACCGTGGAGGCGTACTCGGGGTCGGCGGTCAGCGCGTTGAGCGCCGAGGAGAGCACGTCCGCGTAGGTCGTACGGGCCGCGGCGACCCGCTCGCGCCCCTCGTCCGTGATCACCGCGTAGACGCCGCGCTTGTCGGACGGACACAGGTCCTTGAAGGCGAATCCGGCCACTTCGAGCCGCGCGACCAGGCGGGTCACCGAGGACTGGCCGAGACCGACCCGTTCGGCCAGGTCCTGCATGCGCAGCTCGCTGTCCTCGGCGTGGGTCAGGGATTCCAGCGCGCGGAACTCGGACAGGCCGATCCCGTGGCGCCGCTGGAGCGCCTGCGCCAACTCCCGTTCCACGCGGGAGTGCAGGACGAGGAGGCGGCTCCAGACCACCTGGTCGGACGACGCGGTGTGGGTAGCGGCCATAAGGTGACGCACCTTTCATGGAGACGTTGACAACAGGGTACATGCTCATGCAACCTCATGGGCGCCGCGTCAGTCCGTCACCGGCCGGCTACGCCTTCTAAGAACTTGCACGGACAAACAACTTCCTGGAGAGTGAGTTCCATGACGTCCCCCTCCCCGCAGGCAAAGCCGCAGAACGCCAACGTCGGCTGGGCCTGGCTGCTGTTCTCCTCGCTGTTCGAGATCACCTTCGCGCTCTCGACCGAGGCCACCGACGGGTTCACCAAGCTCGGCCCGTCCCTGCTCACCGTCGCCGCCGCCTCCTGCGGCATCTTCACGCTCTCCATGGCCCTGAAGACCGTGGACGTCGGCGTCGGCTACACCGTGTGGGCCGGTATCGGCGCGGTCGGCACCGTCGTCTTCGGCACGCTGATCTACGACGAGAAGATGACCATCTGGAAGGTGCTCGCCTTCATCCTGATCATCGGCGGCGCCCTCGGCCTGCGGATCTCCGACAACGTCGCCGCGAAGAAGCAGGCCGCGGCCGACGCCGAGAGCGCCCCCGCCGCGCAGCCCGTCGGCTGACCCTCGGCACCCCTCCCCGACTTCCTCCGCTCCGTCCCACCTTCCCGAAAGAGTCACCACCATGACCTGGGTCTACCTCGGCATCGCCATCGTCTTCGAAGTCCTCTTCGCCCTCGGCACCAACGCCACCAAGGGATTCACCCGCCTGTGGCCGTCCGTGCTCACGCTCTCCGCCGCCGCCGGCGGCATCTACACCCTGTCGCTGGCCCTGCGGGAGCTCGACGTCTCGGTCGGCTACACGATCTGGACCGGCATCGGCGGCGTCGGCACGGTCATCTGCGGCGCGATCATCTTCAAGGAGAAGATCACCCCCGCCCGGCTGATCTCGTTCGCGTCCATCATCGGCGGCGCCGTCCTGCTCCGCCTGACCGCCGTCTGACCGGCGCGCACGTCATGACCGACATCGACGCCCTGCTGCCGCACGTCCACGAGGCCGTACGGATCAGCCGGGAGCACGTGGCCAAGGGCGGCATCCCGTTCTCCGGGATCGTCGTCCAGGACGACCGGGTGCTCGGCACCGGGTTCAACCGGGTCCGCGAGGACCACGACGCCAGCGCGCACGCGGAGGTCGTCGCGCTGCGCGAGGCGGCCAGGCGGGCCGGGGTGTTCGCCGTCGCCGGCTCGACCCTGATCGCCTCCGGCGAGCCCTGCGCCATGTGCTACATGGTGGCCCGCTACTTCGGCGTAGGACACATCGTCTTCGCCGCCGACCGGAAGACCGCCGGCGCGTACGGCTTCGACTACGGCAGCTCGTACGGGATCTTCGCGACCGACCCCACCCAGTGGCCGATCCGGGTCACGCACGCCCCGGTCGAGGGCCACGAGGTGCCGTTCCAGGAGTTCCTGACCGCGCAGAAGGGCGGCGTCCGATGACCGAGCAGTCCACCGAGCAGGTCACCGAACAGGTCACCGAGCAGGTGAAGATCCAGATCTGGTCCGACTACGTGTGTCCCTTCTGCATGCTCGCGGAGGGGCCGCTGGAGGAGGCCACCGAGGGCCTGGACGTCCAGGTCGAGTGGAAGCCGTTCGAGCTGCGGGAGCACCCGAAGCCCACGCTCCGCCCGGAGGACCCGTACCTGCCGGACATCTGGAAGCGGGCCGTCTACCCGATGGCCCGGCGGATGGGCGTGGACATCACGCTGCCGACCGTCTCGCCGCAGCCGTACACCCGGCTCGCGTTCGAGGGCTTCCAGTACGCGCAGGAGCACGGCAAGGGCGACGCGTACACCCGGCGGATGTTCCGGGCCTTCTTCCAGGAGGACCTGGACCTCGGCGAGATCGAGATCCTGACCCGGCTCGCCGGTGAACTCGACCTGGATCAGGCGGAGTTCCGTACGGCCCTGGAGAAGGGCACGTACACCGCCCGGCACCAGGACGCGCTCAGGGAGGCCGCCGCCCACCGGGTCCAGGTCGCCCCGACCTTCCTGATCGGCGACATCCGCGTGGAGGGGGTGCCCTCGGCGCCCCAGCTGCGCAAGGCGATCCTGGACGCCCAGGCGCGGCAGCGGGAGCAGCGGGACGAGTCGTTCGGCGCCGCGTGCGGTGTCGACGGCGTCTGCTGACCGCGGCAGGTCGCACCCGGCGAAGGAGCCGGCCACCTCCCCCGAGGCGGCCGGCTCCTTCGTGCGCGCGGTACGGGCCGCGGTACGGCCGGCGCTACTTTCCGGCGAGGCGCGGGAAGAGCTTCAGCGCGTTCTCACGGCCGATGGCCGTGCGCCGCTCCGCGTTCCAGCCCGCGTACGCGCCAAAACCCTCGACGTTCTCCGTCGTGTGCGCGGCCGGCATGAACGGGAAGTCGCTGCCGAACAGGATCCGGTCCGGAGCGGCCAGTTCGGTGAGCGCGGGCAGGGCGAAGCGGTTGGCGGACATCGCGATGTCGTAGTACAGCCCGCGCAGCGCCCCGACGACGTCCTTGGGCGCCCGCTCGGTCAGGTACTTCCCGATCGTCGGCCCGTAGGTGAGCCGCTGCGCGAGGAACGGCAGCGTGCCGCCCGCGTGCGAGACGATCAGCTTCAGGTGCGGCAGCCGTTCCAGCGTGCCGCTGAAGAGCAGGTCGACGACCGTGCGGGTGGTCTCGAAGGTGAAGTCGTAGAGCGAGGGCGGGAGGTCGAAGGTGGCGACGTCCTTGGCCGGCGGGGTGCCGGGGTGGACGTGCACGGGCAGGCCGCGGTCGGCGATCTCGGCGAGCAGCGGCTCGAACTCCGGGTCGCCGAGGTACCGGTTGCCGTAGCTGGTCAGCAGCCCGACGCCGTCGAGGCCGAGCTCGTCGATCGCGTAGGTCAGTTCGTCCTTGGCCGCGGCCACGTCGGGCAGCGGCAGGATCGCGAACGCGCCGAAGCGGGCGGGGTGTTCGGCGATGAGGGCGGCGTAGTACTCGTTGACCTCGCGGGCCAGCCGACGGGCCTCGGCGCCCTGGGCGAAGGTGACGCCCGGCGCGGTGACGGAGAGGACGGCGGCGGCGATGGAGTGCCGGTCCATCACCTCGAGGGACGCCTCCGGGCTCCAGGTCGGGTAGTCGACGCCGGGGATGGCGACCTTGTCGCCGAGTGCGGCGCGGTAGGTCGGCGGGATCGCGTGGTGGTGGACGTCGATGAGTCCGTCGGTCACGTCGTGCATCAGTGTTCTCCGTCGGTCGGGCGGTCCGGCAGTGCGTCGAGTTCGATGCCGAACCAGGTGCGGTAGGCGGCGCGGACGACGTCGTCGTCGTCGGCAAGCTCCTCCTTGGTCCTGACCCCGTTCTCGGTACGGGTCAGGGTCCGGCCGGCGAGGGTGACCCGCCCGCCGGGGGTGGGCATGGAGCAGACCTGGCGGGCCAGGAACGGCGAGTCGTCGGCGCTGCGGAACCACCACATCGTGGGGGCGAAGTCCGCCAGTTCACGGCCGCGCAGTTCGAGGCGGTACTGCAGTTCGCCGTCGCGGTGGAGGTCGAGGTCGCCCTTGGGGGCCTCGACGAGTTCGAAGGTGCCCTGCGGGTCCTCGTGGGGCGTGCCCGGGCGCAGCGGCAGCGGGGAGCGGAACGCGTGCCCGTAGCCGACATCGGCCAGCCACGGGTCCGCGCTGTCCTCGGTCCGTACGCGCAGGCACAGGTGGCCGAGGAGCGGGCCGAACACGCCGTCCTCCAGGACGCGGGCGCCGAGTGGCTCCACGTCGAAGCCGAGGGTGGCGAGGAGGGTGAAGAAGGCGCCGTTGAGTTCGTAGCAGCAGCCGCCCCGGCCGCGTCCGACGATCTTCTCGAGGGCGGGTTCGCCGAGTCCGATCGGCAGGCTCGGGCGGCCGAAGGCGAAGTCGATGTTCTCGAACGGGATGCTGAGGACATGCCGTTCGTGCAGATGGGCCAGGGCCTCGCCGTCGAGCCGTTCGGGGCGCTTGGCGCCGATCCGGTCGAGGTAGGCGTCCACGGTGGTCGCGTCGAGCATCAGACGTACTCCGCCGCGTACTTGGCGACGATGGCCTGGGCCTTCTCGACGTCGGCGGCGTACTGCTCGGCCTCGGGCGCGGGCATGCCCTCCTCGGCCGCCACGCCGAGTTCGGTGAAGAAGTGCTCGAAGCCCGCGGGCGTGAAGATGATGAGCATCTTGGCGGGCTCGTCGCTGACGTTCTTGAACGCGTGGACCTTGCCCTTGGGCACGAAGATGAACGCACCCGCGCCGACGACCGCGCGGCGCTTCTCGTTGGAGATCTCCAGTTCGCCCTCGATGAGGTAGAAGGCCTCGTCGGCGTCGTGGTGGATGTGCAGCGGCGGGCCGCCGCCGGGGGGCACCATGGCCTCGATCAGGCCGAGGGATCCGTGCGTGTTCTCCTTGTCCGCCTTGAGGGTGTAGTGGTCGCCGAACACCCAGCGCGCCGGGCCCGCCTTCGGCGGGATGTAGACGATGCCCTCGGACTCCTCGAAGCTCAAGGCTTTCCCTTTCTCGCGGGTGTGCGCGTACGTACGCGTTCCACCCCACCGGACGAAGTCCGTTTCAGGCATCCCGTGTTCACGGGGTTTTCCCTGGTCACTCCCGTGAATACGTGATGGTTTCCCAGGCGCTCGCGGCCATCGTGGTGCGTGCGCGCGGACGCGCGTAGGCACCGAGGATGGGATGAGGAACATGACTGGTCGCTTCACCGGCAAGGTGGTGCTCGTCACCGGGGGCGGGTCCGGGATCGGGCGCGCCACGGCCCTGGCCTTCGGCCGGGAGGGCGCCACCGTCGTGGTCGCCGGGCGCACCGCCGACCGCCTGGTCGAGACGGTCCGGCTGATCGAGAAGGAGGGCGGTACGGCCGGTCACGTCACGGCCGACATCGCCGTCGAGGCGGAGGTGGAGGCGCTGGTGCGGACGGTCGTGGAGCGCCACGGCCGGCTGGACGTCGCCGTCAACAACGCGGGGTACCTGCCGGAGCCGGCCGGTCTCACGGAGCTCGCGGAGGCGGACTTCCTGCGGACCCTGGAGATCAACCTGCTGGGGACCTGGCGGTCGTTGAAGCACGAGATCCGGCAGATGCGCGAGCAGGGCGGCGGCACCATCGTCAACGTGGGTTCCGTGGTCGGCGCGCACCTGACGATTCCCGGGGCGGGCGCGTACGGGGCGAGCAAGGCGGCCGTCGCCGCGCTCGGGCGCAGTGCGGCGCGGGAGTACGCGGCCGACGGCATCCGGGTGAACACCCTCAGCCCGTCCTCGATGGACACGCCGATGTCCCTCCTGGAGAACGAGACGCCCGAGGAGCGGGTGGAGCGCGCCAAGGGGATGTTCCCGCTGGGGCGGATCGGCTCGGTGGAGGAGGGCGCCGCGGCGGTGCTGTACCTGGCGTCCGAGGAGTCGGGCTTCGCGCTCGGCCACGACCTCGTGATAGACGGCGGCATCACGGCCTGAGCGGCCCCGTCGCAGACGGAACCGTGCCCCGGTCCGCAGGGGGGAGTCAGCGGACCGGGGCACGGCGTTCTCGGGGTGGGGGCCGTTCGGCCCCGGGGGGTGCGGCTCAGGCGCGTACGGCTCAAGCGCTCGTACGGCTCAAGCGCGTACGGCTCAAGCGCGTACGGCTCAAGCGCTCGTGCGGCTCAGGCGCGGCCGGCGCGGGCGGGCTGCCCGTCCTGGTCCAGCTCCTTGCGCCCTGCGCCCCCGCCGGAGGCGACCACGGCGCCCTCGGCGGCGGGCCGGTTCCGGTACTGCAGGTGGCCCGCCCACAGCGTGCCGAGCAGACCGGCGGCGGCCAGCGCGGCGCCGACCCAGGCCACCGACTCGAAGCCGAACCCGGCGCTGATGGTCATGCCGCCGAGGGCCGGGGCCAGGGTGTTGCCGACGTTGAAGGCGGAGGTGTTGGTGGCGCCCACCAGGGTCGGGGCGCCGGGCGCCACGACGAACACCCGGGACTGCAGGATCGGGTTGGTCACGTACCCGGCGAGACCGAGGACGAAGATCAGGGCGACGGTGACGACGGTGTTCTCCGCGAGGACCGCGAGCAGCGCGGAGGCGACGGCGAGGACTCCGGTGCCGAGCGCCAGGGTGCGGATCGGGTAGGCCTCGGCGGTCCGGCCGCCGATGACCATGCCGAGCAGGCCGCCGACGCCGAAGAGCGCGAGGAGGACGGGCACCCAGCCCTCGGCGAGGCCGGTGACGTCGGTGAGCAGCGAGGCGAGGTAGCTGAAGGTGACGATGACCGCTCCGAAGGAGAAGGCCGTCACGGCGTACGACAGCCACAGCTGGGGCCGTGCCATGGCGCGCAGTTCGGCGCGGACGGTCCGGGCCTCGTCGGCGGAGCCCTTGCCGCCGGGAATGGCGAACACCGAGCACGCGAGGCTGACGAGGGTGAGCACGGCCACGCCCCAGAAGGCGGCCCGCCAGCCGGCGAACTGACTCAGGACGGTGCCCGCGGGCACGCCCACGATGGTGGCGAGGGTGAGTCCGCCGGCGACCACCGCGACGGCCTTGCCCTTGGCGTTGGCCGGGACGAGGGCGACGGCGGTGGCGACGGCGACGCCCCAGAAGCCGGCGTAGGCGAGGGCGCTGATGACCCGGGTGGCGAACAGGACGCCGTAGCCGGGGGCCAGCGCGCCGACGATGTGCGCGGCGATGAAGACGGCCTGGAGCGCGACCAGGGCGGTGCGGCGGGGCCACTTCAGGGTGGCGACGGCGAGCAGCGGGGCGCCGACGACCATGCCGATGGCGAACGCGGAGATCAGCAGACCGGCATCGGGGATGGAGACACCCAGGTCGTCGGAGAGGTTGGGGAGCAGCCCGGAGAGCATGAACTCCGATGTGCCTTGGGTGAAGATTCCCAGGCCGAGGATGTAGACGGCGAGGGGCATGGAGTGCCTCCAAGGGCGTGGGTGTGGCGCGGTGTTGGGGTCCGGTCGCGAGCGGAGCGCGCCGGCCACGTGGTGACGCTAGCATATTTTGGAGCGACCGCTTCAAAATGAAGGCACGGCGTGCCGCGGCCGAATTCGGGCCTCAGTTGCGCCAGTTGTCGGGTGCGTTCAGCCGCCACAGCAGTACGGCGGTGTGGACCCGCTGCCGGTCGGAGGGGTCGCTCAGCGACATCGCGAGGGCGCGCTCGGCGCGGGCCACCCGGTGCGCGACCGAACTGTGGTGCAGCGAGAGGAGTTTGGCCGCCTCGCGCAGCGAGCGCGTACGGCAGACGGCCTCCAGGGTCGCCAGCATCTGCGGGCCGTCCGGTTCGGCCTCCAGGCGGGCGACCGCGCTCACGTCCGGGTGAGCCAGCGCCGCCTCCTCGGGGATGTCGGCGAGCAGGACCTGCGCGCCGAGCCCGGCGGCGTCCACCAGGCGGGGCCACGTGGGCCCGAGGCCCGCGAACCGGGCCGCGCGCCGGGCCTGCGCCCAGGACTCCGGAAGCCGCTCCGGCGCGACCGCGGGCCCGAGGCCGACGGCCACGCCGGGGCCGGGGCGCACGGCGGCTGCGGGCCCGGGCCCGGGCCCCGGCAGGACGAGCGCCCCGACCCGGGGCCAGAGCACGCCGTGCGGCGCCACGGTGCCCGTACGCGCCGACGGCGGCGCCGACAACTCGGCCGCGCAGGCACGCAACGCGCCCTGGAGGGACTGCGGTTCGGCGACGACCACGGCGACGGCGCGCATCGGCCCGGCGGGCGGAAGACCGAGCAGGTGCAGCGCGCGGGAGCGCTGTGTCTCGGGCATCGACGGGGACAGCGCCGCCTGCACGAGCGCGGGATCCCCGAGCCCGGCGGGCGCCCACACCGGGTGCTCGCAGGGCCCTCGTCCGGCGTCGCGCGGGCGGCGCGGGCGCGCGAACGACGCGACGCCGCCCGCGGATCCGGCGTGACCGCCCGCTGATCCGGCGTGACCGCCCGCTGATCCGATGTGACCGCCCGGTCCCCCGGCTGGTACGCCCGCTCCCCTGGCCACCAGGATGGCGGCCGCGAGGGCCATGCGTTCGGTGAGGAGCGCGTCGAAGGGCAGCGGCTCCCCCGGGCGTTCGACCCACACCTCACCCGCCGCGCGTCCGCCCACGGTGATCAGCCGCCGGGTCGACGGCACCACCTCCCCGGCCGCCTCCGGCACACCGCCCGCCGGACATCGCCGCAGCACCCGGCCGCGGTCCGCCATCCCGGCGGTACAGCCCGCGACCCGCGCCGCGGCGCGGACCAGTTCGTCGGCGTCCGCGACGCCGGCGAAGAGCGCGTCGAAACGGGCGAGGAGAGCCGGCGCCGTCTCCGCCTCCGAGGACGGGTGCGCGGGGCTCGACGTGAGTCCGTACATCCGCGCAGGCTAGTGCGGGGCGCCCGGCGCCTTCCCGGCCGCGGCGACACTCCGTCAGGTCGGCGCACCAATCGGTGCTCCGGGGGCGCCAACATGCGACGGGCGGCGGCGGCGCGCGGCCCCGCCCGCGGGGGACGATGACCGCATGAGTGACGCCACCCACCGTTCCGCCGCGCCCGCGCCCACCCGCATGCGGCTCCGCCCCGACCTGGCCCCGCTCGTCGACCAGATCCCCTACCTGGACGTCGCGGAGCCGGCCGTCGCCCGCCGCACCCTCAAGGACCTCGAGGCCCAGTGGGAGCCGGCCGACACCAGCGCCATCACCGTGACCGAGCGGCTGATACCCGGCCCGGCGGGCGCCCCCGACGTCGCCGTGCGCGTCTACACCCCCCGTACCGAAGGCCCGCACGGCGGTCTGCTGTGGATCCACGGCGGCGGCTTCGTGATGGGCAGCCTGGAGACCGAGCACAACCAGTGCGTCTGGTTCTCCTCCCGCGCGAACGTCGTCGTCGTCAGCGTCGAGTACCGGCTGGCGCCCGAGAACCCGTTCCCCGCGGGCGCCGAGGACTGCTACGCGGCCCTGGAGTGGTTCGCCGCGCACACCGAGGAGCTCGGGGTCGACCCGGCGCGCCTGGGCGTCGCGGGCTGCAGCGCGGGCGGCGCGCTCTCCGCCTCCGTCGCCCTGATGGCCCGCGACCGGCAGGGGCCCGGGCTGGCGCTCCAGGTGCTGACCTTCCCGGTGACCGACGACCGCATGGACACCCCGTCCGCGCGGGCCTTCCACGACACGCCCGTGTGGTCGACCCCGCAGTCCGTGTCGATGTGGCGCCACTACCTCGGCGAGGGCCACGAGCAGCGGGAGACCTCGCCGTACGCGGCGCCCAACCGCGCCGAGGACCTGAGGGGGCTCCCGGCGACCCACATCGTCACCGCCGAGTACGACCCGCTGCGCGACGAGGGTCTGGACTACGGCCGGCGTCTCCTGGAGGCGGGCGTGCCGGTCACGCTGCACCAGTGGGCCGGGGCGTTCCACATCTTCGACTCGTTCGGCACGGAGAGCGGCGGGCGCTCGATCGACGAGCTGGTGCTCGCCGTCCACGAGGCGCTGGGCGACGCGGCATGACCGACGTGTCCCGCGACGCATCCCACGGCGCGCCCCACCGCGTCCGGGTCACCGCGGATCCCGACTGGTACGCGCCCGCCGGCATCGCGCTCGGCATCCGGGTCGGGAACCTGGTCCTCACCTCGGGTCAGGGCCCGATCGACCCGCACGGCGGCACGGTCGGCGCGGGCGACTTCGAGGCCCAGGCCCGACAGGCTCTGGCCAATCTCGGGCTCGTCCTGAAGAACGCCGGATCGGGCCTCGACCAGGTCGTCAAGGCGACCGTGTTCGTCACCGACATCGCCCGGGACCAGGAGGTGTTCGCGCGGGTCAGGGCCGAGCACTTCGCCCCGCACACGATCGCCGAGTCCTTCGTCGAGGTCTCCTCCCTCGCCGATCCGGACTGGCTGATCGAGATCGAGGCGATCGCGGTGGCGGAGGGCGCGGTGACGGCGTGATCCGTACGGTCGTCCGACGAATTTCAGTGCGACCGCTCCAAAAACCCTAGACTGCGGTCATGGCCAGGCCCAGGAAGTTCGACGAGACGCACGCCCTCACCGCCGCCATGAACACGTTCTGGCGGCAGGGGTACGAGGCCACGTCCACCCGGGACCTGGCCGATTCGACGGGCATGGGCCAGTCGAGCCTGTACAACGCCTTCGGCGACAAGCGCGAGCTGTATCTGAAGGCCCTGCGCCGCTATTACGAGACGCACACCGCCGAGCAGACCGCCCTCCTCGAACAGCCGGGACCGGTGAAGGACCGGCTCCGGGACCTGATGGTCCACGCGATCGACGACGATCTGTCGGACCCCGAAGGCTCCGGATGCTTCGCCATCAACGCCTCGGTCGAGAAGGCCGACTCGGACGAAGCGGTCCGGGCGGAGGTCCTGCGGCACTTCTCCACCGTGGAGGAGGCGCTCGCGGCGACCCTCGCGCGAGGGCAGCGCTCGGGCGAGATCACCGCCGGTCGGGACACCCGGACGCTCGCCCGCCAAGTACTCAGCACCTACTACGGATTGCGCGTTCTCGCCCGGGTCCAGAAGGACCGGAACGCCCTGCTCAGCGTCGTCGAAAGCGCCCTCACCGCGCTGTAGCCGGCCCGCTCCGCGGGGGCCGGGGAACCTGACGGACGACATGACAGAGTGGACGGGGCGCCGTTGCGACCCCTCCGGGCGTCCCGTCAGGGTCTGCCGCGTGAATACAGCCCACGCTTCGTACCGGAAGAATCCGTCCGTACAGGCCCTCGGCTGGGCGAGCCTCACCCCGGCCGAACTGCGGGTGGCCCGCCTGGTGTCCGAGGGTCTGACCAACCGCGCCGTGGCCACCCACCTGGTCGTCTCACCGCACACGGTGGACAGTCACCTGCGCCACATCTTCATCAAGCTGGGCATCTCCAGCCGCGTCGCGCTCGCCCGCCTGACCGTCTTCCACGACCAGGTGAGCCCACTCGAACAGGCCGTGGAGAGCGCCGGTCCATCCCGTATCCGCGCCACTTGACGGACTCGGCGGGCCGCCGTTGCGGTCCGGCGGGGGGCCTGGTGATAGTGGATTTCGTACGAATCGGCGCGCCTTGTCGAGGCCCGCGCCGTTCACACTCGTCGACGCTCCGGCATGCCGATGCTGCCAGCCGAGCCGCCGCCGCAGGACGGAAGACGCCGGGCGGGACATCACGTCGACGCGCACGCGTCCGTGTCGTCCGCCCGCCTCCACGCCCCCATCAGCCGGAGTCCATCCGGCACGCCCGCCGAGGGAAAACGATGACCGACATTCTGTCCCACCTCCGTTCCCTTCCCGCCCTCCAACAGCCCGACTGGCAGGACCACCCGCGTCTCGCCGAGGTCCGCACGGACCTCGGCCGGATGCCTGCCCTCGTGGACGCCGAGGCCGTGCGCCGGCTGCGCTCCCTCCTCGCGGAGGCCGCCGCCGGACACGTCCAGGTGATCCAGACCGGCGACTGCGCCGAGGACCCCGCCGAGGCGAACCCCGGTGACGTCCACAAGAAGACCGCGCTCCTCGACGTCCTGGCCGGGACGATGAAGCTCGCCTCCGGCAAGCCCGTCCTGCGGGTGGGCCGGATCGCCGGCCAGTACGCCAAGCCGCGCTCCAGGCCCACCGAGACGGTCGGCGGCACCGAACTCCCCGTTTACCGGGGCCACATGGTGAACCGGCCCGAGCCGGACCCCGAGCAGCGCGAGGCCGACCCGGGCCATCTGCTCACCGGCTACCGCGCCGCCAGCGACACCATGCACTACCTGGGCTGGCGCGGCACCGCCGTCCGGCCCGAGCTGGACGTGCCGGTGTGGACCAGCCACGAGGCCCTGCTGCTCGACTACGAACTGCCCATGCTGCGCCGCGAGCCCGACGGCTCGCTGCTGCTCACCTCGACGCACTGGCCCTGGGTGGGCGAGCGCACCCGGCAGCCGGACGGCGCCCACATCGCCCTGCTCGCCGCGGTCTCCAACCCGGTCTCGGTCAAGGTCGGGCCGTCCATGACCCCGGACGAACTCCTCGCCCTGTGCGAGCGGCTCGACGCCCAGCGGCGCCCCGGCCGGCTCACCCTGATCGCCCGGATGGGCGCCGAGAACGCCGCCACGAAGCTGCCGGCCCTCGTCGAGGCCGTCGACCGGGCGGGCCACCCGGTGCTCTGGCTGTCCGACCCGATGCACGGCAACACCGTCAGCGGCCCCGGCGGCCTGAAGACGCGCCTCCTGACCACCGTCGTGAAGGAGATCGAGGCGTTCCAGGGCGCGGTCGGCGCGGGCGGCGGCGTGGCCGCGGGCCTGCACCTGGAGACCACCCCGGAGAGCGTCACCGAGTGCGTCGCCGACGCGGACGGGCTCGGCAGCCTCGGCGACAAGTACCTGAGCTTCTGCGACCCGCGCCTCAACCCGCAGCAGGCCGTCGCGGCCGTCTCGGCATGGCGCGGATGACCGGGCGGGACGACGCGCGGACCGGACCGACGACAGCGGTGGACACGGAGGTTGTGCACGTGGCAGGAACAGTCGCCCTGGTGACGGGCGCGGCGGGCGGTATCGGCCAGGCCGTCGTCCGGCTGCTCGCCGAGCGCGGCGCCCGGGTCGCCGCCGTCGACCTGGTGCCGGACCGGCTCGCCGACACGGTGGCGCGGCTGCGCGCCGACGGCCTCGACGTCACCGGCTTCCCGGCCGACGTCACGTCGAGCGCGGACGTGGAGGCCGCCGTCGACCGGGTCGAGCGCGAACTCGGCCCGGTGGAACGCCTGGTGAACGCGGCGGGCGTGCTCCGCCTGGCCGGGGCGCACGCCCTCAGCGACGAGGACTGGACGACCACGTTCGCGGTCAACGCGAACGGGGTGTTCCACACCTCGCGGGCCGTGGTCAACCGCATGATCCCGCGCCGGCGCGGCGCGATCGTCACGGTCGCGTCGAACGCGGCGGGCACGGCCCGGGCGCAGATGGCGGCGTACGCGGCGTCCAAGGCGGCCGCCACCGCGTTCACCAAGTGCCTGGGCCTTGAGGTGGCGGAGTACGGCATCCGCTGCAACGTGGTGGCGCCCGGCTCCACCGACACCCCGATGCTGCGCGGGATGCACACCGCCGACACCGCCGCCAAGGCGTCGATCGCCGGCTCCCCCGAGGCGTACCGGGTCGGCATCCCGCTGGGCAAGGTCGCCCGGCCCGAGGACGTCGCGCGGGCCGTCGCCTTCCTGCTGTCCGACGACGCGGGCCACGTCACCCTGCACGAGCTGACCGTGGACGGCGGTGCCACGCTCGGTGTCTAGCCAAGAGAGGAACGGCCGGCCGATGCCCGGTATCCCCCCGATCGAGTCGTACCCCATGCCCACCGAGGGCGAACTGCCGGAGAACATCGTGGACTGGCCGGTGGATCCGCGCCGGGCGGTGCTGCTCCTCCACGACATGCAGGAGTTCTTCCTCAAGCCGTTCCCGCGCTCCGAGGCGCCCGGCGACGCCCTGGTGGCCAACTCGGCGCTGCTGCGCGAGCGGTGCGTGGAGCTGGGCGTACCGATCGCGTACACCGCGCAGCCCGGCGACATGACGCCCGACCAGCGCGGGCTCCTGAAGGACTTCTGGGGCCCCGGCATGAAGGCCACGCCCGAGCACCGCAAGGTGGTCGAGCCGCTCGAACCTGGGCCCGCGGACTGGCAGTTCACGAAGTGGCGATACAGCGCCTTCTTCAAGTCCGACCTGCTGGAGCGGATGCGCTTCCACCGGCGCGACCAGCTGATCGTCTGCGGTGTGTACGCCCACGTGGGCGTCCTGATGACCGCGGTGGAGGCCTTCACCAACGACATCAAGCCCTTCCTGGTGGCGGACGCCGTCGCCGACTTCTCGGCCGGACACCACCGGCTCGCGCTCGACTACGCGGCACAGCGCGCGGCCCGCGTCGTGTCCGCCAAGCAGGTGCTCAGCGAACTCGACGCGGGCGGCGCGCCGCGCTGAGCCGCGCCCACCGCCGAAAGGAACCCCCATGGCTACGCAGGACAGCGGGCACGACCTGCTGGCACGCATCCTCGACGGCTCGGCCGGCGCGTTCGCGCTGATGCACCGGCCCGAGACGGTGGACCCGGACACCCTGGAACTGCTCGTCGGCGGCGTGGCGGAGATCCCGTCCCTCGCCGACCTCGACCTGCCCGAGCGGGACGGCCCCGGCGCCCGCTCGGAGATCCTCACCCTGATCCCCTACCGCCAGCTCGCCGAGCGGGGCTTCGCCGCCCCCGACGACGGCGCGCCGCTGCTCGCGATGACGGTGCGCGAGCAGGCGGCGGTGCCGCTGCGCGCGACGCTTCCGCTGCTGCCCGACGAGCCGGTGAAGCTGGCCGACGGCCACTTCGACGTGGACGACGAGGCGTACGCGGAGATCGTGCGGCGGGTCGTCGCGGACGAGATCGGAACCGGTGAGGGGGCCAACTTCGTGATGCGGCGCTCCTTCACCGCCCGGCTGCCCGGCTTCGGCCTGACCACGGCGCTGTCGTTCTTCCGCCGCCTGGTGCAGCGGGAGGCCGGGGCGTACTGGACGTTCCTCGTCCACACCGGCGAGCGGACCTTCGTGGGCGCGACGCCCGAGCGGCACATCAGCGTCCGCGAGGGCACGGCCGTGATGAACCCGATCTCGGGTACGTACCGCTATCCGGCGGCCGGCCCCGAGCTCGACGGGGTCATGGACTTCCTCGCCGACCAGAAGGAGGCCGACGAGCTGTACATGGTCGTCGACGAGGAGCTGAAGATGATGGCCCGGATCTGCCCCGGGGGCGGCCGGGTCGTGGGCCCGTACCTGAAGGAGATGGCCCGGCTCGCGCACACCGAGTACTTCATCGAGGGCCGTACCGACCGCGATGTGCGGGACATCCTGCGCGAGACGCTGTTCGCCCCGACGGTGACGGGCTCCCCGCTGGAGAGCGCGGCCCGGGTGATCAGCCGGTACGAGCCGCAGGGCCGCGGCTACTACAGCGGGGTGGCCGCGCTGATCGGCCGCGACGCCGCCGGCGAGCGCACCCTGGACTCCTCGATCCTGATCCGTACCGCCGACATCGACCACGAGGGCCTGATGCGGATCGGGGTCGGCGCGACGCTGGTGCGCCACTCCGACCCGCAGTCGGAGGTGCAGGAGACCCGCGCCAAGGCGGCCGGGCTGCTCGCCGCGCTCGGCGACCCGGAGCCGATCCGGTTCGGGGCCCACCCGGCGGTCCGCGAGGCGCTCGACGAACGCAACGAGCGGATCGCCGACTTCTGGCTCAGGGACCAGGAGGACCGGCTCGGCGCGGCCGGTCCGCTGACCGGCCGGCGGATCCTGGTGATCGACGCGGAGGACACCTTCACGGAGATGATCGCCCAGCAGATCCGCTCGCTCGGCGGCGAGGTGCGCGTCCGGCGCTTCGACGAGCGGTACAGCTTCGACGAGCACGACCTGGTCGTGATGGGCCCCGGGCCCGGGGATCCGCGCGAGACGGGCGACCCCAAGATCGCGCATCTGCGGGCGGCGGTGGCCCAGCTCCTGGAGGAGCGCAGGCCGTTCATGGCGGTCTGCCTGAGCCACCAGGTGCTCTCCACCCTGGTGGGGCTCGACCTGGTGCGCCGGCCGGTGCCCAACCAGGGCGCGCAGCACGAGATCGACCTCTTCGGCCGGCGCGAACGGGTCGGCTTCTACAACACGTTCGCCGCCCGCTCCGAGGGGGACTCCTTCGAGCACCCGGTGCACGGCACGGTCGAGGTCAGCCGGGACCCGGCGACGGGCGAGGTGCACGGGCTGCGCGCGGGGGCCTTCGTCTCCATGCAGTTCCACGCCGAGTCAGTCCTGACGGTGGACGGCCCCCGGATCATCGGGGAGCTGCTCGCGGAGGTGGCCGGCTCGTGCGTGCGGTGATCGTCTGGTGGGACCTGGCGCGGTCGGAGCAGACCGTCGAGTCGCTGCGGGGCTTCCTGCGCGACGAGGCGGTGGACCGGTTCTCCCAGGTGCCCGGTCTGCGGCTGAAGTTCTGGATCTCCGACGCGGCGACGAACCGGTGGGGGGCCGTCCTGCTCTGGGAGACGGCCGAGGCCGCGATCCCCCAGCGGGCGGCCGAACTCATCGGCTACCCGCCCACCGAGCGGCACTCCTTCGACGTGGAGGCGACGGTCGAGGGCGCGTTCGCCGTCGCCGCGCTCGCCGGCCGCGGCGCGGCCCTGGAGGCCGTCGGCGGCTGACCGGGCGGCCTCTCGCCTCCCCGTGGCCGCACCGGGCGGGGGACGGCCGCCGGAAGCCTCCGTGTGCGGCGCTCCTCCCCCGGACCGCCGCGCACGCGGCGGCCGTACTCGCAAAGGACTGCCATGACCTTCGCCGTACCGGCGACTCCCGCCCTGAACGCCCGGATACCGGGCTCGAAGTCACTGACCAACCGGGCCCTGCTGCTCGCGGCCGCCGCGGACGGGCCGAGCGCCCTCGGCGCGCCGCTGGTCAGCGACGACACGACGGCGTTCCGCGAGGCCCTGCGCGGCCTCGGGGTCCGGATCGACACCGCAGAGGACGATCCGGATGCCGGGGACGACAGTGTCTGGACCGTGCACGGGCTCGGTCGGGGCCCGGCCGGCGCCGCGACCGTCTGGTGCGCCGACGCGGGCACCGCCGCCCGCTTCCTGCCGCCGTTCGCCGCGACCGGGCACGGCGACTTCGGCTTCGAGGGCTCCGACCAGCTCACCGCCCGTCCCGTGGCGCCGCTCGCCGAGGCCCTGCGGCTCCTCGGGTCCGACGTCACCACGGGGCCCGGCGGGCGGCTTCCGCTGCGGGTCCGCTCGCGGGGGCTCGACGGCGGGGAGCTGACCGTGGACTCCTCGCTCAGCAGCCAGTTCCTGACCGGTCTGCTGATGGCGGGCCCGCTGATGCGCGGGCCGCTGACGCTGCGCGTGCCGGAGCTGGTCAGCCGGCCGTACATCGACATGACGCTCGCCCTGATGCGGCACTTCGGCGCCGACGTGCAGGAGGCGACGCCCGGCGCGTTCGCCGTCCGGCCCACCGGCTACAAGGGCGTCGACCTGCCGATCGAGCCCGACGCCTCCACCGCCTCGTACGTCTTCGCGGCGGCGGCGGTCACCGGGACGAGCGTGCGTGTGGCCGGTCTCGGCCGCGCGAGCCTCCAGGGCGACCTGCGCTTCACCGAGGTCCTCGCCCGCGCCGGCGCCCGGGTGGAGACCACCGACGAGGCGACCACGGTCACCGGGACCGGGGCGCTGCGGGGCGGGTTCTCCGTGGACATGGGCGAGATCTCGGACACCTTCATGACCCTCGCCGCGATCGCGCCGCTGGCCGACGCCCCGATCACCATCACCGGCGTCGCGCACGCCCGGCTGAAGGAGTCGGACCGGGTCGCCGCCGTCGAGGGCAATCTGCGCGCCCTCGGCATCCGGACCGAGACCGGACCGGACCGGATCACCGTTCACCCCGGCGCGCCCGGGCCGGCCCGGATCGTCTGCCACCGCGACCACCGCATCGCGATGGCGTTCTCGGTCCTGGGCCTGCGCGCCGAGGGCATCACCCTCGACGACCCCGGCTGCGTCGCCAAGACCTTCCCGGGCTTCCACGAGGAGCTGCACCGGCTCTTCCCCCGGCACTCCGTACCGACAACCTGAGGAACGACATGGCTCACATACTCATCGCCGGCGGTGGCATCGGAGGGCTCGCCACGGCCCTTTCGCTGACCCGGCGCGGGCACCGGACCACCGTCCTCGAACGCGCGCCCGCCTTCGCCGAGATCGGCGCGGGCATCCAGCTGGGACCCAACGCCTTCCACGCCCTCGACCGGCTCGGCGTCGGCGAGGCCGTGCGCGCCCGGGCCGTCTTCATCGACGAACTCCGGTTCATGGACGGCACCACGGGCGAGAAGGTCGCCGCGATGGAGCTGACCGGCGCCTACCGGGAGCGGTTCGGCAACCCGTACGCCGTCGTGCACCGCGGCGACCTGCACCAGCCGCTGCTCGCCGCCTGCCAGGAGCTGCCGGGCGTGACCCTCGTCCCCGACGCGGCGGTCGAGCGGTACGAGCAGGACGCGGACGGCGTCACCGTGCACACCGCCGACGGCCGGAGCTTCTCGGGCGCCGCGCTGATCGGCGCGGACGGCATCCGCTCGACGGTCCGCGCCCAGATGCTCGGTGACGGCGAGCCGCGTGTGTCGGGGCACACCATCTACCGCTCGGTGATCCCGATCGGGAAGGTCCCCGAGGAGCTGCGCTGGAACACCGTCACCCTGTGGGCGGGGCCCAAGTGGCACTTCGTGCACTACATGATCGGCGGGGGCGAGTACCTCAACCTGGCCGTCACCCGCGACAACGGCGCGACCGTCCCCGTGACGGGCCGGGCCACGGACCGTTCGCACGTCCTGGAGCAGTTCCCCGGCATCGGCGCGACCGCCCGGCGGCTGCTCGAACTCGGCGACGACTGGCGCGAATGGGTGCTCTGCGACCGTGACCCGGTGGACGGATGGACCGACGGCCGGGTCGGCCTGATCGGCGACGCGGCGCACCCGATGCTGCAGTACGCGGCGCAGGGCGCCTGCCAGGCCCTGGAGGACGCGGTCGTCCTCGCGGAGCTGCTTGCCGACGTGGACGGCACGGCCGTCGCGGCGGGTCTGGAGAAGTTCAACGCGGCACGGCGCGAGCGGACCGGCCGTACGCAGGAGGTCGCCCGGCTGATGGGCTCCGAGCTGTACCACCCGGCGGGCGAGCGGGCGGTGGAGCGCAACCGGATGCTCTCCGCCTTCACCCAGGAGGAGCTGTACGACCAGGTGTCCTGGCTGCACGGAGAGCGCGCCTTCACCGCTGTCTGAGCGCCGACGGTGTCCGACCTTCACCGCTGTCTGACCCGCCGGCGGTGTCCGAGCTTCACCGTGTCCGACCTCCACCCGCACCGGACCTTCACCGTTTTCCGGTCTTCACCGGTGTCCGACCGCGCATCCGTCGGGCCCTGGGTGGTGGTTCGGCCACACCTGGCCCGTAGAACGTGGGGCGCGGTGGCCGGTTCCGTACCGGACGCCCGGCGGAGCAGTGGTCGGGGTACCACGATCGACGGCGGGTGGGTGCCGTGGACACCTCGTCCGGGGCACCCGCCCGAAGCGATCGTGGAGGTGCATTCAAGCAGGCCACCCCCCATGGTTGGAGTGTCGTGAACACAGCAGTCAGCAGACGACGGGACGCGGTCCGACCCCTGTCGGTGCCGCGCCAGGGCCGGCGCCCCGCCGGACCCGACGTGTCCGACGACACCGTCTCCGAACTCTGCGCGACCCTGTTCTCCTCGTTCCCCCGCAAGGACCAGCGGCAGCGCGGAGAGCAGTACCTGCGCGGACTGCTCACCACCGAAGGCCGCAAGACCGCCCGCAACATCGCCGCCCAGCTGGGCGCGCCCGCCACGGAACAGACGCTGCATCACTTCATCGCCGACTCCACGTGGAGCTGGCGCCCGTTGCGGGCCGCGCTCGCCGCCCATCTGGAGCGGAAGGCGGCCCCCCAGGCCTGGGTCGTACGGCAGATGTCGGTACCGAAGACCGGGGAGCACTCGGTCGGCGTCGACCGGGGGTTGGCCCCGCACCTGCGGCAGTCGTTCCGGGGCCAGCAGTCCGCCGGGGTGTGGCTCGCCTCTCAGGAGCTGAGCGCGCCCGTCGACTGGCGGCTCGTCCTGCCCGACCAGTGGGTCCACGAACACGCGCTGCGCGACCGGGCGGGCGTGCCCCAGGAGGCGGGGGCGGAGAGCCCGGAGGAGTGCGCCGTCGCGGTCGCCCTGGAGGCCGGCCGGCACTGGGGCCCGCGCCGGCCGGTCCTGATCGATCTGCGAGGCGGGGACGCGCCGTCGGCGGTGGCCCCGCTGGCCGCCGCCCGGGTGCCGTTCCTGGTCCGGATCAGCGGCGGGCAGCGGCTCGCGGTCGCGGACCGCGCGATGCCGGGCTTCCGGAGCGGTCCGCTGCCGGCGCAGCAGATCCTGCAGTTGGTCAAGGGCGTGCGGCGGCCGGTGCCTTGGCAGGACGCGGCCGCCGGGCTCGCCCCGCGGATGTCGCTGGCCGCGATGGTGCCGGTGGTGCTCTCGGGCCGCTCGGCGGCCCCGATCGGGCTCTCTTTGCTCGGTGAGTGGAGCGACCCGACCCGTCCGCCGTCCGCGCTGTGGCTGACCGGGATGACCCAGCCGGGTCCCGGACCGCTGTTGCGGCTGACCAAGCTGACCCGCCGGGTGGAGGCGGACTACGCGCACGTGGGCGAGGAGATCGGGCTGCGGGACTACGTGGGCCGGTCCTTCCCCGGCTGGCACCGGCACATGACGCTGGCCTCCGCCGCGCACGCGGCCAGGGTGCTGTCCCGCGTCGGCTACGACACGGACCGGCCGGCCGAACTCGCCTCGGCGTGAGGGGCAGCCGTGCCCGCTCGGCGCTGTCGGCGCAGGACCTCGCGGGAGCGGTGGAGCCTCAGGGCGAGCTGCACCTCCAGGGTCCTGTCCGGCCGCTGCCAGGCGTCGCCGAGCAGGTCGGTGACCCGGTCGAGGCGGCGTGACACGGTGTTGGGGTGCACGTTGAGCAGGTCGGCCGCGTGGGCCTGGCTGCCGCCGGAGGCGAAGTACGACTCCAGGGTGCCGATGAGGTCGGTCAGCCGGTCGCGGTCGTAGTCGAGGACCGGGCCGATCGCGGAGCTGATGTAGCCGTCGACGTCGTGGTCGTCGGAGAGCAGCAGCCCGAGGAAGCCGAGGTCCTTCGCCGAGGCCGTGCCGCCGGTGCCGTCGAGGGCGGTCAGTGCGTCCAGGCAGCGCATCGCCTCCCGGTGCATCCGGCCGATGTCGGCGGCGCCCCGGCCGGGTCCTGCCGCGCCCACCGACACGGGGTGGCCGAGCAGCGGTGACAGCTGGTCGGCGACCGCGCGGGCGGCGGCGGACGCGTCCGTACCCGGCAGGAGCAGCACGATGTGACCGCTGTGGACGGTCTTGAGCCCGGTCATCCGGTGCGCGTACGAGGAGGCCCACACCACGGCGCGGCCCTGCTCGCCGCCCTCGGGGTGGGCGACGAGCAGGACGTGGGGCGCCTCCAGGTCGATCCCGAGGCCGCGCGCCCGCTGGACGAGGTAGTGCGTCTGGTGGCCGCTGCGGGCGTGGGCGGCGAGGAGTTCGTCGAAGAGGTCGTCGCGGACGGGCCCTTCGGCGACGGCCGTGCTCCGTCGGAGCAGGAGTTGGATCGCGAAGGTCTGCGCGGTGAGCTGGAGCAGGCCCTCGTCCTCTCCGACGAGCGCCGTGCCCGGGCGGAGCACCAGCACGCCCAGGTCCTCGGCGCCCGCGGTGACCGGGGCGACCCAGGTGCCGTCGGCGGTGACGACGGGGCGCAGATGGGCGTGGGCGTCGAGGGCCGCCTCGGCGACAGCGGCCTCGTCGGGTTCGCCGAGGTCGCCGCTGGTGGCGAGCGGCCGGCCGGCCGGATCGCGCAGCTGCAGCGCCGAGTCGAGCGCGTCTCCCGCGGCCTTCGCGACGGTGGTGAGGTCGGCCCCGGCGAGGACCAGGCCGAGGGTGTGGCTGTGGGCTTCGTTGAGCTGCTGCAGCCGGACCAGGCTCGTCCGGGTGCGGAAGCCGTCCCGTTCGAGGCGGCCGACCTCGCCCTGCGCCTGTTCGTAGCTGCCGGCCCGCTCGACGGCGACGGCGGCGAGCGCGGCGAGGGAGGCGACCAGGCCTATCTCGTCCGGGGAGAAGTGGCGTACGGAGCGGTTGCCTCCGTAGAGCACGCCGATGGTCTGGTCGCCGTTGCACATCGGCACGGCCATCAGAGCGTGCAGTCCTTCGGCCCGGACGACGGCGTCGGCGCTCGGGTCGTGCTCGACGGTCTCGTCCTCGAGGTAGTCGGCCGTCCACAGCGGCGCCCTGGACAGCAGGCTCCGGTGGCCCAGGCCGTATCCGGCGGGGACGGAGTGGCCGGTGACGAGGGCCGTGGTCGAGCCGTTGGAGACGGCCACCCGCAGGCCGCCCTCCGGGTCCAGGACGGCGATGGAGGTCATGTCGAAGTTGAGCAGCCGCTTGACCCGGCGGATGGCCACTTCCAGGAGGGACTCGACGTCATGGGGTGACGTCAGGTCCCGTGCCGTGTCGACCAGATCGGCCAGGCCGTCCTCGCGCTGGCGGCGCTGCCCCTGCCAGGCCTGCACCCCCCGGGCCAGGTGCACCGCCCGCTCCAGCCCGGCCAGGGCCTCGCCGGAGAGCCCCTCGCGCCGGGCCCGCTGCAGCAGCGCGTCGAACCTCCCCGCCGGAGCCTGCTCGGCGAGGAGTTCGAGGACGGCCATCAGGCCGGTGTCCTGGGTCTGTGGATCCGTCATGGTGTGCGAGCCCCCAGCCCGTCGTACACGTTTCGCCCCGTTATCGGTCCGAAACTAGTTCGACGGCGATCTTGCGGTCAACCAGCCACGGGAAGGGGGTGAAGGGTGGTGCGCGAGTGACGCAAAGAGTGCAGGAAAGGACCGATCCGCAGCGCCGGGGACTGCCCGTACGGCCGCCCCGCGTACCCCTGTGCCGCGCCCCGCTCCACCTCCGCGACCAGCGCCGCGTACTGCGGCGGCGCGCTGCGGAAGCGGGAGAGGAACACGGACAGACCGGAGTAGAGCTCGTGCCGTCGGCCGAGCCTGCGCTGCGCCTCGATCCACAGGTCGAGGGCGCGCAGCCGGGACAGTTCGAGGCGGGCGCCCTGCGCCCGCAGGTGCGGGCCCACGACCACCCCGGTGTACGCGTCGGCCGACCACAGCTCCAGCGCCTGGCCGAGCCGTTCGGCCGCATTCGGATAGTCCTCGACCTCCATGGCCCGGTAGCCGGCGCCGACCGCGCGCTGGAACATCCGGACGTCGGAACTGCCGCCCCCGGTGGCCAGCAGGTACCCCCCGGGCAGCGAGACCACGACCTCGCGCGCGCTCCGGGGCCCGGGCGCGGCGGACGCGCCCGCGACCTGCTCACGACCGACGTCCAGCGCGTCGTCGATCAGCTCCCTGAGCCCGCGGACATGGGTCTCGATCATGTCCTGCGCGTGCCGCGGCGCGCCGTCGGGCCACAGCTCCTGCGTCAGAACGGCCGTCGGCACGATGCGGTCGGCGTGCGCCGCGAGCAGCGCCAGCAGCTGACGGGCCGGTGCCGCCGTGGGAACGATCGGCGTCCCTCTCTCCTGGACAGCGAGCAAGCCCAGCACCTTCAGATCCATAGCGCCCCCTCCATGGTTCACGTACTGCCACCATAAGATAATAATGACCACTTCGTTTTTGGAGGAGTGCATATCTTGACGGCAAGGAAACATTCGCCGACCAAGTGTGGACAGAAGCGGTCGTAACCTACGGGCGGCGGCGTCTCACCAGGACCCGGCGATCTCCACACCCAGCCAGACGGCGCCGAGCCCGGCGGCCAGGCTCCCCGCCACATTCGCCGCCGCGTACCCCTTCGCCCCGCTCTCGTACAGCCTCAACGTCTCGTAGGAGAAGGTCGAGTACGTCGTCAGCGCCCCGCAGAGGCCCGTGCCGAGCAGCAGGTGGGCGCGGGTGGAGGAGACGCCGGTGAGCATGCCGAGGACGAAGGAACCGACGATGTTGACCGCGAACGTGCCCCAGGGGAAGACGGAGTCGTGGCGGGACTGGACGGCCCGGTCGGTGAGGTAGCGCAGGGGCGCGCCGACCGCCGCGCCGGCGAGGACGAGGAGCCAGTTCACGCGGGCCGCTCCGGTCCGTCCGGGCTCCGCGACGGCTTCTCCCGGCCCACGTACCGGATCACCTCGCAGTCGTCGAGGATGACGAGCCCCTCGCTCACCAGCACGTCGAGTTGCGGCAGGAAGTCCCGTACCCGCTCCTCGGTGTCCACGATCACGACGGCGACGGGCAGGTCCTCGCTGAGCGAGAGCAGCCGGGAGGTGTGGACGAGCGAGGACGCCCCGAAGCCCTCGATGCCCCGGAAGACGGAGGCGCCCGCGAGGCCCGCGCCGTGGGCGCGGTGCACGATCTCGGAGTACAGCGGCCGGTGGTGCCACGTGTCGCTCTCGCCGAGCAGGATCGTCACCCGCAGGGCCCTGCCCGCCAGTCTCGTCATCGTGTCCTCCTCGCCAGAGCGCCCCGGGTCACCGTGGTCGCGGCCCAGACGGCGGCCAGGGCGGCCGCCACCGTCGCTCCCATGTATGCCACGCCACGGGCCGCGCCCCCCGCGCTCAACAGCCGCTGCACGTCCAGGGCGTACGTGGAGAAGGTGGTGAAGCCGCCCAGGACGCCGGTACCGAGGAAGGGGCGGACGAGCCGACGGGGCGCGGCGGCGGCCTCGTTGACCAGAACCATCAGGACGCCGATCGCGGCGCATCCCGACACGTTCACGGCAAGCATGGTCCAGGGGAACGCCGCGGCCGGGGAGGGCCAGACGAGCGACGCGCCGTAGCGGGCCGCCGCGCCGAGGGCGCCGCCGACGGCGACGGCGCCGACGACCGGCAGCTGTCCGCGGAAGTCCATGGGAAGAGGCTATGCGACGGCAGCCGAGCGGGGGCATTGAGCGAGGCGGACAAGCGCGGTCCCTGGCCTGGGGCATCAACCAGCGCCGACCCGGCCGCCTCGTACCTGAGATGGTCTGGCCGGCGCGCGCGACGGTCAAAGACCGGACGGGGAGTCCGTCAGGTCTGTCGGCGCCGGCCGCCGACTCCTTCGGGGCAGATCAGTTCAGGCCCGCCGCGATCAGCAGACCGAACGAGGCCGTGATCAGCACCGTACGGATCACATGGAAGCCGTTCCACCGCTTCTCGAAGGCCGCCCGGACGGCGGAGGCGGGCTCCCCCGTCCGCTCCGAGGCGGCCAGCGCGTTGTTCAGCGGGATGTTCCCCGCGACCGTCACCACGTGGTTCAGGACCGCGCAGACCATGCCTGCCAGGACCAGCCACTTCTGGGTCTCGGAGCGGCCGTCGGCGGGCACCAGGAACGCGGCGACCGGGAAGGCCACGACCCCGAGGAACACCAGCAGGAACACCGCCTTGGGCACGTACTCGTTGATCCGCCGCATCGCGTCGACGAACGCGCCGTCGTCCAGCCGCGCCAGAGCGGGCATGATCCCGGTCAGGAAGATCAGCATGAACCCGGCGTACAGCCCGGTGCTGGCGATGGCGAGGGCGAGCAGCGTGGTGGCCATGGGCCCATCATGGCGTCCCGGGCCCCCGCGCGCAGCGCCTGTGGACAACTCGTGATCAGCCGCTGTACGGATCGCCCGGTTCCGCTCCCGTGCCCCGGTCGGCCTCGGCGCCCCGGAGCTTCGCCGCCTGCCGGATCGCCTCGGCCAGCTCCCGTACGACCTTGGAGCCCGACCGGTCGGCGATCGCCTGCGCGTGCTCGGCGAGTTCCCCGAGACGCGGCGCGGCCGGCAGGGCTCCGCCTCGCAGCCGGTCCGCGAAGTAGGCGGCTACGGCGGTCAGTTGCAGGCTGTCGTGGCCCGGCGCCCAGAGCGCGGGGGCGAGGGCCCCGGTCCCCACGCTGCCGGAGGCCTCGCGGGGCGCGCGGCTCTTCGGGTCGAGCCAGCGGACCGTGGCCGTGGCCAGCGGGCCGCTGCCGCCCGGCCGGGTCTTCACCGCGTACAGCGCGGTGACGGTGTGGCCCGCGCCGACCTCGCCGCCGTCCACCCGGTCGTCGCGGAAGTCCTCGTCGGCGACCTCCCGGTTCTCGTAGCCGATCAGCCGGAACCGCTCCACGGTCTTCGGGTCGAAGGCGACCTGCGCCTTGGCGTCCCGGGCACGCAGTTCGACATGGGTGGGCAGCTGCGTCACGAAGACCTTGCGGGCCTGTTCGGTGGTGGAGACGTACGTGGTGTGCCCGTCGCCCTTGTCGGCGAGCTGCTCCATGAACGCGTCGCCGTAGTCGCTGCCGACACCGACCCCGAAGAGCGTGATGCCGTACTCCCTGCGCTCCTCCTCGATCCTGTTCAGGATCGACTGCGCGTCGGTGTCCCCGGTGTTCGCGAGGGCGTCGGAGAGCAGGACGACACGGTTCGTCGCGCCCTCGCGGTGGCCCTCGACGGCGACGTCGTAGCCCTGGCGCACCCCCGCCTCCACATTGGTGGAGGAGGTCGTCGCCAGCTCGTGGACGATGCCCCGGATCCGCTCGCGCTGGCCCTTGATCCGGGTCATGGGGAGCCGCGTCTCGGCCTCGTCGCTGAAGGTGACCAGGGCGACCGAGTCGTCGTCGCGCAGCTCGTCGACGAGGATGCCGAGGGACTCCCTGACCAGGTCGAGGCGGCCGGTCTCGGCCATCGAACCGGAGATGTCGACGACGAAGGTGAGGGCGGCCGGCGGCCGTTCGCCCTGCCGGTCCGCCGCCGCCGTCGCGAGCCCGACCCGGACGAGCGACCAGCCGTCCTCGCCGGTACGGGCGCCGTCGACGGTCACGCCGAAGCCGTCGCCCTCGGGGCGCGGGTAGTCCGGGCGGAAGCTGTTGACGAACTCCTCGGGCCGCACGGAGGCCGGGTCCGGCAGGCTGCCCGCGCCGAGGGTGCGCAGGGCGTAGCCGTACGAGGCGGTGTCGACGTCCAGGGCGAACGTGGAGAGGTAGTCGGCCGGCGGTCGGGCGTCCCGCTGCTCGCCCTCCGGGGCACCCTCCTGGTCCGCGCCGGTACCGCCCGTGCCGCCGTTGCCGTTGCTCCCGCCCGGGCCGGGCGCGTAGTGGCCGCCCCCGCGCGCGTCCGACGCCTGTTTGGCGTTCTCGTTGCCCGCGCACCCCGTCAGGACCAGCCCGGCCGCCAGTATCCCGGCGGCGGTCCGCGCCGCCCATGCGTGTCGTCTCATGCCATCTCCCCCTCAGGGTCCGTCACTTGTGAATGTGACGTCCGAGGAGGGCGGACGGAGCAGACGAGGGAGTTGCGGAAGGATCTCAATGCGGCAACGGCGGCCTGGGCACTCTCCCGTGGCATGGACTCGCCACCTTCCTCAACAGGGGTTGTCACCGTACGCAGTCACGTGCGTACATGGAGTGGCACACCGATCGGGCGGGGGTGGTCAACGGTGGGTGAGACTGCGGGATCCGTGATGCTCGCGCGATCGGCGATGAACAGGGCCGCGCCGGAGGCCCAGCGGCCGCCGGGGCGTCCCGTCCGCGGGGCACGGCGGATCGGCGCGGCGCTGGCCGCGCTCGCCTCCTCCACGCGCCACGAGTTGCTGACCTTCGACGACCCGGCCGCCTCCGCGGGCCGTGCGATCCCCGAGCCGTTCCTGGAGTTGGCGGGAGCGTGCATGCGGGCCGCGGCGGAGCGGGCCCCGGAGGTCAGACGGATCGTGCCACGCCACGCCCTCCCCCAGGTGGCGGGCGCGGTCCGGATGCCGGGGCGGGCGCGGCTCGCGGACACGATCCCGTTCAAGATGATCGTCGTCGACCGTACGGTCGCGGCCGTCCCGCTCGATCTCGACCTGCTCTACAACGGGCTGCTGCTGATCCGCGATCCGGTCGTCGTGCAGGCCCTGGTCCGCGCCCACCACGCCAGTTGGGACGCGGGCGAGGAGCTGACCGGCGCGACGACCCGGAGGACCGGGCTCCCCCCACAGCTCCGCCCGGTCCTCGAAGCCCTGCTCGCGGGGCTCACCGACGAGACGGCCGCCGCCCGCCTCGGCATGTCGGGGCGGACGTACAGCCGCCGGGTCGGCGAGCTGCTGCACGCCCTGGGCACGACGAGCCGCTTCCGCGCGGGCGCGGAAGCGGCTCGAAGGGGGTGGCTGTGAGGGACCCGCCGGCCGGTCGAGGGCCGGGGCACCCGTCCCTGCTACGAAACGATGTCCTTGCGGGCGAACCCCCGGAAGGCGAGCGCGAAGAGGATCACCGCGTATGTCACCGAGATCGCCGTTCCCTTCACCATCCCGCCCCACTCCAGCTGCGGCTGGAGCGCGTCCACCCAGGCGTACTGCCAGTGCGCGGGCACGAAGTCCCGCCAGGAGCCGAGGGCCGTGACGGCGTCCAGGACGTTGCCGATGATCGTCAGGCCGACCGCGCCGCCCACGGCGCCCAGCGGGGCGTCGGTGCGGGTCGACAGCCAGAACGCGAGCCCGGCCGTGACCAGTTGGGAGACGAAGATGAAGCCGACGGCAAGGGCCAGCCTGACCAGGGTCTCGTCGGCCGGCAGAGCCCCGCCGGTGGGCAGCTTCAGCGGCCCCCAGCCGTAGGCGAAGGTGCCCGCGACCAGCGCCACCAGCGGCAGCAGCACCAGCGCGGCCGCGCTGAAGCCGAGCGCCACCGCCAGCTTGGACCAGAGCAGCCGTCCGCGCGGCACGGGTGCCGCGAGGAGATAGCGCAGCGAGGACCAGCTCGCCTCGGAGGCGACGGTGTCCCCGCAGAACAGCGCGACCGTCACCACGAGGAGGAAGCCCGCCGAGACGAACAGACAGGTGGCGGCGAAGTTCGCCGCCGACGCCGTCGCCGTGTCCATCAGCGTGATGCGACTGTTGCTGCCGTCGGCGTCCTGGTCCCCGCCGATCGCGAAGGCGATGATCAGGATGAACGGCAGCGCGGCGAGCACCGCGCCCATGACCAGGGTGCGGCGCCGCTTCAGCTGCCGCACGGCCTCGACGCGCAGCGGCAGGGTGCGCCGCGGCCGGTAGCCGGGGGCGGTCTCCACGAGCTCCGCCGGTTCGGCGGTGGTCGTCGTGCTCATGCGGATCCTCCTCCGATCAGGGTCAGGAACGCGTCCTCGAGGCGCCGGTGCGGTCCCACACCGGTCACGGGCACGTCCAGGCGGACGAGTTCGCCGATCAGGCCGGTGGCGTCACCGCCGTCCAGACGGATGAGCAGTCCGCCCTCGGTCCGTACCGCGGAACCGACCCCGGGCAGCGCGCCGATCTTGTCGACGAGCGGGTCGGGGACGGTGTCCCCGAGCGTCACGAGCAGGGTGTCCCCCGCGCCGGTGATCTCGCCGACCGGCCCGGCCTGCACCAGCCGGCCCCGGTCCATCACCACGAGATGGGTGCAGGACTGCTCGACCTCCGAGAGGAGGTGGCTGGAGACGATGACGGTCCGGCCCCCGGCCGCGTACCGGATCATCACGTCCCGCATCTCGCGGATCTGTGGCGGGTCGAGGCCGTTCGTCGGCTCGTCGAGGATCATCAGATCCGGCAGGCCGAGCATGGCCTGGGCGATCGCAAGACGCTGCCGCATGCCCTGCGAGTAGGTGCGGACGGCCCGGGCGAGGGCGTCGCCGAGGCCGGCGATCTCCAGGGCCTCCTCGATGTGCGCGTCCTCGGCGGGCCGGCCGGTGGCCCTCCAGTACAGCTCCAGGTTGTCCCGCCCGGACAGGTGCGGCAGGAAGCCCGCGCCCTCGACGAAGGCGCCGACCCGGGAGAGGACCGGGGCGCCCGGTCGGACCGCCTGCCCGAAGACCCGGATCTCCCCCTCGTCGGGGGTGATCAGGCCCATGAGCATGCGCAGGGTCGTCGTCTTCCCGGCGCCGTTGGGCCCGAGCAGGCCGAGGACCTGCCCCTGCTCGACACGGAAGGAGAGGTCCCGTACGGCATACCGGTCGGAGGACTTGGCGTACTTCTTCGCGAGGCCGGTGATCTGCAGCGGTACGGCGGCGAGTTCGGGGTCGGGGGCGGGCGCCGAGGTCCGGCGCCGGGAGGTGAGCAGCAGCGCGGCGGCGATCAGCACGCCCGCGAGCGGCAGGCCCCACACCCACCAGGGCAGCGCGGCGGCCTGGTTCGCCACGGCGGGCGCGGTCGGCACGGTCAGCGGCGACTCGACGGCGACGGTGTACGTGGCCGGGGCGGCCGGCGAGGCGTAGCCGAGGTCGGTGGCCGAGAGCACCAGCCGCAGCCGGTGACCTGCCTCGACCTCGTGGTCGATCGCGGGCAGCGTCAGCTCGACGCTCCGGCCGCCCTTGCCCGCGCCGTCGACGCGGACGGGGGCGACGAGCTGGGCGGGCAGCACCTGCTGCCTGCCGTCCGGACCGACGTCGTAGACCTTGCCGAAGAGGACGGCCGAGCCGTCCGGGCTGTCCGAGGTGACCTTGACGCGCACGGTCGGCGTGCCCGTGATCCGTACTGGCTCGGTCTGCGGCTTCGCCTCGAACCGGGCGTACTGGCCCGGGAAGTCGAGGGAGAGGCCGACGCCGAGCGAGGAGAGCTGGGAGAGCCCGCCGCCGATGCCCGGGACGGCGGAGATGGCGGGCGGGTTGGCGCCGGCCGGGTTGGCGAAGGACTCCGGCCGGGCGGCGTCCAGCGGGAGGGACACCGGGCCGCCGGTGAGTCCCGGGTAGCGGTCGGCGGTCGCGCCGCGCAGCTGTGCCTCGCCGTCGGTGGAGTCGACCCCTCCGGCGCGGCTGACGCGGAACGCGGGCCCGGTGGAGGCGCCCTCGTCCCGCTTCAGGTAGTGGTCGAACCATTCGCCGATCCGGGCCTCGACCCGCTCGGTCTCGCGGTCGCCGCCGTCGTGACCACCGGAGATCCAGTCGACGGCCACGGGCGCGCCGTTGGCGGCGATCGCCTTCGCCATGGCGTCGGCGTGGGTGAGCGGGAAGAGGGAGTCGCTCTGGCCCTGGACGACGAGAGTGGGGACCTTGATCCGGTCGCCGACGGCGGAGGGGCTGCGGGCTTCGAGCAGGGACCGGGCGGCGGCGTCGGGCTGCCCGGAGACGGCGACGCGCTGGTACAGCCGGCACAGCTCGTCGGTGAAACGCCCGCAGGCTCCGCTCCCGGCCTCCTGGCCCCTTCCCTCGCCCTCTCCGGAGCCGGCGGAGAAGAAGATCCCGGCCCAGAGCTTCTTGAAGACGCCGTTCGGGAAGAGGGCGTCGGCGAGGTTCCAGTACGTGATCTGGGGCGCGATCGCGTCGACGCGGGTGTCGTACCCGGCGGCGAGCAGGGAGACCGCACCGCCGTAGGACGCGCCGGTGACGCCGACGCGCGGGTCCCCGGCCCTGTCGAGCTGGACCTCGGGCCGCTTCGCGAGCCAGTCGATCAGCCGCTGGACGTCCTTGACCTCGTGGGCGGGGTCGTTGAGGCCGATGCGCCCGGTGGAGGCGCCGAAGCCGCGCGCCGACCAGGTCAGGACGGCGTAGCCGTCGCGGGCGAGCTGCTCGGCCTGGGCGCGGACGTCGTCCTTGGAGCCGCCGAAGCCGTGCCCGAGCAGCACGGCGGGCCGGCGGTCGGCGGCGGCGCCGGAGGCTCCGGAGGTGAAGTACGAGGTGTCGATCCGCGCCCCGTCCATGTCGAGCTGCTGGTCCGCGCGGTGCACGGGCGGTGGTTCGTCGGAGGCGACGGCGGTCCAGGTACCGGCGCCCGCGAGCACGGCGATGGCGGCCGTGACCGCGGCCCACCGGGGGAATCGGAATGGCATGGTGTCGAGCGTAGGCGGGTCGCCTGTGGAACTCGGCTGCCGAGGGGCGGAAATCGGCGGCCTCCTGCAGTCGTACGCCGTACCGTCCCCGTACACCAGGCGCGGTACGCGCGGCGAGGCGAAGGAGCCGGAATGCGGATCGAACGGGCGACGACGGTGGCCGAACTTCTCGCGGCGGCGCACCTCTACGACGGGCCGCCGCGGGAGCGCTGGGCTGAGGCGTTCCTGGCGGCGCCGGGGCACGTGATGCTGATCGCGTACGCCGAGGACGGCTTCCCGGCGGGCCTGGTGTCGGGCGTCGAGATGCTGCACCCGGACAAGGGGGTGGAGCTCTGTCTCTACGAGCTGTCGGTGGACGAGGCGTACCGGCGGCGCGGGGTGGGCCGGGCGCTGACGGAGGCGCTGGCGGCGGAGGCCAGGGCGCGGGGCTGTTACGACCTGTGGGTGGGGGTGGATCCGGACAACGAGGCGGCGCTGCGGACGTACCGCTCGGCGGGAGCGCGTGACGACGGTGCGTTCACGATGCTGACCTGGGAGTTCGACGTGAAGGACCGGTGAGAGGAGCCGACGCCCTCTTGTACGACGCATGACAAGGCGAGACCCTGTGGCGCACCACGCACCCCGTACTGCCGGTAACCCGGACAACGAAAGGTTCAGGTGCCCCACCACATGACCCGAATATCTCGCCGCGCCCTGGCGGTCGTCCCCGTCCTCGCGCTCGCCGCGGGCCTCCAGCTGGCGGTCTCCCCCACGGCGCAGAGCGCCCCCGTCGTCGGCGATCTCCGCCTGGCCCCCGCGTCCCTGGCCGTGGAGAACAGCTGGATCGTCGTCCTCAAGGACGGCACGACCCGCGCCGCGGACCTGGGCGTCACGCCGAAGCACGAGTACAGCAAGGTCCTCAAGGGCTTCTCGGCCACCCTGTCGAAGACCGAGGCCACCGCGCTCGCCAAGGACCCGCGGGTGGCGTACGTGGAGCAGAACGCGACGGTCCGGATGGCCGAGACCCAACCAGGAGCGACCTGGGGCCTGGACCGCGTGGACCAGCGCGACCTGCCCCTCTCGACGACGTACACGTACACCACCCAGGCCTCGAACGTCACCGCGTACATCATCGACACCGGCATCCGTACCTCGCACAGCGAGTTCGGCGGCCGGGCGACGGTCGGCACCGACACCGTCGGCGGCGGGCAGAACGGCCAGGACTGCCAGGGCCACGGCACACACGTCGCGGGCACGGTCGGCGGCGCGAAGTACGGCGTCGCCAAGGGCGCGAAGCTGGTGGCGGTACGGGTCCTGGACTGCAACGGGTCCGGTACGACGGCCGGCGTCATCGCGGGCGTCGACTGGGTCACGGCCAACGCGGTCAAGCCGGCGGTCGCCAACATGAGCCTGGGCGGCGGCGCGAACACCTCGCTGGACGACGCCGTGAAGCGCTCGATCGCGTCGGGCGTGACGTACGCGGTCGCGGCGGGCAACGGCAACTTCCTCGGCCTGCCGGCCAGGGCCTGCAACTACTCCCCGGCCCGCGTCCCCGAGGCGATCACGGTCGGCGCGACGGACTCCGCCGACCGGCGGGCCTCGTTCTCCAACTACGGCACGTGCGTGGACCTCTTCGCCCCGGGCGTCTCGATCACCTCGGCGTGGAAGGACAACGACACCGCGACGAACACGATCTCGGGCACGTCGATGGCGGCCCCGCACACGGCGGGCGTGGCGGCCCTCTACCTGTCGGCCAACCCGACGGCGACCCCGGCCCAGGTGAGCAGCGCACTTGTGAACAACGCGACCCCGGGCAAGGTCCAGGACCCGAGGACCGGCTCCCCGAACCGCCTCCTGCACTCCCTCTTCTAGGCCCTGTCCGGCCCTGATCCGCCGGACAGTCCCTCACGCACAAGACGCCCGAGGAGCGCCCCGTCCCCCGGATAGGGCAGCTCCTCGGGCACCCGGGCCCGAGCCTCGTCCACCCGCCCTTCCCTCATGAGGGCGTGCACCTCGTGCGCGAGGGCCGTGACGTCCCGTATCCCGACGATCCACTCGTCGGCGTACCGCCGCGAGGCCTCCCCCGAGAGCCCCAGCTGAAGGGACCGGTACGGCAGCGCGGCCAGCCGCAGATCCCTCTCGGGATCCCACTGCACACGAGCCGGAGACTCCCTCAACTCCCTCTTCCACCCGGCCTGATCCGCGTGGAACCCCCGCACGTAGTGCGACAGACAGGCGTGCCGCAGGGCCCACTCGAACCCCTCGCGCGTGATCTCCACGCCCAGCACGGTCTGCTGCCCCTCCTTGAGCCCCCACCCGCACCGGTACATCATCCACAGGAACGAGGGCTTGACCCACGTCATCCGCCCCCGCTTCCAACTCCCCGGAAACCGCCCGTCCCGAGCGGCCGGCAGCCCGATGACGGGGTCGTAGGCCTGGTACACGGTCACGGTCGACTCGCTGTACACGGCCCGGATCTGATACTTCGGCGGAACGACAGACATCCCCCCAGCCTGCTGGGCACCCCGCTCCCGGGGCCACTCAATTTGCGTGCACGGTGTCGTCCGACGAAGCGACCCCCGCCGGCCGGGGCCGACGGGGGTCGCTGGGGGTGCAGGGGGTGTGTCAGTGGTTGCGGGGGAAGCCGAGGTCGACGCCTGCGGGGGCCTCCGAGGGGTCCGGCCAGCGGGTGGTGACGACCTTGCCGCGGGTGTAGAAGTGGACGCCGTCGTTGCCGTAGATGTGGTGGTCGCCGAAGAGCGAGTCCTTCCAGCCACCGAAGCTGTGGTAGCCGACGGGGACCGGGATCGGGACGTTCACGCCGACCATGCCCGCCTGGATCTCCAGCTGGAAGCGGCGGGCCGCGCCGCCGTCGCGGGTGAAGATCGCGGTGCCGTTGCCGAACGGCGAGGCGTTGATGAGGGCCACGCCCTCCTCGTACGTCTCCGCGCGCAGCACGCACAGCACCGGGCCGAAGATCTCGTCCTGGTACGCCGTCGCCGACGTCGGGACCCTGTCCAGGAGGGACAGACCGATCCAGTGGCCGTTCTCGAAGCCGTCGACGGTGTAGCCCGTGCCGTCCAGGACGACCTCGCAGCCCTCGTCGGCCGCGCCCTTCACGTACGAGGCGACCTTGTCGCGGTGGACGGCCGTGATGAGCGGGCCCATCTCGGAGGTCGGGTCGTTGCCGGGGCCGATCTTGATCTTCTCGGCGCGCTCGCGGATCTTCTCCACCAGCTCGTCGCCGATCGCGCCGACCGCGACGACCGCCGAGATCGCCATGCAGCGCTCACCGGCCGAGCCGTACGCCGCCGAGACCGCCGCGTCCGCCGCCGCGTCCAGGTCCGCGTCCGGCAGGACCAGCATGTGGTTCTTCGCGCCGCCCAGCGCCTGGACGCGCTTGCCCGCGGCCGAGGCCGTGGTGTGGATGTAGCGGGCGATCGGGGTCGAGCCCACGAAGGAGATCGCCGAGACGTCCGGGTGCTCCAGGAGACGGTCGACCGCCACCTTGTCACCGTGCACGACGTTGAAGACGCCCTCCGGCAGGCCCGCCTCGGCGAGCAGCTCCGCGATCTTCAGGGACGGCGAGGGGTCCTTCTCGCTCGGCTTGAGGATGAAGGTGTTGCCGCACGCGATGGCGATCGGGAACATCCACATCGGCACCATGGCCGGGAAGTTGAACGGCGTGATGCCGGCGACGACACCGACCGGCTGGCGGATCGCGGCGACGTCGACGCGGTTCGACACCTGCGTCGACAGCTCGCCCTTGAGCTGCGTCGTGATGCCGCAGGCCAGGTCGACGATCTCCAGACCGCGGGCGACCTCGCCCAGCGCGTCCGAGTGGACCTTGCCGTGCTCGGCGGTGATCAGCTCGGCGATGGCGTCCCGGTTGGCGTCGAGCAGCGCGCGGAACTTGAACAGGATCGTGGTGCGCTGCGCGAGCGACGCCGTGCCCCACGTCTCGAAGGCGGTCTTCGCGGCGGCCACCGCCGCGTCGACCTCCTCGACCGAGGCCAGCGCCACCTGCGTGGTCACGGCGCCGGTGGCCGGGTCGGTGACCGGGCCCCAGTTGCCCGACGTGCCCTCGACGGTCTTGCCACCGATCCAGTGGTTGACGGTCTTGACGGTGTTCGTCATGACGAAATGCTCCTTCAGAGATGGCGGCGTCGGGCGGTGACGTGCCGGTCGTACTCCTCCCGGGCCTTGACCGCCGACGGGCGGGTCGAGGTCTCGGCCACGGGCACATCCCACCATGCCTGGGCCGGGGGCGGGCCCGACACTGTGTCTGCCGTTTCGGTCTCCACGTAGACACATGTGGGGACGGTGGCCGACCGCGCGTCGGCCAGGGCTTCTCGCAGGTCACGTACGGTACGGGGGGTCAGCACGCGCATCCCGAGGGAGGCCGCGTTGGCCGCCAGGTCGACCGGGAGCGGCGCGCCGGTGAATCCGCCGTCGCTCGCCCGGAAGCGGTACGCGGTGCCGTAGCGCTCACCTCCCACCGCCTCGGAAAGCCCCCCGATGGAGGCGTACCCGTGGTTCTGCAGGATCACCACCTTGAGGGGCAGTCGCTGCTGGACGGCGGTGACGATCTCGGTGGGGTTCATCAGATATGTCCCGTCGCCGACCAGCGCCCAGACCGGCCGGCCGGGCGCGGCGAGCGCCACGCCGATCGCCGCCGGGATCTCGTAGCCCATGCACGAGTACCCGTATTCGACGTGGTACTGGTCGGCGGAGCGGGCCCGCCAGAGCTTGTGGAGGTCGCCGGGGAGCGAGCCGGCCGCGTTGATCAGGATGTCGTCCGCGGTGACCAGGGTGTCGAGTGCGCCCAGGACCTGGGCCTGGGTGGGGCGCGCCGCCCCGTCGTCGGCGGCGGTGTACGCGGCGGTGACGCGCCGCTCCCAGCGGAGCTTCTCCTCCGCGTACTCGTGTGCGTAGTGCTCGGTGACATGGTGTGGGTCAAGCAGCGCGTGCAGGCCCTCCAGCCCCTCGCGGGCGTCCGCGACCAGCGGCAGCGCGGCCATCTTGTGGGTGTCGAAGGCGGCGATGTTGAGGTTGACGAACCGGACGTCCGGGTGGGTGAAGAGGGTTCCGGACGCGGTGGTGAAGTCGGTCCAGCGCGTGCCGACCCCGATGACCACGTCGGCCGTGCGGGCCAGGTGGTCGGCGACGGCGGTGCCGGTGTGGCCGACGCCGCCGACGTCCTGCGGGTGGTCGTGGCGCAGCGCGCCCTTGCCGGCCTGGGTGGAGGCGACCGGGATGCCGGTCAGGGAGGCGAAGGTGTCGAGCGCCTCCTCTGCGCCGCTGTACTTGACCCCGCCGCCCGCGACGATCAGCGGCCGGGTCGCGCGGCCGATCGCCGCGACCGCCGCCTCCAGCTCGGCGGCGTCCGGCACCGGCCGGCGCACCCGCCAGACCCGCTCGGCGAAGAACTCCTCCGGCCAGTCGTACGCCTCCGCCTGGACGTCCTGCGGCAGTGCCAGGGTGACCGCCCCGGTCGCGACGGGGTCGGTGAGGGCCCGCGCGGCGGCGAGCGCGGCCGGGATCAGCACCTCGGGGCGGGTGATCCGGTCGAAGTACACGGAGACCGGGCGCAGGCAGTCGTTGACCGACACATCACCGGCGTACGGGACCTCCAGCTGCTGGAGGACCGGGTCGGCGGGCCGGGTGGCGAAGGAGTCCCCGGGCAGGAGCAGGACCGGGAGGCGGTTGATCGTGGCGAGCGCGGCGCCGGTGACGAGGTTGGTGGCGCCCGGGCCGATGGAGGTGGTCACGGCGTGTGTGGAGAGCCGGGTGGACTGGCGGGCGTAGCCGACGGCGGCGTGCACCATGGCCTGTTCGTTACGGCCCTGGTGGTACGGCATCTCGTCGGCGAACTCGACGAGGGCCTGGCCGATCCCGGCGACGTTCCCGTGGCCGAAGATGCCCCAGGTCGCGGCGATCAACCGGCGGCGGACGCCGTCGCGTTCGGTGTACTGCGCGGCGAGGAACCGCACGAGCGCCTGCGCGACGGTCAGCCTGACCACGCGGTGGGGGCTCACGTGGTGGGGGCTCACGCGGTTGGGGCTCTCCTCGTTCCGGCTCACCTGTATCCCTCCGTGTGGTCCGGGTGGAAGCAGATCTTCCACTCGCGGTCGGGCCCTGGTCCGGCCATCACGTTCAGGTAGTACATGTCGTGGGCGGGCTGCGCGATCGACGGCCCGTGCCAGCCGTCCGGTACGAGGACGGCGTCGCCGGTGCGGACCTCGGCGAGGAGGTCGGCGCCGCCGGGCCGGGACGGCGAGATCCGCTGGTAGCCGACTCCGTCGCCGGCGATCTCGTAGTAGTAGATCTCCTCCAGCTCGGACTCGACGCCGGGCCGGTGCTCGTCGTGCTTGTGGGGCGGGTAGGAGGACCAGTTCCCGCCGGGGGTGATCACCTCGACGGCGATCAGCCGGTCCGCCTCGAAGACGCCGGCGGCGGCGAAGTTCCGTACCTGCCGGGCCTGGTTGCCGCTGCCGCGGGCCTCGACGGGTACCTCCGGCGCGGGGCCGTAGCGGGCGGGGAGTCGTCGCTCGCACTTCGCTCCTGCCAAAGCGAAGCGGCCTCCCGCACCGGAGGCGATCTGGACCCGTGCGTCGCGGGGCACGTAGGCGAAGTCGGTCACTCCGCCGAACACGCTCTCGCGGCCCAGGAGTTGAAGCGTCTGGCCATCGGTGTGCACCGTACAGCCGCCGGTGAGCGGAAGTACGATCCACTCGCTTTCCCCGGTGTCCAGGAGGTGGGTGGCCCCTGGAGCGAGGTCGAGGACGCGCAGTGCGGAGTGCCCCCAGCCGGCCCGCTCGGGGTCGACGTGGAGCGTGTACGGCCCGCGGGAGGCGCTCCCGGCGGGCAGATGGAGCTGGTGGTGAGCGGGGGGACGGTCGGGGTACGCGGAGTGCTCGGGTACGTCGGGGTGATCGTTCACGCGTGCTGGGTCCTTCCTACCGTCTCGCGCAGCAGGCGCGCAGCGGTATCGACAGCTCCGGCCACATCTCCGTCCTCGGGGTAGAGCAGGGCGCGGCCGACGACCAGGCCCCGGACGGTGGGGGCGCGCAGCGCGCGGCGCCATCTCTCGTACAGGACGTGCTGGGCGTCCGGCCCGGGCCCCGGGTCTCCGCCCAGGAGGACGGTGGGGAGCGTGGTGGCCGCGAGGACCCGGGCCATGTCCTCGGGGTGCTCGGTGACGGGGACTTTCAGCCAGGTGTAGGCGGAGGTGCCGCCGAGACCGGAGGCGATGGCGAGGGAGGTGACGACGGCCTCGGCGGAGAGGTCGTTGTGGAGCCTGCCGTCGTGGTCGCGGTGGCAGAGGAAGGGCTCGACGAAGACGGGCAGGCCGAGGGCGGCCATCTCGTCGACGGCGCGGGCCGCGGTGTGCAGGGTGGTGAGCGAACCGGGGTCGTCCGGGTCGATCCGCAGCAGCAGCTTCCCGGCGTCGAGGCCGAGCCGGGCGAGGTCCTGGGGGCGGTGGCCGGTGAAGCGGTCGTCGAGCTCGAAGGCGGTGCCGGCGAGACCGCCGCGGTTCATGGAGCCGACGGCGAGGCGGTCGTCCAGGGCGCCGAGCAGGAGCAGGTCGTCGAGGATGTCCGCGGAGGCGAGGACGCCGTCGACACCGGGCCGGGACAGCGCGAGCCGCAACCGCCCGAGCAGGTCCGCGCGGTCGGCCATCGCGTACGGCCGCGCGCCGACACCGAGGGCGCCGCGGGCGGGGTGGTCGGCGGCGACGATCAGCAGTCGGTCCCGCTCCTCCCACCACCCCCTTGTCCTCCGCCGCGCGGCCGCCTCGGCCACGGCCTCGGGCCGCCGCGCCCGCACGTCGACGAGCCACTCGACGTCGACGGGCTCGAGCCCCTCGCCGACGGCGGCGGCCCGCGCGAACCGCCTCGGCGGCGCGGGGCGGGCAACGCCTGGCAGTGGATCGGGGGCGGACGGGGTGGCGGGGGCCGACGGTGTGGCGGGGGCCGACGGTGTGGCGGGGGCCGACGGGGCTGTCGGGGCGCCCAGGGCTGGCGGGGCACCCGGGGCTGCCGGGGCTGCCGGGGGCGATGTGGGCTCCGGAGAAGGGGGCGCCGGGGCCGCTTTCGGGCCGCCGGCTCGGCGGTGGGCGGCTCGGGTGCGCCAACCGTCGGCGGGGTGGCGGGTCATGGGGTGCGCTCCGGGAGCGTGCCGGTTCCGGTGGTGAGGGCCAGGTCGATCTCGTCGGCGTAGGGCATCGCCGGGGAGCAGGCGAGCCGGCCAGCGACGATCGCGCCCGCCGCGTTGGCCCGGCGCAGGGCGCTGTCCAGGTCCCGACCGGCGAGCAGACCGTCGCAGAGCGCCCCGCCGAACGCGTCGCCCGCACCGAGCCCGTTGACCACCTCGACCGGCAGGGGCGCGACCTCCGCGCTCTCTCCGTCGGAGGTCAGCGCGAGGACGCCCTTGGGGCCCTGCTTCACGACCGCGATCCGCACTCCGGCGGCGAGCAGCGCGCGGGCCGCCGCGTAGGGCTCGCGCTCGCCGGTCGCGACCTCGCACTCGTCCAGGTTCCCCACGGCGACGGTGGCGCCGCGCAGGGCCTCCCGGTAGAGGGGGCCCGCCTCGGCCGGGTCGGGCCAGAGCGCCGGACGCCAGTCCAGGTCGAGGAAGGTCAGGTCGCCGGTGCCCGCCTCTCCGCGCTCCCGCAGCGCGCCGAGCGTCGCCTCGCGGCTCGGTTCGACGCTCAGCCCGGTGCCGGTCACCCAGAACGCCCGGGCCGCCCGGATCGCCCCGAGGTCCAACTCCTCCGGGCGGATCTCCAGGTCCGGCGCCCGGGGCCGCCGGTAGAAGTGGATCGGGAAGTCGTCGGGCGGGAAGATCTCACAGAAGGTGAGCGGGGTCGGGTACGCCGGCACGGGCGTCACCCAGCGGTCGTCGACCCCGTACCCACGCAGCTCCGTGTGCAGGTACTCGCCGAACGGGTCCGCCCCGGTCCGGCTCACCAGCGCCGTCCGCCGGCCGAGCCGGGCCGCCGCGACGGCCACGTTCGCGGGCGAACCGCCGAGGAACTTCCCGAAGGTCTCCGCCCGGGCGAGCGGAACACCGACCTGGAGCGGATAGAGGTCCACCCCGAGACGCCCCATCGTGATCAGCTCGTACGGCTCCGGCTCCGCATCCACACGCGCCACCTCTCACCTCGGCCCCGCACCCAGGTCTAGTCGTCCGTCCCGAACCCTGTCAACGCTATGTCCTTACATTCGGACGAGCGCCTCGGCGCGTCTTGACGCGCCGTTCCGGGCGCGGTCAAGGTGGCTCCCATGACGAAGCCGTCGCCGCTGTCCCGCATCCGTATCGGCTCCGCCCCCGACTCCTGGGGCGTCTGGTTCCCCGACGACCCCCGGCAGGTCCCCTGGCAGCGCTTCCTCGACGAGGTCGCCGACGCCGGGTACACCTGGATCGAGCTCGGCCCGTACGGCTATCTCCCCACCGATCCGGCCGTTCTGGCCGAGGAGACGGGCCGTCGGGGTCTGCGGGTCTCGGCGGGCACGGTCTTCACCGGGCTGCACCACGGCCCGGCCGTGTGGGACAGGACCTGGGCCCATGTCGCGGACAACGCGGCGCTCGCCCGGGCGATGGGCGCCGAGCACCTGGTCGTCATCCCGTCCTTCTGGCGTGACGACAAGACGGGCGAGGTCCTGGAGGACCGCACGCTCACCGCCGAACAGTGGCGCGATCTGACCGGTCTGACCGAGCGTCTGGGCCGTGAGGTGCGGGACCGGTTCGGGCTGCGGATCGTCGTCCACCCGCACGCGGACACGCATGTCGACAGCGAGGAGAACGTGGCCCGGTTCCTGGACGCCACCGACCCGGACCTGGTCTCCCTCTGCCTGGACACCGGGCACTACGCGTACTGCGGCGGCGACAGCGTCAAGCTGATCGAGACGTACGGCGAGCGGATCGGCTACCTCCACCTCAAGCAGGTCGACCCGGAGGTCCTCGCCGGGGTGGTCGCCGACGGGGTGCCGTTCGGGCCGGCCGTGGCCCGGGGCGTGATGTGCGAGCCGCCCTCGGGGGTGCCCGCGCTGGAACCGGTCCTGGCTGCGGCCCAGGCGCTCGACGTGGACCTCTTCGCCATCGTCGAGCAGGACATGTACCCGTGCGAGCCCGACAGGCCGTATCCGATCGCGGTCCGCACCCGCCGCTTCCTGCGCTCCTGCGGAGCGTAGGAGCTTCCGTAGCGCCGCACGCCACGCCGATGTGACCATGCGTCACTTACGTCACATCCGTCCTCCTGTCGTCACACATATCTCCATTACGCGGGCTTTACGTCACAGCCGCTCGACAGCCGCTCCCCTCCCGTTGGAAGGGGTCGTTGCAAGGGGCACAGGCTGGGTGATCGCCAGCGTCCGCCCCCGCAGCTCCCCCGAACGGCACCCCCGCCGCGCCGCTGCGAGGCGGGTAGGGAGGTGCCGCACATGACGGACAGAAGGCTCTGGTCGTACAAGGACATCGCCGCGCACATCAAGGTGCAGCCGGACACCGTCCGCTCCTACCGGAAGCACGGCCTGCTGCCGCCGCCCGACCACGTCGAGTCGGGCAAGCCCTACTGGTACGCGGACACGATCCACTCCTGGGTCGCCAACCGCCCCGGCAACCGCAACCGCCGCGACTGACCCGCCCCGCCACCCGGCCCGCCCGCCCGCCCGCCGCACGGTCCCACCGACACCTGGCGTGTCGGCGGGACCGGCCCTGCGGGACGGCGCGAACTCGGGGTCAGCCTCCGACCGGCTCCCTCTCCCGTTCGGGTGTCGGGGTGGAGGGCGGTGTCTTCGGGGTGTCGCTCTCGCTTATGCCGAAGCGGGCGTGGAAGCGGCGCAGCGGGGGCGGGGACCACCAGGTCAGGCGGCCGGTCAGTTTCATGACCGCGGGGACGAGCAGGCTGCGGACCACCATCGCGTCCATCAGGACGGCGAGCGCGACGCCGAGGCCCAGCATCTTGGTGTTGGTCACCCGGGAGGTGCCGATGGCCACCATGACGACGGCGAGGATCACGGCGGCCGCGGTGATGAGGCCGCCGGTGCGGCTCAGCCCGAAGCGGACCGCGTGGTCGTGGTCGCCCGTCGCGTCGTACTCCTCCTTGATCCGGGAGAGCAGGAACACGCCGTAGTCCATGGAGAGTCCGAAGGCGACGCAGAACATCAGCACCGGCAGGTTCGTCTCGATGTCGCCGGTCGGTGTGAAGCCGAGCAGCCCCGACAGATGGCCGTCCTGGAAGACCCAGACCACCGCGCCGAACATCGCCGTGAGGCTGAGGGCGTTGAGGACGACGGCCTGGATCGGGATCACCACGCTGCCGGTCAGCAGGAAGACCAGGACCAGGGTGACGACCACGATGATCGCCAGCGCCCAGGGCAGCCGGTCGCCGATGGCGTCCTTGGAGTCGACGAGGACGGCGGCCTGGCCGGTCACCGAGGTGTCGAACGGGGCCGGTGCGGCGCGCAGTTCGCCCACCACCCGCTGGGCGGTCTCGCCGACGCCCTCACCCTCGGGCACCACCGTGAAGTAGGCGTGGGTCGTGGCCCCGCCGCCCGTGCCGGCGGTCACGGGTCCGTCCACCCGCATGATCCCGTCGAGCGCCTGGATCCGCTCGCGGTACCCGGCGTAGGCCTCCGGAGTGGCGGCGCCCTCGGCGAGGACGGTGAGCCCGCCGCCGGGGTTGCCGGGGAAGCCCGCGCGCAGTTCGTCCTGGACCACCCGGGACTCGGCGGTGGTGGGCAGCTGGCGGTCGTCGACGGTGCCGAAGTTCACGCCCAGGAAGGGCAGTCCGAGGAGGATCAGACCGGTCGCCGTCGCCACGGCGAACACCGGCGCCCGCCGCATCACCAGCGCCGCCGTGCGCGCCCAGCCCGCCCCCGCCTCGGCGGCCTCGGCCTTGGGGCCGGTCTCGGCCTCGGGGCCGGTCGTGCCGCGGCGGCGGAACAGGCGGCGCAGGTCGAGCGCGTTGACCCGGTCGCCGAGCAGCAGCAGCGCGGCCGGCAGCAGGGTCAACGCGGCCGCCGCGGCGAGCAGCACGACGGCGATGCCCGCGTAGGCGAAGGAGCGCAGGAAGTACTGCGGGAAGACGAGCATCGCGGCGAGCGAGACGGCCACGGTGAGCGCCGAGAAGAGGACCGTCCGGCCTGCGGTGCGCAGCGTGGTGCCGATCGCGGTCAGGGGGTCGGCCCCGGTCCCGAGCTCCTCGCGGAAGCGGCGGACCACGAACAGGGCGTAGTCGATGGCGAGTCCGAGCCCCAGAGCGGTGGTGAGGTTCTGGGCGAAGACGGAGACGTCGGTGAACTCGGTGAGACCGCGCAGCACCGCGTTCGTCCCCAGGATGGCCACGATGCCGATCCCCAGCGGCAGCAGGGCGGCGACCGCGCTGCCGAAGACCATGACGAGCAGGACGAGCGTCACGGGCAGGGCGATCAGCTCGGCCCGCAGCAGGTCCTCCTGGATCACCGTCTCCATCTCGCGCTGCACGGCCAGCGACCCGCCGACGGAGACCTCGACCGACCCGTGCGTCCCCCGGTACTCCGGGGCGATCCGCTTCAGGATCTCCCCGGCCGCCTTCTCGTCGCCCTCCACGCGGGCGGCGATCACGGCCTGCCGGCCGTCCTCGGAGCGCAGGGCCGGGGCCCCGGTCCCCCAGTAGGAGCCGATGCCGCTCACCCCCTGCTCGGCGTCGAGCCGCTCGGCGAGCCGCCGGGCCTCGGCGGCCACGGCCGGATCGTCGACCCGGCGCTCCCCCGCGTCGACGAGCAGCAGCAGGTTGGGCTGGGAGGCGGGGAACTCCCGCTCCAGGACCCGCGTCGCGTACGTGGATTCGGCGTCCGGGTCCTCCCAGCCGCCGCTGCCCATCCGGTCGGCGACGCCGCCGCCCGCGAGCACGGCCAGTGCGGTGATCACGAGCGCGACCAGCAGGGACAGGCGCGGCCTGGCCGTCACGAACCGGGTCCACCCCCCGGCGGGTGAACCACCCCCCGGTCCGCCCGGTGGACCACCCGGCGCACCGCCCGGTGAACCACCCGGCGGGCCGCCCTGGGCGGTCGCTGCGTTCTTGACTTCGGCCATGACGCGGTGTCCCCTTCACCTGACCCATGCGCTCCGTTCCCCGGCAGGCCGCATGGGTCGACCATTGCCATAAACTGGCAAACACGAGCGACCGCTCGCGTTTCTCAAGAATGCGAGCGACCACTCGCGTTTGTCAATCGCGTCGAGGAGGCTGTGGACAGCCATGTCCGAGGAACCCAAGCCGCGCCGCCGCCAGGCGCGCGGCGAGCGCCGCATCGCGCAGCTGCTCCAGGCCGCCGCGAACGTCTTCTGCACCAGCGGCTACACCGCGGCCAGCACCAATGCCATCGCCCGCGAGGCGCACGTCTCGCCGGGCACGCTCTACCAGTACTTCCCGAACAAGGAGGCCATCGCGATCGAGCTGGGCGACCGCCTCATGCACGAGATGCGGGAGGCCCACGGCCAGGCCTTCTCCGCGGAGAACCTCGCGCTGCCGCTGCCCGAGATGCTCGACGCGGTCGTCGACCCGATGATCGAGTTCAACTGCCAGAACCCGGCCTTCCTCGCCCTGATGCACGGCTCCGACGTCCCCGGCCGGATCGCCGAGGAGCACGACGCCCTGCACGTCTCGCTGCTCGCCCGCATCCGGGACCTGCTGGGGGTCTACATCCCCGACATGCCGCAGGCCGAGCGCGCCCTGGTCGCCGACATGACCTTCGCCGTGTTCAAGGGCGGCCTCGCCCTGGTTCTCGCCGCGCCCGAGGGTCCGGAGCGGGACGCCACCTCCGCCGAGCTGAAGCGGGTGCTCTTCCGCTACCTGGACCCGATCGTCGGCTCCGCCCTCGCCCCCCGGCAGGCCCTCACCACGACTCCGACCCCCTGATCGCCTCCTTCGGCAGCGCCTTCTCGCCGGCGCCCGCCCGGATCTTCAGGGCGACGAGCGGGAAGACCAGGACCGAGACCATGCCGGCCCCCACCAGCGCCGCGGCCTCGCCCTCCGACAGCGCCTTGTCGTCCACGCCGATGGTGGTGATCGCGACGACGAGCGGCAGCGCGGTGGACTCGTAGAGCACCAGCGCGCCGCGCTCCTTGCGGGTCAGGTCGTCGGGGGCCAGGAACCAGACGGGGCCGCCGCGCACCAGGAGGAAGAGCAGCAGGAAGAGCGGCAGCAGGAGCAGCGTCCGACCGCCGTCGAGGAGCGAGGCCAGGTCGAACTCGATACCGGTGACGACGAAGAAGACCGGCACCAGGAAGCCGAAGCCGACCGCCTCCACCTTCTCCAGGATCGCGGGACCCGCCTCCGGCGCGGCCCCGGCCAGGACGAGCCGGGTGATCATTCCGGCCGCGAACGCGCCGAGCAGCACGTCGAGCCCGAGCGCCTGCGAGGCGCCCAGCATCAGCGCGAGCAGCAGGAAGACGAAGCGGACCGCGAACTGGGCGCTGCTGTGCAGGGTCTTGCGGACGACCGACGAGAACCACGGCGGACTCGGCCGCAGCGCCCAGAAGACGGCTCCCGCCGTGAGGGCCGCGAAGACGGCGAGGAGCGCCGTCGACTCGGCCGCGCCGCGGCCGCTCAGGAGCAGCGCCATCGCGATGATCGGCCCGAACTCCCCCACCGCGCCGAACGCCATCACCACCGAGCCGAACCGGCCCTGCAGATCCCCCGCGTCCCGCAGCACCGGCAGCACCGTGCCGAGCGCGGTGCTGGTGAGCGCGACGCCGATGAAGACGCCGTTGTGGAACCCGTCGCCGAGGAGCCAGCCGGCCCCGAGGCCGAGCGCCAGGGCGATCAGCCACGCCCACACCGAGCGGGTGAGCGTGTCGCCCCGCACCTTCCCGAACTCGATCTCGTACCCCGCGAGGAAGATCAGCATCGCGAGGCCGAGCTCCGAGAGTCCGTCGATGAGCGCGTCCGTGTGCGCCCAGCCGAGGACGTCGGGGCCGATGAGGATGCCGAGCAGGATCTCGAAGATGACGAGTGGGACGGGCAGCCTGCGGCCCACCGCATAGGCGAGGAGCGGCGCCAGGACGGCGATCGACATGATCAGGATCAGAGTGGTCCCCGAATGCGACATATCGGGGTATCTACCATAGGGTCACCCACCCGCACGGGGCGCGACCGGCGCCCGACTGGAAGTCATACCCCCTAGGGGTATAAACTGTGGTTCTGTACGAGTCCGCACCAGCACGACCTCTCGAAGAGGAGACCGTCATGACCGCCGAGACGACGACCGAACTCACCACCGTGTACCAGGTCAAGGGGATGACCTGCGGGCACTGCGAGGGCGCGGTCTCCAGCGAGATCTCCGAGATCGCCGGTGTCTCCTCCGTCAAGGCCGTGGCCTCCACCGGCCAGGTCACCGTGGTCTCCGCGGCCGCCCTCGACGTCGAGGCCGTCCGCGCCGCCGTCGACGAGGCCGGCTACGAGCTGGTCGACCAGGCCTGAGGCCGGACGGCCCCTGGCCCCGCACCAGGCCTGAGGCCGGACGGCCCTCGGCCCGGCGCCACGCCTGAGGCCGGGACGACCCCGGCCCCACACCTGGCCGGGACCGGCTCACGCACCACCCGGGCAGGGCCGTACCGTTACGCGTACGGCCCTGCTCCCCTTTGGATCCGCACATGACTCCGAGCCCCGCGCCCGCCACGCAGACGACCGAGCATGTCACCGAGCTCGTCATCGGCGGGATGACCTGCGCCTCCTGCGCCGCCCGCGTCGAGAAGAAGCTCAACCGGATGGAAGGCGTCACGGCCACCGTCAACTACGCGACGGAGAAGGCGCGGATCGCACACACTCCGGAGACGGCGGTCGCCGACCTGATCGCGACGGTCGTCAAGACCGGCTACACCGCCGAGGAACCCGCGCCGCCGGACCCGGACCCCGAGCCGTCGGACACCCCGACGGAGGACCCCGAACTCACCGCGCTGCGGCACCGGCTGACCGTCTCGGCCGTACTGTCCGCCCCGGTCGTCCTGCTCGCCATGGTCCCGGCCCTCCAGTTCGACAACTGGCAGTGGCTCTCCCTCACCCTCGCCTCGCCGGTCGTCGTCTGGGGCGGGCTGCCGTTCCACCGCGCCGCCTGGACCAATCTGCGGCACGGCGCCGCGACCATGGACACCCTCGTCTCCGTCGGCACACTGGCCGCCTTCGGCTGGTCCCTGTGGGCCCTGTTCCTCGGAGACGCGGGCATGCCCGGCATGCGCCACGGCTTCGACCTCACCGTCGACCGCGCCGCCGCCGGCACCTCGGCCATCTACCTGGAGGTCGCGGCCGGGGTCACCACCTTCATCCTCCTCGGCCGGTATCTGGAGGCCCGCGCCAAGCGGAAGGCCGGCTCGGCGCTGCGCGCCCTGATGCGGCTCGGCGCCAAGGACGTGGCGGTCCTCAGGGGAGGTACGGAGGTACGGGTCCCGGTGGCCGAGCTGCGGGCCGGGGACCGCTTCGTCGTCCGCCCCGGCGAGAAGATCGCCACCGACGGGACGGTGGTCGAGGGCGCCTCCGCCGTGGACGCCTCGCTGCTCACGGGCGAGTCCGTACCGGCCGACGTGACCGCCGGCGACCCGGTCACCGGCGGCTGCCTCAACACCTCGGGACGTCTCGTCGTCGAGGCGACCCGGGTCGGCGCCGACACCCAGCTGGCCCGGATGGCCAAGCTGGTCGAGGACGCCCAGAACGGCAAGGCCGAGGTCCAGCGGCTCGCCGACCGGATCTCCGCCGTCTTCGTGCCCGTCGTCCTCTACATCGCCCTCGCCACCTTGCTGACCTGGCTGTTCGTGGTCGAGGACACCACCGGCGCGTTCACCGCCGCCGTCGCCGTACTGATCATCGCCTGCCCCTGCGCGCTCGGCCTCGCCACGCCGACCGCGCTCATGGTCGGCACCGGGCGTGGTGCGCAGCTCGGCATCCTGATCAAGGGCCCCGAGGTCCTGGAGTCCACCCGGCGCGTCGACACGGTCGTCCTCGACAAGACCGGCACGGTCACGACGGGCCGGATGCGGCTGACGAAGGTGTACGCGTACGAGGGCGTGGACGAGGCCGAGCTGCTGCGCCTCGCGGGCGCCCTTGAGCACGCCTCCGAGCACCCGGTGGCCCGGGCGGTCGCGGCGGGCGCCGCCGAGAAGCTCGGCGAGCTTCCCGTGCCGACCTCGTTCGCGAACGTGCCCGGGCTCGGGGTGCGCGGCAGCGTCGACGGGCACGCCGTCCTGGTGGGCCGCCAGGCGCTCCTGGAGGCCGAGGGCGTCGAGGGCGTTTCGGAGGTGACCGAGCCGGGGGCCGTCCTGGTCGCCTGGGACGGACGGGCGCGCGGGGAGCTGACGGTCGCCGACGCCGTGAAGGAGACCAGCGCGGAGGCGGTCACGCGGCTGCGCGCCCTGGGCCTGACGCCGGTGCTGCTGACCGGGGACGGGCGGACGGTGGCCGAGACGGTGGCGGCCGAGGTCGGCATCGACGCGGACCGGGTCTTCGCCGAGGTCCTGCCGGAGGAGAAGGTCGAGGTGGTCCGCCGCCTCCAGGCGGAGGGCCGGACGGTCGCGATGGTCGGGGACGGCGTGAACGACGCCGCCGCGCTGGCCACCGCCGATCTGGGCCTGGCGATGGGCACCGGGACGGACGCCGCGATCGAGGCGAGCGATCTGACGCTGGTCCGTGGGGACCTACGGGTGGCGGCGGACGCCATCCGGCTCGCCCGCCGGACCCTGGCCACGATCAAGGGAAACCTGGGATGGGCCTTCGGTTACAACGTGGCGACGCTCCCGCTGGCCGCTCTCGGCCTGCTGAACCCGATGATCGCCGGATTGGCCATGGCCTTTTCGTCCGTCTTTGTCGTGACAAACAGCCTGCGACTTCGGCGCTTCACGTGAATTCACCTACACGTGACGCACAGGACCTTCACAAAGAGACCTAGATCACAGATATTTGGGGGTAACCATTCGGGCCGTTCGCGAGTCTAAGTGGGCGATGCCAAGAACGTCTTGGGGGACGTTCATGGGATGTCTTGGGGGACGTCCCAGGCAGCAGCGTTGGCCGGGGCACGTGCACCGGGGAGCTTTGAGCGGCCCTCCCGTACGTACGTACCCCGGCAGACCGCCGCAGACCCGCGTAGCTTCTGCTGAACCCGGCAGACGCCCGGCCCGGATCCCGTGGGGGGAATCCGCACCGGGGATATGGAAAGCGCCCCGCTCGTCGACCCGTGGGGGGATCGACAGCGGGGCGCTTTTCGTTCGTCGCCTCGTGACGAGGTCAGGCGTCAGCGGCCCTCGACCGGGACGAAGTCGCGCAGGACCTCGCCGGTGTAGATCTGGCGCGGGCGGCCGATGCGGGAGCCCGGCTCCTTGATCATCTCGTGCCACTGGGCGATCCAGCCCGGAAGGCGGCCGAGCGCGAAGAGCACGGTGAACATCTCGGTCGGGAAGCCCATCGCGCGGTAGATGAGGCCCGTGTAGAAGTCCACGTTCGGGTAGAGGTTGCGCGAGACGAAGTAGTCGTCGGAGAGCGCGTGCTCCTCCAGCTTGAGCGCGATGTCCAGCAGCTCGTCGGACTTGCCGAGCGCGGAGAGGACGTCGTGCGCCGCCGCCTTGATGATCTTGGCGCGCGGGTCGAAGGACTTGTACACCCGGTGGCCGAAGCCCATCAGGCGGACGCCGTCCTCCTTGTTCTTCACCTTGTTGATGAAGGAGTCGACGTCGCCGCCGTTGGCCTTGATGCCCTCGAGCATCTCCAGGACCGACTGGTTGGCGCCACCGTGCAGCGGGCCCCACAGGGCCGAGATGCCGGCGGAGATCGAGGCGAACATGTTCGCCTGGCTCGAACCGACCAGACGGACCGTGGAGGTCGAACAGTTCTGCTCGTGGTCCGCGTGCAGGATCAGCAGCTTGTCGAGCGCCGAGACCACGACCGGGTCGAGCTCGTACTCCTGGGCCGGGACCGAGAAGGTCATGCGCAGGAAGTTCTCGACGTACCCGAGGTCGTTGCGCGGGTAGACGAAGGGGTGGCCGATCGACTTCTTGTAGGCGTACGCCGCGATCGTCGGCAGCTTGGCGAGCAGCCGGATCGTCGAGAGGTGACGCTGCGTCTCGTCGAACGGGTTGTGGCTGTCCTGGTAGAAGGTGGACAGCGCGGAGACCACCGAGGAGAGCATCGCCATCGGGTGGGCATCACGCGGGAAGCCCTGGAAGAAGCGCTTGACGTCCTCGTGCAGCAGCGTGTGCTGGGTGATCTCGTTCTGGAAGGACGCCAGCTCGTCGACCTTGGGAAGCTCACCGTTGATCAGCAGGGAGGCCACCTCGAGGAAGGTGGACTGCTCCGCCAGCTGCTCGATGGGGTAGCCGCGGTACCGCAGAATGCCCTGCTCGCCATCGAGGTAGGTGATGGCGGATTTATAGGCGGCGGTGTTGCCGTATCCGCTGTCCAGGGTGACCAGACCGGTCTGGGCTCGGAGCTTCCCGATGTCGAAGCCCTTGTCACCGACGGTGCTCTCGACCACCGGGTAGGTGTATTCACCGTCCGCGTACCGCAGTACTACAGAGTTGTCGCTCACGTCATCCCTCACCGACGTAGTGCCTCTTCTTCGAGGTGCCCTGACTGTCTCTACCATCCCCCATTTGGCTCAGGAGAGTGCACTCGGGGTCGACCATTGGGCCAATTGGCGGCACTCAGTGCCGTCAACCTGCTCATCTTGCCCCCTTCGCCCCGTTCGGGGAAGTCCGGGGTGGTCTTTCACACCGTCGCCACCCGGCCGCCGCACGGCCGCTCACCTGGCTGCCGAGAGCCGGTGGGCCAGTGCGGTGAAGCGTCTGCCTGCGGAAACCGTGCGTACGGCCTGGGCGATCGCCTTGCGCGAACCGACCAGGACGACGAGCTTCCGCGCCCGGGTGACGGCCGTGTACAGCAGGTTCCGCTGGAGCATCATCCACGCGCTGGTGGTGACGGGGATCACGACCGCCGGGTACTCGCTGCCCTGGGAGCGGTGGATCGTGACGGCGTAGGCATGGGCCAGTTCGTCCAGCTCGTCGAAGTCGTACGGCACCTCCTCGTCCTCGTCCGTGCGGACGGTCAGTCGCTGTTCGACGGTGTCGAGCGAGGTCACGACGCCGACCGTGCCGTTGAAGACGCCGTTCTCGCCCTTCTCGTAGTTGTTGCGGATCTGGGTGACCTTGTCGCCGACGCGGAAGACCCGGCCGCCGAACCGCTTCTCGGGGACGTCGGGGCGGGCGGGTGTGACGGCCCGCTGAAGCAGCCCGTTGAGCGCGCCCGCGCCGGCCGGGCCCCGGTGCATGGGCGCGAGGACCTGCACGTCCCGGCGCGGATCGAGGCCGAACTTGGCGGGAAGTCGCCGGGCCGCGACCTCGACGGTGACCCGGGCGGCGTCCTCGGTCTCGTCCTCCACGAAGAGGAAGAAGTCCGGCAGCCCGGTGGTGACGGGCGCCTGCCCGGCGTTGATGCGGTGGGCGTTGGTGACCACCCCTGACTGCTGGGCCTGGCGGAAGATCCGGGTCAGCCGGACGGCCGGCACCGGGCTCTCGGGCGCCAGCAGGTCGCCCAGCACCTCGCCCGCGCCGACCGAGGGCAGCTGGTCCACGTCCCCGACGAGGAGGAGGTGGGCACCGGGTGCCACCGCCTTGACCAGCTTGTTGGCGAGGAGCAGGTCGAGCATGGACGCCTCGTCGACGACGACCAGGTCGGCGTCGAGCGGCCGGTCCCGGTCGTAGGCCGCGTCCCCGCCGGGCTTCAGCTCCAGGAGGCGGTGGACGGTCGACGCCTCGGCGCCGGTCAGCTCGGCGAGGCGCTTGGCGGCCCGGCCGGTGGGCGCGGCGAGCACGACCTTGGCCCGCTTGGCCCGGGCCAGCTCCACGATCGAGCGGACCGTGAACGACTTGCCGCACCCCGGGCCGCCGGTGAGCACGGCGACCTTACGGGTCAGGGCGAGCCGCACCGCCTCCTCCTGCTCGGGCGCGAGGGAGGCCCCGGTGCGGTCGGCGAGCCAGGCGAGCGCCTTGTCCCAGGCGACGTCCTGGAAGCCGGGCATGCGGTCCTCCTCGGCACGCAGCAGCCGGCGGACCTGTCCGGCGAGGGACAGCTCGGCGCGGTGGAACGGCACCAGGTACACGGCCGTGACGGGCTCGCCCTCGGGCCCCGGCACCGACTCCCGTACGACCCCTTCCGGATCCGCGGCGAGGTCGGCGAGGCACTCGATGACGAGGCCGGTGTCGACCTGGAGCAGCTTCACCGCGTCCGCGATGAGCCGCTCCTCGGGCAGGAAGCAGTGGCCCTGGTCGCTGGACTGCGACAGGGCGTGCTGCAGTCCGGCCCTGACCCGGTCGGGGCTGTCGTGCGGGATGCCGACGGCCTGGGCGATCCGGTCGGCGGTGAGGAAGCCGATGCCCCAGACGTCGGCGGCGAGCCGGTAGGGCTGGTTGCGGACGACGGAGATCGAGGCGTCCGCGTACTTCTTGTAGATGCGCACGGCGATGGAGGTGGAGACGCCGACGCCCTGGAGGAAGACCATGACCTCCTTGATGGCCTTCTGCTCCTCCCACGCGGCCGTGATGTTCCTCGTCCGCTTGGGCCCGAGGCCCGGCACCTCGATCAGGCGCGCGGGCTCCGCCTCCAGGATGTCGAGGGTGTCCAGGCCGAAGTGCCGGGTGATGCGGTCGGCGAAGACGGGACCGATGCCCTTGACGAGCCCGGAGCCGAGATAGCGGCGGATGCCCTGGATGGTGGCGGGCAGCACCGTCGTGTAGTTCTCGCACGTGAACTGTCTGCCGTACTGCGGATGGGAGCCCCAACGCCCCTCCATCCGCAGCGACTCCCCCGGCTGGGCCCCGAGCAGCGCCCCGACGACCGTGAGGAGATCGCCGCCACCGCGCCCGGTGTCGACGCGGGCGACCGTGTACCCGCTCTCCTCGTTGGCGTACGTGATCCGCTCCAGCACCCCTTCGACCACCGCGTGACCGTGACCCCGACCCTCGTTGGACATGGACCGAAGGTAGCGAAGGGCACGGACATCGCGTGCGGGTGGGCGGGGCGACAGCCCTGCGCACCCTCATCACCCTCCGAGACGGGCCCCTCGGCTCTCCGCGACCCGCTTGATGTCCCGCAGCGACTCGGCGAGCCGGAGGGCGAGATAGCGCAACTCGCCGCCGCTCGCCCGCCGCTCGGCGAGCAGCTCGTCGGCGTGGCCCAACAGGTCGCCCGCCATACCGAGCTGGACGCTCTCGATGCCGTCCGCGAGCCGCGACAGGTAACCGTCCCCGTCGCCGACCAAGTAGCACGGCTTGCCCTCCTCCCCCGTCCAGGGCAGCAACCGCGCCTCGCCGGTCACGCGGCCACCTCCACGCCGGGGCGGATCTCCGGCCCGTGCGCGGCGATCAGCAGCACGCGCCGCCGCTTCTGCCGCTTCTCGTGCGCCAGCAGGTACGGGCGGACGAGCGGACTGTCCTCACCACGCAACGGCCGCTCACCGGACCCGTGGCGGGTCGGCCCACCGATGTAGGGACAGGAGTACGGGTGGACGTACGTCCCCGGGTCGGCGGTCCGGCGCCGGATCCGGCTGACGAGCCGGGAGAGGAAGTCCTTCACCTTGAGTCCTCTTTCGTCGCGTTGTGTGTCGAACTCCTCACAGAGTGGGGTCGGGCATGGCTACGCTTCCAGTACCGGAGGCTTGACAGCACACCCGTCAGGTTGGGGAGTTGGTCGCATGGAGCAGCGCCGTAAGCCGCGTACACCGCGTGAGAAGTACGGGGAGGAGTTGAGGCTGCGGCGGGTAGCGGCCGGCCTCACGCAGGAGGCACTTGGCGATCTGGTCGTCTGCTCGCCCACGCTGATCAGTCACTTCGAGGCGGGCAGAAGACTCCCCAAGCCCGACGACGCGCGACGGGTGGACCGGGCGCTCGGGACGGACGGGTTCTTCGCGCGATGGCTGGAGGACTTGGGGTCGAAGTACGAGGAGTATTTCGCCTCCGTGGCCGAGTTGGAGCAACAGGCCACCGTGATCCAACAGTTCGCGCTCGCGCTGGTACCGGGAGTGCTCCAGACGCCTGAGTACGCGCACGCCTTGTTCCGGGCGTACCGGCCGAACCACACCGCAGCTGAACTTGACGAGGCCGTTGTCATCCGAACAAGGCGTTCCCGCCTGCTCGACGGGGAGCTGAAGCCAGCCATCTGGACACTTCTGGACGAAGCGGTACTTCGGCGCAGGGTCGGTGGACGCCGAGTCATGGCGGAACAGCTCGTCAAGATCGCAGACTTGGCCGAGGCCGGACGGATCCGGCTGCATGTGCTGCCGAACAGCGCCGGGGCGCACGCGCTCATGGAGAGCTTGCTGACTCTCATGAGCTTCCAGGACTCCGCCCCGGTTGCCTACGTGGAAGGATTCCTGACCGGCAACCTGATGGATGATCCGGCGCTAGTGGTCGCCAGCCACACGGCCTACGCTCTTGCACTGAGCGACGCGTTGTCGCAGCAGGAGTCACTGGCCCTCGTCAGGTCGGCAGCAGAGGAACACGTACATGGTCAGTAGCGAGCACACCGTCTCCGACTCGTCCGTCCTGTTCGGGTGGTTCAAGTCCAGTTACAGCGGCGGCAGCCAGGGTGAATGCCTTGAGGTCGCCCGTGGCCACGTCGGCGTGCCCGTCCGGGACAGCAAGAACCCCACCGGCCCCGCCCTGGTCTTCTCGGCCTCCTCATGGGCGACGTTCGTCGCGGGGCTCAACGACTGACCGGTCTCCGTCGGCTTCTGAGCCGCGGGCCGCCCTCTCTCCGAGTGTGGCCACGCGGGGTCTCCGTCGCGCCTGGGCCGAGTTCGGCGCCTGCGGCCCGGTAGGCGGACAAGCGGCAGTCGAATGGGGCGGTGACGGCGGCACGCAGCGTGTGATGGGGGTGTGGCCTGGCCACCACGGGAGTCACGGAAGCGGATCTGACCACCCACACCATGCGTTGCGCGGTCGCCGTGGTCCTGGCAGCCCCGCCCGGACAGCCCCGAAGGCGTGTGTGCGGGCCCGCTCCGGCGGGCGGGGCTTCGACGTGCCGAGCCGACCGAGGAACCGTAGCGTTTCCGGCATGAGTGATGAATCGTTCCAGGACGACGTGCTGCACGAGCTGGGCGACGACCGGCTCCAGGAGATCGCCACGCTGCTCGGCACGGACGCGGCCGGGGCGCAGGAGCTCGTGGGCGACTCGGTCTCCGCGCTCGACGGAGAGCTGCGGCAGGCGGCGTCCGAGCCCGCCAGCGCGGACGAGGTACGGCAGGCCTTCGAGGAGGTGGCCTCCGCCGAGCCGCCGCTCCAGGGCGTGGCGGGCTTCGGCGGCCTGGTGGGCGGCGGCCTGATGGCCGGGGTGCTCGGCAAGCTCGCGAAGCCCGCGGCCACCGTGGTCGCCAAGCGGACGGGCATCCCGGCGGCGACGGTCTCCCGCGCGATCGAGCTGCTGGTCCCCGTGGTCCTCGCCGTGATCACCAAGCGCGCGGCGAGCAGGAAGACGGGCGCGGGCGGCGGGGCGGGCGGCGCCGGCGGCCTGGGCGACATCCTGAGCGGCCCGAGGAGGTAGCCCGCGGCGGCCCCCGCCCGGGCCCACGCGCCCCGGAAGGTCAGCCCACCTCTCGTACGAAGTCGGCCACCGTCTCCTCCAGCACCTCCACCCCGTCCCCGGCCCACAGCTCGTCGTTGAAGAGCTCCACCTCGATCGGGCCCGTGTACCCGGCCGCCTCGACGAGGGTGCGCCACCGCCGGAGGTCGATCGCACCGGCGCCGAGACGGCCACGGCCGGTGAGGACGCCGGCCGGCAAGGGGGTGGTCCAGTCGGCCAGTTGGAAGGCGTGGACGCGGCCCGCCGCGCCCGCGCGGGCGACCGCCGCCGGGGCCCGGTCGTCCCACCAGACGTGGTAGGTGTCGACGACCACGCCCACCTGCGAGGCGGGGAAGCGCTCGGCGATCTCCAGGGCCTGGTCCAGGGTGGAGACCGCGCAGCGGTCCGCCGCGTACATCGGGTGGAGGGGCTCGATCGCGAGCCGGACGCCCCGCTCCCCCGCGTACGGGGCGAGTTCGGCGATCGCGTCCGTGATCCGGGCGCGGGCCGCCGCCAGGTCGCGGCTGCCCGGGGCGAGGCCGCCCGAGACCAGGACCAGGGTGTCCGTGCCGAGGGCCGCCGCCTCGTCGATCGCGGCGCGGTTGTCGTCCAGCGAGTCCGCCGTCGTGAAGAAGCCGCCCCTGCAGAGCGAGGTGACCGTCAGGCCCGCGTCGCGCACGAGCTTCGCCGCCGCCTCCAGGCCGTACTCCGCGACCGGCTCCCGCCACAGGCCGACGCCCGGGACACCGAGCCGCACGCAGTGCTCCACCAGCTCCGGCAGGGACAGTTGCCTCACGGTCATCTGGTTGATGCTGAAACGCGAAAGCAGGCTCACCGCTCGACTCCGTACACCGCCAGAAGGGACCTCATCCGCGCCTCCGCGCGCTGCGGATCGGGGAACAGACCGAGCCCGTCGGCCAGTTCGTACGCCCGGGCCAGGTGCGACAGCGAGCGCGCCGACTGCAGGCCGCCGACCATCGTGAAGTGGTCCTGGTGGCCCGCGAGCCAGGCCAGGAACACGACTCCCGTCTTGTAGAAGCGGGTCGGCGCCTCGAAGAGGTGCCGGGACAGCTCCACGGTCGGGTCGAGCAGCTCCCGGAACCCCTTCGCGTCGCCCGTGTCCAGGATCCGCACGGCCTCCGCCGCCAGGGGGCCCAGCGGGTCGAAGATGCCGAGCAGGGCGTGGCTGAAGCCCTGGTCGTCGCCCGCGATCAGCTCGGGGTAGTGGAAGTCGTCGCCCGTGTAGCAGCGCACGCCCTGCGGGAGGCGGCGGCGCAGCTCGACCTCGCGCCGGGCGTCGAGGAGGGAGACCTTGATGCCGTCGACCTTGTCCGGGTGGGCCGCGATGACCTCCAGGAAGGTGTCGGTCGCCGTGTCGAGGTCGGCCGAGCCCCAGTACCCGCCGAGCGCCGGGTCGAACATCGGGCCGAGCCAGTGCAGGATCACCGGCTCGCCCGCCTGGCGCAGGAGGTGGGTGTACGTGTCCAGGTACTCCTCCGGGCCCCGGGCCGCGGCCGCGAGCGCGCGCGAGGCCATGAGGATCGGCTGGGCGCCCGCGTCCTCGACGAGGGCGAGCTGCTCCTCGTACGCCGCGCGGATCGTCACCAGGTCGGCGGTGCAGGTCAGTTGGTCCGTGCCCACACCGCAGGCGATCCGACCACCGACCGCCTTCGCCTCGGCCGCCGAGCGGCGGATCAGCTCGGCCGCGCCCGCCCAGTCGAGGCCCATCCCGCGCTGGGCGGTGTCCATGGCCTCCGCGACACCCAGGCCGTGCGACCAGAGGTGGCGGCGGAAGGCGAGCGTGGCGTCCCAGTCGACGGCGGCCGGCCCGTCGGGGGTGGTGTCGGCGTACGGGTCGGCGACGACATGGGCCGCGGAGAAGACCGTACGGGAGGTCAGGGCGCCGCGCCCGGGGGCCGGGGTGCGGGCGGGGCGCGGGTGGTACTCCCGCGTCCCGCCGGACGCGTCGGGCAGCCGGATCACAGGTGGACCTCCGGGACGTCGAGGCGGACGCCCTCGGCGGAGGAGCGCAGCCCCAGTTCGGCGAGCTGCACGCCGCGCGCGCCCGCGAGCAGGTCCCAGTGGTACGGCTCGTCGAGGACGACGTGGCGCAGGAACAGCTCCCACTGCGCCTTGAAGCCGTTGTCGAACGCGGCGTTGTCCGGGACCTCCTGCCACTGCTCGCGGAAGGGCTCGGTCGCCGGGATGTCCGGGTTCCAGACCGGCTTCGGGGTGGCCGAGCGGTGCTGGACGCGGCAGTTGCGCAGCCCGGCGACGGCGGAGCCGTGCGTGCCGTCCACCTGGAACTCCACCAGCTCGTCGCGGTTGACGCGGACCGTCCAGGAGGAGTTGATCTGGGCGACCGCGCCGCCCTCCAGCTGGAAGATGCCGTACGCGGCGTCGTCGGCGGTCGCGGCGTAGGGCTTGCCCTCCTCGTCCCAGCGCTCCGGTACGTGCGTGGCGACGTGCGCGGTGACGCTCGTGACCCGGCCGAAGAGCTCGTGGAGGACGTACTCCCAGTGCGGGAACATGTCGACGACGATGCCGCCGCCGTCCTCGGCGCGGTAGTTCCAGCTGGGGCGCTGCGCGTCCTGCCAGTCGCCCTCGAAGACCCAGTAGCCGAACTCGCCGCGCACGGAGAGGATCCGGCCGAAGAAGCCGCCGTCGATCAGGCGCTTCAGCTTGAGCAGGCCCGGCAGGAAGATCTTGTCCTGGACGACGCCGTGCTTGACGCCCTTCTCGGTGGCGAGCCGGGCCAGGTCGAGCGCGCCCGCGAGGTCACCGGCCGTGGGCTTCTCGGTGTAGACGTGTTTGCCGGCGGCGACGGCCTTGCGTATGGCCTCGACGCGGGCCGAGGTGACCTGGGCGTCGAAGTAGACCTCCACGGAGTCGTCGGCGAGGACGGCGTCCAGGTCGGTGGACCACTCGGTGAGCCCGTGCCGCTCGGCGAGCGCGCGCAGGGCGTGCTCGCGGCGGCCGACGAGGACGGGTTCCGGCCAGAGGGTCGTGCCGTCGCCGAGGTCGAGGCCGCCCTGCTCGCGCAGGGCGAGGATCGAGCGGACGAGGTGCTGGCGGTATCCCATGCGTCCGGTGACGCCGTTCATGGCGATACGGACCGTCCTGCGTGTCACGAAGGTGCCTCCATCACGTACACAAGCTCTAACAGAAAGCGCTTTCTACGAACGGAGACGCTAGCCTGCCGACAACACACCGGACAAGGGGTCCGCCGGACTCGCCTCGACGCCCCCGCCCCGGCTCCCGACCCGGCTCCCGCCCGTGCTTTCCGGAGGTACGCGATGACCGTCACGCTGTCGGATGTGGCCGCGCGTGCCCAGGTGTCCCCCGCCACCGTCTCCCGCGTCCTGAACGGCAACTACCCGGTCGCCGCCTCCACCCGGGAGCGGGTGCTGCGGGCGGTGGACGAGCTGGACTACGTCCTGAACGGGCCGGCGAGCTCGCTGGCCGCCGCCACCTCCGACCTGATCGGCATCCTCGTCAACGACATCGCCGACCCCTTCTTCGGGATCATGGCGGGCGCGGCGCAGAGCGCGATCGGCGAAGGGGCGCCGGGCCGGGCGGGTGGCGAGAAACTGGCCGTCGTCTGCAACACGGGCGGCTCCCCGGAGCGCGAGCTCACCTACCTCACGCTGCTCCAGCGGCAGCGCGCCGCCGCCGTGATCATGACGGGCGGGGCGCTGGAGGACCCGGACCACGTGGCGGCGGTGTCGACGAAGCTCGCGAAGCTGACGGACGCGGGGACCCGGATCGTGCTGTGCGGCCGGCCGCCGGTGGCGGGGGACGCGAGCGTGGCGGCGCTCACCTTCGACAACCGGGCGGGCGCGCGGCGGCTCACGGAGCACCTGCTCTCGCTGGGCCACCAGCGGATCGGGTACGTGGCGGGGCCCGCGGACCGGACGACGACCCGGCACCGCCTGGAGGGCCACCGGGACGCGCTGGCGGCGGCCGGGCTGCCCGAGGGGCCGGTGGTGCACGGCCCGTACGACCGCCGCTCCGGCTACGACGCGACGCTCGAACTCCTGCGCAGGGAGCCGGCGTTGACGGCGGTCCTCGCCGCCAACGACACGGTCGCGCTGGGCGCGTGCGCGGCGCTGCGGGACCGGGGTCTGCGGATACCGGAGGACGTCTCGGTGGCGGGCTTCGACGACCTGCCGTTCTCGATCGACGCGGTCCCGGCCCTGACGACCGTACGGCTCCCCCTCCACGAGGCGGGCGCCCGCGCGGGCCGCCTCGCGGTGGGCACGGAGGACCCCCCGCCGGGCGGCGTGACGACGATCCCGGCGGAACTCCTGGTCCGGGCGTCGACGGCCCGGCCGCGGGGGTGAGTGCCCGCTATCGTAGGAAGTAACGGCATACGGAGGACCGCATGACGACGATAGTGATGGACGTTCAGAGCGCCTGGGACGTACTGGACGGCGTCAACCTGCCTGGCGGCTACCGCGTGGAGATCACGGAGGGCAAGATCATCATGACGCCGCAGGGCGAGAGCCAGTCGGACATCCTTCTGGAAGCCGCGCCTCAGATCAAGAAGCAGCTCGCCGGGCACGGCAAGCTGCTCTCGGATGTCATGATCGATTTCCCGTCGCACCTCTACGGCTACGCACCGGATCTGGCCGTCGTCGCCCCCGGGTCCGAGCGCAACGCGCGCGGGCGGTTCGAGTGGCACAGCCTTGAGGCCGTCCTGGAGGTCGTCTCGAAGAGCACTCGGGACAACGACTTCACCAAGAAGCTCCGCATGTACGCCGAGTGCGGCATCCCGCTCTACGTGATCATCGACCCCTCCGACAGCACCTGCACGATCCACAGCCGCCCCACCCGCACCGGGACCTATGGCGAGCAGGAGCAGATCGCCTTCGGCGAGGACCTGGTCCTGCCGCTTCAGGGGCGCGAGATCGTCGTCACGACGGACGGGTTCCCGCGCGACGACCGCTGACGGACACGGGCGGCGGGGGCCGAGCCACCACCGCCGCTCCCCCGCCTCGCCCCCCCGCGACAGCGACGTCAGCGCCACTCCCCCCACCAGGAGCGCCGCCGCGCACCAGCGCAGTGGGGTGACGCTCTCGTCGAGGAACAGCGCCGCCGACGACATCCCGAAGACCGGGACGAGCAGCGAGAAGGGGGCCACCGAGGACGCCGGGTAGCGGCGCAGGAGCCATCCCCAGGCGCCGAAGCCGAAGACGGTGACGACCCAGGCGCAGTAGACGACGACGCCCACGCCGGTCCAGTCGAGGCCGCGCAGCGCTTGGAGGCCGCGCTCCGGACCCTCCAGGAGGAGGGAGAGGGCGAGCAGCGGCAGGACGGGCACGGTGCTGACCCAGACCATGAAGTTGAGCGCGTCGGGCGGGGCCGCCTTGCGGGTCAGGACGTTGGAGACGCCCCAGCAGGCCGCCGCCGCGACGCACAGCGCGAAGCCCACCAGGGGTCCTGACGCGCCCTCGTCGACCGCCGCGACACCGATGCCCGCGAGCGCGACGGCCATGCCCGCGATCTTCACCTTCCCCGGCCGCTCGCCGAGCGCGAGGAAGGCGAACAGCGCCGTGAAGACCGCCTGGATCTGCAGGATCAGCGAGGAGAGGCCCGCCGGCGCGCCGAGGTCCATGCCCGTGAAGAGCAGCCCGAACTTCGCGACGCCCAGGGCGAGTCCGACCCCCACGATCCACTTCCACGCGACCGTCGGACGGCCGACCAGGAACACGGCGGGCAGCGCGGCGACGAGGAAGCGGAGGGCGGAGAAGAGCAGCGGCGGGAAGTGGTCGAGGCCGATCTCGATGACGACGAAGTTGACTCCCCAGACGGCGGCGACGAGCTCGGCCAGGGCGACGTGGGCAGGGCGCATGGGAAGAGCGTCACCCATCGCGAACGTGTAGCACCAGCGCGTATCTCTTCATGATTGGATGAAGCAACGCTTCATCCAAGTCACCCCGAGAAGCCCCCAGGAGCGCCCGACCATGCTCGATCTCGGCCGCCTGCGCGCCCTCCACGCCGTCTCCGTCCACGGCTCCGTCGGCGCCGCGGCCGCCGCCCTCGGGTACACCCCGTCGGCCGTCTCCCAGCAGATCGCCAAGCTGGAGCGGGAGACCCGGACGACCCTGCTCGAACGCCGCGGCCGCGGCGTCAGGCTCACCGACGAGGCGTACCAACTGGCGGCCACGGCCGAGCGGTTGCTGTCGCTCGTCGAGGAGGCGGAGGTACGGCTCGAAGAGCGCCGCGGGCTGCCCGCGGGGCGGCTCTCCATCGGCTGCTTCGCGAGCGCCGCGCGTGGCCTGATGCCCCGGGTCCTCGCCGACCTGGCGGCCCGTCACCCCGCGCTCGACGCCCGCCTCACGGAGATCGACCCGCATCTCTCGATCGAGCTGGTCGGGCGGGGAGTGATCGACCTGGCCGTGGCCCACGACTGGGACATCTCCCCGATGCCGTCCCCGCCCGGACTCGACCAGGCGGTGATCGGCGACGACCTGTGCGACGTCCTCGTACCGCACGACCATCCGCTGGCGGCCCGGGCGTCGGTGCGGCGGGAGGAGCTGGCGGAGGAGCGGTGGATCACCCAGCCGCCGGGGTCGGTCTGCCACGACTGGCTGATGCAGACCCTGCGGTCGACCGGCCGCGAGCCGCACGTCGTCCACCAGGCGGAGGAGAACCACACCCAGGTCGCCCTGGTCGCGGCCGGCCTCGGGATCGCGCTCGTGCCGCGCCTCGGGCGCGGGGCGCTGCGCGCCCGAGGTGACCCCGGTCCGGCTCGACCCGGTGCCGAGGCGCCGGCTGCACGCCCTCTGGCGCACCGGCGCGGCCCGTCGCCCGGCGATCACCGAGACCGTCAGAACCCTCCAGGACCACTGGCCACAGGTGGCGTCGGCGACGACCTGAAGCGCCGATTCCTGCTCAGATCCTTGACCTGGCAGTTACTTTCGGGCTATCCGTGCTCCTTGGAAGTTTCCTTCACCAACGTCCCTCCCCATCCTGCACGGCCGGAAGGAGCATCAGTTGCACCACCGCGCCCACTCCCCCTCCCCCACCCCCTCCCGACGCACGCTTCTCACGGTGTCCGCCGCAGCCGCCGCTGCCGCCGTCACCGGAGTCGCCACCCCCGCCCAGGCGACCGGCGACGCGACGAACGACCGTACGCTCGCAGCGCTCATCTCCCGGATGTCCCTCGAGGAGAAGGTCGGCCAGCTCTTCGTCATGCGGGTGTACGGCCACTCGGCCACCGCCCCCGACCAGGCCGACATCGACCTGAACCTCTCGGAGATCGGGGTCCGCACCGCCGCCGAGCTGGTCGAGAAGTACCACGTCGGCGGCGTCATCTACTTCTCCTGGGCGCACAACACCCGCGACCCGCACCAGATCGCCGCCCTCTCCAACGGCATCCAGCAGGCCGCCCTCGCGCAGCCCACGCCCGTACCCGCCCTCATCTCCACCGACCAGGAGCACGGCATCGTCTGCCGGGTCGGCGCGCCTGCCACCCTGCTCCCCGGCGCGATGGCGCTCGGCGCCGGCGGGTCCCGCTCCGACGCCCGCGAGGCCGCCCGGATCGCGGGCGCCGAACTGGCGGCCGTCGGCATCCGGCAGAACTACGCGCCGGTCGCCGACGTCAACGTCAACCCGGCCAACCCGGTCATCGGCGTGCGCTCCTTCGGCTCCGACCCCGAGGCCGTCGCCGACCTGGTGTCGGCGCAGGTCAGGGGGTACCAGTCGGCCGGGGTCGCGGCGACCTCCAAGCACTTCCCCGGGCACGGCGACACCGCCGTCGACAGCCACTACGGCCTGCCGACCATCACCCACACCCGCGAGCAGTGGACCGCACTCGACGCCCCGCCGTTCCGGTCCGCGATCGCCGCCGGCATCGACTCGATCATGACCGCGCACATCGTCGTCCCCGCGCTCGACCCGAGCGAGGACCCGGCGACCCTCTCCCGCCCCATCCTCACCGGCATCCTGCGCGAGGAACTCGGCTACGACGGGGTCGTGGTGACGGACTCCCTCGGCATGGAGGGCGTCCGGACGAAGTACGGCGACGACCGCGTGCCGGTCCTCGCGCTCAAGGCCGGCGTCGACCAGCTGCTCAACCCGCCGAAGCTGGACGTCGCCTGGAACGCGGTCCGCAAGGCCGTCCAGGACGGCGAGCTGACCGAGGCGCGGCTCGACGAATCGATCCTGCGGATCCTGCGCCTCAAGGCGAAGCTGGGGCTCTTCCGCCGCCCGTACGTGACGCTCGCCGGAGTGGACCGCACGGTCGGCACCCGGTCCCATCTCGCCCGGGCCGACCGGATCGCCGAGGCCACCACGACCCTGCTCCTCAACGAGGGCGCCTTCCTGCCGGTCAGCCGCCGCAGCCACGGCAAGGTGCTCGTCGTCGGGGCCGACCCGGCCTCGCCCTCGGGCACCACGGGCCCGCCGACCACCACCCTGGCCGCCGAGTTCACCTCGCTCGGCTTCACCGCCACCGCGCTGTCGACCGGGATCACCCCGACGGCGGCGAAGATCGAGGAGGCGGTGGCGGCCGCCGCAGGCAAGGACCTGGTCGTCGTCGGCACGTACAACGTCTCGGCGACCAGCCCGCAGCGCACCCTCGTCGACCGGCTCGTGGCGACCGGGGTGCCCGTGGTGACGGTCGCGATCCGCAACCCGTACGACATCGCCCGGCTCTCCGGGCAGCGGGCCACCCTCGCCGCGTACTCCTGGACCGATGTCGAACTGCGGGCCGCCGTCCGGGTGATCGCCGGGCACGCCCGGCCGCAGGGCCGTCTGCCCGTCCCCGTACAGCGGGCGGACGATCCCACGCGGGTGCTGTACCCGGTCGGCCACGGCCTGTCCTACACGAGACGTAACCAGTGACGCAGGCCCCCCGTTCTCCCTGGCGTCCGCCCGCTCCGGCGGGCGACGCTGGACACCGAGATCGGGGGGTCTTTCATGCGCGCTCTCACCAGCCCCGTGGCATGGACCGTGGGGCTGCTGCTCCTGCTCTCCCTGACCGGATGCCGGCAGGCCCCGGACGGCGGGCCGCCGCACCCCGTCACGTACACGGGCACGGGCACGGGCACGCCGCACGATCCCGGGGCGTCGTTCCTCGGCCCCGGGGACTGCTCCACGCGCGGGACGGTCTTCCGCGAGGTCCCGTGCACGAGCGAGAAGGCCGTCGCCCGGGTGACCACCCGGTACCAGGGGCTCACCTCGGGTGCCCCGACCTGCCCGCCGAGCACCGACTTCGTCCTGCACGTCTCGGAGGGCCGCCCTGCGGCGGACGAGGACGGCGACGGCTCGGTGCCGCGCGGCTACGCCTGCATGCGCAATCTGGAACCGCCGCATCCGGGTGACCCCGGGGAGGGCGGCGGCCCGAACACCGTCGTCGGGGACTGCGTCGCGCCCTCGGAACCCTCGTCGTCGGACAGCTCGTCCCCGGGCCCCTCGGGCGGGGGCCGGGTGAAGGAGACCGCCTGCGACGGTTCGGGGGAACGGCCGCCCGTCTTCCGTGTCGTGTCGGCGGTCACGAGCCGTGACCACTGCCCGTCCACGACCGCGCTGTTCGTGGCGCTGGGCGGGGAGCGGCCGGTGGGCTGTGCCCGGCGGCTGTGAAGCCTGACCGCCGGGCACAGGTCCTTGGTTACGGACGGACGCCGCGCTCCCGCTCCAGCTCGTCGTCCGCCGGCTTGTCGAGGCGGGCGTCGAAGCGGGCCAGGGGCTGTCCGGCCTGGACGGCCGGTGCCTCGACCCCGGCCCAGGCCAGGATGCGGGCCGTGGCCTTGGTCCGCTCGGCCTCGACGAGACCGGCGACCTGGGCGCCGTGGTTGGCGCCGGGGGCCGTGAGGACGTAGCTGTCACGGGCGCCCTTGCCGAGGCGGAACGGCTCCGCTCCCCACGGGTCGTTGCCGCCGTAGACGAAGAGCATCTGGTGCGCGTTGTGGCGGACCCAGGTGTCGACGTCCCGCATGGCCCACGGCTTGAACGTGGTCGGGATCTCGCTCGGCACGAAGTTCCGCGCGGGCTGGTAGCCGTAGCGGGTCAGGCCGTCGAGGTGCGGCAGCTTGATGCTGGGCGAGCCCAGCTCGGTGGCCGCCTGGTAGTAGTACGGCGTGTACGGGTCGAGGCCCTGGTCGGTGTAGAAGGACCAGCCCGAGTAGGCGTCGATCGTCTGGTAGACGGTGTCGTCGCTCGCGGTGGCCGCGTCCGGCACGTCGGCGCAGACGTCCTGGCCGTAGTACTGCCAGAACCCCCAGACGAAGTCGAGGACGACGGCCTCGTACGCCTTGTCCAGGGAGCCGACGGTGTTGAAGGTCGCGCCCTCGCTCTCCGCCCACTCCTTGTACTTCTTCTGCAGCGGCTCGCGGCGGATCAGCGCCTCGCGCTGCATCGCGTTGAGCCGGTCGCGGCACTCCTTGGTGCCGACGTTCTCGAAGAACCGGTCGTAGGCCGAGTCCTCCTTGTTGTTGACGTCGTTCGGCGCCACGTAGGCGACGACGCCGTCCATGTCACGGGGGTAGAAGCGCTCGTAGTACGTCGCCGTCATGCCGCCCTTGGAGGCGCCGGTGGAGAGCCACTTCTTGCCGTAGATCTTCTTCAGCGCCGTGAAGATGCGGTGCTGGTCGCTCGCGGCCTGGTAGATGTCCAGCTTGGTCCAGTCGGCGGGCTGCGGCCGGGACGGCGTGAAGAAGCGGTACTCCATGGAGACCTGGTTGCCGTCGATGATCCGGGTGGGCTCGCGGCGGCTGGGGGTGGTGCTCAGACCGTAGCCACTGGTGTGGAAGACGGTGGGCCGGTCGGTGTCCTTGTGCAGCAGCGAGAGCCGCTGCTTGAACGTGCCCTTCCAGGGACGGCGGTGGTCCACCGGCTGGGTGTACTCGAGGACGAAGTACCGGTAACCGGCGTACGGCTTCTCCTCGATGAGGCTCATCCCGGGGATCGCCAGGATGCGGTCCTTGATGTCCGTACCGACGGCGCTGTCCGCGACGGCGGTCGGGCTGCCGGTGGCCGGCTCGGCGGCGGTAGCCGCGCCGCTCGCGCCGACGGTGCCTATGAGCACCGTGAGCGACATCAGCCATCTCAGCGACTTGCGCATTCACCCTCCCCTTGATTCACAACGGTGCCGCGAACCTAGCGGGGTCAACGTGCGTACCGCCAGACCCAGTTGCCCCTTACCCGCCCTCAGGATCTGTGTACCGATCACCTAAACTCCCGCACGCCATGCAGCACAAGGCACGACACGGGAGTGACACATGACGAGGAGTTACCGGGTGAGGGCGATGGTGGCGCTGATGGCCACCGTCGCCGCCTCACTGCTGGCCACGACACCCGCGCAGGCCGCGCCCGACCCCGGGCTCGACCTCTCCAACTTCGAGCTCCGCCCGCTCTCCAACAAGACGGAGCTCCAGGGCCGAATAGACAGACTCAACGCCGATCTGCCCAACATCGGCGTGAACTCGCTGCTGAAGGAGGCGCAGACGAGCGGCCGTACGGGCCAGTGGAGCAACAGCGTCTGCAACCCGGCGGCCGTCGAGTCCGGCACCACCCCGCAGGGCTTCGCCAAGAGCTTCTGCTTCGACGACTCCGACAACGGCAACAGCGACTCCGAGTGGTGGCCCCAGGGCGTGACCACGGTCGCCGACGCCGACGAGGACCAGACCTGGGGCGACCCGGAGACCGGCTGGAACCCGGCGGACCACAAGCCGATGCTGGTCACCTGGTACAACAAGGACGACTGGAACGGCGACAAGAAGGCCGACGACGTCGACGAGGGCGGCACCAACACCGAGCGCAAGGGCGTCCGGATCTCCTTCATCGACGCGAGCACCGGGAAGTACGCCCACGTCCTGCTGGTGTACCCGTTCATCAACGACTCGGGCAACGCCAGCTACATGAGCGTGCGCACGTCGCAGCACTACTCGACGCCGGGTGGGAAGCAGTACGGCTCGCTGCACGCGGGCGGCATGGTCTGGTACGGCTACTACCTGTACGTGGCGGACACCAACCGCGGCTTCCGCGTCTTCGACCTGCGCAACATCATCGACCTGGGCGCGCTGCCGGCCGAGAAGTGGGGCAAGTCCAAGACCGCGATCGGCAGGCAGGACGGCGTGTACAACGCCCACGGCTACCGCTACATCCTCCCGCAGAGCGACGGCTGGACGAACTCCGCCTGCGACACGGTCGAGCCGCCGCCGGGCACGCCGTGCGACATGCAGGACGAGGACAAGACCTGCCAGGCCACGGACGTCACCCCGAAGACCAGCTTCGCGAGCCTGGACCGCTCCTCGGCCACCCGGCACATCACCACGGGTGAGTGGTGCGAGAAGGCGAAGGTCACCGACGCGTTCACGACCGGCCGGGTCATCCGCTGGCCGATGAACACCAGCGGCGGCACACCGGCCCTGAACGCCAACGGCTACTGGGCGGCGAACGAGGCGTACCGCGTCCCGTTCCTCGCCTCGGAGCAGGACAACGGCGGCATCCAGGGAGCCGCGGTCGTCAACGGCACGTACTACCTCAGCCAGAGCCGCGGCCAGGCGAACGGCAGGATGCTCATCGCCAGGCCCGACACCGCCACCGGCCGCCTCGTCGAGACGTCCCCCCGCCGCACGTCCGCGATCGGCGTCGAGGACTACTCGGTCTGGCCGGGCTCCCCGAACCGCCTCTGGACGGTCACCGAACACCCGGGCAAGCGGATGCTGTTCAGCGTGACGCCGTAGCAGCGATCGGACATGGTAGAAACGCGAGCGGGCGGACCGGGCATCCCGGTCCGCCCGTTCTCGTACCGGCCCGACCTCAGCCGAGGGCGAGCAACCCGGTCCAGCCGACCTCTCCGACCTTGGTCGGAGCACCGTGGGTGTCCGGGCCACCCGGGTAGAACCGGAGTGTGCCGTCGGCCATGACGGCCCACAGATCGGGGATACGGTCACCGGTGGCGTCGGCGATTCCCTGGATCATCGGGATACTCGCCCGCGTCCACCCGCCCAGACCGTACGTGAGGTCCTGCCCCGCTCCCGAGGCTCCCGCCTCGCTGCTGGCGATCAGCGAGTGGGCCGCCGACGCCCCTCAGGACGCCCTCCTCGCGCTGGGAGCCCGGCACGATCCGCTGATCGCGCATCACAAGGTGCCGGCGAGGCGACCATCCGTCGGGTCCCGGGCCGCATCGACGCCGATGCGCTTGACCGAGCCGTGGGCAGCTGGCTCGCCGACCGTCGACCGAAGAAGGCCCAGGCCAGAGCTTTGCGGGCGATCGCCGTGGACGGCAAGAGCCTGCGTGGTGCCGCCCGGGCGAACGGTCGGAAGATCCACCTGCTCGCCGCCCTCGACCACACCGGCAGCACGGTGCTCGCCCAGCTCGACGTCGGTGAGAAGACGAACGAGATCACCTGCTTCCAGCCCCTGCTCGACACCATTGCCTGCATCGCAGGTGCCGTGGTGACCAGCGACGCGCTGCACACCCAGCGCGAGCACGCCGACTACCTGGTCACCGGACGGTCCGCGCACTACATCGTGATCGTCAAGGGCAACCAGAAGAAGCTCCGCAGACAGCTCAAATCCCTTCCCTGGCAGCAGATCCCGCTCCAGGGACGCACCCGGGAGGTCGCTCACGGCCGCGGGGAGATCCGCCGCATCAAGGTGGCCACCGTGAACAGCCCGCTGTTCCCGCACGCCCGCCAGGCCATCCAGCTCAAACGCCGCCGAACGAACCGCAAGACCGGGAAGGTCACCATCAAGACGATCTACGCGGTCACCAGCCTGCCTGCCGACGGCGCCGCCCCCCACACAGCTCGCCGCCCTGATCCGAGGCCACTGGTCCATCGAGGCACTGCACCACATCCGTGACGTGACCTTCGCCGAGGATGCTTCCCAGCTCCGTACCGGCAACGTTCCCCGAGCAATGCCGACCTGGCGCAACCTGGCCATCGGCGCACCCCGCCTCGCAGGCGTCCACGGCATCGCCGCCGCCCTGCGACGCAACGCCCGCGACCCCCAACGACCCCTTGCACTCCTCGGGCTCACGTGATCACAAACCAGACATCACGCGACTTTGCCGAAGCCTTGGCCCCATATGGCGTTTGCCGCTGCGTGATCGCGACTACGCCCCCATGCGAACGCGCATACGAGCCCGTTTACGATTCCGGCATGATCACGTTGTCCGTCGACACCACCTCGCAGAGCTTCGCAGACGGCCAGTCGCTGGGGGCGCTACTTGTCACCGCCGCGACCATGGCTGTCATCTGGTTCGCCACCCGAACCTGGCGCCGCGGTCCAGTGCCGACCAGTGCGGTTGACGCCGAGCGAGCCGGTGCGCTTGCCGTACGCCGAGGCAACATCGTCCGCGGCGCACTGCTGGCCGTTGCCGCCGCGGGTCTGGTGCGGGCGGTCACCTACGAGGGGGAGCCGCCTGCCGCCGACGCGGCCCCCGCCGTCCAGGAGCCCGCGACCCAGGCTCCATCCGTCGCGGCGGGGCCCCGGGAGCCCAAGCGCGTCATCGACGCCGCCCCGCGCGTCGGCGCGTACCGGCTACTCACCGGCGCGGAGGCCGCCGAGTACGCTGAGCTGGCCTCCGGGAGGAGGGCGCCCTCGGGCAAGCGCTGGTTCTACGACGGTCCCGGTGAGGGGCCGATGGGCGCCGTGCTCCAGATCAATGCCGTCGAATGGGACGCGGGGCTGGCCGAGAAGAAGCGCTCGGACACTACGACGCAAGAGCTGCGCAACTTCTTCGTCGGCGCGCGGGCGACCGAGGTCACCGCCTTCGAGGCGGGGCCCTGGGGCGGCCAGTTGAGCTGTGGCTTCATGGCATCGAACGCCGGACGCCCGATCGTGTGCGCATGGACCGACTCCGACACATCCGGCCACGTGATGCTGGCAGACGAGAAGAGTCTCTCCGAGGCCGCCGAGGTCGCTCTGCGGTTCCGCACCACCTCAGAGAAGCGCACCTGACTCACCTCGCGCACGTTCTCCGGCGTCTCGGCGTCCAGCCTCGGATTCCTCCACGCTGAGCGGCTGGCGCAAGTCGTCCTACAGCGGGAACGAGTCAGGGAGTTGCGTCGAGGTTCTGGACGGCCATACCTCGGGAATTCCGGTCCGCGACTCCAAGTCCCCAGCCGGCCCCGCACTTGTCTTCACGACTGTCGGATGGGCCTTGTTCGTCTCCAGCCTCAAGAGCGGCAACCACCCGTCTGACCGCCCCTGATGATCTAGCCGTCGGGGCCTCGTGCGAACAGCCAGGTCACACCGTCAGCACAGCACCCACCCCGTGGACGTCCCCCGGCCCGCGATCGAGCCGGAGGCACGGACGCAGCGGTTGAGGGCGTGGACCGTTATGGGGCCGGCCTGGCGGGTGTAGCGGCCGGAGTCGACCGCCGGGCGGCCGCCTCGGGGTTGGAGGGAGAGGGACATGGCGCGGCGGGCGCCGGGGTGGGTGGCGACCGTGGTGGCGCAGACGTACTGGCGGCTGCGGTAGAGGCGGAGCTCGCCGCCCGGGAAGGTGACGGTCTTCGACGGACGGCCCACGCAGAGCGAGGCGGCGTCGGCGGTCGCGACGGCCGGGCCGGCGAGGGTGAGGGTGGTGGTCGTGAGCAGGACCGCCAAGGCGTGGCCGAGCAGGCGGCGGCCGTGTTTCGTCACCTTGAACCCAAACAACACCTGGATCCCCTCCCGACTCCTTGCCGTACATGCGTACGACGCAGGAGGGGCCCGGGTGGTTGCGTCCGGGGGTTTCAGAGTGCCCTTGCCGGCTCCTCCTCGCCGATGAAGGCCTTCCAGAGCGTCGCGTACGCGCCGCCCTTCGCCAGGAGTTCGTCGTGCGTGCCGTCCTCGGCGACGCGGCCGTGTGCCATCAGGACGACGCGGTCCGCGCGGGCCGCCGTCGTCAGGCGGTGGGCGACGACCAGGGTCGTGCGGCGGCCTGCGAGGCGGTCGGTGGCCTGGTTGACCTGGGCCTCGGTGGCCAGGTCGAGCGCGGCGGTGGCCTCGTCGAGGAGCAGGATGTCGGGGTCGACCAGCTCGGCGCGGGCGAGGGCGATCAGCTGGCGCTGGCCCGCGGAGAGGTTGCGGCCGCGCTCGGCGACCTCGTGGAGGTAGCCGCCGTCCAGGGTCGCGATCATGTCGTGCGCGCCGACCGCGCGGGCCGCCGCCTCGACCTCGGCGTCGCTCGCCTCGGGGCGGCCGTATGCGATGGCGTCGCGGATCGTCCCGGGGAAGAGGTACGCCTCCTGCGGGACGACGCCGAGCCGGTGGCGGTACGAGGTGAGGTCCAGGTCCTTGAGGTCGGCCCCGTCGGCCGTGACCCGGCCGGAAGTAGGGTCGTAGAAGCGGGCGACCAGTTTGACCAAGGTGGACTTGCCCGCGCCCGTCTCGCCCACGAACGCGACCGTCTGGCCCGCCGGGATGTGGAGGTCGATCTCCTTGAGGGCCTCTTCCTCGTCTCCGTACGCGAACGTCACGTCCTCGAAGGCGATCTCGCCGCGCAGGGAGAGGACCTCGCGGGGCTCGGGCGCCTCGGCCGTCGAGGTCGGCTCCTGGAGGAGTTCCTGCATGCGCTTCAGGGAGACCGTGGCCTGCTGGTAGCCGTCGAAGACCTGGGAGAGCTGCTGGACGGGGGCGAAGAAGAGGTCGATGTAGAGGAGGTAGGCGACCAGGGCGCCGGTGGTGAGGGTGCCGGCTTCGATCCTGTTCGCGCCGACGATCATCACCGCCGCCGCGGCCACCGAGGAGAGCAGGGTGACGAACGGGAAGTAGATCGAGATCAGCCACTGGCCTCGGACGCGGGCCTCGCGGTACTCGTCGCTGCGGGCCGCGAACTGTGCGACGCCGGAGTGCTCGCGGCGGAAGGCCTGGACGATGCGGAGGCCGGCGACCGACTCCTGGAGGTCGGCGTTGACGACGCTGATCCGCTCGCGGGCCAGCTCGTACGCCTTCACGCTGGAGCGGCGGAAGAAGTACGTGGCGACGGCGAGGACCGGGAGCGTCGCGAAGACGACCAGGGCGAGCTGGAGGTCGAGCACGAGCAGCGCGCCCATGATGCCGAAGAAGGTCGTGACGGAGACGAAGGCGGTGACCAGACCTGTCTGGAGGAACGTCGACAGGGCGTCCACGTCCGTCGTCATCCGGGTCATGATCCGGCCGGTCAGCTCGCGCTCGTAGTAGTCGAGGCCGAGCCGCTGGAGCTGGGCGAAGATCTTCAGGCGCAGGGCGTACAGGACGCGTTCGCCGGTGCGGCCGGTCATCTTGATCTCGGCGGTCTGGGCGAACCACTGCACGACGACGGTGAGCAGGGCGAGCGCGGAGGCGGCCCAGACGGCGCCCATGGCGAGCTTGTTCACGCCGTCGTCGATGCCGTGCCGGATCAGGACCGGAAGCAGCAGACCCATGCCGGCGTCGACGGCGACGAGGCCGAGGCTGATGAGGAGGGGGACCTTGAAGCCGCGCAGGAGGCGGCGCAGGCCGTACGAGTCCTCTGGGGTGACCGCACGGGTCTCGTCGATGTCGGGGGTGTCCGTGGCGGGCGGCAGCGCCTCGACGGCGGCGAGCAGCTCGGGGGTGGCCCCGGGTGCCTGGGACTCCTCGCTCTCGGTCTCCTCGCGGACCCAGAGGGTGGGCGTGATACCGCGTTCGGCGTCGAACTCGGCGTCCAGCTCGGCGCGGAGGGTGCGGTCCTCGGGTACTTCCACCGGGAGCGTGTGGCCGGGTGAGATGCCGCCGAGCTCGTCCGGGTCGGTGAGGAGGCGCCGGTAGAGCGCGGAGCGCTCCTCCAGCTCCGCGTGGGTGCCGATGTCGGAGAGCCGGCCGTCGTCCAGGACCGCGATCCGGTCGGCGAGTCCGAGGGTGGAGCGGCGGTGGGCGATGAGGAGGGTGGTACGGCCGGCCATCACCGAGGCGAGGGCCTCGTGGATCTCGTGCTCCACGCGCGCGTCGACGGCGGAGGTGGCGTCGTCGAGGAGGAGCAGCCGGGGGTCGGTGAGGATCGCGCGGGCGAGGGCGACGCGCTGGCGCTGGCCGCCGGAGAGGGTGAGGCCGTGCTCGCCGACCTTGGTGTCGTAGCCGTCGGGCAGCCCGGCGATGAAACGGTCCGCCTGGGCGGCGCGGGCGGCGGTCTCGATCTGCTCCTGGGTGGCGTCCGGGTGGCCGTACGCGATGTTGGCGCGAACGGTGTCGGAGAACAGGAAGCTGTCCTCGGGGACGAGCCCGATGGCGGCGCGCAGGGAGTCCTGGGTCAGCTCGCGGACGTCGTGGCCGCCGACGAGGACGGCGCCGTGGGACACGTCGTAGAAGCGCGGCAGGAGGAGGGAGACGGTCGACTTGCCGGAGCCGGAGGCGCCGACGACGGCGACGGTCTCGCCGGCCCGGATCTCCAGGTTGAAGCCGTCGAGGACCGGGCGCCCGTCTTCGTACGCGAACGTCACGTCGTCGAACTCGACCGTCGCCTCGGCGTCGGCCGGCAGCTCCTTCGTGCCGTCCTCGATGAGGGGCTCGGTGTCGATCAGCTCCAGGACGCGCTCGACGCCGGCGCGGGCCTGCTGGGCGACGGTGAGGACCATGGCGAGCATGCGGACGGGGCCGACGAGGGAGGCGAGGTAGGCGGAGAAGGCGACGAAGGTGCCGAGGGTGATCTGGCCGCGGGTGGCGAGCCAGCCGCCGAGCGCGAGGACGGCGACCTGGCCGAGGGCGGGCACGGACTGGAGCGCCGGGGTGTAGCGGGCGTTCAGCCGGATGGTGCGCAGACGGCCCGCGAAGAGCTTGCGGCTGGCCTCGCGGATCTTCCCGGTCTCCTGGTCCTCCTGGCCGAAGCCCTTGACGACGCGGACGCCGGTCACCGACCCGTCGACGACCCCGGCGACGGTCGCGGCCTGCGCCTGGGCGTACCAGGTGGCGGGGTGCAGGCGGGCGCGGCTGCGCTTGGCGATGAACCAGAGGGCGGGGGCGACGGCGAGGGCGACGAGGGTGAGCGGGAGGGAGAGCCAGGCCATGACGGCCAGCGAGATCAGGAAGAGCAGGAAGTTCCCGATCGTCATCGGGAGCATGAAGAGCAGGCCCTGGATGAGCTGGAGGTCGCTGGTGGCCCGGCCGACGACCTGGCCGGTGGACAGCTCGTCCTGGCGGCGCCCGTCGAGCCGGGTGATGGTGGCGTACATCTCGGTCCGCAGGTCGTGCTGGACGTCGAGGGCGAGCCGGCCGCCGTAGTAGCGGCGGATGTAGGTGAGGGCGTAGACGGCGAGGGCGGCGCCGATGAGGAGGCCGGTCCAGACGGTCAGGGAGCGGGTCTTCGCGCCGATGACGTCGTCGATGATGACCTTGGTGATGAGCGGCACGAGCGCGAGGACGGCCATCCCGGCGAGGGAGGAGCCGAGGGCGAGCACGACGTTGGCCTTGTACCGCCAGGCGTACGCGCTCAGCCGCCGCGCCCACCCCTGCCCCTGCGGCGCCGCAGCCTGCCGCTCCGCCTGTTTCTGCCCCGCCGCTGCCACGTGGTGCCTCCCGTTCGTCCTGCTCTACCGGAAGGCTCCAACGCGGCTGGCGTGCGATTTCATCCCGCCGCAACACTTCGCGCGGGCGGGAACGGCAAGACCGGTCTCTGGTCCTAGGACCGTTGGGCGTTCGGGCCGCGCAAGGTATGCATGCGCTAGCATACGCATATGACGCTGAAGCGGACCACGGTACATGTCGACGAGCGGGATCTCGCGATCATCAAGGAGGCCGCCGCGCGGAAGGGAATCCCCGAGGCCGAGATCATCCGACGGGGTATCCACCTGGCCGCCATGGGAGAACGTCGTTGGGAAGAGCCTCTGGACTTTCCCACGTTCGACAGCGGTGACCCCCAGTTCGCCCACCGGGTCCGCGAGGAACTCTACGGCGAGGGCGACGAGGACGCCGCGTGATCCTCATCGCCGACACGGGCGCACTCCTCGGCGCTCTTGACCGGGCCCATCCGCAGCAGGCGGCCCTCCAGTCGGCCATGCAGGAGGCCGGGCTCATCGTCGTCCCGCCGACGGTACTGACCGAGACGGATCACATGATCCGCCGGGCGGTCAAGCTTCGTTCCGGCGGGCGTCGCCCGAGCGAGGTGCGCCAACTCGGCGCGGCCGAATCGCACCGCGCACTGTCGTGGATCCTCAGCCAAGTCGCTCGCACGCGCATGGTCATCCCGACGATCGACGAGAGCATGCTGCGTACCGCGGCCGCCGTGATGGCTCGCTACGCGAGTCTCGCCGTCGACCTCGCCGACGCCATGAACGTCGCGCTCGCCGAGGAGTACAGGACGGACTGCCTCCTCACCATCGATGAGCGCGACTTCCGCGCCATGCGCCCGCTCACCGGGCACAAGGCGTTCCGGCTCCTCCCGATGGACGTCTGAGACGCACACGCATCACTGACGTGTGTGACGCGCATGGTCATCGTCGCCCTCCCTCAACCGCTTGTGGCGTTCGACGACCTCACGGAGGGCAACACGAATCGTCTCCTCGACGGTCTCGGTACCCAGCGACTCGGCGGCCTCGGCGAGGGCTTCGTCGTCAACTGCGATGCGCAGGCGCGTCATCAGGGGTTCTCCCTACCTATGCGACGTAGGGAGAATGGCCCCGCTCACGTCCCGCCCACAATGCCCTTCACTCAGAGGTGCGTGGGCTCGAACATACGGAGGAGCGCCGGAAGGACCACCACCGACGGGCCCGGGGTCGCGAGGGACTTCGTGAGGTCCTCCGTGAGGGATTCCGGGGTCGTGCGGAGGGCCGGGACGCCGAAGGATTCGGCCAGGGCCACGAAGTCCGGGCGGGCCAGTTCGGTGGCGGTGGCCTCGCCGAAGGCCTCCGTCATGTACTCGCGCAGGATGCCGTAGCCGCCGTCGTCGACGATGAGCCAGGTGACGTTCGAGCCGTACTGCTTGGCCGTCGCCAGCTCCGCGATCGAGTACATCGCGCCGCCGTCGCCCGAGACCGCGAGCACCGGGCGGGTCGGGTCGGCCGCCGCGGCGCCGAGGGCGGCGGGGAAGCCGTAGCCGAGGCCGCCGGCGCCCTGGGCGGAGTGCATGGTGTTCGGGCGGCGGGCGTCGAAGGCCGACCAGGCCCAGTACGCCAGGATCGTCATGTCCCAGAAGCTGGGCGCGTCGTCCGGCAGGGCCTCCCGCACGGACGCCACGATCCGCTGCTCCAGGCCCAGGTCCTGCGCCGCGATGCGGTCCCTGACCTTCGTCAGGACCTCCTTCACGCGGTCCGGGGCCGTCGCGTCCTCCCGTACCGGAACCGTCTCCAGGAGCGCCTGGAGCGCGAGGCGCGCGTCCGCGTGGATACCGAGCGCCGGGTGGTTGGACTCCAGCTTGCCCGCGTCCGCCTCGATCTGGATCACCCGGCCGCGCGGCGCGAACGTGTGGTAGTTCGAGGACAGCTCGCCGAGCCCCGAGCCGACGACGAGGAGGACGTCCGCGTCCTCCAGGAAGTCGGTGGTGTGCCGGTCCTCCAGCCAGGACTGCAGCGACAGCGGGTGCTCCCACGGAAACGCGCCCTTGCCTCCGAAGGTGGTGACGACCGGCGCGGCGATCCGCTCGGCCAGGGCCAGCAGCTTGCCGGACGCGTCCGAGCGGACGACCCCGCCGCCCGCGATGATCGCCGGGCGCTCGGCGTTCGCCAGGAGGTGGGCCGCCACCGCCGTCAGCTCGGGGCGCGGGACGACCTCCTCCGGCGTCGCGTCCATCGCCGTGACGACCGGAAGCGTGGTCTCCGCCAGGAGGACGTCCTGCGGGATCTCCACCCAGACCGGGCCGTGCGGGGCGGTCAGCGCGGACTCCCAGGCCGCCGCGATCGCGGACGGGATCTGGGACTGCGTACGGACCGTGTGCACGGACTTCACGACGTCCCGGAAGGACGCCTGCTGGTCGCGCAGCTCGTGGAGGTAGCCGTGCCGCCCGCCGCCGAGGCCCGCCACCGGGACCTGGCTGCCGATCGCCAGGACCGGCGCGGAGGCGGCCGCCGCCTCCTGGAGCGCGGCCAGCGACATCAGCGCGCCGGGGCCCGTGGAGAGCAGCAAGGGGGCCGCCTCGCCGGTCATCCGGCCGTACGCGTCCGCGGCGAAGCCCGCGTTGTTCTCGACGCGCAGCCCGACGTACGTGAGGGAGGAGCGGCGCAGCGCGTCGAACATGCCGAGCGCGTGCTGGCCGGGGAGCCCGAAGACGGTCGTCGCGCCGAGACCGGTCAGGGTCTCGACGACGAGGTCGCCGCCGTTGCGCCCGGCCGGCGGGTCGAGGGCGGCGGCGGTCTGCGCGGCGGTCGGCCGGAGTACCAGGTCGTGGTCGTGGGTCATGAGGTCCCTCTGGGCGTGGCTCGGTCGGTCGGGCGGGCGGGCCGTGGTCGCGGTGGGACGCCGTTCACGGACGCCGCTCCCACCCCGACCTGCGCGCTACTTCGCCTCGCGGCTCGCCGCGATCTGGCGGGACATGATCGTCGTCAGCTCGTACGCCGTGTGCGAGGCCGCGACGGCCGTGATCTCCGCGTGGTCGTAGGCCGGGGCGACCTCCACCACGTCGGCCGAGACCAGGTTGCAGGAGGACAGGCCGCGCAGGATCTCCAGGAGCTCGCGCGAGGTCATGCCGCCGGCCTCGGGGGTGCCGGTGCCGGGGGCGTGGGCCGGGTCGAGACAGTCGATGTCGATGGAGATGTACAGCGGGCGGTCGCCGATGCGCTGGCGCAGCTGGTCGGCGACCTCGTCGGCGCCGCGGCGGTAGATGTCCGCCGAGGTGACGATGCCGAAGCCCATCTTTTCGTCGTCGGTCAGGTCCTGCTTGCCGTACAGCGGGCCGCGCGTGCCGACGTGCGAGAGGGCGGAGGTGTCGAGGATGCCCTCCTCGACGGCGCGGCGGAACGGGGTGCCGTGGGTGTACTCGGCGCCGAAGTAGGTGTCCCAGGTGTCGAGGTGCGCGTCGAAGTGGAGCAGCGCGACGGGGCCGTGCTTCTTGGCGACGGAGCGCAGCAGCGGCAGCGCGACGGTGTGGTCGCCGCCGAGGGTCATCATGCGCGCGCCGGTGCCGAGCAGGTCGTCGGCCGCGGCCTCGATCGTCTCGACGGCCTCGTTGATGTTGAACGGGTTGGCGGCGATGTCACCGGCGTCCGCGACCTGCGCGAGGGCGAACGGCGAGGCGTCCTGCGCCGGGTTGTACGGGCGCAGGAGGCGGGAGGCCTCGCGGATCGCGTTGCCGCCGAAGCGGGCGCCGGGGCGGTAGGAGACACCGCTGTCGAAGGGGATGCCGACCACGGCGACGTCGGCGGTGCCGACCTCGTCGAGTCGCGGCAGCCGGGCGAACGTCGCGGGACCGGCGTACCGCGGGATGCGGGACGAGTCGGTCGGGCCGCGGAAGGCGTTCTGGTCGCTGCTCATGGTCGGGTCCTCCTGGGGGTGTCGGTGGTGTCCGGCCGGGGCCCGAGGGTCGTCTCGGGCCCCGGCCGGGAGTCGGGTGCCGTCAGCCGGTCGCGGGCGCCGGCACGGTCTCCGGCGTCGTCGTCGGGTCGGCTTCGGGGGTGTCCTGGCCGGCCAGCCGGGCTCGCCAGGTCGCGAGCACGGTGGCGTCCGTCGGGCGGGTCGCCAGGGAAACGATCACATACGCTGCGAGCGAGGCCAACAAACCATAGTAAACAGGCTCATTTGCCAGGATTCCGTAAGCCCACATCAGGCCAATCACGGACCCGCCGCCGACCACCACCGCGGCGAGCGCGCCCTGGACGGTGCCACGGCGCCACAGCAGGCCGCCGAGGATCGGTACGAGCAGGCCGCCGACCAGCAGGTTGTAGGCGACGGTCAGGGCCTGGACGACGTCGTTGAGGGCGATGGCGATGGCGATCGTGGCGATGCCCATGAGGAGGATGAAGAGCCGGTTCCCCTTCACCTCGTCGTGCTCCTCGCCGCCGCTCCCGCCGCTCAGGCCGCGCAGGCGCGACCAGATGTCGTTGTTGGCGACGGTGGCGCAGGCGATCAGCGCGCCGGAGGAGGTGGACATCACGGCGGCGAGCGCGGCGGCGAGGACCAGGCCCCGCACACCCATGGGCAGCTCGTCCTTGACGATCGTCGCGAAGGCGTCGTCGGCGCTGGGCAGGTTCGGGTAGAGCACCTTGGCGGCGGTGCCGATGACGGCGCCGGCCAGGGCGTAGGCGAGACAGTAGACACCGGCGACCGTGCCGCCCCACTTGGCGACCTTGTCGGTCCTGGCGGTGAACACCCGCTGCCAGATGTCCTGGCCGATGAGCATGCCGAAGGTGTAGATCAGCACGTACGTGAAGATCGTCTCGCCGCCGATGCCGAGCGGCGCGAAGTACTCGGTGGGCAGCTGGGCCTTCATCTCCGCGAAGCCGCCCGCCTTGATGACGGCGATCGGCAGCAGCAGGATCAGCACGCCGATGGTCTTCACCACGAACTGCACCATGTCGGTGAGCGTGATGGACCACATGCCGCCGAGCGTCGAGTACGCGACGACGATGGCGCCGCCGAGCACGATCGCGACCGTCCGGGGCAGGTCGAAGAGGACGTCGAAGATCGTGGCGTACGCGATGGTCGAGGTGACCGCGAGCATCAGCGTGTACGCCCACATGACCACGCCCGAGATGACGCCGGCCTTGCCGCCGTAGCGCAGGTCGAGCATCTCGGAGACGGTGTAGACCTTCAGCCGGGCGATCCGGGCGGAGAAGAAGATGGAGAGGGCGAGCAGACCGAGGCCGATGGTGAAGACCATCCAGGCGCCGGAGAGGCCGTACTTGTAGCCGAGGCCCACACCACCGATCGTCGAGGCGCCGCCGAGGACGATGGCGGCCATGGTCCCGGAGTACATCCAGGGGCCGAGCCGGCGGCCCGCCACCAGGAACTCGCTCTTGGACTTGGCGCGGCGCATGCCCCACCAGCCCATCGCGAGCATGCCGGCCAAATACAGGACGATCACTGTGTAGTCGACGGCCATGGGGCCCTCCCTCGTTCGTTCGGTGGCGTGTCGTGCGGTGGAGTGACAACCAGTGACTCTTCGCGAGGACATCCGCCCGTACCCGCGGCCGCTGGATGGCACGAGGCTAGGTGGCCGGAAAGCGACGATGAAGCGTAAGTTTCATCCACTGTTCACACGGTCCGATGTACGAAAGGTCCATAGCGATGGCCGCGCAGGAACCGACGTCCACGCCACCGGCCCCGCCCGTCTCGCTCGCGGCCCTGCTGAACCGGCGGGACCTCGGGCTGCGGCTCCTCGCGGGCCCGGCCGACGCCGCCATCCACTGGGTGCACACCTCCGAGATGGCCGATCCGTACCCGTATCTACTCGGCGGCGAGCTGCTGATGACGGCGGGCGTACAGCTCGACCACCCGGCGCACTACGTCGAGCGGGTCGTGGAGGCGGGTGCGGCGGCGCTCGGTTTCGGCGTCGCGCCGGTCTACGACACCGTCCCCGAGGCCCTGGTCGCCGCGTGCGAGCGGCACGGGCTCCCGCTGCTCGAAGTGCCGCCGCAGACCCCGTTCACGGCGGTGGCCCGGGCGGTCTGGCGGCTGATGGCGGAGGCCCGCCACCGGGAGCTGCGGCGGGTGACCGAGGCCCAGCAGTCGCTCGCCGCGGCGGCGGCCCGGCCCGCGCCGGTCCCCGCGGTCCTCGGTGCGCTCGCCTCCCGGCTCGGCGGGCGGGCGGTGCTGTACGCGGCGGACGGCACGCCGTACGCGGCGGCGGGGCGGGAGCTGCCGGGCCTGGTGTCCCGGGCTCTCAAGGACCTTGCCGGCGTGGTGGGCCCCCGGCCCGGCGGCCCGGCCACGGCGAGCGGCGAGGGCGACGGGCTGCGGCTCGCCGCGTACGCGCTCGGCGGCGGCGACGGGCTGACCCTCGGGGTCGCGACGGAGAGCCGGGAGCCCGGGGACCACACGATCGCGGGTGTGGCCGTGGTCCTGCTCTCACTGCTGACCGCCCCGCACCGGGGCGCGGACGTCTCGGGCCGTGACACGGCCCTGGTCCGGCTGCTCCTCGGGGCCGAGGTCGAGGAGGCCGCGCGGGCGCTCGGCCCCGGCCCGTGGACGGTCGTCCACGCCCGGGGCGGCGACGGCACCCCCTTCGCGGCCCCGAGCCTGGGCGCGGCGCTGGGGACCGCCCTGGTGGACGCGGGCGGGAGTGGCGGCGGTGGGAACGGCGGCGGGGGTGGGGGTGGGCGCGCCGACGTGGAGGCGGGGAGCAGAGGGCCGGACGGCACCCCCGTGTCCGTCCGCCTCCTGCTCCCCGCCTCCTCGCCCGTGACCGCCCAGCCCGGCTGGACCCTCGGGGTCAGCGCCCCCGTCGAGGCCGGCGACCTGGCCGCAGGCGACGCGCAGGCCGCACGGGCGCTGCGCCGGGCCGAGGCGAGCCGTACGGACCTGGTGCGCCACCGGCCCGCCGGGTTCGGCGGCCTCATGGACGGGGCGGAGGCGACGGCGTACGCGCGGACCCTGCTCGCGCCCCTCCACGAGCCGCTGACCGAGACCCTGCGCACCTGGCTCTCGCTGCACGGCAGCTGGGACCGCACGGCCGTCGCCCTGGACATCCACCGCAACACCGTCCGCCAGCGCATCGCGCGCTGCGCGACGCTCCTGGGCGCCGATCTTGACGACCCGGACGTCCGGATGGAGCTGTGGTTCGCCCTCGGCCGGCTCTGACCTTCGGGTCAGGTCGGGTCGGGTCAGGTCGGGTCTCGTCGCGTCGGGTCGGATCAGGTCAGGGCCAGAGCTTGTTCACGGCGGTCTTCGTCGTCGTGCGGAAGGCGGCCACCGGGGCGTCCTTCAGGTCGCCCATCTGTCCCCAGCGGACGAGGGTGACGGTGCGGCCGTCGCGGCCGACAGCGAAGAGGTGGATGTCCGTGTTGCCGATCTGCGGGTCGGCGGTGTCCAGGCTGTAGACCCAAGCGCCCTCCTCGACGGCGACCTTGCCGTGGGCGGCGCTGACGGCCTGCAGGCCCGGGTTCTGCCGCTCCAGCAGGGGCCCGCAGCCGGCGAGGGCCTTGCGGAGGGTGTCGACCAGCTTCACAGCGTCGGCCTCGGTGCGGGCGACGGTGGTGATCTGGACGCCGTTGGTGTCGAGCTCGGTGGTGAACTCGCGGTAGCGGGTGTTCTGCGCCGGGATCTTGTACGGGGCGCAGAGGGCGCCGCCGTTCTCCGGGATGCCGGTGAAGACCTGGGTGGCGGTCCACGGCGTCGACGACGGCGGCATCTGGGACGCGGCGAGGAAGGCGGGCTGGGCGGCGGCCTGCGCCGGGGCCGTGGCGAGGGCCGCGAGGCCCAGGGCGCCGGCGGCGGCGGTGGCGAGTGCGGTGCGGAGCTTGTTCATGGTGGTGGATCCCCCGTCGGGTCGTTCGGTCGGTGCTCGACCAGCGTCGGGCCCGGCGCCCGCCACCTGCAACGGTGACGCGCCCACCATCCGTCCCGGAACCATTCCACCCCCGCTGACGTGCAAGGACGTGAAGGGTGGGACGCATGGTCGTGGGGGATGGAATGCCGAAGGACGCCGCCGTCGGGGAGTTCGCGGGACTCGTGCGCGCGCTGAAGGCGCGGGACGGGAGGAGCTACGAGGCGCTGGGGCGGCGCCTGAGCGTCAGCGCGTCGACCCTCCACCGCTACTGCTCCGGCAGGACCGTCCCCGAGGAGTTCGCCGTGGTCGACCGCCTCGCCCTGCTGTGCGGGGCGGACGAAGAGGAACGGCGGGCCCTGGAGGCGGCCTGGACCCGGGCGGACCGCGCCCGCCGCCCCGCGGTGCCGGAGCCCGGCGCGGAGTCGGAGCCCGAGTCCGGCCCCGATCAGAAGCCGGAGCCCGAGCCGCCGTTCGCGTCCGGGACGGCGCCCTTGCACCCGCGCGTGCCGGGCCTTCCGTCCGCGCGGCGGAGGCGCCGGTGGGGGTGGGTGGGCGCGGTCTGCGGGGCGCTGGCGGTCGTGGCGGCGGTGACGCTCGGAGCCGTACTCGTGCCCGGGAAGGCCCGGGAGCGGGCCGCCGAACCACCGGCGCCGCTGACCTGGACCGTCGCCTCCCACGTCTGGCAGGACGGGTGCGGCCACACCTACCTCGTCGACCGCGCCCCCGACCGCGTGCCCCCGCCGCCCGCCGCTCAGGACGCCGAACCCTGGGCCCGCGCCCAGGAGGCCGTGCACGGCGGGGACACGCTCGTGCGGATCTCCGTCCAGGGCCGGTCCGCCACGGAGGCGGTCGTGCTGCAGGCCCTGCACGTGCGGGTGGTCGGCCGCGCGGAGGCCGTCGGCCGGCCCGCGTACCGGATGGACAACGGGTGCGGCGGGGCCGTCACCCCGCGCCTCTTCGACGTGAACCTCGACCTGCCCCGCCCGGTCGCCCGGTCCGTGGCGGGCTACGACGCCTCGGGGAGCACGGGCCGGACGATCCCCGCCGTCGCCCTCCCGTACGCGGTCACGGCGTCCGCCCCCGAGGAGTTCCTGGTGAACGCCCGCACGGCGGGCTGCGACTGCCGCTGGTACCTGGAGCTGGAGTGGAGCGGCGGCGGCCGGACCGGCACGGTCCGGATCGACGACGGCGGACGGCCGTTCCGGACGAGCGGGGTCCGGGGCCCGGTGTACGCGTACGACACCACCCTCAGCCGTGGCTGGATCCCGTCCTCCTGATCGACGGGACGGGCCGGACGTGATGTGGACAACCATGCGTCCACAGGCCTGGACAGCGGCCAGAACTGATGGGTAACTTGACTGAGCAAGCGCTTAGCCATATTGGGCCCGCACATCCGGAGGAGTCGCACCGTGCGCCGTACCGTATTCAACGAGGACCACGAGGCGTTCCGGGAGACCATCCGCGCCTTCATCGAGGCCGAGGTCGTCCCCGTCTACGACGAGTGGTTCGCCGCGGGCCAGGCGCCGCGCGAGTTCTACGACAAGCTCGGTGAGCTGGGCATCTTCGGCATCAACGTGCCCGAGGAGTTCGGCGGCGCGGGCCTGGACACCCACAAGTTCGAGGCCGTCCTCTACGAGGAGACCTCGCGCGCGGGCGTCCAGTTCGGCGGCTCCGGCGTGCACGTGCTGCTCGCCCTGCCCTACATCAAGATGCTCTCCACCGACGAGCAGAAGAAGCGCTACCTCCCGAAGTTCGTCTCCGGCGAGGAGATGTGGGCCCTGGCGATGACCGAGCCGGGCACCGGTTCCGACGTCGCGGGCATGAAGACCACCGCCAAGCTCTCCGAGGACGGCACGCACTACGTCCTCAACGGCGCCAAGACCTTCATCACCGGTGGCGTCCACGCCGACCGCGTGATCGTCTGCGCCCGGACCTCCGCCCCGTCGGCCGAGGACCGCCGCTTCGGCATCTCCCTCTTCGCCGTGGACACCAAGTCCGAGGGCTACTCCATCGGCCGCAAGCTGGACAAGCTCGGCCTGCGCACCTCCGACACCGCCGAGCTGGCGTTCGTCGACGTGAAGGTGCCGGTCGAGGACCTCATGGGCGAGGAGGGCAAGGGCTTCTACTACCTCGGCCACAACCTCGCCTCCGAGCGCTGGGGCATCGCCTTCGGCGCCTACGCGCAGGCCAAGGCCGCCGTCCGGTTCGCCCAGCAGTACGTCACGGACCGCACGGTCTTCGGCAAGCCGGTCGCGCACTTCCAGAACACCAAGTTCGAGCTGGCCGCCTGCCAGGCCGAGGTGGACGCCGCCGAGGCCGTCGCCGACCGCGCCCTGGAGGCCCTGGACGCGGGCGAGCTGACCCCGGCCGAGGCCGCGAGCGCCAAGCTCTTCTGCACCGAGGTCGCGCACCGCGTGATCGACCGCTGCCTCCAGCTGCACGGCGGCTACGGCTACATGAACGAGTACCCGATCGCGCGCCTGTACGCCGACAACCGCGTCAACCGCATCTACGGCGGCACCAGCGAGATCATGAAGTCGATCATCGCCAAGTCGATGGGCCTGTAAGTGCCCGAGGCTCTCGACTCTCTGCTCGATCTGCTCGACCTGGAGCAGATCGAGCAGAACCTCTTCCGGGGACAGTCCCGCTCCGCCGTCGTCCCCCGCGTCTTCGGCGGCCAGGTGGCCGCCCAGGCGCTGGTGGCGGCGGGCCGGACCGTCCCGGAAGACCGTCTCGCCCACTCCCTCCACGCGTACTTCCTGCGCGCCGGGGACCCGGGCGCGCCGATCGTGTACACCGTGGACCGCATCCGCGACGGCCGGTCCTTCACCACCCGCCGGGTGGTCGCCGTCCAGCACGGGCGGCCGATCTTCCACCTCTCCGCGTCCTTCCAGACGTACGAGGAGGGGCTAGAGCACCAGTACGACATGCCGGCCGCGCCCGACCCGGCGTCCCTGCCGACGGCCGCCGAGATGCTGCCCCGGCACCTCCCGGCGGACGTCGCCGCGCGCCTCGTCGAGGCGCGGGCGGCGGTGGACCTGCGGTACGCCGACACCCCGCCGTGGGGGTCGGTCGGCGAGCCGCGCGAGCCGCGCTCGCAGGTCTGGTTCCGTACGAACGGCAAGCTGGCCGACGACCCGCTGCTCCACGTCTGCCTGGCGACGTACGTCTCCGACATGACGCTGCTCGACTCGGTGCTGCTGGCCCACGGGCGCGGCGGCTGGGCGGTCGGGGACGTCGTCGGGGCCTCGCTCGACCACGCGATGTGGTTCCACCGGCCGTTCCGGGCCGACGAATGGCTGCTGTACGACCAGGAGTCGCCGTCCGCCTCCGGCGGACGCGGGCTCGGCCAGGCCCGGATCTACACGCAGGACGGGCAGCTCGCGATCTCCGTCATCCAGGAGGGTGTCGTTCGCGTCCCGCGCTGACGACCGGACATACCGTCCGATTCATGGCGGAGAAAGACTCGCGGAGCGACGCGAAGAAGGACACCGGGAACGGCTCGGGCGACGGCTCGGGCAACGGTGAGAGCACCTTCACCGTGATCGTGGCGGCGGTGGCGAACCTCGGGATCGCCGCCGCCAAGGCCATCGCGGGCGTCATCAGCGGTTCGAGCGCGATGCTCTCCGAGGCGGCCCACTCGGTCGCCGACACCGTCACCGAGGTCATGCTGCTCACCGCGCTGAAGCGGAGCGAGAAGCCGGCCGACGAGGACCATCCGGTCGGCTACGCGCAGGAACGCTACGTCTGGGCGATGCTGGCCGCCGTCGCCACCTTCGTCGGCGGCGCGGTCTTCTCCGTCTACGACGGCATCCACACCCTCACCCACGGCGAGGAGCTCGGCGACCCGCTCGTCTCGTACATCGTGCTCGCCGTCGCCTTCGTCCTGGAGAGTTTCTCCCTGCGGACCGCGCTCCGTCAGGTCAGGGGCGAGGCGGAGCGGATGAAGGCGCCCTTCGGCCGCTATCTGCGGCTCACCCCCGACACCACAGTCAAGGCCGTGGTGATGGAGGACTCGGCCGCCCTGTGCGGGCTGATGCTGGCGGCGGGCGGGCTGCTCGGCGTGGAGATCACCGGCGACAGCGTCTGGGACGGCGTCGCCTCGATCCTCATCGGCGCCCTGCTCGTGTACGTGGCCTGGGTGCTCGGCCGGTCGAACGCGGAGCTGCTGATCGGCCGCCCGGTGCCGAAGCGCATGCGGGCGGAGATCCGCGAGGAGCTGCTCTCGGTCCCGCACATCATCGACGTCCTGGACCTGACGACGCTGATCCAGGGACCGGACGAGGTCATGATCGCGGCGAAGGTCGACTTCCGGGACGTGTCGTCGGCCGAGCAGGTCGAATGGGCCTGCGAGGAGGCCGAGGAGCAGCTGCGGGAACGCTTTCCGGCCGTCCGCCGGGTGTACCTGGACCCGACACCCGGCCTGGATCAGCGCCGGCGTCAGAGCAGGCCGGACGCGTCGAGCAGGTAGTCGGTGAGCGGCTCGTAGTACCGGGGGTCGATGACGTGGTCGTCCAGCGGGATCGTGACCTGCATCGTGCCCTCGGCCTCGCCGATGAAGAGCGCGGGGTCGTTGCAGTCGGCGTAGCCGACGGAGTCGATACCGCGCTGGCCTGCGCGGCCTGCCCAGCCGTGGTCGGCGACGACGAGGTCGGGCCGGGGCTCGCCCAGCGCCTCCAGGCCGTCCAGGATCGCGTTCATCGGTTCCGGCGAGTGGGTGTGCCAGAGGGTCGCGCCCCGCTCGAAGACGGCCACGTCGGCGAACTGCACGACGTACCCCTCGTCGGCGGTGAGCCCGCCGGGGATCCGCACGATGTCGCAGCCCTGGGCGCGCAGCGCGGCGGCGACGCGGCTGTGGGCGTCGATCAGGGCGCCCGGGTGGCCGGTCGCGAAGAGCACCCGCTGCTTGCCCGCGGCGGCCTTGCGCAGCCGGGCGGCGGCCCGGTCGAGGGCGTCGACGGTGAGTTCGGGGTCGATGGTGTCCTGGCCGGTGCGGTGGGCGGGGTCGTCGTTCACCCCGCAGCGCTCGGCCATCACCGCGAGCACGTCCTGCTCGTCGGCCCAGCGGTCGCCGAGCTCCAGGCCGAGCCAGTAGTGCCGGTCGCCGTTGGCGAGCTTGCGGTAGTGGGACAGGTTGTTGTCGCGCGGGGTGGCGACGTCACCGGCGATCCGGGTCCGTACGAGGTGCTCGATCAGGGCGGGGCGACTGAGTATCGGCATGGTGCACATTCTGCCGGGCCGCCGGGCGGGCGTCCGCCCGGTTTCACCTCCTGGACCCGTGTACGGGGCGCCCGTTGCGCGCGCCTACGCGTGCGCCAGGGCGCCGAAGGCGCCGTGCGCGAGGCGGCGGAGCAGTTCCTCCATCGACGCGCGGCCGAGGGCGGCGAGGTGCGGGGTCGAGTTCAGCAGCCCGAAGACGGCGTGGACGGCGGCCCGCGCCTCGTTCTCGGAGGCCGCCGGGTACAGCTCCCGTACGACCGCCACCCACAGCTCGACGTACTGCCGCTGGAGCTGGCGGACCCGCTTGCGGTCCTCGTCCTTGAGCCGGTCGAGCTCCCGGTCGTGCAGGGTGATCAGCGGCCGGTCGTCGAGCGCGAAGTCGATGTGTCCGTCGATGAGCGCGCCGAGCAGCGCCCGCGGGTCACCGGCGGCGTCGCCCACCCGCAGCCGGCCGCCGTCCAGGAGGCGCTCGCTGATGCCGACGAGCAGCTCCGCGAGCATCGCGTCCTTGCCCGGGAAGTGGCGGTAGAGCCCGGGGCCGCTGATGCCGACCGCGGCTCCTATCTCGTCGACGCCCACGCCGTGGAAGCCGCGCTCGGCGAAGAGGCGAGCGGCCTCCTTGAGGATCTGCTCGCGTCGCGTGGGGGCGTCGGTCCTGGCGGTGGTGGTCATGAAGACGATTCTAGACAACCGGGTTAGCGGTCGTTAACCTGAAGGACATACGTTAACGCTCATTAACCGAGCAAGGGAGCTCGAGGGATGCAGCAGGCACCTGTGCTGACGAGCGCGGCCGATCCCGCGTCCGCGGCCTGGCAGGCCAACGAGGCGGCGCACGAGGAGCTGACCGCGACGCTCCGCGCCAAGCTCGCCGAGGTCGCGCTGGGCGGCGGTGAGAAGGCCCGCGCCCGGCACACCGCGCGCGGCAAGCTCCTGCCGCGCGACCGGGTGGACACGCTCCTTGACCCGGGCTCCCCGTTCCTGGAGCTGGCCCCGCTCGCGGCGAACGGGATGTACGGCGACGCGGCCCCGGCGGCCGGGGTCATCGCGGGCATCGGCCGGGTCTCGGGCCGGGAGTGCGTGATCGTCGCCAACGACGCGACCGTCAAGGGCGGCACGTACTACCCGATGACGGTGAAGAAGCACCTGCGGGCCCAGGAGGTGGCGCTGGAGAATCGTCTCCCCTGCCTCTACCTGGTCGACTCGGGCGGCGCGTTCCTGCCGATGCAGGACGAGGTCTTCCCGGACCGCGAGCACTTCGGCCGGATCTTCTACAACCAGGCCCGGATGTCCGGCGCCGGCATCCCGCAGATCGCCGCCGTCCTCGGCTCCTGCACGGCCGGTGGCGCGTACGTCCCGGCGATGAGCGACGAGGCCGTGATCGTGCGGAACCAGGGCACGATCTTCCTGGGCGGACCGCCGCTGGTGAAGGCGGCGACCGGCGAGGTCGTCACGGCGGAGGAGCTGGGCGGCGGCGAGGTGCACTCCCGTACGTCCGGGGTCACCGACCACCTCGCCGAGGACGACGCGCACGCGCTGCGGATCGTCCGGAACATCGTGGCGACCCTGCCCGCGCGGGGCGAACTGCCCTGGTCGGTCGAGCCGGTCGAGGAGCCGAAGGTCGACCCGGCGGGGCTCTACGGCGCGGTGCCGGTGGACTCCCGTACCCCGTACGACGTCCGCGAGGTCATCGCGCGGATCGTGGACGCCTCCCGCTTCCAGGAGTTCAAGGCCGAGTACGGGCAGACGCTGATCACCGGCTTCGCCCGGATCCACGGCCACCCGGTCGGGATCGTCGCCAACAACGGCATCCTGTTCGCCGAGTCCGCCCAGAAGGGCGCGCACTTCATCGAGCTGTGCGACCAGCGCGGCATCCCGCTGCTCTTCCTGCAGAACATCACCGGCTTCATGGTCGGCAAGGCGTACGAGCACGGTGGCATCGCCAAGCACGGCGCGAAGATGGTCACGGCGGTGGCCACCACGCGGGTGCCGAAGCTGACCGTGGTCGTCGGCGGCTCGTACGGCGCGGGCAACTACTCGATGTGCGGCCGGGCGTACTCCCCGCGCTTCCTGTGGATGTGGCCCAACGCCAAGATCTCGGTCATGGGCGGCGAGCAGGCGGCGTCCGTCCTCGCGACCGTCAAGCGGGACCAGCTCGGCGACGAGTGGAGCGCGGAGGACGAGGAGGCCTTCAAGGCCCCGATCCGCGCGCAGTACGAGACCCAGGGCAGCGCCTACTACGCCTCGGCGCGGCTCTGGGACGACGGGGTCATCGACCCGATGGAGACCCGCCAGGTGGTGGGCCTCGCCCTGACGGCCTGTGCCAACGCGCCCCTGGGTGACCCCCAGTTCGGCGTCTTCCGGATGTGAGGGGACCCAAGAAGATGGCTCAGGAGATGCCCCAGAAGATGTTCGACACGGTCCTCGTCGCCAACCGCGGCGAGATCGCGGTCCGCGTCATCCGCACGCTGCGCGCGCTCGGCGTCCGCTCGGTCGCCGTGTACAGCGACGCCGACGCGGAGGCCCGGCACGTCCGGGAGGCGGACACGGCCGTACGGATCGGCCCGCCGCCGGCCTCGGAGTCGTACCTGTCGATCCCGGCGCTGCTCGACGCGGCGCGGCGGACCGGCGCGCAGGCGGTCCACCCCGGCTACGGCTTCCTCGCGGAGAACGCGGGCTTCGCGCAGGCCTGCGCGGACGCGGGCCTGGTCTTCATCGGCCCGTCGGCGTCCGCGATCTCGCTGATGGGCGACAAGATCCGGGCGAAGGAGACGGTCAAGGCGGCCGGCGTTCCGGTGGTCCCCGGCGCGGCCGACCCGGAACTGGCGGCGGCGGCGAGGGAGTTGGGCGCGCCCGTGCTCCTGAAGCCCTCGGCGGGCGGCGGCGGCAAGGGCATGCGCCTGGTGCGCGACCTGTCGGTGCTCGACGACGAGATCGCGGCGGCGCGCCGTGAGGCCCGCTCGTCCTTCGGGGACGACACCCTGCTCGTGGAGCGGTGGATCGACCGCCCGCGCCACATCGAGATCCAGGTCCTGGCCGACGCGCACGGGAACGTGGTCCACCTGGGCGAGCGCGAGTGCTCGCTGCAGCGGCGCCACCAGAAGATCATCGAGGAGGCCCCGAGCGTCCTGCTGACCCCCGAACTCCGCGCGGAGATGGGTGAGTCGGCGGTGGAGGCGGCCCGCTCGTGCGGGTATGTCGGCGCGGGCACGGTGGAGTTCATCGTGCCGGGCGGCGACCCGTCCTCGTACTACTTCATGGAGATGAACACCCGGCTCCAGGTGGAGCACCCGGTGACGGAGCTGATCACGGGCCTGGACCTGGTCGAGTGGCAGCTGCGGGTGGCGGCGGGCGAGCCGCTCGCCTTCGGCCAGTCCGACATCCGTCTGGACGGCTGGGCGATCGAGGCCCGGATCTGCGCGGAGGACCCCTCGCGCGGCTTCCTGCCCTCGGGCGGCACGGTCCTCTCCCTGCGGGAGCCGCAGGGGGACTGGATGCGCACGGACTCGGGCCTGAGCGAGGGCACGGAGGTCGGCAGCCTGTACGACCCGATGCTGTCGAAGGTCATCGTGCACGCCCCGGACCGCCCGACGGCCCTCCGGCGGCTGCGCGCGGCCCTCGCGGACACGGTCACCCTGGGCGTGCAGACGAACGCGGGTTTCCTCCGCCGCCTGCTCGCCCACCCGGACGTCGTCACCGGCGACCTGGACACCGGCCTGGTGGAGCGGGACGCGGAGAGCCTGATCGACGGGTCCGTACCGCCGGAGGTGTACGCGGCGGCGGCGCTGGCGCGCCAGTACCCGCCGGCGACGGCCCCGGCGGGCGCCTGGACGGACCCCTTCGACGCCCCCTCCGGCTGGCGGCTCGGCGGCCGGCCGTCCTGGACCCCCCACCACTTCCGGGTCCCCGGCCACGACCCGGTGACGGTCCGCGTGCGCGGTACGGCGGCCGGCGCCGAGGTGCTGCTCGGCGACGCGCCGGCCTCGCCCGGAGCGGCCGAGGTCTCCGCGGACCGGGTGACCGTCCACCTCGACGGGGTCATGCACCACTTCCGCCTCGCCCGCTCCCCCGAAGGCCGCTGGCTCGGCCGGGACGGGGACTCCTGGCACGTCCTGGACCACGACCCGGTCGCCGCCGCCCTCACCGGCGTCCGGCACGGCGGCGCCGACACGCTCGCCGCGCCCATGCCGGGCACGGTCACCGTGGTGAAGGTCGCGGTCGGGGACGAGGTCGAGGCCGGGCAGAGCCTGCTCGTGGTCGAGGCCATGAAGATGGAGCACGTCATCTCCGCCCCGCACGCCGGCACCGTCACCGAGCTGGACGTCACCCCCGGCTCCACCGTCGCCATGGACCAGATCCTCGCCGTGGTGACCCCCAGGGAGGAATCATGACCGAGGGCCTGCCCATGCACGTGCCCGCGTCCGGGCTTCCGGCCCGGGTCCGGATCCACGAGGTCGGGCCGCGCGACGGACTCCAGAACGAGAAGTCGGTCGTACCGACCGACGTCAAGGCCGAGTTCGTCCGCCGGCTGGCCGCCGCCGGGCTCTCCACGGTCGAGGCGACCAGCTTCGTGCACCCCAAGTGGGTGCCCCAACTGGCCGACGCCGAGGCGCTGTTCCCGCAGCTCCAGGGAGTGCCCGCGCGGCTGCCCGTCCTCGTGCCCAACGAGCGCGGGCTCGACCGCGCCCTCGCCCTCGGGGCGCGGGACGTCGCCGTCTTCGCCTCCGCCACCGAGTCCTTCGCGAAGGCCAACCTCAACCGGACCGTCGACGAGGCCCTCGCCGTGTTCGAGCCCGTCGTCACCCGGGCCATAGAGCACGGTCTCCGCGTCCGCGGCTACCTCTCGATGTGCTTCGGCGACCCCTGGGAGGGGGCCGTCCCTGTCGAGCAGGTCGTCCGCGTCACCAAGGCGCTCGCCGAGATGGGGTGCGACGAGCTGAGCCTCGGCGACACCATCGGGGTCGCCACCCCGGGACACGTCACCGAGCTGCTCCGGCGTCTGAACGACGCCGGTGTGCCGACCCGTCGCCTCGCCGTGCACTTCCACGACACCTACGGCCAGGCCCTGTCCAACACGCTCGCCGCCCTCCAGCACGGCGTGACCACCGTCGACGCCTCCGCGGGCGGCCTCGGCGGCTGCCCCTACGCCAAGAGCGCCACCGGCAACCTCGCCACCGAGGACCTCGTGTGGATGCTCGACGGCCTCGGCATCGAGACCGGTGTCGATCTGACCGCCCTCACCGCCACCAGCGTGTGGATGGCGGAGCAACTGGGCCGACCGAGCCCGTCCCGTACCGTCCGCGCCCTCTCCCACAAGGAGTGACCTCAGCCATGTCCCTCGACCACCGGCTCTCCGAAGAGCACGAGGAACTCCGCCGCACCGTGGAGGAGTTCGCGCACGACGTCGTCGCGCCGAAGATCGGCGACTACTACGAGCGCCACGAGTTCCCGTACGAGATCGTCCGCGAGATGGGCCGCATGGGCCTGTTCGGCCTGCCGTTCCCGGAGGAGTACGGCGGCATGGGCGGTGACTACCTCGCCCTCGGCATCGCCCTCGAGGAGCTCGCGCGCGTCGACTCCTCCGTCGCCATCACCCTGGAGGCGGGCGTCTCGCTCGGCGCGATGCCGGTCTACCGCTTCGGCACGGAGGAGCAGAAGCGGGAGTGGCTGCCGCGGATGTGCTCGGGCGAGATCCTGGGCGCCTTCGGCCTGACCGAGCCCGGCGCGGGCAGCGACGCGGGCGGCACCCGCACCACCGCCGTCCGTGACGGCGACGACTGGGTCATCAACGGCTCGAAGTGCTTCATCACCAACTCCGGTACGGACATCACGGGCCTGGTCACGGTCACCGCCGTCACCGGCCGCAAGCCCGACGGCCGGCCGCTGATCTCCTCGATCATCGTCCCGTCCGGCACCCCGGGCTTCACGGTCGCCGCGCCGTACTCCAAGGTCGGCTGGAACGCCTCGGACACCCGCGAGCTGTCCTTCGACGACGTCCGCGTCCCCGTGGGGAACCTGCTGGGCGAGGAGGGCCGTGGCTACGCGCAGTTCCTCCGCATCCTCGACGAGGGCCGGATCGCCATCTCGGCGCTCGCGACCGGTCTCGCGCAGGGCTGTGTGGACGAGTCCGTGAAGTACGCGAAGGAACGTCACGCCTTCGGCCGCCCGATCGGCGAAAACCAGGCCATCCAGTTCAAGATCGCGGACATGGAGATGCGGGCCCACATGGCCCGGATCGGCTGGCGCGACGCGGCCTCGCGGCTCGTGCTCGGTGAGCCGTTCAAGAAGGAGGCGGCGCTCGCGAAGCTGTACTCCTCCACGGTCGCGGTCGACAACGCCCGCGAGGCCACCCAGATCCACGGCGGCTACGGCTTCATGAACGAGTACCCGGTGGCCCGGATGTGGCGCGACTCCAAGATCCTGGAGATCGGCGAGGGCACAAGCGAGGTCCAGCGCATGCTGATCGCCCGCGAGTTGGGCCTGTCGGCCGCCTGACCGCTGCCGCCCTGCGCGAGCGACGCCCGCCACCCCGATCGGGGTGGCGGGCGTCGCCCTTTTGTACGGGTGGGCGGTCGGGCGTCGCCCGTGGGACGGGTGGGCGGTCGGGCCCTCGGTGCGGCGAACTCCGCACAGCCGCACGCGGACGGCCTCCCCGCCGGGACGGCGCGTCAGAGCACGGCGAGCCGGTCCACCAACAGCTCCGTCCTCCGCTCGGCGTCCGCCGGCGGCAGCCGTCCCGCCCGGGTCAGGGTGGCGAGACCGTGCAGGGCCGCCCAGAACACCTCGGTGAACATCCCCGGGTGGACGCCGGCACCGGCGACCTCCGTGAGGCTCTCGAGCAGCGCGGCGAAGGCGTCCTTCAGCGGCTCCGGTGTGTCCTCCTGGGCGAACGCCAGGCCGCCGTCGAGCTGGAACATGGCGTCGTAGACCGCCGGGTTGCGCTCGGCGAAGTCGAGGTAGGCGCGGGCGAGGGCGGTGACCCGGGCGCGCGGGCCGTCCGCGGCGGAGGTCGCGGCCCGGAGCGCCACGGCCATCTCGGCGGCACCCTCGAGGGCGACGGCACCGATGATCTCGCGCTTGCCGCGGAAGTGGCTGTAGAGGACGGGCTGGCTGTATTCGATGGCCTCGGCCAGCCGCCGTGTGGTCACCGCGTCCCAGCCCTGGCTCTCGGCGAGTTCGCGGGCCGTCGCCACGATGAGCCGCTCGCGGTCCGCCCGTTCGCGTTGCTTCCGTTCCTGTACCGACATGACTCGATCCTAGCACCGCTAGACAACCGAGCGGCGGCAGAGCTAGCGTTGCCTCATCACCTAGCGGCGCTAGATCCCAGGAGGGGTCACCATGATCGACGCACTCGAGGTCCTCACCACCGTGATCGTCGGCCTGATGGTGGGGGTGGAGTTCTCCGTCGCCTTCGTCATCAACCCGATCCTCAACGCCCTCCCGGAGGACAGCGGTGTACTCGGCCGCGCCCACGGGGGCCGGATGCTCGGCGCCGTGATGCCGGTCTGGTACATCGGCTCGCTCATCCTCGTCGCGATCCTGGCCGCCGCCGGATGGCACCAGGACGGGGCCGGACTCCTCGTCACCGCCGGCGCGCTGCTTCTGGTCAGCGTGATCATGTCGGTCCTGCTGCTCGTCCCGATCAACAACCGGGGCAAGACATGGACCCCCGACAACCGGCCCGAGGACTGGAAGGAGCAGAAGAACCGCTGGGACCGCTACCACTACGTCCGCGTCGGCGTCATCGTCGCCGCCTTCACCTTCCTGGCCACCGCCCTCACCTGACCCCACGGACCGGCACCGCGGCCCGACAGCGCGGAGCCACGGTCAGGCACCCCGCCGCGCCGGGGCCGAGAGGTTCCGGCGCACTCGGACGCAACCGGGGCCCAGCGGGCGGAACTTCACCTTCGGGACGGCCAAGCCCCGCGCAGGGTGCCGCATATGCCACTGGTATGTGACATGCATCCCAGCGCCAACCCGCCCCCACCCCTCCAGATCAACATGAGGTTAGGCTAACCTACCTTCGACTTACCCCAGGCCGACCGCCGTCCCCGGCACGTACCGAAAGCGACTCCGCCATGCTCAGCAACGCCCGAGCCACCTCCCTCAGCCGTCGCGGCCTGCTCACCGCGGGCGGTGCCCTCGGGCTCGGCGCCGCGCTCGCCGCCTGTGGCACCAAGACCGAGGGCGGCAAGAGCAGCGCCGCCGGCGCCTCCGAGAAGGCCGGTCCGTGGAAGTTCACCGACGACCGCGGCACCGCGGTCGAGGCGAAGTCCACCCCGAAGAACATCGTCGCCTTCACCGGCATGGCCGCCGCTCTCAAGGACTTCGGCATCGAGGTCAAGGGCGTCTTCGGCCCGACCTACGTCGAGGACCCGAAGACCAAGGCAAAGAAGCCGGACGTCCAGGCCGGCGACCTCGACATCACGAAGGTCTCGGTCATCGGCAACGTCTGGGGCGAGTTCAAGATCGAGGAGTACCTGAAGCTCAACCCGGACCTCCTCATCACGGACATGTGGGAGAAGAACGACCTCTGGTACGTCCCGGCCGAGCAGAAGGACAAGATCCTCAAGATCGCCCCGAGCGTCGCCCTGTGGGCCTCGGACAAGTCGATGCCGTCCGTGCTCCAGCGCCACGTCGACCTCGCCGAGTCCCTCGGCGCCGACGTGAAGACGCAGAAGCTCAAGGACGACAAGGCACGCTTCGAGGCCGCCGCCGAGCGCGTCCGCCAGGCCGCCAAGGGCAAGAAGGACATCAAGGTCCTGATCGGCTCCGGCTCCCCGGACCTGTTCTACGTCTCCACCCCGGTCCGGCCGACCGACACGCTCTACTTCAAGGAGCTGGGCGTCAACATCGTCACGCCCGACAAGCTGGACCAGGGCGGCTGGTTCGAGGGGCTCAGCTGGGAGAACGTCGGCAAGTACCAGGCCGACATCATCATGCTCGACAACCGCACCTCGGCCCTGCAGCCCGAGGCGCTCAAGGCCAAGCCGACCTGGGCCGCCCTCCCCGCCGTCAAGGCCGGCCAGGTCATCCCCCGGGTGACCGAGCCGATCTACTCCTACGCCAAGTGCGCCCCGATCCTGGAGGACCTGGCCAAGGCCCTGGAGAACGCGAAGAAGGTGGCCTGACCCATGGCGAACGCCGAGACCGCCCCGTTCCAGTTCTTCCCCCTCCAGGTCGACCGGACGCGGCGGCTCGGCCCGTCGCTGGTCCGCGTGACCTTCGTCGGGGACGCACTGAAGTCCTTCGCCTCCGGGGGGCGCGACCAGTCGCTCTCCCTCTTCCTGCCGCACCCCGGCCAGGAGGCCCCCGTCCTGCCGCCGCTGGACGACCCGGACATGTACGCGATCCTGGGCGCCTGGCGCGCGATGCCGGACGACGAGCGGGCCGTGATGCGCTCGTACACCGTCCGCGAGCAGCGCACCGGACCGGACGAGGTCGACATCGACTTCGCGCTCCACGAGGACGGCGGCCCGGCCTGCCGCTGGGCGCAGGGCGCCAAGCCCGGCGACCGGGTCGTCGTGCTCGGCCCGGCCGTCGCCGAGAACACCGCCGTCCGCTTCCAGCTCCCCGCCGACGCCGACTCCGTCCTGATCTGGGCGGACGAGACGGCCCTGCCGGCCGCGGCGGCGATCCTGGAGTGGCTGCCGGCCGGGACGCGGGCGCGGGTCTTTCTCGAAGTCCCGTTCTCCGACGACCGGATCGAGCTGACCACCGCGGCCGAGGCCGCGGTCACCTGGCTCGTACGGGAGGAGGGGGCGCCGTCCGCCGTCGACGCGGTGCGCGCCGCCGAACTGCCGGGCGAGGCACCGTACGTGTGGATCGCGGGCGAGTCCGGCTCGGTGAAGGAGCTGCGCCGGCACTTCGTACGCGATCGTGAACTCGACCGCAGGCGTGTGACGTTCGTCGGCTACTGGCGCAAGGGGCTCTCCGAGGACGCCCTGCGCGAGGCGCCGCAGGCAGAGGACGAGTAGGCGACCCGTAGCGGCCGCTCCTCGCCCGCCGGAACCCCTCGCCCCTCAAGGGTGGGGGGTTCTTTGCGTCGCAAACTTAGGTTAGGCTAACCTTAGTTACGCACCGCCACCCTCATCCCCACCCCTCACCTCTCCCGTCCCGGAGGACCATCCCCATGCGCTCGCACCTGCTCAACGACGCCACGGCGGAGAGCTACCGGCGCTCCGTCACCGAAGGAGTCGAGCGGGTGGCGAGGAAACTCGCCACGACGCGCCGCCCGTTCACCGGTGTCACGCCCGCCGAACTGGCCCCCACCGTCGACGCCGTCGACCTCGACAAGCCGCTCGGCGACTCCTCCGCCGCGCTCGACGAGCTGGAGAGCGTCTACCTCCGCGACGCCGTCTACTTCCACCACCCGCGCTACCTGGGTCACCTCAACTGCCCGGTCGTGATCCCCGCCGTCCTCGGCGAGGCCGTCCTCTCGGCGGTCAACTCCTCGCTGGACACCTGGGACCAGAGCGCGGGCGGCACGCTCATCGAGCGCAAGCTCGTCGACTGGACCACCGGCCGCATCGGCTTCGGCCCCTCCGCCGACGGCGTGTTCACCAGCGGCGGTTCGCAGTCCAACCTCCAGGCCCTGCTCCTGGCCCGCGAGGAGGCGAAGACGACCGACCTGGCCAAGCTCCGCGTCTTCACCTCCGACTGCAGCCACTTCAGCGTCCAGAAGTCCGCGGGACTCCTCGGCCTCGGCCCGGACGCCGTCGTCTCCATCCCGGTCGACCGGAACCGGCGCATGCAGTCCGTCGTCCTCGCCGCCGAGCTGGAGGCCTGCCGCGCGGAGGGCCTCACGCCGATGGCGATCGTCGCCACCGCCGGCACCACCGACTTCGGCTCCATCGACCCGCTGCACGAGATCGCCGCGCTGGCCGAGGAGTACGGCGCCTGGATGCACGTCGACGCCGCCTACGGCTGCGGCCTCCTCGCCTCGCCCACGCGCCGCCACCTCCTGGACGGCATCGAGCGGGCGGACTCCGTCACCGTGGACTTCCACAAGTCCTTCTTCCAGCCGGTGAGCTCCTCCGCGCTGCTGGTCCGCGACGGCGCCACCCTGGGACACGCCACGTACCACGCGGACTACCTCAACCCGCGTCAGACCGGGGACATGGGGGCACCTCCCACGTCCGAAGGACTGTGGGGGAGGATCCCCAACCAGGTCGACAAGTCCCTCCAGACCACCCGCCGTTTCGACGCCCTGAAGCTCTGGCTGACCCTGCGCGTGATGGGCGCCGACGGTGTCGGCGAGCTCTTCGACGAGGTCTGCGACCTCGCCAGGGACGGCTTCGACCTGCTCGCCGCCGACCCGCGCTACGACGTGGTCGTGGAGCCGCAGCTGTCCACGCTCGTCTACCGCTACATCCCGGAGGCCGTCACCTCCCCCGCCGAGATCGACCGCGCCAACCTCTACGCCCGCAAGGCGCTCTTCGCCTCCGGCGAGGCCGTCGTCGCCGGGACGAAGGTCGACGGCCGCCAGTACCTCAAGTTCACCCTGCTCAACCCCGAGACGACCGTGGCCGACATCGCCGCCGTCCTCGATCTGATAGCCGGCCACGCCGAGCAGTACCTGGGAGAGACCCTTGTCCACGCCTGATACGACCACGACGTACGACTTCATCGGCATCGGGCTCGGTCCGTTCAACCTCGGCCTCGCCTGCCTGACCGAGCCGATCGACGAGCTGAACGGCCTGTTCCTGGAGTCCAAGCCGGACTTCGAGTGGCACTCGGGGATGTTCCTGGAGGGCTCGCACCTCCAGACGCCGTTCATGTCGGACCTGGTCACGATGGCCGACCCGACCTCCCCGTACTCCTTCCTGAACTACCTGAAGGCGAAGGGCCGGCTCTACTCCTTCTACATCCGGGAGAACTTCTACCCGCTGCGGGTGGAGTACAACGACTACTGCCGCTGGGCCGCCGACCAGCTGCGCTCCATCCGCTTCTCCACCACCGTCGCCGCCGTCACCCACGACGAGGCCGACGACGTGTACGTGGTGACCACCGAGGCCGGGGAGACCTACCGCGCCCGCCGGATCGTGCTCGGCACCGGCACCCCGCCGCACGTCCCCGACTCCTGCCAGGACCTGGGCGGCGACCTGATCCACAACTCCCGCTACCTCCCGAACAAGGAGGCGCTGCAGAAGAAGAGGTCGATCACCCTGGTCGGCAGCGGCCAGAGCGCGGCGGAGATCTACTACGACCTCCTCTCCGAGATCGACGTGCACGGCTACCGGCTGAACTGGGTGACGCGCTCCCCGCGCTTCTTCCCGCTGGAGTACACCAAGCTGACGCTGGAGATGACCTCGCCGGAGTACGTGGACTACTTCCACGCGCTGCCCGAGCAGACCCGCTACCGCCTGGAGAACCAGCAGAAGAACCTGTTCAAGGGCATCGACGGCGAGCTGATCGACGCCATCTTCGACCTGCTCTACCAGAAGAACCTGGCCGGTCCCGTCCCCACCCGGCTGCTGACCAACTCGGCGCTGCACTCGGCCGCGTACGACGGCACCAGCGGCACGTACACGCTCGGCTTCCACCAGGAGGAGCAGGGCTCGGACTTCACGCTCGACTCCGAGGGCCTGATCCTCGCGACCGGCTACAAGTACACCGTCCCCGCGTTCCTGGAGCCCGTCCGCGACCGGCTCCGCTGGGACTCCCAGGGCCGCTTCGACGTGGCCCGCAACTACTCCGTCGACACCACGGGCAGCCGCGTCTTCGTGCAGAACGCGAGCGTCCACACCCACTCCATCACCTCGCCCGACCTGGGCATGGGTGCGTACCGCAACGCGTACATCATCGGAGCGATGCTGGGCCGCGAGTACTACCCCGTCGAGAAGACCATCGCGTTCCAGGAGTTCGCCGCGTGACCGCCACGACCAGCAGTACGACCATCCGCTTCCGCCCGCTCGACCCGCTCGCGGACGCCGAGCTGATCCACGCCTGGGTCACGCACCCCAAGGCCGCGTTCTGGATGATGCAGGACGCCGCGCTGCAGGACGTCGAGCGCGAGTACATGGCGTTCGCCGCCAACCCGCACCACCAGGCCTTCATCGGCCTGGTGGACGAGGTGCCCGCGATCCTCATGGAGCGGTACGACCCCTCTCAGCTGGAGCTGGTCGGCCTGTACGACCCGCTGCCCGGTGACGTCGGCATGCACTTCCTCGTCGCGCCCACCGACACCCCGGTGCACGGCTTCACCCGCCGGGTGATCACCGCCGTGATGCGGGAGCTGTTCGCCGACCCGGCCACCGCGCGGGTCGTGGTCGAGCCGGACGTGGCCAACAAGGCCGTCCACGCGCTCAACGAGGCCGTCGGCTTCGTGCCCGAGCGCGAGATCCAGAAGCCGGAGAAGAAGGCCCTGCTGTCCTTCTGCACCCGCGCCCAGTTCGAGGCCGCCGTGGGAGCCACCGTATGAGCCGCCGCCGCCCGTCCCCCGTCGCCGACCCCGTCGCGCACCTCACCCCGGAGCGCTGGGCCGACGCCAACCGCGCGCTGATCCGCAAGGGCCTCGCCGAGTTCGCCCACGAGCGGCTGCTCAACCCGCAGGAGCTGGGCGGGAACCGCTACCGGGTGCTGAGCGACGACGGCACCGTCGAGTACCGCTTCACCGCCGACCGGTACGCGCTCGACCACTGGCAGGTCGATGCCGAGTCGATCACCCGCCACCGCGGCGAGGAGCACCTCCCGCTCGACGCGCTGCTGTTCATCACCGAGCTGCGCGGCGCGCTGGGCCTGAGCGACGAGGTGCTGCCGGTCTACCTGGAGGAGATCTCCTCCACGCTGTCCGGTACGGCGTTCAAGTCCACGAAGCCGCAGGTCACCGCCGTCGACCTGGCGCGCGCGGACTTCCAGGCGATCGAGACCGGGATGACCGAGGGCCACCCGTGCTTCGTCGCCAACAACGGCCGGCTCGGCTTCGGCATCGACGAGTACCACGCGTACGCCCCCGAGGCGGCCGCGCCGGTCCATCTGATCTGGCTGGCCGCGCGCCGCGACCGCACGACCTTCTCGGGCTGCGCGGACGTCGAGTACGACAGCTTCGTCCGCGCCGAGCTGGGCGACGCGGCGGTCGACGGCTTCGCCGCGACCCTCGCCGAGCGGGGCCTGGACCTGGCCGACTACCTGCTGATGCCGGTCCACCCCTGGCAGTGGTGGAACAAGCTGGCCGTCACCTTCGCCGCCGAGGTCGCCCAGCAGCGCCTTGTGTTCCTGGGCGAGGGCGACGACGCCTACCTGGCGCAGCAGTCGATCCGTACGTTCTTCAACACGGCGGACCCGGCCAAGCACTACGTCAAGACGGCGATCTCGGTCCTCAACATGGGCTTCATGCGCGGGCTCTCGGCCGCCTACATGGAGGCGACCCCGGCGATCAACGACTGGCTCGCCGGTCTGATCGACGCGGACGCCGTCTTCAAGGAGGCCCGGTTCTCGATCATCCGCGAGCGGGCGGCGGTCGGCTACCGGCACCTGGAGTACGAGGCGGCGACGAACCGTTTCTCCCCGTACCGCAAGATGCTCGCCGCGCTCTGGCGCGAGTCGCCGGTGGCCTCCCTGGCGCCGGGCGAGCGGCTCGCGACGATGGCCTCGCTGCTCCATGTCGACCACGCGGGCGCGTCCTTCGCGGCGGCGCTGATCGCGGACTCGGGTCTGGAGCCGACGGCCTGGCTGCGCGGCTACCTGGACGCGTACCTGCTGCCGCTGCTGCACAGCTTCTACGCGTACGACCTGGTCTACATGCCGCACGGCGAGAACGTGATCCTGGTCCTCGACGAGCAGGGCGCGGTCGTGCGGGCGGTGTTCAAGGACATCGCCGAGGAGATCTGCGTGATGGACCCGACGGCGGTGCTGCCGCCGGCCGTGGAGCGGGTCAGGGCGGACGTCCCGGAGGACATGAAGCTGCTGTCGATCTTCACGGACGTCTTCGACTGCTTCTTCCGCTTCTTCGCGGCGACGCTCGCGGCGGAGGGCGCGCTCGACGAGGACGCCTTCTGGCGGACGGTCGCGGAGTGCGTGCGCGCCTACCAGGAGTCGAAGCCGGAGCTGGCGGAGAAGTTCGAGCGGTACGACATGTTCGCGGAGACCTTCGCGCTCTCCGCCCTCAACCGCCTCCAGCTGCGGAACAACAAGCAGATGGTGGACCTGGCGGACCCGTCGGCGGCGCTCCAGCTGGTCGGCGACCTGGTGAACCCGATCGCGCGGTACGCGCGCTAGCCCGGGTTCGCCCTGCACAGACCGGCGCGGGCCGGGTGGAGTACGGTCCTCCACCCGGCCCGCGCTGTTCGTCTACTCAGCGGGCCACGGAACCTGCGGCGAGCGGTAGTAGTCGATCCCGAGCGCCTCGAAGCGCGGCCCCTGCTGGGCGAGCCGCTCCTTGTAGGCGTTCCAGTCGTGCGTGGCCGCCGGGGACCAGCCCAGTTCGGCGACGCCCGGCAGGCGCGGGAAGGCCATCTGGTCGATGTGCGCGTTCTCGGAGATGGTCTCGGTCCACAGCGGCGCCTCGACGCCCCGGACGGCCTCGGCGGGCGCACCCGGGAGGTAGGCGGCCGGGTTCCAGTCGTAGGAGCGCTGGACCTCGACGTAGCCGGCCCAGGCGAGGCCGAGCTTGGTGTCCTTGGTGTACTTCATGTCGAGGTAGACCCGGTCGGCGGGCGAGAGGATCAGCCCGGTGCCGTTCCGCGCGGCGGCCGCGACCTGCTCCTTCTCCGCGGGGCTGGTCCGGTCGAGGCCCCAGTACTGGGCGAGGGCCCCCTTGGCGGGCGTGGCACCGGTGAGCTGGTGCCAGCCGACGACGGTCTTGCCGTACTTGGCGACGATCGGCTGGACCTTCTCCATGAAGGCCACGTAGTCCTCGTGGGACGTGGAGTGCGCCTCGTCGCCGCCGATGTGGAGGTACTTCCCCGGGGTGAGCGCGGCGAGCTCGCGGATCACGTCGTCCACGAAGTCGTACGTGATGTCCTTGGGCACGCACAGGGAGCTGAAGCCGACGGCGGTGCCGGTGTAGAGCGGCGGGGCGACGCCGTCGCAGTTCAGTTCGGCGTACGAGGCGAGGGCCGCGTTGGTGTGTCCTGGCAGGTCGATCTCGGGGACGACCTCCTGGTGGCGGGAGGCGGCGTAGCGGACGATCTCCTGGTAGTCGGCCTTGGTGTAGTGGCCGCCAGGGCCGCCGCCGACCTGGGTGGAGCCGCCGTAGGTGGCGAGCCGGGGCCAGGAGTCGATGGCGATGCGCCAGCCCTGGTCGTCGGAGAGGTGCAGGTGCAGCTTGTTGATCTTGTACAGGGCGAGCTGGTCGATGTACCGCTTGACCTGCTCGACGGTGAAGAAGTGCCGGGAGACGTCGAGCATCGCGCCCCGGTAGGCGTAGCGCGGGGTGTCGGTGATGGTGCCACCGGCGACCTTCCAGGGCCCGGGCTGCCTGGTCCGCTTCTCGACGGCCGCCGGGAGCTGCTGGCGCAGGGTCTGCACGCCGCGGAAGAGTCCGGTGGGCCGGTGGGCCGTGAGAGTGATCCCGTCGCGGCCGGACTGCAGCCGGTAGCCCTCGTCACCGAGGGCCTTCTCCGCGCCGCTGAGGCGGAGCCGGATGCCGCCGCTCGCCGCGTCCTCGTCGACGACGCGCAGGGAGAGGCCGGTGGAGGGGCGCAGGATCCCGGCGAGGTAGTCGGCGACGGCGCGGGCGTCGCGGGAGTCCTCGTCGATCCGGATGCGGGTGGCGGAGGTGAGCGTGTACGGCTGTCCGGACGGGGTCACGGAGGCCGGGACGGGCACGATCCGGCCGAGCGGGCGGGTGGTGGCGTCGGCGGCGGAGTGGGAGACGGGGGCGGCTCCGACGCAGGAGATACCGGCGGCGGCGAGGAGCAGCACGGCGCCGAGCAGACGGGGAAGCGTTCTGCGCTGTCTCACAGACATGGGTCCCTTTCGATGAACGTTGGACGGACTCCGACGGACTTCGCGGCTGTGGATATGCGTATCCGAACAGTCACCATGCGTACCGTGGACCACTTCCGCGGTCAAGGTGTAGACCAATTCCGCCCCCAGAACGGCGATCATGGAGGTGTCTGCCCGAATTCGGGCAGGATTCTTGCGAAGTGCGGCGGTGACCCCTCAGTATTCTCGGGTGCTCGATCGCCGACCGTCGCATGACGACCTCATCGACCACCTGGTGCGCAGCACCGCGCTCCAGCGCGGTGAGGCCGCCCGGGTGGTGCTCGACGTGCTGGCGTACTTCGACGAGTCGACCGAGGACTTCGTCCGCCGCCGCCACCGCGAGCTGCAGTCAGGGGGCGCGGTGAACGCCGAGATCTTCGAGCGCATCGCGGCCGAGCTGCCGCACCGCGCCGTGGCGCCACCGGAGCTCTCGCTCCGGCAGCTGCGCCGCATCGTCTACGGGTGACCCCGACCGGGTCACGGCAGGGCACACTCACCAACCTGGAGGGGTAACACTTTATGTGCGGAATCGTCGGTTACATCGGAAAGCGCGACGTCGCCCCGCTGCTGCTTGAGGGCCTGCAGCGGCTGGAGTACCGGGGGTACGACTCCGCCGGCATCGTCATCACCAGCCCGAAGGCCTCCGGCCTGAAGATGGTCAAGGCCAAGGGCCGGGTCCGTGACCTGGAAGCCCGCGTCCCCAAGCGCTTCACCGGCACCACCGGCATCGCCCACACCCGCTGGGCCACCCACGGCGCGCCGAGCGACATCAACTCGCACCCGCACATGGACCCCGAGAACAAGGTCGCGGTCGTCCACAACGGCATCGTCGACAACGCCCAGGAGCTCCGCGCCAAGCTGGAGGCGGACGGCGTCGTCTTCGCGTCGGAGACCGACACCGAGGTCATCACCCACCTGATCGCCCGCTCCCAGGCCACCACCCTGGAGGAGAAGGTCCGCGAGGCGCTCAAGGTCATCGAGGGCACCTACGGCATCGCCGTCATGCACGCCGACTTCAACGACCGCATCGTGGTGGCCCGCAACGGCTCCCCGGTCGTCCTCGGCATCGGCGAGAAGGAGATGTTCGTCGCCTCCGACGTCGCCGCCCTGATCGCCCACACCCGCCAGGTCGTCACCCTCGACGACGGCGAGATGGCCACCCTCAAGGCCGACGACTTCCGTACGTACACGACCTCGGGCGCCACCACGACGGCCACCCCGGAGACCGTGGAGTGGGAGGCCGCCTCCTACGACATGGGCGGCCACGACACGTACATGCACAAGGAGATCTCCGAGCAGCCCGACGCGGTCGACCGCGTGCTGCGCGGCCGGATCGACGACCGGTTCTCCACCGTCCACCTGGGCGGCCTGAACCTGGACGCCCGCGAGGCCCGCTCCATCCGCCGGATCAAGATCCTCGGCTGCGGCACCTCGTACCACGCCGGCCTGATCGGCGCCGGGCTCATCGAGTCCATGGCCCGCATCCCCGCCGACGCCGAGCCGGCCTCGGAGTTCCGCTACCGCAACCCGGTCGTGGACCCCGACACCCTGTACATCGCCGTCTCCCAGTCCGGTGAGACCTACGACGTGCTGGCCGCCGTGCAGGAGCTGAAGCGGAAGGGCGCCCGTGTCATCGGCGTCGTCAACGTGGTCGGCTCGGCCATCGCCCGCGAGGCCGACGGCGGCGTGTACGTGCACGCCGGCCCCGAGGTCTGCGTCGTCTCCACCAAGTGCTTCACCAACACGGTGACCGCGTTCGCGCTGATCGCCCTGCACCTCGGCCGCATCCGCGACCTGTCGGTCACCGACGGCAAGCGGATCATCGAGGGCCTGCGCAAGCTGCCCGGCCAGATCAGCGAGATCCTCGAGACCGAGGAAGAGATCAAGAAGATCGCCGCGGAGTACGCGGGCGCCCAGTCGATGATGTTCATCGGCCGCGTGCGAGGCTACCCCGTCGCCCTGGAGGCCTCCCTGAAGCTCAAGGAGATCTCGTACATCCACGCGGAGGCGTACCCGGCCTCCGAGCTGAAGCACGGCCCGCTCGCCCTCATCGAGCCGGCCCTGCCGACGGTCGCGATCGTCCCCGACGACGACCTGCTGGAGAAGAACCGCGCCGCCCTGGAGGAGATCAAGGCCCGCAGCGGCCGCATCCTCGCGGTCGCGCACCAGGAGCAGGCGAAGGCCGACCACACCATCGTCGTGCCGAAGAACGAGGACGAGCTGGACCCGATCCTGATGGGCATCCCGCTCCAGCTCCTCGCCTACCACACGGCGCTCGCCATGGGCCGCGACATCGACAAGCCGCGCAACCTGGCCAAGTCCGTCACGGTCGAGTAGCACCGACCCGGGCCTGTCACCCGGAGCTCTCGACCACGGCCGGGAAAGCCCGTCCGCCCGCGTTCCGGACCTGTCCCCGGAAGGGCGGACGCCCGGCCGGACACACAGAGCGGTCCCCGCGCACCTCACCGGTGCGCGGGGACCGCTCGTCTTTCCCCTGTCAGCTCGCCGCGGCCGCGCTGCGGCCCGAGCGGCTCAGCGAGGTGGGCCAGTGGGCCACCGCCGCCGTCGCGCCGTACCAGGCCGCCAGGCCCGCCACCGCGGCGACCCAGCCGCCCGCCTTCGCCAGACCGCCGTTGCCGGCGAGCGCGCCGATGCCGAGCAGCAGCAGCGCGACGAACAGCAGGCCGTAGACCCCCTGCCCGAACAGACCGCTGCCCGCGGCCGCCATCGTCAGCGTGAGCGCGAGGAGCGCCCACAGCAGCAGGAAGAGGCCGGTCGCCTCGGCCGAACCGCCGTCACCGACGCCGGTCCCCCAGGTGAACCAGAACGCGCCGAGCGCCGAATAGGCCGTGCCCTCACCGCCGTTGCCCGCCCGCAGGGCGAGCAGACCGACGAGGAAGAGCGCCACCCCGCCGACCCAGGTGGCGAGGGATGCGGCGTCCGACGCCGCGACGTTGTCGATCACGCCGGTGCCGCCGAGGCCGAAGGCCAGCAGGGTCAGTCCGAGCGCGAGGTGGCCGAGAGTGGAGGTCGTGTTTCCCGCGGCGACGTCTTTGTCCACGGCGGGCTCCCTTCAAGTGGGCAGTTGTGCTGCGTGAGCTGCTTGTTCCGGTGACATTTAAGTACCCTTCACAAGCGCACAAATCACCTCTCGGCGGCAGAAATTATCGCCGTACCAAGGGAGTTGACGAAGCGTCGAGAAGATGAAGCCCAGCGGGCGGATCCGGCCGCTCCGGTCAGGGGATGACGATCACGGGCCGCTGCGCCCGCTTGGCGAGCCGGCCGGCCACCGAGCCGAAGATCCGGCCGACGATCCCGTGCGTCGAGCCGACCACGATCGCGTCGGCGGAGTACTCCCGGCCGACCTCCTCCAACTCGTGGCAGATGTCGCCGCCGCGCTCGACGAGGATCCAGGGCACCTCGGCCAGATAGTCCGCGCAGGCGAGTTCCAGACCGAGCACCTCGGTGCGGTGGTCGGGGACGTCGACGAAGACCGGTGGCTCGCACCCCGCCCAGACGGTGGTGGGAAGCCGATTGGCGACATGCACGATGATCAGGCCGGAGCCGGAGCGCTTGGCCATGCCGATGGCGTAGGCGAGGGCTCGCTCACTGGAGGTCGAGCCGTCGAAACCGACGACCACTCCGTGCCGAAAGGCGGGATCGCAGGAGTGGCGTGGCTGTTCGACCGCGAGGGGGTCGACCGTGGAGTCGGCGACGCGCTTGCGGTCCGCGGGTTCGGGGAATTCGTGACCGGCCATCGGTGTCTCGGCGAAGAAGATCCTCGTGGGAAGGGAAACGGAAGAACGTCATAGCGTCGTTGCGTCGTACGGAACAACGGTCGGCGGCGGAGCTGTGTCCGGGAATCATCTTCCCAAGCCCATACCCCCAAGGGTACGGCGACACTCCTCTCCTGCCCAGAGCCGTCCAGGGCCCGCATTTCAGCGCTCGCACGGCGTTCCAGGGAGCATGCACGAGCCCGTCCCGTTATGGCAATGCCGCCTGTGCCCTACAGCTGTCCCCCGGGCTCCCCTCCGGGGGCGGTACGGAGGGCCAAACGGACCCCACCCGCAGTGACCGGAACGTTCCGCTTCTCGTTCCCACAGGTCACGCCACCGTCGCAGGGAGCCCGCCCGTGCCCGCACCAAGCGCCGCCACCACCGACCGCCCGGCCCGCCCCGCCCACCCCGCCGCCCCGGACGCGCCCGCCGCCGGCCCCGCCACGGGCTCGGCCGCGGGCTCGGCCGCGGAGTCGGCGGGCGACGTCGTCCGCTGGGCGGTCTTCTGCTGTGTGCTCGTCCCGGTCGTCCTCGTGGGCTACGGCACCTCCCTGGGCGGGGCCACCGGAACGGCGCTCGGGCTCGCGGCCGTGACGGCGGTCTGCCGGCTGCTGCTGCGGCGGTCCGAGCGCGGTCTGCGGGCCGAGGCGGCGGCACCCCGCGCGCGTCGCTCGCACGGCGGCCGGAACCACCGCCAGGGCTGACGCCCCCCGCGAAGCTGACGCATTCGCACACCCACACCCATATGTTTTCAGCCAAGTTCCAGATGTCGGCGAGCCCTTGGCGGAATGACCCCTCAACCCTGGTGCCACCAGGCCGGAAAGGCGTGCGCCGGGCCTGTGCACCCTATGGGGACGGGCCATGCACGCCACGCACACTTCCCTGCACGGCCCACGAGTGGAACGCTTCGTGATCGAATGCTTCGCGCCAAGTTGCCTTGTCGACAATGTGCCGGAGAGAGAACGTGGCACTCCGGCGCCATGGAACACAGTAGATTCGATCATGGGTATCGAAGACTGGGGTCTCGTGCAAAACCGAGGGGAATCGTGCAGGAGCGACAGGACCAGGGAGACGCGAACACCGAGGGGGGCTTAGCGTCATGAGCCAGGACTCCGCCGTAACGGAGGCCGTACGGAAGCTGTCCGGGCGCCGCCGCCGCGAAGTAGTCGCGGTGCTGCTGTTCAGCGGTGGCCCCATCTTCGAGAGCTCCATCCCGCTCTCCGTGTTCGGAATCGACCGGCAGGACGCCGGAGTACCGCGTTACCGGCTGCTCGTGTGCGCCGGTGAGGAAGGCCCGCTGCGGACCACAGGGGGCCTCGAACTGACCGCGCCGTACGGACTGGACGCGATCAGTCGCGCCGGGACCGTCGTCGTACCGGCCTGGCGGTCGATCACCTCGCCGCCACCGCCGGAGGCACTCGAAGCGCTGCGCCGGGCACACGAAGAGGGCGCGCGGATCGTCGGGCTCTGCACCGGCGCGTTCGTGCTCGCCGCTGCGGGGCTGCTCGACGGCCGCCCGGCCACCACACACTGGATGTACGCGCCGACGCTCGCCAAACGCTATCCGTCGGTCCACGTGGACCCGCGGGAGCTCTTCGTCGACGACGGGGACGTACTGACCTCGGCCGGCACCGCGGCCGGCATCGACCTGTGTCTGCACATCGTGCGGACCGACCACGGCGCGGAGGCCGCCGGCGCGCTCGCCCGCCGGCTCGTCGTCCCGCCGCGGCGCAGCGGCGGCCAGGAGCGCTACCTCGACAGGTCTTTACCTGAGGAGATCGGCGCCGACCCGCTCGCCGAGGTCGTCGCCTGGGCGTTGGAGCACCTCCACGAGCAGTTCGACGTGGAGACGCTCGCGGCCCGCGCGTACATGTCACGGCGGACGTTCGACCGGCGCTTCCGCTCACTGACGGGGTCCGCCCCGCTCCAGTGGCTGATCACCCAGCGGGTGCTGCAGGCGCAGCGGCTCCTCGAGACCTCCGACTACTCGGTCGACGAGGTCGCGGGACGCTGCGGCTTCCGGTCGCCGGTCGCGCTGCGCGGGCACTTCCGCCGCCAGCTCGGCTCCTCGCCGGCCGCGTACCGCGCGGCCTACCGGGCCCGGCGCCCGCAGGCCGAGACCGTGACGGTCCTCGACCCGCTGGTGCCGTCGCAGGGCGGCCTGCCGGTCGGCCGGCGGCCCGGGCCGCTGGATCCGGGTAAGCCGCAGTCCGACGCGTACGCCTCCGGACGGGCGGCCCTCCCGGGCCAGCGCAGCGCCCCGTAGGGGCCGACCAGACCGCGCGCCACGAGCCGCGTACGAAAAACCGACGGGCGTCCGGGGGCACCTCCCCCGGACGCCCGTCGGCGTTCGGTCAGGACCGTCCCGGCGCGAACCCGGGGCCACCCGCTGGACAGGCCCTAAGGTAGGACGCATGAACGATCGCATGGTGTGGATCGACTGCGAGATGACCGGGCTCTCGTTGACGGACGACGCACTCATCGAGGTGGCCGCGCTGGTCACCGACTCGGAACTGAACGTGCTCGGCGACGGTGTGGACATCGTGATCCGCCCGCCGGAGGCGGCGCTGGAGACCATGCCCGAGATCGTGCGCCAGATGCACACGTCCTCCGGCCTCCTCGACGCCCTCGCCGACGGCACCACGCTGGCCGACGCCGAGGCGCAGGTCCTCGCCTACGTCCGCGAGCACGTCAAGGAGCCCGGCAAGGCGCCGCTGTGCGGGAACTCGGTCTCCACCGACCGGGGCTTCCTGGCGCGGGACATGGCGGCCCTGGAGAGCCACCTGCACTACCGGATCGTGGACGTCTCCTCGATCAAGGAGCTGGCGCGCCGCTGGTACCCGAGGGCGTACTTCAACAGCCCGGAGAAGAGCGGCAACCACCGCGCGCTCGCCGACATCCGCGAGTCCATCGCCGAGCTGCGCTACTACCGCGAGGCGGTCTTCGTCCCCCAGCCCGGACCGGACTCGGACACCGCGAAGCAGATCGCGGCCCGCCACGTCCTGCCGCCGGAGTAGTCCCCGGCCGGTGCCGGAGCGGTTCCGTGGCCGTTCTCGTCCTGCGGGGCGTCCCCGCAGGACGCCCCGCTCGCGTCCCTGACGCGGCCCTGACGCCCCCGGGCGGAATGCGGGCGCGAGCACCCTCCGGGACCCTGTAGACTTCTTCTCGGCCGGTCGGGGAAACCTTCGGGAAACCGCCGGTCATGGTGGGTGTAGCTCAGCTGGTAGAGCACCTGGTTGTGGTCCAGGATGCCGCGGGTTCGAGTCCCGTCACTCACCCTGAGGGCCGAGGCCCCGGTTCGGAAGAACCGGGGCCTCGGTCGTTTTTCCGGGGCCCTTCGGGTGAGCGCGCGCGGCGCCCCCGGGGTGCCGGACGGGCCCGCGCCTAACGTGACGACGGTCACCACCCCCGGTACCGGGAGACCGTCATGCGGAGGAGCCGTACCGCCCTCGCCCTCGCCGCCGTGCTCGCCACCGCGCTGCCGGCCGGGTGCGCCGCGGGCCCCGCCGAGAAGCCGGGCCGGACCACGCTCACCGTCGGGGTGTTCGGTGCCTTCGGGCTGAAGGAGGCCGGGCTCTACGACGCGTACACGCGGCTCCACCCGGAGATCGCCGTCCGGCAGACCTCGATCGAGCGGAACGAGAACTACTACCCGCAGCTCCTCACCCACCTCGTCTCCGACTCGGGGCTCGCCGACGTCCAGGCCGTCGAGGTGAACAACATCGCCGAGATCACCGCCACCCAGGGGCACCGCCTCCTCGACCTCGGCGCCGTGCCCGGTGTCGACAAGAGCGCCTTCCTGCCCTGGAAATGGGCGCAGGGCACCGACCGGAACGGCCGAACGGTCGCGCTGGGCACGGACATCGGCCCGCAGGCCGTCTGCTACCGCAAGGACCTCTTCGCGCGGGCCGGGCTGCCCACCGACCGGGCCGCCGTCGGCAGACTGTGGGCCGGGGACTGGAAGAAGTACCTGGACGCGGGCCGGCGGTTCAAGGCCCGGGCGCCGAAGGGGGTCGCGTTCGTGGACTCCGCCGCGGGCGTGCTGGCGGCGATCACCGGATCGAGTCCGGTGCGGTTCTACGACACCCGGGGCGAGGTCGTCTACAAGGACAACCCGGCCGTCAGGCGGGCCTGGGACCTGGCCGCCGCGTTCGCCGGCGAGGGGCTGACCGCCCGGCTCCAGCAGTTCACGCCCGCCTGGGACCAGGCGTACGCCGGCGCCCGCTTCGCCACCGTCTCCTGCCCGGCCTGGATGCTCGGCTACATCCAGGACAAGGCCGGACCCGCGGGCCGGGGCGTGTGGGACGTGGCGGCGGCGCCCCGGCCCGGCAACTGGGGCGGCTCCTTCCTCGTCGTGCCGTCGGCCGGGAAGCACCGGGCGGAGGCGGCGAAGCTGGTGGCCTGGCTGACCGCGCCCGCCCAGCAGGCGACGCTCTTCGTGCGACGGGGCAGCTTCCCCAGCTCCTCGGCCGCCCTCGCCCGGCCCGCCGTCGCCGGTGCCCGGCACCCGTACTTCGGCGGCGCGCCGGTCGGCGCGCTCTTCGGGGCGGCGGCCCGGGGCGTGCCGGTCGCCGTCACCGGGCCGAAGGACGCGGTCATCGCGCAGAACCTGGCCGACATCGGCATGCTCCAGGTCGACCAGAAGGGGCGGTCGCCGCAGGCGGGCTGGGACGCGGCCGTGAAGACCATCGACAACGCCCTGGACTGGTGAGAGCCGATGACCGAGGCCGAGGTCGTCGTACCGACGCTCGACGGGCCCGCGCCCGCGTCCCGTACGAAGGAGGCCGGGCGGCGCGCCCGCCGGCACCGTCTCGGGCCGCGCTCCGCGCCGTACGCGCTGGTCGCCCCCTTCTTCGTACTCTTCGCCGCCTTCGGGCTCTTCCCGCTCCTCTACACCGGCTGGGCCTCGCTGCACCGGGTCGAGCTGACGGCGCCGGACCGGATGGAGTGGGTGGGGGCGCGGAACTTCACCCGGCTCCTGAGCGACGACTTCTTCTGGAACGCGCTGGGGAACACGGTCACCATCGGCGTCCTGTCGACCGTTCCGCAGCTGCTGATCGCGCTCGGTCTGGCGCATCTGCTCAACTCCCGGCTGCGCGGCCGGACGTTCTTCCGGGTCGCGGCGCTGACGCCGTACGCCACCAGCGTGGCCGCGGCCACGCTGGTCTTCGTGCTGCTCTTCGGCCGGGACCACGGGTTCGTCAACTGGCTGCTCGGGAGCGTCGGGTTCGCTCCGGTGGACTGGCAGAACGGGACGTGGTCCGCGCGGATCGCGGTCTCGACGATCGTGATCTGGCGGTGGACGGGGTACAACGCGCTGATCTACCTGGCGGCCATGCAGTCGATCCCGCGCGAGCTGTACGAGGCGGCGGAGCTCGACGGGGCCTCGCGGTGGCGGCAGTTCGTCCATGTGACGGTGCCGGGGCTGCGGCCGACGATCCTGTTCACGGTCGTGGTGTCGACGATCGGCGCGACGCAGCTGTTCGGCGAGCCGCTCCTGTTCAACGGCGGCGCGGGAGCGACGGGCGGCGCGGACCACCAGTACCAGACGCTGGGGCTCTATCTGTACGAGCAGGGGTGGGCCAACCACCACCTGGGGCGGGCGTCGGCGATCGCCTGGGCCATGTTCCTGATCCTGCTGCTGATCGGCGCGGCGGCGCGGCTGCTGCGGCCGTGGTTCGCCGGGCGGGAGGAGTCCTGATGCGCGGACGCGGTGCGGGTCCTGTGACGTACGCGGTGCTGCTGCTGTTCACCGCCGGGTCCCTCTTCCCGCTGCTGTGGACGGCGGTGGCTGCCTCCTGGGACAACACCCGGCTGGCCCGGACCCCTCCGCCGCTCGGGTTCGGCGGGAACCTGGCCGAGAACCTCTCCAGGGCGTGGACGGACGCCCACCTGGGGGTGGCGCTGCTCAACACCACGGTGGTCGCGGGGGCGGTGACGGCGGGCACCGTGCTCTTCTCGACGCTCGCCGGCTTCGCCTTCGCCAAACTGCGGTTCCGGTTCGGGAACGGGCTGCTGCTCGTTGTGGTCGGCACGATGATGGTGCCGCCGCAGCTGGCCGTCGTACCGCTGTTCATGCTGATCGCCGAGGTGTCCTGGACCGACCGGCTGCAGGCCGTCGTGCTGCCCGCGCTCGTCTCGGCCTTCGGGGTGTTCTTCATGCGCCAGCATCTGAGCCGGGCGCTCCCCTCGGAGCTGATCGAGGCGGCCCGCACGGACGGGGCGGGCACGCTGCGGATCGTCTGGCACGTGGTCTTCCCCGCGGCCCGGCCGGCGATGGCGGTGCTGGGGATGCTGACGTTCGTGACGGCGTGGAACGACTTCTTCTGGCCGGTGATCGCGCTGACGCAGAACGGCAGCCCGACGGTCCAGGTGGCGCTCGCCGGGCTCGGCCGGGGCTACATCCCCGACCAGTCAGTGATCATGGCGGGGGCGCTGCTCGGGACGCTGCCGCTCCTTGTCGTGTTCGTGGTGTTCGGGCGGCAGATCGTCGGCGGGATCATGCGGGGGGCCGTGAAGGGCTGAACGGGTCGTGGAACGGAAGGGGGCGCGCCCCGGCCGGAGGGTAGGGCTCCGGCCGGGGCGCGCGTGGGTGGGGGGACGGGGTGGTCCTGCGGCCTACTTGTAGGCGGCGAAGGCCTTGGTGAAGGCCAGGGGCTGCTGGAGGATCGAGGAGCAGGTGGCGTCGGCGTGGTTGACCGCGCCGGCGGCGCACTGCTTGTCGCGGGTCGAGGACCACATGGAGAGCCAGCCGATGCCCTTGGACTTCGCGAAGTCGACCAGCTGGGCGGCGTCGTCGACCTTGAAGATCTCGGTCGTGACGTCGTTGACGCCGATCATCGGGGTCACGGCGACGGCCTTCCAGGCGGCGGCGTCGGACAGCCCGAGGACGCCCTTGATCTGGGCCTGGGTGGCGGTGGCGGCCTGGATCGCGTACGTGCCCATGTCGGCGCTGTAGGCCGGTCCGTAGTCCATCGCCATGATGTTGACGGCGTCGACGCGGACGCCGTTGCGCTTGGCGTCGGCGAGCAGGTCGACGCCCGGCTGGGTCAGGCCCTCGGGCATGACGGGCAGGGTGAAGGAGACGTTCAGGCCGGGGTGGGACTTCTGGAGCTGGGCGATGGCCTGGGAGCGGCGGGTGTTGGCGGCGGTGTCGGGCAGGGCGGCGCCCTCGATGTCGAAGTCGACCTTGGTGAGCTTGTACCGGTCGACGACCTTGCCGTAGGCGGCCGCGAGGTCGGTGGAGTTGGCGCAGTTCAGGGCCAGTTCGTGTCCGGCGGCGCCGCCGAAGGAGACCCGCACGTCGCCGCCCTTGGCCCGCAGGGCGCCTATCTGGGCGGCCACCTTGTCGTTCGCGAGGTCGGTCACGCCGCCCCACAGCGGGGCGCAGGAGCCGCCGGAGGTGATGAAGGCGAGGTTGAACTCCTTCACCCCGGTGGCGTCGGCGGTGGCGAGCAGGTCGTACGCCGGGTAGAGGGAGGTGTCCACGTACGGCGCGAACCTGGCGGCGGCGCCGGGGGTCCCGGTGGCGGTCGCCGTCGGCGTGGGGGTGGTGGGGACGGCGGTGGGGGTACGGGTGGGGGTGGGGGCCGTGGTCGTCGGGGGCGCGGTGGGGCTCGCGGTGGCGGTGGGCGGCACGGTCGGGCGGCCGCTCGGGGTCGGGGTGGGGCCGCCGACGGAGCAGGAGGCCTTGTTGATGAGGCAGTTGGCGGGGTCGCCCGCCTCCCCCTGCGCCGAGGTCACGAAGCCGACGGTGACGGACTGGCCGGGCGCGAGCACCTTGTTCCAGCTCGCGGGCTTCACGGTCACGTGCCGGCCGGAGACGGTGTGCTCGCCGTTCCAGAGGGAGCCGATCGTCGTCCCCGCGGGCAGGTCGAACTCCAGCGTCCAGCCCCCCGACTGGACGCTGGAGGTCTCGTTGGTGACGACGTACTGGCCGGTGTAGCCGCCGGTCCAGGAGCTGGTGCGGGTGTACGCGGCGCCCACGGCGGCGGCCTGCGCGGTGCCGGTGAGGGCGAAGGCCGCGCCGCCGGCCACCGCAGCGGCGACGACCGCGCCGATGACCTTCGTCCTGCCGCTCGTCCTGCGTCGGTGGGAACTCGTGGTGCTCATCGCGTGCCTGCCTCTGCGTGCCGGGTGTGGGGGGTGGGGTGCGGCAGCACGCTAGCGGCAGGGAAACGGACAAATGCCCACGACTGGACGGGGGTTGGGATTCTTAGGCTCCGCTTAAGGAAGGCATCGGAACGAGGAAAGGTTCCGGGGCCGTGGCGACGCGGAGGGCGCCGCGTCCGTGGGCTCGGGTCCGGTTCCCGGCGACGGGGGATTACACCGGGAACCGGGCCTGAGCCCACGGGTGCGACGCCCTGGGGGCGGTCGGAGGCGCTCAGAGCGCCTTGGCGCGTCGGGCCTCCTCGGGCACCTGGGCCGCCTCCGTCCCCTCCGCCGGGACGTGCGCCGCCTCGCGGGCCACCCGCCTGCTCGCCGCCCAGACGACGAGGCCGCAGAGGGCGAAGCCCGCGCCGAGGAGGCTGGAGCCCGTCCAGCCGTAGGAGGTGAAGATCGCGGTGGTCGCCGCCGCGCCGAGGGCGGAGCCGAGCGAGTAGAAGACCATGTAGCCGCCGATGACGCTGCTGACACGGTCCGGGTGGGTGGCGGTGAGCAGGTGCTGGTTGCTCACGTGCACGGCCTGGACGGCGAAGTCGAGCACCACGATGCCGACGACGAGCAGCCACAGCGACCACGGCAGCTGGGCGATGGCCGCCCAGGAGACGATGAGCAGCGCGAGCGCGAAGCCGGTGACCGGGACCGCGCGGCCCGCGTCCGCCCAGCGGCCCGCGCGGGCCGCGCCGAGCGCGCCGGCGAGTCCGGCGACGCCGAACAGACCGATCTGGCTCTCGCTCAGCTCCCACGGCGCGTCCGCGAGCGGCAGCGAGAGCCCGCTCCACAGGGTGCCGAACGAGGCGAACAGGAAGAACGCGATGAGCCCGCGCGTCAGGACGACCCGTTCCGCGAAGAGGCCGCCGAGCGAGGCGACGACCCGCCGGTACGAGGCCGGCGGCCGGCCGCGCTCCTCCGCGGGCAGGGCGACGAGGACGAGGGCCGCGAGGCCGAGGGAGAGCGCGGCGAGGACGGCGTAGACGCTGCGCCAGCCCCAGAGTTCGGCGAGCGCGCCGGTGACGACCCTGGCGCCGAGGATGCCGACCACGACGCCCGAGGTGACGACGCCGATGTTCCTGCCGCGTTCGGCGAGCGGGGAGACGGAGGCGGCGTAGGCCACCGTGGTCTGCACGACGACCGCGAAGAGGCCGGCGAGCGCGAGCCCCACGAAGGCGATCCACGCGGCCGAGGCCACGGCGGTGAGGACCAGGCCGACCGCGGTGACCGCGAGGTGCGCCGCGATGAGCCTGCGCCGGTCGACGACGTCGCCGAGCGGCACGAGCAGCAGGAGCCCGGCGAGATAACCGAACTGGCTGGTCGCGACGATCCACCCGGCGAGCTCCGCCGAGACGCCGAGGTCGCGCCCCATGGGCTCAAGGACCGGCTGGGCCGCGTAGATGCTCGCCACCGCGACGCCGCAGATCACCGCCAGCAGTAACCGCCGCCACATGTTCATAGCGCTCCCATCGAGATTGGTAGCAGATTGCAACCGTTTTGACGGTACGGCATGATGGTTTCAATCCGCAACCCAATGGGAGGTGTCATGACACGCACCACCATGAGCGCCCCGGACCTCGACTGGACCGACCCCGAGTGCCCCGTCGCCCGCACGCTCGACCTCGTCGGCGACCGGTGGAGCCTGCTCGTCGTGCGCGACGCGATGGACGGGGCGCGGTCCTTCACCGAGTTCCAGCGCCGGACCGGGATCGCCCGCAACATCCTCACGGACCGCCTCCGCAAGCTCACCGCGCACGGGGTCCTCGCCCAGCGCACCGCGCCGACGGGCAAGCGCCAGGAGTACGTCCTCACCGACGCCGGGCGCGCCCTCTTCCCGGTCATCCTGACCCTGCGGCAGTGGGGCGAGGCGCACGCCTTCGCCCCCGGGGAGAGCCACTCGGTCCTGGTCGACCTGCGGGGCGCGCCGGTACCGGAGTTCACCCCGACCGGGAACGACGGCGCCGCCCTCGGCACGGACACCACACACGTGCTGAAGACGGCGCCGTAGCAGGCGAGTTCGCGTCGCTCGGTGCGCGCCAGCCGGCTCAGTTGCGCGCGAGCAGGCTCAGTGCGCGCGAGCCAGTTCGGAGCGCAGCAGGTCGAGGCCCATCGGCCCGATGTCCAGGGCTCGTTGGTGGAAGCGCCTGAGGTCGAACGCGGCCCCCTCGCGGAGCCGGGCCGCGTCCCGGGCCTCCAGCCACGCCTTCTCGCCCAGCTTGTAGGCGAGGGCCTGCCCGGGACGCCCCAGATACCGGTCGACCTCGAAGGCCACGAAGCCCGCCGGGCCGACCCCGCAGTGCTCGGCGAGGAACTCCCGCGCCAGGCCCGGCGTCCACCGCTCGCCCTCGTGGAAGCCGGCCCCCGCGGGGATACGGAGCCGCAGGTGAAGGCCGATGTCCAGGACGACCCGCGCGGCGCGCAACTGCTGCCCGCCCGCGAGCATGCCGAGCCGGTGCGCCGGGTCGGCGAGGTGGCCGAGCTCGTCCATCAGCCGCTCGGCGTACAGGCCCCAGCCCTCGACATGCCCCACGTGCAGCTCGGAGGAGAGCCGCTGGAAGCGGTTGAGGGTCGCGGTGTTGAGGGTGGTCACGCCCAGCTGCAGGTGGTGGCCGGGGACGCCCTCGTGGAACATCGTGCTCGGCACGGTCCAGGTCGGGACCGGCGCGTCAGGGTCGGTCACCGGCCACCAGACCGTCCCCGGGCGCGACAGGTCCTCGCTGGGCGCCAGATAGGAGGCGGGCCCGTCGGTGCGGGTGGTGCGGCAGTCGATGCGGCGCAGCGGGGCCGGGATCGCGAAGTGCGTCCCGTCGAGTGCGGCGATGGCTCCGTCGGCGAGCTCCTGGATCCAGTCGCGGAAAGCCGCCGCGCCCTCCACCCGGTGGCGCGGGTCCGTGTCGAGCGCCGCGAGCACCGCGGGCACCGGCTCGCCGGGCGCGATCCGCGCCGCCGCGTCGGCCGTCTCGCGCCGTACCCGGGCGAGTTCGTCCCAGCCCCACGCGTAGGTCTCCGCGAGATCGAGGCGGGTGCCGAGGAACTCCCGTACGCCCAGCCGGTAGCGGTCCTCGTCGGCCGGCTCCCGCTCCGGCGCGACCGCCGCGAGTTCCTCCGCGAGGTACGCCGCGCAGCGCGTCAGCGCCTCGGCGGCGCCCGCCGCGGCCTCCTCCAGGGCGCCCCGCAGCGCGCCGTCGCCGTGCCCGGCGGGCAGCCCCGCGAGGTACGGGCGCATGTCCCGGCAGTCCCGGGCGTTCCGTACGACCTGGCGGTACGGCGCGACCCGGCCCCGGCGCCGGGCGTCCTCCAGCCCGTCCCGCAGCCCCACGAGCGCGTCCGGGACGGCCCGCAGCCGGGCCAGCAGCGTGTCCCACGCGGTGTCGGCGCCCTGGTCGAGCAGGCCCACCGCGTGCCGCAGCCGCTGGACAGGTCCGTCGAGGGTGTCGAGCAGCGTGCCGTACGCGTCGGCGTCGGCGAGGGCCACCTCGGTGGCGAGCCGCTCGCGCAGCACCGCCGCCGCGACCCGTTCCGCGTCCCCGGCGGGGGGCGTGGCGTCGAGCGCCCGCAGCGTGCGGCGCGCCAGCTCCGCGCGTTCCCAGGCCGCGCCCGGGCCGAAGTCGGTCAGCCGCTCCTCCTGCCCGGCGATGCCCATCACGGCGGCCAGGCACGGGTCGAGGACGGCCAGCTCGTCCACGTACCGGTCGGTGAGTTCGGCCACGGGCCCTTCCGCGGTCGCGTCCGGGGCGCTCATCAGCGGCTCACCGACGACGGCAGCCGGGCGATCCCGCACTCGCCGATCCGCTTGCCGTACAGGCCGACGACCAGGCCCGCGACGATCAGCGCCCCGGCCACCAGCTTGAGCGCCGGCAGCGTCTCGCCGAAGATCAGCACCGAGCCGAGGACGCCGAAGACCGGCACGAGCAGGGAGAGCGGGGCGACGGTCGACACCGGGTACTCGCGGAGCAGCCAGTTCCACACCGCGTACCCCAGCAGGGTGTTCGGGTAGGCCTGGAAGAGGATGGACAGGACCGCCGACCAGCCGAGCTGCTCCGGCAGCGCGACGTAACCCGCCGTGCCGTTCACGACCAGGTCGAGCAGGAAGAGCGGGACCGGCGCGAACAGGCTCGCCCACACCAGGAACGCCAGCGTGTCCGTGGGCTTGGCCTTCTTCAGGATCACGTTGGCGACGCTCCACGACACCGCGCCGACCAGGACGAGCGCGACGCCGGCGAGCGTCACCGTGCCGTCGGTGACGAAGGTGATCGAGAACAGGCCCACGAGCGCGACCGCCATCCCCGCGTACTGGTACCGGGACAGCGACTCGTGGAACACCACGGCCCCGAGCAGGATCGTGAGGAACGCGCTGAACTGCAGGACCAGGGAGGCGATCCCGGACGAGACCCCGGCCTCGATGCCCAGGTTCACCACGCCCCACAGACCGACCCCGAACACCAGGCCGTAGCCGATGATGTGCCGCCACGGCACCTGCGGTCGCTTCAGGAAGAAAACGGCCGGCAGCGCGCAGAGCGCGAACCTGATCCCGGCGAGGATCAGCGGGTCGACGCTCTTGAGCCCGATCTTGATGATCGAGAAGTTGAGACCCCAGATCGCGGTGACGGCCACCGCGATCAGGATGTGCTGCTTCTTCATGCGGGGACCTGTTCGGGAGTTCCGGGGGTGAGGGGTGCGGCGGTGGCGGGGCGGGTGTCGACGGAGAGGGAGCCGAAGAGGGCGGCCATCCACTCGCGGGTCTCCTCGGGTGTGTCGCCCGCGACGATCCCGGCGAGGACGGTCTCCCCGGCCTGGTAGGTGATGTGGTCGGGCAGCGGCGCGCCGGGCGGCAGTTCGTGCCAGGCGACCACGCGCGGCCCGGAGCGGAACGCCCCGACGCCCGCGAGGCCCCCGTACGCCCGCCCGGCCAGGTGGTGCCCGGGGTGGACGAACCAGGCGTAGCGCAGCCCGTCGGGGTCCGGCTCGGGGAGCGTGCCCCTGACGGGCTCGCCGAGCAGGACGCGCAGCTCGTACGAGGGCAGGTGGACGCCGGTGGCCAGTTCGAAGGTGGCCACCACGTCGGCTCCCCCGACACGGTTGCCGACCTCCAGGAAGACCAGCTCGCCGCCGTGGACGATCGCCTCCAGGTGGAAGGTGCCGTCCTCGATCCGTACGGCGGCCAGGGCGCGGGAGACCCAGGCGCGGGTCTCCTCGGAGCAGCCGATCTGGAACGAGCCCATCGGCCGGCCCCGCGCGTACTCCAGGCAGGTGCCCAGGTACTCGCTCGCGGTGAGGGCCAGGACCTCGCCGTCCTGCACGAGGCCGTCGAAGTGGCGGATGGGCCCGGTGACGAACTCCTCGACCTGGAAGTCCGCGAACTCGCGCCCCGCGTCGAGCCGGGCGACGCCGGTGCGGCCCGCGGTGACGGCGGCGACCGCCTCGCGCGGGCTGTCGTGGACGAGGACGTCCTCGCTGGACGCGCCGCGGTGCGGCTTGAGGACCGTACGGCCGTCCCAGGGCGCCCGGCCGTCGAGCTGGAGCAGGCGCGGCAGGGGCAGGAAGCGCGGCACGCGCAGGCCCGCCTCCTCGACCGCCCGCTTCATCAGGACCTTGTCGCGGGCCAGCGCGACCTGTTCGACGGGTGCGCCCGGCACGCCCAGGTGCTCGCGCAGCCGGGCGGCGTCGAGGAGTTCGTACTCCGACATCGAGATGATCCGGTCGAAGGTGCGCGGCGAGCCCGCCAGCCAGTCGCGGGCCTCCTCGAAGGCCGGGCGGGCGCCCGGGCGGCCCACCCGCTCGCAGCGCAGCTCGGGCGGCAGCGTGGCCAGGGCCGCCTCGGTGCCGAAGTAGGTGACGTCGTGCCGACCGTGCGAGATCCCCCGGTGGTACTCGATCTTGAAGTAGGGCACGCGGTGCAGGATGAGGATCTTCATCGGGCCTTCCTCGCGGGTGTGGGTACGGCGACGGCCTGGTCCAGGGCCTGTGACCAGGCCTCGCGCAGGGCGTGGACGACGGTCCTGATGTCGGCGCGGTCACCGCGCAGGACGACACAGCCCTGGGCGGCGAAGTCGGCGTTGTCGCGGGCGACGGCGTGCAGGTCGCGCCGGTCGGCCGACATCCAGGCGAACTCCGTGACGGTCAGCTCCCCCTCGGCCAGGCCGAACTGTTCGGCGGTGGCCCGGACGGCGTCCGCGAACGGGTCGGCGCCGGCCGGGACGTCGTCCGGGGAGAAGGAGCGGTCGCTGCCGACGCCGAGCATCACCGTCGCCGCGGCGCAACCGGGCACGAGCGGACCGGCGTCGGCGGCCGTGCCGAAGGCGGTGTCGACCCAGCGGTGGTGCAGGTCGATGCCGTACACCCAGCGGGCCAGTGCCCAGATCTTCATCCCGGCCGGTCGCCGGTTGGGCTCCACGATCGCGGCGCGCAGCCCGTCGTCGCTCAGCTTGATCTCGTTGTGGAACGGCCCGTCGCACTGGCCCACCAGCCAGTTCGCCTGCCGCCCGGCCCGCTCCAGGGTCGCGCGCTCGTGCTCGTCCAGGCGGGCGGGAAGGACCTGGGCTATCTCGACGGGATACCGGCCGCGCGCGCTGACCTTCTCGGTCAGGAACGAGAGCGGCCCGAGCCCGTCGTAGGAGAACTCCCGCGCGTACGGGATGAGTTCCTCGCAGATGACCCCGCCCTCCAGGTACGGCAGGACCTCGGCGAACGCCGCCGTCAGATCGTCCCCTGGGCGGACCACGACGACGCCGCGGTTGTTGCCCTCGGCGGACGGCTTGACGACAAAGCCCTCGGGGTGGGCGATCCCGAACTCCCGCAGCTGGTCGAGCGAGGCGATCTCGGCGAAGGCGGGCACCATGATCCGCTGCGCGGTGAGCAGGTCGGCCACGCGTGCCTCGTCGAGCCGGTAGCGGTACTTGGAGAAGGCACCGGCGGCCTGCCGCGGCGAGTCGACCGGGACGCCGAGCCGGTGGAGCAGTTCGGCGCCGCTGTGGACGGCGTTGTCGGAGAAGACGATGCCCGCCCCGATCCGCTCGCGCCGGTCGCCGAGCAGCTTCTCGGCGAGCTCGGGGAAGCGGTCGCCGAGCGGGTCGAGGTCGATGACCTCGTCGGCGATGGTGTGGTCGGCCTCGGTGGGCTCGGCGCGGATCAGGACGACGCTCGCGCCGTGGCGTGTACGGGCGTGGTCGCGCAGGTGGCGCACTTCGTCGATGCGGCTCAGGTTGTAGTCGACGATGAGGAGGATCGGCCGGGTCATGCGTGCTCCGTCTCGTACACGATCTCGATCGCGCGCTCGGAGGCGGGCAGCAGACCGGGGAGGATCGCGTCCCGGTCGGCCCGGTCCATGCTCCAGAGCACCTGTCCGAGGAACACCTCACGCGCGGACGACTCCACGACGTCGCCGGCCTTGAGGAGGATCTGCGACAGGACCGGCCGCAGCGGGAGTCCGTCACCGGGTCCGACCGCGCGGAGGGTGCCGGGGTCGGCGAAGAAGACGCGGAAGAACGTCGCGTACGGGCTCGGCGTCGTGCCGTCGGAGCCGTACGACAGGCTCTCCAGGGTCTTCAGGTACGTGGCGGTCGTGCGGTCGCCGCCGCCGGCGAGCAGGGCGTCCAGCCAGAGGTCGAGCAGGCCCGGGCCGCCGGTGAGCGCCGCGACGCTGGGTGAGATCAGGCTGCCGCCGACCCGCGGGTTGACCTCGATGAGGTCCCAGCCGGCCGGGGGGTCGTACCGCGCCTCGACGTGGAAGCAGCCCTGGTCGAGACCGAGGGTGTCCAGGACGCGCGCCAGCCAGCGGAGCCCGGCGGCGGTCTCCTCCCGCGACAGGCTCGTCGGCGGGGAGACGCAGGCGTTCTCCAGGACGGTGCCGGGGGTCTCCGTCACCTCGCACTTCTCGTGCACGGCCACCACGTGCGATGCGCCGTCGACGACGATCACCTCGAAGCTGAACTCCCGCCCGGGCACGTAGTCCTCGACGAGGAACTCCATCCCGCGCCCGCCCGGCTCCGTGCCGAAGGCGCTCGCGTACACCGTGTCGGCGCGGGCCTCGGCGGCGATGCGCTCCAGGTCGGTCCAGGTGGTGGCGGGGGTGAGCGGGAACGTGCCGAAGGAGGCGAGGCCGCTCACCGGCTTCACGAAGTGCCGGCCGCCGTCGCGTTGCCGGGCGGCGAGCGTCTCGGGGGTGAGCGCGGACGCGCGGCCCCGGCTGAGCCCCGCGTCGGCGAGGCGGTTGCGCAGGGTCAGCTTGTCGCGCAGTTCGGGGACCTGCTTCTCGTCCAGGTCCGGCACCCCGAGCCGGGCGTTGGCCAGCGCCATCAGGTGCCGGTAGCCCTCCCAGACGGTGAGGCAGCAGGCCACCGACACGCCGGCCGCCCTGAGCCGGTCGAGGTGCTCCTCGACGTCGTGTGGGGTCAGTACGTGCTCGCCGGTGATCCGGACGTCGTCGGCGAGGTCCGCGAGCGCCCCGGGCCTCGACCCCTGGTGCTGCGGCTCCGGCAGTGAGCTGAGCACGTGGACCTTCAGCCCCCGCGCCCTGACCGTGCGGGCGAGGTCCTCCAGGAACGAGAACCCGACATGGCTGAGCAGCAGCACTCCCCTGGCGTTTTCCATGCTCAATTCCGGCCTCCTCACCGGCGGGTGGGGCGCGGCGCGGTCGCGCCGCGCCCCACGGAGGACTGGGCTCAGGCAGGCTGCTTCTCGGCGTTGGCGAGGGTGTCCAGGTAGAGCTCCTCGAAGTACTGCGCCAGGAGCGACTGGTGCTCCTTCAGGTACCGCCTGAACGCGGCGACGTCGTCCTCGTCGTGGAGCAGGTGCCGGACGGCCGCCCAGACCTCGCCGGGGTGGTCGTCGTTGATGTCGGTGTGCGAGTGGCTGATCTGGCCGCCGATCCTTGTCTCGCCGACCGAGCCCTTCAGCGCCTCCAGCTTGCGGGGCTCCAGCTTCACGTTGACGTACTCGACGAGGTAGGAGTACGCGACGACGCCGAGCGGCCCCTCGTGGTCCAGGAGGTAGGAGAAGTAGCCGGTGAGGAGTTTGGTCGAGAGGTACGGCTCGGTCGCGAGGAACTGCTCGCGCGAGACGCCCACCTTGGCCAGGTCGGTGATGAAGAGCTCGTCGTGGAGCATCTCCTCCTGCTCGTAGTTGGCCCACACCTGGGCCGCCTCCGGGCTGCGCTTGGCTATCTCCACGAGCGCCTTGGCCTCGGAGACGCGCAGCAGCCGGATGCGCCAGGCGGTCTCGATCAGGTGGCGCTTGTAGTAGGCGGAGTCGACCTTCTTGCCTTCGAGGTGCGCGGCCTCGGGGACGTTGGCGTACCACTCCAGGACCTGCTGGTCGATCTGCTCGTCGATCTGGGCGCGCAGCTCCGCCGAGGCGGCGGCGTTGAGGAACGTGGACTTGTTCCCGTAGCCGACGTTGGTCACGCGGTTCGGCATGGTGTCACCTTTTCTCGTGGGTACGGACGCTCGGGTGCGAGCGGTTCAGATGTCGTCGACGACGCGGATGGTCGCGTCGCCCCGCAGCCGGCACTGGCAGGCCAGGCGGTGGTCTCCGCCGGTCCGGCCGAGGTCTTCGAGGAAGTCGAGTTCGTCGTCGTCGGGGGCGCCGAGGGCGTCGAAGCCCGCCAGGACCTGGACGACGCACGCGCCGCACGCGCCGGAGCGGCATCCGAAGGGGATGAGCCGCTGCGAGGTCTCGTACTCGACTTCGGTGAGGGGGGATCCCGCGGGCAGCAGGATCTCGGTTCCGGTCGGGAGGATCGTCAGCTTTCGCAGGGTCATGGCACCGGTACGGCGTCGAGGTCGGTGGAGTCGGTGGAGTGCTCGGGCGCGAGGCGGGAGCCCGGGCGCAGTTCGACCGCCGCGTGGTTGGCCGCGGTCGCGGCCTCGCCGAGGCCCACCGAGATGAGCGGGACGCGGCCCTCGTAGGTGCAGATGTCGCCGACCGCGTACACCCGCTCCAGGTTGGTCCGCATCGTCCGGTCGACCGCGAGGAGGCGGTTCTCCACCCGCAGGCCCCAGTCGGCGACCGGGCCGAGGCTGGTGAGGAAGCCGAGGGCGCCGACGAGGGCCTGGGCGGGCAGCCGCAGCTCCTGTTCCCCGCTCGTGACGCGGACCTCCTCCAGCTGCCGCACTCCGTGGCAGGCCGTCACCTGGGCGTCGGTCAGCACCTGGACTCCGGCCGCGTACATCTGCCGGACGCCGTGCTCGTGGGCGCGGAAGGCCGCGCGCCGGTGGACGACGGTGACGGACCGGGCGATCGGGGCGAGGGCGAGGGCCCAGTCGACCGCGCTGTCGCCGCCGCCGACGATCACCACGTCACGGTCCCGGTGCGCGTCGAGGCGCGGCACGTGGTGGGCCACGCCCCGCCCCTCGTAGGGCCGCAGACAGGGCAGGGTGCGCGGGACGGAGCGGCCGAGTCCGGCCGCGATCACGACGGCGCCGGCCCGCACCCGCCCGCCGTCCTCCAGGCCGAGCTCCCATCCGGTGCCCGCCGGGTCCCGGGTGAGGGTGGCCGCGGTCCGGCCGAGCACATAGCGTGGGCCGAACTGCGCTGCCTGGGCGACCAGTTGCTCGACCAGCTCTCGTCCTCGTACGGCGACGTGGCCGGCGACGTCGTGGATCTTCTTCTCCGGGTACAGGGCCGCGATCTGGCCGCCCGGCTCGGGCAGCGCGTCGACGATCACGCTGGAGAGCCCGCGGAATCCCGCGCAGTAGGCGGCGTACAGGCCGGCCGGACCCGCTCCTACGACGGCCACGTCCGCGCTCGCTCGATACATTCTGAACCCCAGGCCCTTCCAACGTCCGGTGGAAACAGCTCTGCCATTCACATCGTTCGGCTTATTCGACGGCCGGACGGAAATGATTCCGTCGACTGCGAATTCATCATTCAACGGGCCGATCGGGCCGTCAACGAATGGTTCGGAACTCCGCCTTCCCGCCGAGGGCGGCCGCAGTTCCGACCGGAGTTCCGACCGGAGTTCCGAGTGTGGAACTTCCTCAGTCGAAGCCGCGCCGGGCGGCCTTCCGGGCCGGAACCGGCCGGGACTTGACGGAACCGGACCGCGCTCCTTCACTCTTTCCTGTCCGGCAATGCACAATCCACCCCGACCGATGGAGGAGCGATCGTGTCCCTTTCGCGCCGCAGGATTCTGGCCGGTTCCGGTATCGCGGCTTCCGCACTGACGTTGGGCCCGCTGGGACAGGCCACCGCCGCACAGGAGGCCGCACCCCGGCCGTTCCGGCCGCACGACTGGAAATCCGTCCGCGCGCAGTTCCTGCTCGCGCCCGAGTACGCGCATCTGTCGAACTTCTTCTTCGCCTCGAATCCGACCCCGGTCCGCGAGGCGATCACCCGATACCGCAGGGCGTTCGACGAGAATCCGTACAGTTTTCTCGACGACAACATGTTCCGCCGCGACGAGGACATGCTGTGGCGGGACGTGTGCGCGGCAGCGGCCGAATACGTCGGCGGGAAGCCGGAGGAGATCGCCCTCACCAGCAGCACCACCATGGGCCTCGCGCTCGTCTACAACGGCCTGCGGCTGAAGCCGGGCCAGGAGGTGCTGACCACCACGCACGAGTTCTATCCGCACCACGAGTCGATTCGGCTGGCCGTCGAGAAGTGGGGCGGAAGCATGCGGAAAATCCCCCTCTACGAATCGGCGCAGAAGTTCTCGGCCGACGAGGCCGTGGCCCGGATCCGCGCGGCGATCCGCCCGCACACCCGGGTCGTCGGCGTCACCTGGGTGCACTCCGGCACGGGTGTACGGCTGCCGATCGCCCCGATCGCCGCCGCGATCGGGGAGTTGAACCGCCATCGCGACGAGGCGGACCGCATCCTCCTGGTGGTGGACGGGGTGCACGGTTTCGGCGTGGTGGACGAGGACGTCGCGGCGATGGGCTGCGACTTCTTCGCGGCCGGCACGCACAAGTGGATCCTCGGCCCGCACGGGACGGGGATCATCTGGGGGAAGCCGGAGAGCTGGGCGCTGCTGCGGCCGACGATCCCCAGCCTGATGGCCAAGGAGACGACCGACGCCTGGCGCCAGGAGCGCCCGCCGGCCGGACCGACGCAGGCCGCGTGGGTCAGCCCGGGCGGCTTCTTCGCGTACGAGCACCAGTGGGCCGTCATCGAGGCGTTCCGCTTCCACCGGCAGATCGGCCGCGGGCGGGTCCACGACCGGATCGCCGAGCTGAACGGGCAGATCAAGGAGGGTCTTGCCCGCATGAAGCACGTCACGCTGCACACCCCGGTCGACGCCGAGCGGTCCGCGGGCTTCGTCTGCTTCGACGTGCGGGGCCACAAGCCGCCGGAGGTCGTGCAGATCTTCCGCGACCACCGGGTCATCGCCAGCGGCACGCCGTACGCGGTCCCGCACGTGCGTCTGTCGGCCGGGATCGTCAACTTCCCGAAGGACGTGGACAGGGCGCTGAGGGTCGTCCGGTCGTTGGCGTGAGGACCGCCACGGCCGTCACGGCGCCCGAGAACCCAGAGGAGGAACACCCGTGGATGTCATGACGGCCGTGCTGTCCCGCCGCAGCGAGCACCCCCTCGTCGAACCCGCCCCGGGCGATGAGGAGTTCGCGTATCTCCTGCGCGCCGCCGCCACGGCGCCCGATCACGGCGGCCTGCGGCCCTGGCGGTTGATCCTGATCCGCGACGAGGGCCGGACCGCCCTGGAGCGCTGTCTGGCCGACGAGAGTGCGCAGGCCGGACCCGGGCGGGAGTGGCGGGAGGAGATCCAGGGTGCCCCGCTGCTGGCCGCGGTGGTCTTCTCCCCCGTGGCCCACGGACGGACCGGCCAGGGCGGTCCCCCGGTCCCCGAGTGGGAGCAGCTCGCCGCGGCCGGCGCCATGACCGACTCCCTGACCCTGCTGCTGCACGCCCGCGGCTTCGGCAGTGTCTGGCGCACCGGCGGCTTCACGGGGTCGGGCCGGATCCGCCGTGCCCTCGGCCTGCGCGGGGAGGAGCGGCTGCTCGGCTGGTTGTGCGTCGGCACCCCGCCGCGCAGCAGGTTCGCGCAGCGCCGGGTGCCCGCGGACGTGACCGACCGGATCTCCGTCTTCGCTCCCTGAGAGTCCGTCACCCGCGCTAACATAAAGGACGTTCGCTTTTCTTTTCGAGGTGATCGGACGCACGGGTGACTGATCTCAAGCAGGAGCGTGCCGTCCGCACGCGCAACCTGATCATGACGGCGGCGGCGGAGCTCTTCGACGAGGAGGGCTACGAGGGCTCGAGCGTGACGCGCATCGTCCAGCGCGCCGGCGTCACGATGGGCGCGCTGTACTTCCACTTCTCCTCGAAGCAGGACCTGGCCCGCGAGGTCATGAACGCCCAGCCGTACGTGATCGAGCCGCTCCTCGGCTCCAGCGGACTGCAGCGCCTGGTCGACATCACCCTGGTCTGGGCCCATCGGCTGCAGACCGACCCGCTGCTGCGCGCCGGGGTCCGGCTCGCCGTCGAGCAGAGCCGCTTCGGCATGCGCGACAGCGATTCGTTCGAGGGCTGGAAGGACATCATGGTCGGCCACCTCGAAGTGGCCCGCGCCGAGGGGAGCCTCCGTGCCGGCGTCTCGCCCGAGGAGGTCGCCCAGTTCGTCGTCGGCGCCTGTACGGGCGTCCAGCTCTACTCCCAGCTCGCCACCGGCCGGGCGGACCTGACCGAGCGCACCTGCGCCATGTGGCGCCTGCTGCTGCCGGGCATCGCGGCGCCCGACGCCGCCACCGTCGTCGTCGACCCCCACTTCGGAAGGCCCTCATGAACGCCGCAGGCTCCCGCGCCGCCCAGGGACCGCTCCGCCGTATCGTCCTCGCCGGCGCCACCGGCACGGTCGGCCGGCTCACCGCGGCACGGCTGGCCGCCACGGGCACGTACGACGTGGCCCTGCTGACCAGGGACCCGGCGAAGGCCGCCGCCCTCGGCCTGCCCGGTCGGCTCGTGGGCGCGGAGTTCGCCTCCCCCGCCACGCTCAGGACCGCCCTGCGCGGGGCGGACGCCCTGCTGCTCGTCACCAACGACCCGCTGCGCCCCGAGCACGACGTGAACCTGCTCGACGCGGCCGCGGCGGCCGGCACCCCGCACGTCGTCAAGCTGTCCGCCCAGGCAGTGACCGATCCGGACGCCGACGACGTCATCACCCGCTGGCAGCGCGCGAACGAGGAGCGGCTGCGGGCGAGCGGTCTGCCGTGGACCCTGCTGCGCCCCCGCTCCTTCATGACGCACGCGCTGGCCTGGCGCAGGGACATCGCACGGTACGGCGTCGTCCGCGCCGTCCACGGAGACTCCCTCAACGCCGCCGTCGACCCGGCCGACATCGCCGACGCCGCCGTCCACGCGCTGACGGGCAGCGGCCACCTCGGGCGTACGTACGCGCTCACCGGGCCGCGCGCGATCTCCGCCCGGGAGAAGACGGCCACCCTGTCCGAAGTCCTCGGCAGGCCGCTGGTCTTCGACGAGATCTCGCTCGACCGCGCCCGCGAGGAGTGGCGCCGCCGCCTGCCCGAGGTCCTGGTGGAGGCGCTCACCCTCAGCGCCGAACGGCAGCACCGCGGCGCCAAGGCCGCCGTGGCCTCCGGGGTGCGGGACGCGACGGGCCACGCGCCCCGGTCCTTCCGCGCCTGGGCCACGGAGCAGGCGCCGGCCTTCACGCACGTACCAGCCTGACCACCGCCCGCGCCGGCCCCAGGCCCCCTGCCTCCCCGCCGGGCCGGCCGACCGGGCACCCCGCCTCCCGGCCGGCCCGGCCGACCGGGCACCCCGCCTCCCCGCCTCCCCGCCCCGCCGCACCGCCGGCCCGTCGATTGGACCCTGCGCCGTGGCCTCACCCGCCCCGCTGCTCCACGGCAGAACCGTCATGATCACCGGCGCGTCCAGCGGCATCGGCGCCGCCGCCGCCCATGCCTTCGCCGCCGAGGGCGCCGCCGTCGTCCTCGTGGCCCGGCGCGAGGACCGGCTCGCGCACCACGCCCGGCTGATCCGGGAGAGCGGCGGTGAGGCGCTCTGCGCCCCCGCCGACGTCACCGACGCCGGCGCCGTCCAGCGCGCCGTCGACCGGGCGCTCGACACCTACGGCGGTCTCGACGCGGCCTTCAACAACGCCGGTTGGGCCTCCTCGGGCACCCCGCTGCACCAGACGGACGACGCCGAGTACGACCGGATCATGGACGTCAACGTGCGGGGCGTCTGGAACTGTCTCCGCGCCCAGCTCGACGCGATGCTCAGGACCGGGACCCGCGGGTCCATCGTCAACACCTCCAGCGTCGCGGGCCTGCGCGCCACCGGCACCGCCGCCCCCTACATCGCGGCCAAGCACGCGGTGCTCGGCCTGACCCGGGCCGCCGCCGACGAGTACGGCCCGCACGGCATCCGGGTCAACGCCCTGGTGGTGGGGAGCACGCGCACCGAGTTGATGGACGAGGTGCTCAGCCGTACGCCGTCCCTGTACGAGCCGTTCACCAGCCGCGCCATCCAGCGCCGCCTCGCCGACCCCGCCGAGGTGGCCCAGGCCGCGGTGTGGCTCTGCTCCGACCGCTCCTCGTTCACCACCGGAGCCGCCGTCCCGGTGGACGGGGGCTGGACGGCGCGCTGACGTGCGCGTCCGTGTCCGTGTCCCTCAGGCCGGGCCTCCCTCGGGGACCCCGCCCGGCAGCAGCTCCCCGGGGCTGAACACGGCCACCGCGCCGAGCGCCAGGCGCCACAACTGCGCGAGCGCTTCGAGGTCTTCGGGGACGGTGCCCGTCGTGGGGACCGACGGGCTGTCGAACCGGGCCAGCATGCACACCACCAGCGAGCACAGCAGCCCCGCCGGACACTCCTCGGCCAACTCGCCCCGCGCGTGCGCCCGGTCGGCCAGGCGCTCGACCTCGCCGAGCCAGAGCCGGTGCCAGGAGCACCCCGCCCAGGCGGTCTCGCGGCTGAGCCGTGAGGCAGCCTGCACGGTGGTGTCCGTGCGCAGGAGCCGGGCCACCTCGTGGGTGAGGTCGATGATGTTCTGCAGGGGCAGCGGCGAGCGCTGCAGGGCGCGGTCGACGGCCGCGCGCGTGGTGGCCGCGCCCTCTTCGTACACCCCTCGGGCCAGCTCGGGCTTGGTGGGGAAGTGGAAGGTGAGCGCCCCTTGCGTCACCCCGGCCTGCGCCGCGATGCGTGCCAGTGAGGTGCCGGCGTAGCCGTACCGGGCGAGTTCCATGGCGGCCGCGTGCAGTACCCGGTTCCGGGTGAGCGCGGCTCGTGTCTGCGCCACGTTGTCGATCCCTCTGTCATATGTCCGACGGCCCCCTGGTGTCGTTCCGAACGACGTTCACCCCACCGCGAGTTGGGGATCTGTTTGCCCACTCTACAGAACATAAAGAACGCTATTTTTGTTATCGTCGAGCCGTGCCCGGAATCGTGCCCGCCGCGGCCTCGCGGCTGGCTGTCACGCTCATGCGCACGCGCGCGTGAGGAGAGGGTGGTGGAGGAATTGAGGGACGTATCAGAGGCGACGAACAGTGATCTCGAGGCCATGACCGGTGGCGCGTGTCCGACCGTCCACCTGGTACCGACCGACTCCCTGCTGGCCGCCGACTCGCCCCGGCTCGGCGGGTTGAGCCGCGAGCACGTCGAGGTGCTCGCCCAGCGCGCCATCGAACCCGTCCTGGTGCACCGGGGCACCATGCGCGTGGTCGACGGCATGCACCGCCTCCACGCCGCCCGGCTCCGGGGGGAGACCGAGATCCCGGTCCGGTTCCTCGACGGACCGGCCGGCGAGGTCTTCATCCACTCCGTGTCGGCCAACGTCTCGCACGGCCTGCCCCTGACGCTCAAGGACCGCAAGGCCGCCGCCGGACGGATCCTGACCACGCACCCCGATCTGTCGGACCGCGCGATCGCGCGCATCGCCGGCCTCTCGCCCAAGACGGTGAGCGCCGTCCGCCGGACGTCGACCGAGGAGGTCCCGCAGCCGGAGGTACGGGTCGGGGCGGACGGCCGCGCCCGCCCGCTCGACGCGGCCCGGCGCCGCGAGGTGGCCGTCGCCTTCCTCGCCGAACACCCGGGCGCCACGCTCAGCGAGGTCGCCGCGAGCGCGGGCGTCTCGATCAGCACCGCGGGCGCGATCCGGCAGCGGCTGCGGCGCGACGAGCAGGCCCCGCCGCCGCGCGCGGCCCCGGTCCACGAGGTCGGCCGGTGCGAGCGGCCCGCGCCGTCACTGGCGGGCGACCTGCGGGAGCAGCGCATCGCGACCCTGGCGAAGGACCCCTCGCTCCGGTTCACCGAGTCCGGCCGCGCCCTGCTGCGCTGGCTGAACAAGCGCGCACCGGACCTGGAGGCCGGGCAGCAGCTGATCGCCGCGGTACCGGTGCACTGCGCCGTCGCGGTCGCGGACCTCGCCAACTCCTACGCCCGGGAGTGGCAGCGCTTCGCCAGCGACCTCGACCGCGCCCTGGGCGACATGGTGGAGCACTAGGGCCTGCCCGGCGGGTCGGGGTCGGGCAGGCCCTGGCGGGTACGGGGCCCCGCGAGGTCCCGTACCGTCAGCGGGCGCGCTGCGCCGCCGGCCTCTTGCGGCGGCCGCGCCCGGCGCGCCGGCCGGCCGAGGTGCCGGAGCGGCGCCCGTCCAGACCGATCCAGATGCGCACCTCCGTGCCGCCGAGCACCGAGTGCCCGATGCGGACGTCGCCGCCGGTGGCCTCCGCCATCTGCCGGACGATGTCCAGGCCGAGACCGGTCGAGCCGTCCTGCCGGCCGCTGTTGCCCCGCGCCAGCGCGGCGGCCGGGTCGGCGATGCCGGGGCCCGCGTCGGAGACGAGGACGATGACGGCGTCGTCGCCGTTGTGGACGTCCACCGAGAACGCCGTCCCCTCCGGGGTGTGCCGGAAGACGTTGCCGAGCAGCGCGTCGAGCGCGGCCACGAGTTCGGGCCGGGCGACCGGGATGCGCACCGGCCGGTCGATGCCCGCGACCCGTACCTTGCGGCCCTCGTCCTCGGCGAGCGCGGACCAGAAGTCCATCCGCTCCCGGACGACCTCGGAGGCGTCGCAGCCCGCGCCGGGGCCGGTCGCCTGGGTCTGCGGCTTGGCCTCCCGTGCCGTACGGATGATCGTGTCGACCTCGCGCTCCAACTGCTCGACCGCCGCCCGGGTCTGGTCGGCGGCGGGCCCCGAACCGAGCGAGGCCGCGTTCAGCCGGAGCACGGTCAACGGGGTCCGCAGCCGGTGGGAGAGGTCGGCGGCCAGCTCGCGCTCATTGGCGAGGAGCTGGACGACCTGGTCGGCCATGGAGTTGAAGGCGATCGCGGCCGACTTCAGCTCCGGCGGCCCCTCTTCGGGGACCCGCGCGCCGAGCTTGCCCTCGCCCAGGTCGTGCGCGGCGCCCGCGAGGCGCTGCGCGGGCTGGACCATCCGTACGCCGAGCCGGTCGGCGACCGCGACCGAGCCGACGATCAGGCCGATGCCGACCCCGGCGAGGACGAGCCAGGCGGTGGTGACGCCGTTGGTGGCCTCGCCCTCGGGGACGAAGAGTTCGACCACGGCGACCTGGCCGGTCGAGAGCGCCGTGGGCTGGAGCAACACCGAGCCGCCCGCCACCTCGGCGATGGTGGCCCGGCCCAGCTCCCGGGTGGTCCGCAGGTCCTCCTCGGTGGCCCGCCGGGTGCCGATCTCCACGGCCTCGGCCCCCGGCCCCTCGCCCGCCGGGACGTGGACGGCCATCCGCCCGGCGGCGCCGTCCTCGGTGGTGGCGACGGCCCGGTCGAGCTCGTCGCGGTCGGTGGTGATGGCGAGGACGGGGGCGAGCCCGGCGGCACGCCGCTCGGCGTTGGAGAAGGCCCGGTCGTTCGCCATCTCCTTGACGACGAGGGCGAGCGGTACGGCGAAGGCGATGACGACCATGGCGGTGACCGCCAGCGACACCTTGACGAGTGCCCATCTCACGGCTGCTGCTCCCGGGGCGGTTCGAGCTTCACGCCCACCCCGCGCAGGGTGTGCAGATAGCGGGGACGGGCGGCCGTTTCACCCAACTTCCGCCGCAGCCATGACAAATGTACGTCGATGGTCTGGTCGTCCCCGTAGGACTGCTGCCACACCTCGGCCAGCAGCTCCTTGCGCGGCACGACCACCCCGGGCCGGCCCGCCAGGAAGGCCAGCAGGTCGAACTCCCGCCGGGTCAGGTCGAGCCCGGCCCCGTCCAGCTCCGCCTGCCGGCGCAGCGGGTCGATGGACAGACCGCCGACCTGGATGACCCGCGACGGCGGGACCTCCCCGGCCGCCGCCCGCGAGCGGCGCAGCACGGCGGCCATCCGGGCCGAGAGGTGCTCCACGGAGAAGGGCTTGGTCAGGTAGTCGTCGGCGCCGTCGTTGAGCAGCCGGACGATCTCCGTCTCGTCGTCCCGGGCGGTCGCGATGATCACCGGCACATCGGTGATGCCCCGCAGCATCTTCAACGCCTCGGACCCGTCCAGATCCGGCAGTCCGAGGTCGAGGATGACCACGTCGAAACGGAAATGGGCGACCTCACGCAGCGCCTCCAGGGCCGTGCCGACGCTCCGTACGGTGTGGGAGGCCTCGGTCAGATGCCGGATGAGAGCGGAGCGCACGAACTGGTCGTCCTCGACCACGAGCACACTTGCCATGGCCCGCACCGTACGCCATACGGGCGAACCCTCGGCAAGGTCCACCCTGTGGGACGGCCGCGGCGACGGTGGTGCAGTATGGCCCGGATGCCTAGAGGACTTGTTCACGCGTTGGCGTGGTCGCTCGCCACGGGTGCGGCGGTCACGCTGTCCTGGTGGGGGGTGCACACGGTGCTGGCCGGCACCGTGTACGACCCGCCGCGCGCCCTGCCCATCCCGGCCGGGACGACCGACCACGAGACGCGCGCCTCCTCCACGCACGCGCCGTCCCCCACCGCCTCCGGCACGCCGTCCGCGACCCCGTCCACCACTCCGCCGTCCTCGGCCCCCGCGACCCCCTCGCGGGGTCCCACCACCGCCTCGAAGCCGCCCACCACGAAGCCGTCGCAGGGCGGCGGGAACGTGAAGAGCTACGCGGTGGACGGCGGCCGGGTCGTCTTCGACCTCGGCGAGACGTCGGCGGAGCTGGTCTCCGCCACCCCGTCCTCGGGCTGGCAGATGCAGGTGTGGAAGCAGCCCACCTGGATCCGGGTCACGTTCACCAAGGACGGCCGCGAGCTGTCGGTCTTCTGCGTCTGGCACGACACCGCGCCGCGCGTGGAGATCGAGGACCGCTGAGGGTCCTCCCTATCGGAAGACGGACGCCGGCGGTACGGGCGAGGGCTTGGCGCTCGCGTCGGTGACCGGGCTCGCCCCACCCGTGAAGTCGGCGAGCGCCCGGCCGTGTTCGACCCGGCCCGGGTGCGGGTCGGTCGCCACCCGGCGGGTCAGCTCGGCGACGGGCAGCTCGCGGTCGGAGGCGAGCAGCACGGCGTTGCCGAACCGGCGACCGCGCAGCACGGTCGGGTCGGCGGTCAGCGCGAGTTCGGGGAAGACGGTGGCGGCCGTCGCGATCTGGCCGCGCAGGTGGGTCAGCGGGGGCCCGTCGGCGAGGTTCGCCGCGTAGAAGCCGCCGGGCCGCAGCACCCGGCGGACCTCGGCGAGGAACTCCGCGCTGGTCAGGTGCGCGGGGGTGCGCGCGCCGCTGAAGACGTCGGCGATGATCAGGTCCGCCCAGCCGTCCTGCACCTTGGCGAGCCCGGCGCGGGCGTCGGTGGACCGGACGCGGATCCGGGCGGCCGTGTCGAGCGGCAGCTCGCGGCGGACGAGCTGGACCAGCGAACCGTCGAGCTCCACGATCTGCTGGGTGGAGCGCGGCCGCGTGGCGGCGATGTAGCGGGCGAGCGTGAACGCTCCGCCACCGAGGTGGACGGCCTGGAGGGGCCGGTTCGGCGGGGCGGCGAGATCGGCGATGTGACCGAGGCGCCGCTGGTACTCGAAGGAGAGGTGGGCCGGGTCGTCGAGGTCGACGTGCGACTGCGGGGCGCCGTCGATCAGCAGCGTCCAGCCACGGGGCCGCTCCCGGTCGGGTATCAGCTCCGCGAGCCCGCCGTCGACGGTCTCGACGACGGCGACGGCGGCGGCCGCCCGTTCACGCTGCTTGTTCCTTGCCACGTGCCCCATTATCGGCACCCGCGCCAGGTCCCCGCCCGACGAGGCTCTCCGAGGGGCCGCCGCCCGGACACGACCTAGCGGCAGCCGTCCGCGGCTTCGATCAGGCGGGCGGCCTGGCCGAGGGCCTCGCGCAGCACGGCCGGGTCGGTGACCTCGCCGGCGTCCCCGGGCGGCAGAAGCCAGCCCGCCGGACGCGGGGCGTCACCGGCGGGCTCGGGGAGTTCGGGCAGTTCGGGGATCCGCAGCCCCCTCCCTGAGGTCTGCGTACAGGCGCTGCCCGGCATGTCCCAGCCCGCCGCCGTGCCGGGCGGCACGAGGAAGCCGAGGGTGTCGCAGGCGCCGTCGTGCAGCACCGGGCCGACGACCGGGCTCCCGCCGCGCCGGAGGATGTCGACGGCTTCCAGACCCTGGCGGACCGGGACGGTCACCAGGTCGCAGGGGGCGGCGCACGGGGCACTGGCGTCCGGGGTGGGTGCGTGCAGTGCGGTGGACTGCGATCCGATCTCCAACATGGGACCCCTCCTCGCTCCTGAGAAGACACGTTCCGTCTCTCCGCATGGTTCAACGTCCGTGCGCGTCAACGGCTACGGCGGCACGCCGCCGCAAAGGATGGCAGTTCATGGCAGATCGCGAGCGAGATATCCGATTTATGGCAAAACCCAGCGTGGCCGGCCGGTCACAGCAGGTACGTTCATGCCCGCCGGAACACCGGCAGCACAGGAGAGGGCTCGGCCATGGCGGTGTCAGGGGCAGTTCCCAATCTCGCCTTCCGCCGGCTCCGCGGACAGCACTCGCCGGCGGAGTTCGCCGCGACGGTCCGACGGGCGGCGCGGGAGATCGGCGAGCAGGTCGCGTGCGACGCCCGCTACATCGGGCGCGTGGAGGCGGGTGAGATCCGCTGTCCCAACTACGCGTACGAGCGGGTGTTCCTGCACATGTTCCCCGGCCTCTCCCTGGCGGACCTGGGCTTCTCGGCGCGGGAGGCGGTACGTGGCAGAAGGCCCGCCGCCGTCCTGTCCGGGGCACCGCCCGGGCCCGCCCTCACCACCCGGAACGATGAGGAGAGCGACGTGCTGCGTCGCGCATTCATGACGAGCGGCACCGCCACCGTGGCGGCCGTCTCGATGGGACTCGGCGGCACGGCCGTCGCGATCCCCGCCCCTCGCGGGGCCCACAGGATCGGCGAGACCGAGGTCCGCGCGGTCGAGAACGCCGTACGACAGATCCGGCTGCTCGACGACCGGCACGGCGCCGAAGGCCTGTACAAGGCCGCGGCCCAGCCGCTGCGCGCGGCGTACGCCCTGCTCGACGCGGGCGCGACGGCCCGCCGCTCCACCGAGGACCGGCTGCACGCGGGCGCCGGCGAGCTCGCGATCTCCGTGGGCTGGCTCGCCCACGACTCGGGCCGGATCGAGGACGCCCGCTCGCACTACGCGGAGGCGCTGGCCACCGCGCGCGTGGCGGGTGATCCCGCCTTGGAGGCGCACGCCTTCTGCAACACGTCGTTCCTGGCCAGGGACGCGGGCCGGTACCGCGAGGCGGTCCGGGCCGCGCAGGCCGGGCTGCGGGCGGCGCAGCCGCTGGACTCCGCCCGGCTGCTCGCCCTCCTCTCCCTGCGGGAGGCGGGGGCCTGGGCCGCGCTCGGCGACCGGTCGGCCTGCGAGCAGGCCCTCGGCCGCGCGCACGGGCACTTCGCGAAGGGTCCCGGCGACCGGGACCCCGAGTGGATGTCGTTCTTCGGCGAACCGGAACTGGAGGCGCAGGAGGCCCACTGCTGGGCGGCGCTGGGCGACTGGGGCCGCGCGGCCCGGCACGCCCACCGCGCGACCCTTCTGCAGAACCCTCACTTCGCCCGCAACCTGGCGCTCTACCGGGCCCAGCTGGCCAGCAACCTGGCCCACGCGGGCCGCAGGGACGAGGCGTCGGCGGAGGCGCGGCGCGTGGTGGACTCCCTGGGCGACGTCCAGTCCTCCCGTATCCGCCGCATCCTGACGGAGACGAGCCAGGTCCTGGCGGCGGCCCGCTGAGCGGCCCGGCCGAGGCCCGTACAAGGCCCGTACAAGGCCCGTTCGAGCCGGACTACTCCATGTGGCCGGTGTCGTTCCAGCGCTCCACGGCCGGCTCGCCGTAGGCCCAGCCGAGGATCGACAGGCTCGTGGGGTCGAGACGGATCTTGGCGCCGAAGGAGACGTCGAGCCCGAGCCAGCGCGCCCCGAGCGTCCGCAGGATGTGCCCGTGCGCGAAGACCAGGACGTCCCGGTCCTCCGACCGCGCCCACTCCACGACCTCGTCGGCCCTGGCCGAGACCTCCGCCAGGCTCTCGCCCTCCGGCACGGCGTCGCGCCACAGCAGCCAGCCCGGCTGCCGCTCCTGGATCTGCGCCGGGGTGAGGCCCTCGTACGCGCCGTAGTCCCACTCCATCAGCGCGTCCCAGTCCTGGGCCCGCTCGCCGAAACCGGCGAGGTCGCAGGTCTCCCGGGCGCGCACCAGCGGACTGGTGCGGACCTCCACGTTCGGCAGGCCGTTCCACACCCCGCGGTGCAGCCGCTCGCCGAGCAGCTTGGCGCCACGCCGGCCCTCTTCGAGGAGCGGGATGTCCGTCCTGCCGGTGTGGCGGCCGAGCAGCGACCATTCGGTCTGGCCGTGCCGGGCGAGCAGGATGCGCGGTGCCATGAAGGCTCCTTGATCGTTCGACGGAGCGATGTCCCTCCATCATCTCCCACCTGGATTCCCGGCGGCCTGCGGGCAGCCCCTCACCTGCGGTTCGCGGGGAACGGCGGTCGGATGTCAGTGGCGGATGGGAGACTTCCGCGGGTGAGCGATTCCCTCGACGGCGGAGCCTCTGTCCCTCCGCAGACGACACGAAAGACGCGGGTGTGGGAGCGGCTCGCCGAGCTGCGCGGGCCGGCCGTGGTGCCGCGCCCGCTGGACGCGCGCGCCCTGGCGGCGCTCGCGGCCAACCCCGGCTGCCGGCGGCGCGCGCTGCTCGACGGCGCGGGGGTGGACAAGACCGTGCTCGCGGCGAAGCTCGGCTCACCGGCCGCGTTCGGGCAGTCGCAGTTCGCGTTCATGCGGGGCAACGCCTTCGAGGCGAAGGTCAAGTCGGACGGCGGGCGCGAGCTGCTGCGGCTGCTCGGCATCGAGGAGCCGGGCTCGGTCCGGCTCCCCGACCTGGCGGCGGCCGGGCCCGAGGGCCGCGCCGCCCGCACGGCCCTTGCGCTGCGCGAGGCGACCGCCGCCGGGGCGTGGGCGCTGCTCGACCACCCGATGCTGGCCCTGGAGGTGGCGGGTTCCCCCGCCTATCTGGAGCCCGACGCGGTCGTGGTGCATCCCGACGGCCGGTGGACGGTCGTGGAGATCAAGTCCTTCCCGATGATCGACGGTTCGGCGGACGCGTCCAAGGTGGGCGCGGCGGCCCGCCAGTCGGCGGTGTACGTGCTGGCCCTGGAGCGGGTCGCGGCGCTGACCGAGGGCGCCGAGGTGGCGCCGCACGTCCTCCTGGTCTGCCCGAAGGACTTCTCCAACCTGCCGACGGCCTCGGTCGTCGACGTGCGCAAGCAGCTGGCCGTGACCCGCCGTCAGCTGACCCGGCTCACCCGGATCGAGGACATCGCCGCCGCGCTGCCGGAGGGAGTCACCTTCGACGTGGAGAGCTGCTCGGCCGACGAGCTGACGGCGGCGGTGGAGTCCGTGCCGCACGCGTACGCGCCGGAGTGCCTCGCGGCCTGCGAGCTGGCCTTCCACTGCCGCGACCGGGCCCGGGACGCCGGCGCCGTGGAGACCCTGGGCCGTTCGGTACGGGGCGAGTTGGGCAGCCTGACGACCGTGGGCGCGGTCCTGGCGGCGGCCCGCGGCGAGGCGGGCGACGCGGCCGACCCGACGGTCGAGGCGCTGCGCCGCGCACAGGCGCTGCGCGCGGAGGCGCTGGCGACGGCACCGGCACGGACCCCGAAGGCGGTCGCCGAATGCCCCTGCTGAGCACGGTGCGGCCGACCGCCGCCGGACGAGGAGTTCGTTCATGTCGCTGATCTCCACCCTCGCCCGCCTGGAGGCCGTCGAGTCCGGCCGGGCGCAGCCGCTGGCCACGGTCCGGCACCGGCACGTCTCGGAGCGGCCGCTCGTCCTCGTACCACTGACGACGGCCGGTGAGGCGGGCGCGCCGCTCGGCGCGCTCGTCGGCACGGATCGCGAGGAGCCCCGGCTCCTTGTCGTCGCGCAGCCGCGCGACCGTGACCTGCGGTTCGCGTTCCTCGCCGACCTGGCCGAGGAAGTCCTGCCGTACATCGACTCGTTCACGGACGTCGTCGAGGCGGTGGAGAAGAACGAGACCGACGCGGAGACGGGCAAGAAGGTCAAGGTCGAGGTCGACCTCTGCGCAGACGCCCCGCAGCTGGTCGTGCCGAGCCGGGCGGGCGTCGAGTACGTACGGCTTCTCGGCCGGTCGATGCGGTTCCGGCGCACGGCGGAGCAGGACCCGGAGACTCCGTTCCCCGCGCCGCCGCGCGTGCCGCTGCTCGGCCGCTGGCTGACGCACCTCGGGGAGCGGGCCCGGGTGCCGGGCTCCTCGCTGCTGCTCGCGGCCACCGACCTGCTGAACCGGCACTGGGCGACGGGCCAGTCCTCCCTGGAGGACCAGCACCTGGGTGCGCTGCTCGCCTGGATCGACCCGGACGGGGACGAGACCGGTCCCGAGGGGGCGCTCCGCGCGGAGCTGGGCCGGGACCGCGCGGGGCAGCTGCTCTGCCCGCCCGCAGGTCCCGCGACCGACCCGGACTTCGACAACCGGCTGCTCGCGCCCGCGATCGAGCGCTTCGACCGGGCCCGGCAGGCGCTGGCCTCGGCCGAGGACGGGGAGAGCGCCGACGCGCGCCTCGCCGAACTGCACCGCGCCGAGCGGGAGATCCGGCGGCTGATCGTGTCCCAGCTGAAGCCGACGTGGGATGCGGTGTGGCGCGCGCTCGATCTGGTGCGCGAGCTGCCGGAGGGCGCGCGGGTGGCGGACCGGTGGACCCGCGACCGCTGGTCGTTCACCGGTCACCGCGACCGGGTGGTCGCGGGTGAGCCGCCGCAGCCGCGCCAGGACGACGCGGTGACGGCGGCGCAGAAGCTGGCCGCCCGCGAGTCGGCGCAGGGCCAGTTGGAGGCGCAGGAGGCCCTGGACGATCCGCTGGTGCTCGCCGGGCGGCGGCTCGCGGGCGAGGCATTCGTCGCGGAGGTGGTGGAGGTGACGATGGCGTGGTCGGAGTCGAAGCGCCCGTCGCCGCGCCCGCTGCTCACGGTCCGCACCGACGACCGGCCGCACCTGGGCTCGGGGGTGAAGGTGTACCGCTCGCTCGAAGGCAAGCCGCAGACGGCGGAGTTCGTCCGGTACGAGGAGGCCGACGGCGCGCTCGTGCTGCGGATCACCGACCGCATGGGCCGGTCGAAGGAGCCGGCCGAGGGGTCGGTGCCGGAGAAGGGCGAGCGGATCGCCTGGACGCTCTTCGAGCACGACCAGCGGGTGGGCGCGAAGCTGCCCGACCCGGAGGACACGCCGTGGACGCACGGCGGGCCCCCGCGCTCCGACGCCGCCGAACTGCCCGACGCCACGACGCCGGAGGACCTGCTGTGAGCCCCGCTCCCTTCGACCCCGCCCCCTCGGACCCTGCCCCTGTGGACCCCGCTCCCTTCGATCCCGCGGCCGAGGCGGCGAAGGCCACCGCCGCCATCCTGGCCGACACCCTGCACGGGGACGCCAGGGGCGTGGTCGTGGACTCCCCGCCGGGCGCGGGCAAGTCGACGCTCGTGGTGCGCGCCGCGCTCGAACTGGCCGACGCGGGGCGCCCGCTGATGGTCGTGGCGCAGACGAACGCCCAGGTGGACGACCTGGTGCTGCGGCTCGCGGAGAAGCGTCCCGACCTGCCGGTGGGGCGGCTGCACTCGAACGACAGCGATCCGTACGACAAGGCCCTCGACGACCTGGAGAACGTACGGAAGTCGGCGAAGGCGGGGGACCTCGCGGGGCTTCCGGTGACGATCTCGACGGCCGCGAAGTGGGCGCACGTGAAGAACGTGGAGCCGTGGGCGCACGCGATCGTGGACGAGGCGTACCAGATGCGCTCGGACGCGCTGCTCGCGGTGGCGGGGCTCTTCGAGCGAGCGCTGTTCGTGGGCGACCCGGGCCAGTTGGACCCGTTCTCCGTGGTGGGCGCGGAGCAGTGGGCGGGCCTGTCGTACGACCCGTCGGCCTCGGCGGTCTCGACGCTGCTCGCGCACAACCCTGAGCTGCCGCAGCACCGGCTGCCGGTGTCCTGGCGCCTTCCGGCGTCGGCGGCGCCGCTGGTCTCCGACGCGTTCTATCCGTACACCCGGTTCCGCAGCGGTACGGGCCACGGCGACCGGCGGCTGACGTTCGGGGTGCCGTCGGACGGCTCGGGCCCCGACCGGGTCCTGGACGAGGCGGCGGAGTCGGGCTGGGGCCTGCTCGAACTGCCGGCCCGGCACACCCCGCGCACGGACCCCGAGGCGGTCCGGGCGGTGGCGCTCGTGGTCCGCAGGCTCCTCGACCGGGGCGGCGCGGCGGTCAGCGAGCGGGGTCCCGACCCGGTGCCGTTGACCCCGGACCGGATCGCGGTCGGCACGGCCCACCGCGACCAGGCGGCGGCGGTTCGCGCGGCCCTCACGGAGCTGGGTGTCGCGGGCGTGACCGTGGACACGGCGAACCGGCTCCAGGGCCGGGAGTACGACGTCACGGTCGTCCTCCATCCGCTGTCGGGCCGTCCGGACGCCACGGCCTTCCACCTGGAGACGGGCCGGCTGTGCGTGCTGGCCTCCCGCCACCGGCACGCCTGCATCGTCGTCGGCCGCGCGGGCGTCGCCGACCTCCTGGACGACCATCCCTCGACGGAGCCGGTCCAGCTCGGCGTCACGGTCAAATTCCCGGACGGCTGGGAGGCGATGATGTCCACATGGGATTTCTGGTCCGGTCACCGCGTCTCGTGGCGGCCGTAGAACAGGGGAATGGGCGTCCTGTTGACGCTTCATTGACGCCCCGCTGACGCCAGGTTGACGTTCCCGCGGCCGGTCCGCGGGATTCGGGTAATGTCGTCGCCCACGATGTCCACTGCTGCTCCCCGTGTGCTGGCGCTCATGCCGCCGATGACCCAGCTGAACACTCCCTATCCGTCCACCGCTTATCTCACCGGCTTCCTCCGCAAGGAGGGGGTGACGGCGTTCCAGGAGGACCTGGCGCTGGAGTTGGTGCTGCGGCTGCTTTCCAGACCGGGTCTTGAGGCCGTGCGGGATGTCGCGCGTCGGCTGCCGCGCGCTGAGCAGTCGCCGGCGGTCCGGGATTTCCTGGCGCTTTTCCCGGAGTATCTCGCCACCGTCGAACCGACGATCGGTTTTCTGCAGGGTCAGGACCCGACGCTGGCGCACCGCATCGCCGCGCGGCAGTACCTGCCGGAGGGTTCCCGCTTCGCTTCCCTCGACGTCTACGTCGATCCGGACGACCCGGACGGCGGGGACCCGCTGGCCTGGGCCTTCGGCGCGCTGGGGACGCACGACCGGGCACGGCACGTGGCCACGCTCTATGTGAACGATCTCGCGGACGTCATCCGTGACGCCGTCGACCCGCGCTTCGAGTTCGTGCGGTACGCGGAGTCGCTGGCGATGTCGCAGCCCAGCTTCGACCCGCTGGCCGAGGCGCTGGCCGCGCCGCCGACGCTGATCGACTCGATGCTGGACGAGCTGACCCGCGAGGCCGTCGAGCGCCACCGGCCCACGGTGGTGCTGCTGTCGGTGCCCTTCCCCGGCGCGGTGTACGCCGCGTTCCGCATCGCCCAGTCGATCAAGCGCCACAGGCCGGAGCTGCCGGTCTGTCTGGGCGGCGGGTACGTCAACACCGAGCTGCGGGAACTGGCGGAGCCGCGGGTCTTCGACTTCGTCGACTTCGTGACGCTGGACGACGGCGAGCGCCCGCTGCTCGCGCTCCTCGAGCATCTCGCGGGCGAGCGCCCCGCCGACCGGCTGGTGCGCACCTTCGTGCGCGAGGACGGCGTGGTCCGCCATCACGCCTGGGCGGAGGCGGACGTCCCCTTCGCCGAGACCGGCACGCCGACCTGGGACGGCCTGCCCCTGCACCGCTATCTGTCCCTGGTGGACATGCTCAACCCCATGCACCGGCTGTGGAGCGACGGCCGCTGGAACAAGCTGACCATCGCCCACGGCTGCTACTGGAAGAAGTGCAGTTTCTGCGATGTCTCGCTCGACTACATCTCGCGGTACGAGACGGCGTCGGCCGAGCTGCTGGTCGACCGGATCGAGGCGATCGTCGCGGAGACCGGCCAGACCGGTTTCCACTTCGTCGACGAAGCGGCTCCGCCCAAGATGCTGAGGGCGTTGGCGGAGGAACTGCTGCGCCGTCGGGTGACCATCACATGGTGGGGCAACATCCGTTTCGAGAAGTCCTTCACACCGGAATTGGCGCGGCTCCTCGCCGAATCGGGGTGCATCGCCATCTCCGGTGGTCTTGAAGTGGCCTCCGACCGGCTGCTGAAGCTGATGAAGAAGGGCGTGTCGGTGGCGCAGGTGGCCCGGGTGACGCGTGCTTTCACGGACGCCGGAATTCTCGTGCACGCCTATCTGATGTACGGCTTCCCCACCCAGACCGTGCAGGACACTGTGGACGCACTGGAATACGTCCGGCAGTTGTTCGAGGCCGACTGCATCCAGTCCGGTTTCTTCCACCGCTTCTCCGCCACGGTGCATTCCCCGGTCGGCCGGAATCCGCAGGAGTACGGCATCACCCTGCTGCCGCCGCCGGACGGGACATTCGCCAGGAACGACATCGGATTCCACGACCCGACCGGCACGGACCACGACGCCCTGGGCCGGTCGCTCAACAAGGCCCTGTACAACTACATGCACGGCATCCTGCTCGACCAGGACGTGCGCCGCTGGTTCCGGGGCCGGGTGCCGCGCCCGACGGTGCCCCGGTACTTCGTCTCACGGGCGCTGACCGGCTGACCGCAGGTCCTAGTCCCCTCGGCGGATGGCGGTCGCGAGGCCGAGGACGGTGTCCAGCGGCCATTGGTCGTCGGCGTGGGTGCCGTACTTCACGGCGGCGAGCCGGCCGTCGGCGGCGATCAGGAAGTCCGCGGGGAGGCCGAGCCGTCCGCCCCGCGGCTTCGGCACGGGCGGGCGCTGCCGGCCGCGCAGCATCTCCCCGGTGCCGAGGACGACAGCGCGGGCGATCGGCAGCCAGGCGCGCGGGGAGAGCAGCGAGCGGGGCGAGACCTCCACCCCGAACGCCTCGTAGAGCCGCTTCTCCGGGTCGGCGACGACCGGGAACGGCAGGCCGTCCAGGTGCGGGTGGAGCTCCTCGGGCGGCGAGTGGAAGACCACGACCTCGCGGACACCGGCCGCCTCCACCTCCTCGTACCTGCGGACGAAGGACCGCAGGTGCAGATGGCAGATCGGGCAGCCCGCGAAGCGCCGGAACTGCAGATGGACCAGCCGCTCGGGGTCGGGGTCGAGAACGGCCACCGGGGGGCCGAGGACCGGGTCGAGCGTGGTGACGGGGACGCGGGAGCCGGGTGCGAGCACGGGTACCTCCAGATGGACCGGCACAGGGGGGCGTACGGCGCGGCACCCCCCGGTAGGCGTACGGGACGACACCGCACACGTAGGCGTACGACGTACTCCTAAGAGCGTAGGCGTAGGGCGTACGCTGTCAACCCATGCCGCGCCCCCGCTCCCTCACCCCGGACCACCTGGCCGCCGCCGCCCTCGCCGTCATCGACCGCGACGGGCTCCCCGGCCTGTCGATGCGCACCGTCGCCAAGGAGCTCGGCATGAGCACCATGGGGCTCTACCGGTACGTCGCCGACCGCGACGAGCTGGAGGCGCTCGTCGCCGAACGCGTCCTCGGCGCCGTCGACCCGGCCCCGCCCCCGGCGGGGCCGCCCTGGCGGGACCGGGTCGTCGTGATGGTCGCCCGGCTCTGGGCGGGCGTGAGCGAGCACCCGGCCGCCGTCCCGCTGACCGTCAGCCACCGGCACCGGCTGCCCGGTCTGCTGCGCTGGTCGGAGTCGGTCCTCGGGCTGCTCGCCGAGGCGGGCATCGAGGGCGAGCGGCGGGTCGTCGCCCTGCGCGGCCTCATCGCGTACATCGTCGGCGCCATCCAGCTCGAACATCTCGGCTCCCTCGCCGGCGCGGGCCCGAGCACCATCGCCGAGCTGCCGCACGAGCGCTTCCCGTTCATGACGGAGGCGGCCCGCGACGCGCCCGGGATCGACGCCGAACGCGAGTTCTTCGGCGGGCTCGCCGTGTATCTGCGCGGCCTCGACGGCTGACCGCGCGCGCCGCGAGCCGCGCACCGGCGCATCGCGCGCCGCGTCCGCCCCCGCCCCGCGCTCCCGCCCTCTTGCGCGGCGCGGGACAATGGAAGACGGCCCGGGAGTCCGGGCCGTGCGTGTGCGAGGAGGAGAAGGACCATGGCGGAATCCGCGGAGCGGAACGAGCAACGGCGGCTCCGGCCCGCACCGCTGGTCTTCGAGCCCGCCGAGGCGACCGCGGACCCGGAGCACTTCTTCGACCTGGAGTCGCTCGACGACCCGCGCGAACTGCTCGCCCGCGCGACCGAGCTGACGCTCGCGTTCCGCGCGGCGACGGACCGCGCGATCGAGTTCCAGGCGATGGCGGCGGCCCAGCTGGCCGACCCGCGCCGCTTCGACCGGCTGACGGCGGCGGATGTCGCCGCGCGCGCGGAGTGGACCGAGGACTACGCCCGCCGCATGATCGACTTCGGCCGCGACCTGCTCCGCGCCACGAGCGCAGGGGCCGAGGACTGACGCCCGACCCGCTCGACCCATCTGGCATATGCCGGGGCGAAAGATACTCCTCCGGCACGTGCCGTGTCCGGGTTTTCGGCAACGCGGGGAAACAGTCCCGTCACCGACGGTACATCTTGACGTCATGAGCGGATGGCTACGAGACGAGACCCCCCTGAGCCCGGCCCAGAGCGACACCGGCGAACGGCGCAGTGAGCGGCAGGACATCTTCCGGTTCCTCCGGGACCCCGACGAGCGGCACCACCACTCCGCCCATGTCACCGCCGCGGGTGCCGACTGGCTCGCCTCCGCCGCCGCGTTCCCGCGCTCCGCGCTCGCGCTCTGGGAGGCCCGGCCCGCCGCCCCCGCCGTCCTGCCCTGCGGCACGGTCTTCGACGTCGTGAGCGTGGGCACGATCTTCGGGCGCCGGATGCTCGACCGGCTCTGGGCCGAGGGCCCCGGCTCCGGGCCCGTCGCCGTCCACCGGGGCCGGATGCTGCTCTTCGCCGCGCCCGGCACCGCCCAGCGGCTACCGGCCCTGCTGCGGTGGGAGGAGTGGGGCGACTCCGTCCCGCCCCCGCTCTGCCACGGCCTCGGCGACGAGGTGACGATCCCCCCGCTCACCCACGCCCCCGCCACCGGGCCCCGCTGGGTGGTCGCGCCGGACACCCGGCACCCCTGGCTGCCCGGCCCCGAGGTCATGCTCTGGGCCTGCGTCCGGGCGGTCCGCGCGGCCTCCGCCGCCGACGTGCGGATTTCGATTTTTCCTGGCGCCGATCAGGATGCTAAGGTCTACGACGTCAGCAGGCGCCGCTAGCTCAGTTGGTTAGAGCAGCTGACTCTTAATCAGCGGGTCCGGGGTTCGAGTCCCTGGCGGCGCACAGACGAAGAAGGCCCCTCGCGCAAGCGGGGGGCCTTCTTGTTGCGCACCAGAGAGTCCGCTCACGAGGACGGCGGCACCGTCACCTTCACCGTCCACGCCCCCGCGGGCGTGCGGTCGGCGACCTCCACCCGGATGCTCTCCCCCGGCACCGTGAACGTCTCGCCCACCCCCAGCGGCGCGTCCGCGAGCGGCGGGTACACCGAGCGGTCCCAACACGCCTCCGTCCGCGGGTGGGCGTCCACGACCTCGATCGGGCCGTCGCCGGACGCCGCCTCGTTCCGCACGCGGTAGATCAGCACACCCTCCGCGCAGGTGTCCTGGTCGTTGCCGGTGGCCCCGCGCGCCTCGATCGCGAGCGCCGTGCCCATGCCCGTACGGACGACCGCGAGCCGGTTGCCGAGCGAGCCGCCGGCCACCGGCGGCGCCGCCAGCGGCTCCAGGCTGAGCAGCCGGCTGCCCGGCCCCTGGACACAGGTCACCTGGCTCCGGTCCAGCCAGCCCAGCTTCCACTTGTGCCAGCCGAAGGGCTCCGGGGCGAGGCCGAACTGGCTGCCCATGACGTCCCAGTCCCCCACATGGGTGTCCCAGTCGCCCTTGCCGTCCATGGGCCGGTGGTAGAGGTCCGGCAGGTCGAAGACGTGCCCGGTCTCGTGCGCGAGGACGTTGCGGTCCGGCGGGTGCCGCTCGAAGACGGTGACGACCCGCTTGATCTCCTTGCCGTCCACCGTGAGCGGCCGCTCCAGGTTCACCACCTTGGTGGCGTCGGAGTCCACCCCCGGCGCGTCGGGATCGGCGACCAGGTAGACGATGTCGTACCGGGCGAAGTCGATCCTGTCGTCCGCCGCCGCGAGCGCGTCGCGCAGATAGGCCGTCCGCTTGGCCGCGTCCCAGTCCCGCCGTATGGCGTAGGACGTCGACGTCTTCGGCATCACGGTCCACTCCGGCCGGGTGTCCGCGCGCAGCGCGAAGCGGCCGTACGAGGCCCGCCGGAAGAACTCGCTCGTCCCGGGGAAGTGGTCGGCGGCCAGCTCCTGGGTCGTGGTCAGCGGCTCGGAGTCGGGGAACGACAGGAAGACCATGACCGCGTCGAGGGAGCGGACCGGCCTCGGGTAGGCGCCGTTCCAGGTGTCGAGTCCGAGCGAGTGGTGGGCGCCGGTCCGGGGCAGGGCGCACGGCCCGGCCGTCGGAGCGCCCACGGCGGGGCCCGCCACGAGCCCGGTCGCGGCGAGCGCCACGAGGGAGGTGAAGGCCGCGGCGGAGGCACGGAGCCGTGCGCGGTCCACTCCCCCGGGTGGCTGCTGACGCCTCACGTGGACCTCCGGCTGCGGAATGCGGGACACCTCAACCACCTTGTGTCGGTTTGCGGTGTTTCGCACCTTTCCGCTGCCCCAGTCGGGTGAGCGCGCGCCATGGCGTCGACGCGACACGCGCCCTCAACGGCTCACGGAACGTCACAATCGGTCAGGCCGCCGACGTCCCAAGTCAGACCCGCGCAGAAACGATCGGCCGGGTCTCGCCGGGGGGCGGGTCGGGGCGTCCACCGGGCCGCCCGCCGCCCATGAAGCTGGAACGGCCCCCGGGGGTGCCTCTATGATCGGCACACTTTCCTTGGCCGACCATCCCGACCACGTCTGTACGGCCCGACTGCACAACGGGAGCGAGCGGTGAGCGGAACCCCCGAAGGACCGGTGCACACCCGGCTCTCAGTCGCCCGGGAGCCCACGTCGGCGATCACGGAGCGTCACCACGACCACCCGGACGGCCACCCCGAGGACGGTCGGCGCGAGGACGCGCCCGCCCACCCCTGCGACGCCGAACTCCGCGACTACCGCGCCGCCTTCCGCGCCGCGCAGCTCGCCATGGCCGTCGTCGACCAGGACGGGCTCGTCGTCTCCGCCAACGACGCGCTCGGCACCCTCTTCGGCACCGAGGGCGCCGCGCTCCGCGAGCAGGCCGCCGCCGACCTCGTCGACCTCGCCTCCGACGGCCGCACCTGGCACGCGTACCGCGAGGTGCTCCGCGGCCGCCGCTCCCGCTTCCGCTGCACCCGCCGGCTCAAGCACCCCGACGGGCGCTCGCTCTGGGCCGAGGTCACCGTCTCCCCCGTGCCCGACAGCCGCCGCGTCCTGCTCTCCATCGCCGACATCAGCGACCGGCGCGAACTCCAGGCCCGGCTGCGCCACCTCCAGATGCACGACCCGGTGACCCGGCTGCCCAACCGGACCCTGTTCTTCGAGCGGCTCTCGGCCGCCCTGGAGACCGCCGCCGCGCAGGACGACGAGCCCGCCGGGTTCCGATCGTCGTACGAGTCGTACGGGCATGGCGGAACAGGGCGGATCGGCCTCATCTACCTCGACCTCGACGGCTTCAAGGCGGTCAACGACACCCTCGGCCACCGCGTCGGGGACCGCCTCCTCGCCGCCGTGGCCGCCCGGTTGACCGAGTGCGCCGACAACGACGGGTACACCAGGAGCGGCGGGCACCTGGTCGCGCGGCTCGGCGGCGACGAGTTCGCCATCCTCGTCGAGGACTCCACCGGGACCGAACAGCTCGCGGATCTGGCCCAGTCCGTGCTCTGCGCGCTGCAGCGCCCCTTCGACCTCGCCGGGCAACGGCTCTCCGTCTCCGCCTCGATCGGAGTGGTCGAGCGGGGCGCGCGGGGGACGACCGCGACGGGTCTGATGCAGGCCGCCGACACCACGCTGTACTGGGCGAAGGCCGACGGCAAGGCCCGCTGGACGCTCTTCGACCCGGAGCGAAACGCCCACCGGATGACAAGGCAAGCGCTCTCCTCCACGCTCCGACCGGCCGTGGAGCGCGGGGAGTTCGGCCTGGAGTACCAGCCGCTGGTCGGACTCGCGGACGGCGCGGTGCACGGAGTGGAGGCGCTGGTGCGCTGGAACCACCCGCAGTTCGGCACGCTCGCGCCGAATCGGTTCGTCGGGATCGCCGAGGAGGACGGCTCGATCGTCGAGCTCGGACGGTGGGTGCTGCGTACCGCGTGCCGGCAGGCCCGGCAGTGGCAGAAGGACCATCCGCGCGAGCGGCCGCTGTTCGTGAGCGTCAACGTGGCCGTACGGCAGGTCTGGGACTCCGACCTGGTGGCGGACGTGGCGGGCATCCTGGCGGAGACCGGGCTCGCGCCGCATCTGCTCCAGCTGGAGCTGACCGAGTCCGCGGTGATGGGCTCGGCGGGCCGGCCGCTCCAGGCGCTCCAGGCGCTGAGCGACATGGGCGTGCGGATCGCCATCGACGACTTCGGCACCGGCTATTCGAACCTGGCCTATCTGAGCCGGCTCCCGGTCTCGGTCCTCAAGCTGGACGGCTCGTTCGTCCGCGGCTTCCAGGACGAGGCGCACGCCAACCCGGCGGACGAGCTGATCGTGGAGGCGCTCGTCCAACTCGCCCACCGGCTGGGGCTCACGGTCACCGCGGAGTGCGTGGAGACCTCGGGGCAGGCGACCCGGCTGCGGCGGATCGGCTGCGACACCGGGCAGGGCTGGCTTTACTCGCGGGCGGTGCCCCCGGACCGGATCGCCGAACTGATCGGGGCCGCGCCGCTCCCGGTGTGAGCTCGACCCGGGCGGCCCGCGCGGGCCGGGCGCGGGCGCGGAACGGCCGGCCCGGGCGCGGGCATGGAACTGCCCCCGGCCGGAGGGACATTCCGGGCGGGGGCAGCGGTTCATGAGGTGGTGCTCAGCGGCGAGCCTCGGGAGCTAGCAGGCGCCCTGGTCCTTCCAGACGCCCCACTCGCCGGTCGTGCCCGGCGTCTCGTTCTGCGTCCACCACTGGGCGAGCCACTTGCGGCCGTTGTGGGAGACGACCGAGCCGCCGGTGTAGACCGTGCCCGCGACGTACGCCGGGACCGAGCCGCAGCCGGTGGGCGGCGTGGTCGGCGGCGTCGTGGGCGGGGTGGTCGGAGGCGTGGTCGGCGGGGTGGTGGGCGGCGTGGTCGGCGGCGTCGTGGTGGCGCCGAGCGCGTCGTTGATCTGGTTCAGCAGGGTGATGTTGTTGTCCAGGCCGAGGAGCGAGTACATCATCGCGCCGGCCAGGCCGCGCTGCTTGCCGTAGTCCACCCGGGCCTGGATGGAGCGCTGGTTGAGGCCGGTGAAGAACTCGCCGTCCTTGTAGAAGTACGAGGACTTGGCCTGGTCGTCCCAGAAGGTGCTCGCCGCGTTGTCGACGACGCCGCCCAGCTCCTTGTAGTGGGCGATGCCGGCCTGCTGGCTGAGCGGGCGGGCGTTGGAGCCGCCCGTCGCGGACTGGGCGAGGCCGTTGGCGGAGCCCGCCGGGACGCCCTTCCAGCCGCGGTAGTAGAACTCGTAGCCGAGGGTCAGCTTGTTGGCCGGGAAGCCGCCGGCGATGCCGTAGGCGGGCTTGCCGTCGATCCAGGAGTCGATCGCGTTGTCGATCGAGTACTTCTCGGTGCCCGGCGCGATCGGGTCGGTCGGGTCGTTCGAGCCGGAGTACAGCGGGGACTGGTGGTACGTCGGCCCGTCGCCGTCCCAGGCGCCGTGCATGTCGTACGTCATGATGTTCGCGTAGTCGAGGTACGCGCCGATCTTGTCCGTCTCGATGTACTTGATCTTGTCCTGGCCGGCCGGGAGGGCCGCGGTCAGCATGTACTTCTTGCCGCCGTTGGCCGTGCCGTACGCGTCGAGCTGCTTGCGGAACTCGGCCAGCAGGAGCGTGAAGTTCTGCTTGTCCTCGGGGCCGTAGTGGTTGCCCAGGTGGCCGCCGGAGGAGCCCGGGTACTCCCAGTCGATGTCGATGCCGTCGAAGATGCCTGCGGCGGTGCCCGCGCCGCCGAAGCCGCCCTCGACCGGGAGGTTGCCCTTGAGGTACTGGTCGATGCAGGACGAGACCAGCTTCTTGCGGCTGGCGTCGGTCTTCGCCGCGTCGTGGAAGTACTTGGAGTAGGTCCAGCCACCGAGCGAGATGTTGATCTTCAGGTGGGGGTACTTCGCCTTCAGCTCCTTGAACTGGTTGAAGACGCCCACGATCGGCTGGTTCCAGGTGTCGGCGACGCCGTCCACGCTGTCGGCCGCGCCGAAGGACTTCTGGTAGTCGGCGTAGGAGTCGCCCGCACCGTCACCCGCGTTGGGGTTGTTGTCGTCACCCGCGGCCTTGTTGGCCATGAAACAGGTGAGGTCGGTGGGGTGGATGTTGCCGAACGAGTAGTTGATGATGTCCAGCTTGCTCGCGATGCCCCGGGTGTCGAGGTGCTTGGGATAGAAGGCGTTCCCGTACACGCTCCACTGGTCGTAGTACGCGATGCGGACATTGCCGTCGGCGGCCGCCGTGGCGGTGGTGCCGGTGCCGGCCGCCGAGGCGGAGCCGATGCCGACGGTCGCGGCGAGCGCGCCTGCGGCGAGGGCCGTGCTCACGAGCGCGGCGATCAAGGGCTTACGGGGGTGCACGTGCGGCCTCCGAGGGGGATACGAGGGGTACGTGGTACGGCGGTTGGAGAAGTGATAGCCCCTGCGTGAACAGCACGTCAATGGTCTGAACCAGATTAAGGACTAGACCAATTGGCGAGAGAAAACCCTTGTCAGAGCGGTGCAGCACAAAAGCGGACCGCTCGCCACCATGGGTGACGAGCGGTTTAAGGTTCCCTTAGGGGAACGGAGTCGATGGTTCCGGACTGGACCAGCCGGCCGGGGAATCCGCGCCGTGACCGGATCGGAACCTCAGCCCAGATCCGGCATCCCGTAGGCGTCGGCGATCAACTCGTAGCTCCGCAGCCTGGCTTCACCGCCGTGCGCGTTGGCCGTCAGCATCAGCTCGTCGGCCCCCGTGCGCTTGCGCAGATCGTCCAGACCGGTCCGCACCTCCTCCGGCGTGCCGAAGACGATGTTCGCGAGCCAGCTCGCCACGAACTCCCGCTCCGTCGGGCTGTAGGGGTACGCCTCCGCCTCCTCGGGCGTCGGGATCAGACCGGGCCTGCCGGTGCGCAGCCGCAGCATCGACAGCGCGCCCGTGAGGACCTGGCGGCGGGCCTCCTCGGCGTCCTCGTGGGCGAGCGCGGAGACGCCGATGAGCGCGTACGGCGCGTCGAGCACCTCCGAGGGGCGGAAGGAGTCCCGGTAGAGGTCGAGCGCCGGGATCGTGTTCTGGGCGGAGAAGTGGTGGGCGAAGGCGAATGGCAGGCCGAGCGTGCCGGCGAGCCGCGCGCTGAAGCCGGAGGAGCCGAGCAGCCAGATCGGCGGCCGGCCCGCGGGCCCCTGCACCGGTCCTGGCACGGCGTGGATCCTGCCGTACGGATGCCCGTCGGGGAAGTCGTCGTCCAGGAATCGCGTCAACTCGGCGAGCTGCTGCGGAAAGTCGTCCGCGCCCTCGTTCAGGGTCCGGGTCCTGCGCAGCGCGGCGGCCGTGCCGCCGTCGGTGCCGGGCGCGCGGCCGAGACCGAGGTCGACGCGGCCTGGCGCGAAGGCCTCCAGCGTGCCGAACTGCTCGGCGATCACCAGCGGGGCGTGGTTGGGCAGCATGACCCCGCCCGAGCCGAGCCGGATGCGGCGGGTGTGGGCGGCGAGGTGGGCCAGGATCACGGCCGGCGAGGAGGAGGCGACGCCGGGCATCGAGTGGTGCTCGGCGACCCAGTGGCGGTGGTAGCCGCGGCGCTCGGCGAGCTTGCCGATCTCGACGCTGGTGGCCAGCGCCTGGCTCGCGGTCCGGCCGCTGCCGACGGTCACCAGGTCCAGTACGGACAGCGGCACGGGCGAGTCCCCGTGTGCCGTGCCCCGAATCGCGTCGCTCACCGTGTGCCGACCCTTCTGCTCATGACGTAGGTACTCTCCAGCAGAACAGGAGGCTGTCTCCGGTTATTCCGGCCGCCGCACATCCCGGCCGACAGGAATGAGCCGTTCGGCTCCGGGTAGCCGCGCGCCCATGCCTCGATCAACGAAACAGATACGACGGCGGACGGTGCTGTGGGGGACGGCGGCCGCCGCCACGACGGCGGCGGCCGGGTGCGCCCGGGTCGCCTCCGGCGACACCCTCGGCCGGCTCAGATCCCAGGGCACCGTCCGCCTCGGCATCGCGGGCGAGGTGCCGTACGGCTACGTCGACGAGCAGGGCGCCTTCACGGGCGAGGCCCCCGAGCTGGCCCGGGTGATCTTCGGGCGGCTCGGCATCCGGGACGTCCAGCCGGTGGCCACCGACTTCGCCTCGCTCATCCCGGGGCTCGGCTCACAGCAGTTCGACGTCGTCTCGGCCGGGATGTACATCAACAAGGAGCGCTGCGCGCAGGTGGTCTTCGCCGACCCCGAGTACCAGATGCTCGACGCCTTCATCGTCCCCAAGGGCAACCCGAAGAACCTCCGCGGTTACGAGGACGCGGTGCGCGCCGGGGCCCGCTTCGCGACCGGCAGCGGCTACGCCCAGCTCGCCTACGCGGTCGCCGCCGGGTACCCGGAGAAGGACATCGTGATCCTCCAGGACCAGGTCGCCGGCCTCAACGCGGTCGAGTCCGGCCGCGTCGACGTCTTCGCCGGCACCGCCCTGACCGCCCGCTCGGTGGTCCGCAGGTCCGCCAAGGCGGAGGCCACCGCGCCCTTCGCCGCCGTCGTCGACGGCGAGAAGAAGATCGACGGCGGCGGCTTCGCCTTCCGCCCCACCGACACCGCGCTGCGGGACGCCTTCAACACCGAGCTGCACCGCATGAAGAAGAGCGGCGAACTCTTCCGCATCATGCGGCGCTTCGGCTTCTCCGAGGCCGAGATGACCACGCTGACCGCCGAGGAGCTGTGCCGATGACCGCCGGACTCTGGCAGAACTGGGTCCTGCCCGGCATCTGGATCACCCTCCAGCTCCTGATCGCCTCCACCGCGCTCGCCGCCGTGGTCGCCTTCGCCGTCGGCACCGCCCGCACCCACCGCTCCCGCGCCGTCCGCTTCCTGGCCGGGCTCTACACCGAGGTCTTCCGCGGCACCTCCGCGCTGATCCTGATGTTCTGGCTGTTCTTCGTCCTGCCGCCGCTGGTCGGCTGGCAGCTCGTCCCGATGTGGGCGGCGATCCTCGCGCTCGGCCTGTCCTACGGGGCGTACGGCGCCGAGATCGTGCGGGGCGCCCTGAACGCCGTACCCGAGGCGCAGCGCGAGGCGGGGGTCGCGCTCAGCTTCACGCCCTGGCAGCGGCTGCGGCTCGTCCTGCTGCCACAGGCCGTGCCCGAGATGATCCCGTCCTTCTGCAATCTGCTGGTCGAGCTGCTCAAGGGCACCGCCCTGGTCTCGCTGCTCGGCGTCGGGGACGTCTCCTTCGCCGCGTACCTGGTCCGGCTCGCGACCCAGGAGAGCGGCGGGATCTACACCGTCACCCTGCTCGTGTACTTCGTGATCGCGCTGGTGATCACCCGTTCCATGAAGGCGCTGGAGAGGCGCACCAAGGCGAACCTGGGGGTGGTGGCCAAGTGAACTGGGACTGGTCCGCGGTGGTGGACTTCCTGCCGCGCTTCCTGGACGGGGTGCTCGTCACCCTCCAGGTCCTCGCGCTCGGCTCGCTGATCTCGTTCTCGCTCGGCCTGGTCTGGGCGCTCGGGTTCGGGGCGCGCAGCCGTCCGGTGCGCTGGCCGGTGCGGGCGGTGACCGAGTTCGTCCGCACGACCCCGCTGCTCGTGCAGCTCTTCTTCCTCTTCTTCGTGCTGCCGGAGTGGGGCGTGCAGCTCTCCGCCCTGGCCACCGGCACGCTCGCGATCGGGCTGCACTACTCGACGTACACCGCGCAGGTCTACCGGGCCGGCATCGACGCCGTGCCGGTCGGGCAGTGGGAGGCGGCGAAGGCGCTGAGCCTGCCGCGCCACCGGACCTGGCTGACGGTGATCCTGCCGCAGGCCCTGCGCCGGGTCACGCCCGCGCTGGGCAACTACGTCATCGCGATGCTGAAGGACACCCCGATCCTGGCCGGAATCGGCGTCCTCGAACTCCTCCAGCAGACCCGTCTGGAGTCCGCCGCCACCTTCCAGTACACCGAGCCGCTCACCGTGATCGGGGTGGCCTTTGTCCTGATCGCGTATCCCGCTTCCCTGCTCGTCCGCACTCTGGAGCGCCGCCTTGCCCACTGACACCGTCCACGACCTCATCCGATTCGAGAACGTCAGCAAGCGGTTCGGGGACCAGACGGTCCTCGACGACCTCAACTTCTCCGTGCGTCCCGGCAAGCACGTGACGCTGATCGGACCCTCCGGTTCCGGAAAGACGACGATCCTCCGGCTTCTGATGACCTTGGAGAAGCCCGACGCCGGCACCATCCGGGTCAACGGAGGGAAGCTCCACCCGGCGGACGAGAAGCACCGCCGCGAGGTGCGGAAGAAGATCGGCATGGTCTTCCAGCACTTCCACCTCTTCCCCCACATGTCCGTCCTGCGCAACATCACCGAGGCGCCGGTCCGCACGCTCGGCAGGAGCCGCGAGGAGGCCGAGGCCCGGGCGCGGGAGCTGCTCGACCTGGTCGGTCTGGCGGACAAGTACGAGGCCAGGCCCGCGCAGTTGTCCGGCGGGCAGCAGCAGCGGGTGGCCATCGCGCGGGCGCTCGCGATGGAGCCGAAGGTGCTCCTGCTCGACGAGGTGACGTCCGCGCTCGACCCGGAGCTGGTGGCCGGCGTCCTCGATCTGCTCCGGGAGATCGCGTCGACGACCGACATCACCATGGTCTGTGTGACGCACGAGATGAACTTCGCCCGGGACATCTCGGACGAGGTCCTGATGTTCGACGCGGGACGGGTGATCGAGTCCGGTTCTCCGGAAAAAATCTTCTCGGCTCCGGAGCAGGCGCGTACCCGCGAGTTCCTCGGCGCGGTGCTCTGACCTGAGGCTCTCGTAAGGTTCTTTGACTATGGCATATGCCAAGGTGATGCGCCCCAGCGTACGGGGCCGGGGAGCCGCCATAATCTCGCCAACAGCCGCCCCGAAAACGGAGCTTGACGGCTATCGTGGTACGGAAGCTTGCGGTCACAACCTGGTAGGGGGAAACCGTGGCGCTGAAGCCCGAGCCCACTGCGCCGTTCCACTCGGTGCAATACGCCCTGCGCGTCCTTGAGACGGTGTCACGGCACGGTGGCGGGGTGACGGACGTCCAGATCGCTCGTGAGACCGGTCTGCCCGTCGCCCATCTGTCCTCCCTGCTGCTCATGCTCCGTCGCGAGGGTTACGTCGAGCAGGTCGCCGACGGCGCCTATGTCATCGGCGACTCCCTGGTCCTCCTCGGCTCCGGCCTCACCCGCCGCGAGGCGCTGGAGGGCAAGCTCCAGGAGACGCTGACCGAGCTGCGCGACTCCGTCGGCGCCGCGGTGTACATCAGCCGGTACATCGACGGTGAGGTGAAGATCACCCAGTTCGCCGACGGGCCGCGCACGCCCAAGGTCAACGAGTGGGTGGACTTCCGCTCGGCCGCGCACGCGAGCGCGGTCGGCAAGTGCCTGCTGACCCAGCTGGACCAGAACGGCAGGCGGGACCACCTCTCGCGGCACAAGATCGCCCGGCTCACGTCCCGGACGATCACCAACGAGAAGGTGCTCTTCTCCAAGCTGGACAGCCAGCCGGCGACGGTCCCGGTGCTCGACCTCCAGGAGTACGCGGTGGGCACGGTCTGCGCGGCGGTGCCGCTGACGGCCGGCGCGGCCGTGGGCTGCCTGGCCCTCTCGCTGCCGATCGAGCACGCCCACCGGCTGCGCGCGGCGGCCGACACGCTGAACCGCCGGGCCGCTCCGGTGGTGCTCTCGCTGGCGATCTGAGCAGGTCGGCGCCGTGCGGAGCGGTGCGACCCGGTCCTCAGGGGTGGTGGTCAGAACCACCCCCGGGGACCAGGTAGTATTTTCTCTGTCAGCAGGCGCCGCTAGCTCAGTTGGTTAGAGCAGCTGACTCTTAATCAGCGGGTCCGGGGTTCGAGTCCCTGGCGGCGCACAGACGGAAGAAGCCCCTCGCGGAAGCGGGGGGCTTCTTCGTGTCCTCCCGCGTGTCCCGGGAGGCGTCAGGCCCTGAGGTAGGTGAGCACGGCCAGGACCCGGCGGTGGGTCTCCTCGGCCGGGGGCAGGTCCAGCTTCCCCAGGATGTTGCCGATGTGCTTGCCGACGGCCGCCTCGGTGACGACGAGCCGGCGGGCGATCTCCCCGTTGGAGTGCCCCTCGGCGACCAGACCGAGCACCTCGCGCTCGCGCGGGGTCAGCGCCTCCAGCGGATCGCGGCGGCGGCGCAGCAGCTGCCGGACGACCTCGGGGTCCACGACCGTGCCGCCGTCGGCGACCCGGAGGAGGGCGTCCTCGAACTCCTCCACCTGCCCGACCCGGTCCTTCAGGAGGTAGCCGACGCCCGTTCCGTCGCCGGTGTCGAGCAGGTCGGCGGCGTAGCTGCGCTGCACGTACTGGCTGAGGACGAGGACCGGCAGGCCGGGGCGCTCGGCGCGCAGCGCGATGGCCGCGCGGAGACCCTCGTCCTGGAAGCCGGGCGGCATCCGTACGTCGGTGACGACGATGTCCGGGTCGTGCTCGGCGACGGCGGTACGCAGGGAGTCCGCGTCGCCGACGGCGGCGACGACCTCGTGGCCGAACCGGGCGAGCAGACCGATCAGGCCCTCGCGGAGGAGGACGCTGTCCTCGGCGAGGACGACGCGGAGGGCTCGGACAGCGATCGGCACGGGATCTCCACTCGTAGGACGGTCGGCCCGCCCGGCGGGCTCATGATCGTCAGTGTGCCATCGAGGACGGCGAGCCGGTCGGCGAGTCCGGTGAGCCCGGTGCCCCGTCCCGGGTCGGCGCCGCCGCGCCCGTCGTCCTCGACCGTGAGGGTCAGGGAGCCCGCGTACCGGGCGGTGAGGGTCGCGCGGGTCGCGCCGCTGTGCCGGCCGATGTTGGCCAGGGCCTCGCAGACGGCGAAGTAGCCGGCGCTCTCCACGGCGGTGGGCAGCCGGGGCAGGTCGATGTCGGTGGTGACGGGGACGGCCGAGCGGTCGGCGGCGTCGGTGAGGGCCGCGCCGAGGCCGTAGTCGGCGAGGACCTGCGGGTGGATGCCGTGGATGAGTTCGCGCAGCTCGGTCAGGACCCGGCCGGCCTCGTCGTGGGCCCGGGCGAGCTGGTCGGCGAGCGGTCCGGGCGGGGCGTCGAGCCGGGCGATCCCCAGGGTCATGGTGAGGGCCACGAGCCGCTGCTGGGCGCCGTCGTGGAGATCGCGTTCGATCCGCCGCCGCTCGGCCTCGAAGCCGTCGACGAGCCGGGCCCGGGAGGCGGTGACCTCGCCGATGCGCTCGCGCAGCTCGGCCTCGCGGGGCGCGAGCAGCGCCCGGCTCAGCGCGGCGCGGGCTCCGGCGAGCGCGGCGAGCGGGTAGAGCAGGGCGACGAGGAGCACCGCCCCGAGGAGGGCGGCCGCGAAGGCCTGCGGGTAGGAGGTGACCAGGAACGCCTTGACGACCTTGGCCTCCTGGCCGTCGACGGCGAGCTGGACGGGCGCGGTCATGAGGGCCGCGGGCAGACCGAGGGCGACGGCGAGGACGATCAGGTCGAGCGGCCACAGGACGGTGGCGTGCAGGACGGCGTACGCCGACTCCCGCCAGGTCGCCTGCTCCCGGACACGGACCCGGAGCCAGGCCGCGAGCCCGGGAGCGTCGGGGACCCGGTGCGGGTCGGCGGCCGGGTCGAGGTCGACGAGCCGGAGCCGCCGTCGTTCGAGACCGCCGAGGGCGACCCCGGCGAGGAGGAGCAGCGGGAGCCCGACAAGCAGCAGTGAGAAGAGGACGAGCACAAGGAGGACGAGGAGCGCGGGCACCCCGGTCAGCACCCCGGTCGCCAGATACCCGGCCGACCGCCAGGGCCAGCCGGTCCGCGGATACCGGGCCCGGGTGAGGGCCTGCCAGGGGGTTCGGGGCGTCATGGGGTTCACGGTAGGCGGCGGCCTCAGGCCGCGGCCATCGGTCTGGCGGGCGTACGAGGGGTAGGTCTGGCCCTACCTGCCGCGCGCCACGTCGACGCGTTCCGCCGAGACCGGGCTACCCGGCGGCGCCCGGACCCTGGGGCGAGCGGCCCTGGGCCTCGTACGCCGACCGCAGTCCGGTGAGCGCCTCCGGGGTCAGCACTTCGTACGGGGCCCCCGGCGCCGGGCGCCACCAGACCGGGTCCGCGCAGAGGAAGGACTCCCGGCGCAGGGCCACGCGGTGGATCTTGTTCGTGGCGGTCAGGGGGAGCTTCGGGACGACCCGTACGAAGCGCGGCGGCATCTTGGTGCCCAGGTCCGGCTGGGCGGCGAGGAACTCCGCGAACGCGGCCGGGTCGAAGGCGGCGCCCTCGCGCAGGGCGACGGCCGCCATCACCTGGTCCCCGGCGACCGGGTCGGGTATCGCGTAGACGGCGACGCCCGCGGACCGCTCCCAGCGGGAGAGGATCTGCTCGATCACGGCCGCGGCGAGGTTCTCGCTGTCGACCCGCAGCCGGTCGTCCGTACGCCCCGCGAAGTAGAGGAAGCCGTCGGCGTCCCGGTAGAAGAGGTCGCCGGTCCAGTACCAGCCGTCGCGGCACCGGGCGGCCTCCGCCTCGGGGTTGCGCCAGTAGCCCTCGAAGGGGGTCCGGCCCCGGTTGACCAGTTCGCCGATCGCGGCGGAGGCGTTGAGGAGCCGGCCCTCGGGCGAGAGGACGGCGGGGGCGCACTCCTCCCCCGTCGCCGCGTCCACCACCGCCAGGTCGTCCCCCGGCGCCGCCCGCCCGATCGCGCCGGGCGGGGTGTCCGGGGTACGCGGGATCGCCGCGCCGCCCTCCGAGGAGCCGTAGCCCTCGACGAGCCTGGCCCCGAAGCGGGCCTCGAACCGGGCCGCGTCCACCGCCCCCGCCTCCGTGCCGAAGCCGAGCCGCAGCGGGTGCGCGCGGTCGTCCGGGTGGGGCGGGGTGGCAAGGAGGTACTGGACGGCCCGGCCGACGTAGGTGAAGTAGATCGCGCCGAACTCCCGCACGTCGGAGAGGAAACCGGAGGCCGAGAAGCGGTCCCGCAGCGCGACGGAGGCGCCGGCGGCGAGCGCCGGGGCCCAGTCCGCGATGACCGCGTTGCCGTGGAACATCGGCATGCAGATGTAGTGGACGTCCTCGGGTCCCACCCCGAACTGGGCGACGAGCGAGCGCCCCGCGGCCGCGAGCCGGCGCTGGCTGCAGATCGCCGCCTTGGGCGCGCCCGTCGAACCGGAGGTGAAGTAGAGCAGCATCCGGCTGTCGGGCCGCACGGGACGGACGACGGCCTCGCCCGGTTTCGCGCCCTCGTAGGGGGTCAGCAGCTCCCGGTAGGCGTCGGTGTCGGTGACCAGGACGCGCACGCCCGGCAGCGGAAGCCCGTCGAGCAGGGGAAGGTGCGCCCGCTGGGTCACCAGGACCCGGCAGTCGGTGTGCGTGATGTCGCGGGCCAGCTCGGCGCCGCGCCGGGTGGGGTTGATGCCCGCGACGGCGGCCCCCGCGAGGGCCGCCGCGCTGAGCCAGAGCGGGAATTCCGGTGTGTTGTCGAGGAGTACCCCGAGGTGCGGCTCGGCACCCCGGGGCAGCAGATCGACGAGGAGCGCGGCCCGTGCGGCGGCCCCGGCGGCGACCTGGTGATGGCTGAGGACCCTGTCCCGCGCCCTCAGGCCGACCCGGTGGTCGCCCCACTGCCTCCGCACGAGCTCCGCCACGGTGGGTTCCGTCATACGCCGGACGGTAACTGACGTAGCGTCAGAACTGAACGTCCGAACAGGCGTAGAACGCGTTCCCGGTGTCCGCGATCGTCCAGACCGCCAGGATCAGATGGCGTCCGGTCTTGCCCGCCGGGATGGTCCCGGCGTGCGAGAGCGTGGCCGGCGGCTGCGCGTTGTTGTACGGGACGGTGAGGAACGGCTGGGGATCGAGGGCCGCCCTCGTGAGCTTCTGGGTGCCGTTCCACCCGTTCTTGGTGATGTAGTACTTGAAGTCGGTGGTGCTGTGCCGGGCGGTGAACTGCCAGCGGAAGGTGTGGCTCTGGCCCGCCGTGAGCCTGGTGGTGGGCCAGGCGCCGCCCCGCGGGTCGTCGAGCTCGGCGAACCGGGAGTTCCCGCCGGCGCAGATCGTGGCGTCGGCGGGTCCGGCGCCGGGGAAGCCCTTGAGGCCCTCGACCGACTGCGGCTCCCACTGGATGCCGCCGCAGTTGGTCACGGTGCCGTTGGCGCAGAGCTTCTGACGACTGATCGGGGAGTCGGTGTATCCGTGGCTGGAGGCGCTGCTCGTGGCGAAGAGTGAGGCGCCGGCGACGCCGAGCGCCACCGCCGCCACGCCTATCTTTTTGCGCATGCTGTCGCTCCTGTTGAACGTGGGGGAGTTCCGAGCCGTGCTGCACGCGTGCGGAGGGTGGTGCGTGTGCGGTCGTGCGTGTGCGGTCGTGCCTGTGCGGTCGTGCTTGCGCTTGCGCTTGTGCGGTAGTGCCTATTCCGGTCTAGACCAAGTACCAAGGTATTGACGGAAGTTGAGCATGTCCAGAGCGCTCACGCGCCTTCGACGGGACCGGTCCGGCCGGTGTAGAACGCCACCGTCAGGTCCTTGACCAGCGCCTTGCGCTCGTAGTCGTCCAGCTCGACCAGACCACGTGTGGTCAGCCGGTGGACCACGTCGTCCACCGCGTCCACGACGGAGGTCAGCACGCTGTCCCGGTGCTTGGCGTCGATCGCCGCGATCCGACGGCGCTGCATCGCCGCCGCGATCTCGGGGGCGTACTCGATCCGGGTCGGCTGCGCCGAGAACACGTCGATGCCGACCGGGGCGCACTCGGCGGAGAGCATCCGGGTCAGCGCCTCGCCGACGGCCTCCGCGTCGCGCAGGGTCGGGGCGTCCTCGTGGAAGGCGTCGGCCGGGAGCTGGGAGAGGACCCGGGCCATCGCCGCCTCGACCTGCTCGCGCAGGTACTCCTCGTGCCCCTCGACGCCGAGCGCGGCGCGGACGGTGTCCCGGATGCGCCAGACGACGAGGACGACGACATGGAGGGCGGTGCCCTTGGCGTCGACGGAGGAGAGCGGCTCGCTGCGCCAGTGGCGGAGCCTGACGTCGACCCGGCGGCGCAGCAGGAGCGGGCTGGTCCAGACGAGACCGGTACGGCGGACGGTCCCTCGGTAGTCGCCGAAGAGCGTGAGGACCCAGGCGTAGCCGACCCGGCCGCGGCCGAGACCGCCGAGAGCGAACAGGGTGGCCAGCACGCCGAGGGCGAGCAGCGCCCACTGGCCGAGGTGGATGCCCTGGTACGGGCGCGGGGGCAGCCGGAGCATCCGCGCGAGCTGATCCGGCACGGCCCCGGTCCACCAGAGGACGGCGGCGCACCCCGTGAGCGCGAGGACCCCGCCGAGGACCCCGATCCACCCGGGCAGCACCGCCCCGTCCCGCTCGACCAGCTTGGGGTCGGCGGTGGGCGCGGGGCGGGAGGCCTTGGGCCGCGTGGGCGCGGGGATGGTGGCCTTGCCCTTGGCCTTGGCCTTGGCGGGCGGGGTGGGGGGCGACATGGCGACGGTGGCGGGGCCGCCGTCGTCCTCGCCCGTGTCGGCCTCGGCGCCGGCAACGGGCTCGGGCTGGTCGCGGAAGAGCAGGTGCACGGGGATCGACCCGGTGGTCTCGGCCCCGATCACGTTCTTCCGCCGCACCAGGGGCCGCGCAAGGACCTGGGGCTCGACGGAGGCGGTGGCGACGGGGACCTCGGCCGCCACGGGCAGGGCCACGACCCCGACCTCTCCGCGCACGATCCGCCGCAGATCGGCGGCCGGGGCCGGGGCGGGGGTGACGGGGGAGGTGGGCAGGGGGCCCGGCTTGGGTGCGGGTGCGGGTGCGACCGGGGTGGCGGGGGTCGGTGCGCCGGGGCTCGTGGGCAGCGGGGCCGGCGCGGGCGAGGGTGCGGCGGAGGTGGAGGCGGGGGCACCGACGGGGGCGGTGGCGGCGACCGTGCCACGCTCGGCGGCCGTGCCACGTGGGGCGGTGGCGGCGGGGGCGCTCGCCGCGACGGGCTCACGCGCCGGACCGCCGCCGCGCGGGGCGGTGGCGGCGCTCGCCGCGACGGGCTCACGCGCCGGAGCGCGCGCCACTCCCGGCTCGGGTGCCACCCATTGCGCGGCCGAAGGCGTCGCGCCGACGGCACCCGCCAGGCGGAACCGGAACCCCGCCGCCCCGGAACGGGAGCTGCCCGGCGTGCGGGTGGCGCCGGAGATGCCAGCGGCACCGGAGAGGCCAGCCGCACCGGAGACACCGGGAGCGCTCGGGACAGCGGGGGTGACCGAGACACCGGGAGCGGCCGAGGCACCAGGGGTGACCGAGACACCGGGGGTGACCGAGGCACCGGGAGCGGCCGAGCCCCCAGGGGCGGCCGAGACACCGGGAGCGGCCGAAACACCGGGGGTGCCTGAGACGCCGGGGGTGCCCGAGGCGCCGAGCGGTTCGGAAGCCCCCGAGGGGCGCGGCCCATGACGGCCTGTCACCGCACTGGCTCCGCCGGTGTCGCTCCCGGGGCGAGGCGAGCCGGCGCGCGGCTCCGACTCCCCCGGAGCCGGCGCGTCCGAGTCGACCGCACCCGGCGCGGACGGCGGGGACGGCGGGGACGGCGCCGCGCCCGTGACGGACGGGGCCGACGGGGCCGAGCCCGTCGGCGACGCGGCAGCGGCTCCCGGGCCCGCGGGCGTCACGACCGCCGTGCCCGGGTCCTGAGCCGGGGTGGCACCCGGCGGGGCCGTGACCACCTCGGACGCCGCGGAGGCCGTGACCGCCCCGGCCCGCTCCGGGCCGCCCGGCTCCGGACCGCCGCGCGCCTGCCCGGCCTCCCGTTCGGCGGACGCGCCCTCGGGGTGCTCCGCGCCCGGCTCCGGCGGGTGACCCGCCGGTCTCGCGGCGCGCGGCTCCGTCGACAGACGGCGGGCCGTCCGGGCCGCGTCACGGCTGGCCGCCGCTCCCGAGTCCGGGTTGGGGGTCGTTGCGGTCATGGAGTCCACCTCATGCTCTCGGGGTCATCGGAACAAGCGCCGCCAGGTCTCCGGGCCCGGGTAGCCGTCGGCCGCGCCGCCGCGCCATCCCTGTGCCCGCTGGAACGCCTCGACATTGCGACGGTCCGCCTCGCTCCAGCGCGGACCGGGACCCGACAGGTAGTGCTTGCCGTAGCCCCGCTTCACCAGCTGTTTGCCCAGCTTCTCCACATATGCGTTGGATTGGCCCGGACGGAAGTAGCCACGCCCGGGAAAGCCCGGCACATTCGCGCTCGAACCCCCCGAACCACTCGAACCGCCGATGCTCCGCCCCTGGCCCGACACCAGCAGGCGCCAGGTCTGCGGCCCCGGCATCCCGTCCGCCTCCGCGCCCTTCCAGCCCTGCGCCTGCTGGAACGCCTGCGTCGCCCGCCGGTCGGCCTCGCCCCAGCGCGGGCCGGGGCCCTGGCTGTAGTACTTCTTGCCGCCGCGCTGCACGAGCAGCTTCCCGAGCTGGGTGACGTACGCGTTGTTCGCGCCGGTCCCGAACATCTCCGGGCCCGGGTACGGCGTGGCCTGCGTGGCCGAGCCGGCTCCGCCGCTGCCACCGCTCACGACACCCTTGTAGCGGTAGGCGACGTAGCGGTCGGAGTTGTTCCAGTACGCCAGCGGCGTCGCCTGGCGGCGGGTCCGCGGCTTGGTCTGCTCGTACGCGATGTACGAGGTGTGGGTGTAGTCGGTCCAGCCGCCGAAGATCGTGACGTGCGAGCCCTTGGTCGGGTTGGCCGGGTTGTGGAAGAGCAGGATGTCGCCGGGCTGCAGCTCGGTGCGGTCGATCTTCTCGCCGAAGCGGTCCAGGCTGCCGGTCCACTCGTTGCCGCGCAGGTTCCACGCCATCGAGATGTAGCCGGAGCAGTCCTGGCGGTAGCCGTCGGTCCAGTACCGCTCCATCGAGTACGGGACCTGGGCGCTCACCCAGCGCTTGGCGCGGTTGATGATCTCGGCCCGGGTGCTCTTCCGCAGGGACTCGGTGGCGATCTGACTGTTCGTCGGGGTAGCGCCGGTGGCCGGCCGGCCCCCGGGCCCGGGGGCTCCGTGCAGCGGACCCGCGCCGCCCTGCGGTGTGTCGTCGGCCGGGCCTGCGGCGTCCAGGTCCGTGAGCAGCCCGGTCGGCGCGACCGGTCCGTCCGACGGCAGGGCAAGCGCGCTCGCGCCCCCGCCGCCGAGCACCACGCCCGCCGCGGTCACCAGGACCAGCGCGCGGCGCGCCCCGTGCGCCGCGGGATGGCCGCCCGCGCGCACGGGCAGCCCCAGGACGAGGTCACGCCGCTGCTGGGCGCAGCCCGCGCAGCCGCAGTCGGCGGCGGGCTCGAACTCCTCGAAGACCGGCACACTCATGCGATTCCCCTCCACACTCGTCAAGATCTTTTGACCCTTGGGTACGGGCGTCAGTGTCTCAACTGTCTGGACAAATCGCATTTTGACGGATCGAAGACCTGATACGACCATCCGACAGGCCGGGAGGGGCCGGTATTGGTCAGGAGCACCCCTGGACGTCGGGTAGAGTTATCCAGGTCAGCAGGCGCCGCTAGCTCAGTTGGTTAGAGCAGCTGACTCTTAATCAGCGGGTCCGGGGTTCGAGTCCCTGGCGGCGCACGCGCGATCGAGGCCCCCTCACCGATGGTGAGGGGGCCTCGATCTTTTCCCCGTCCGGATCGCGACTGCGCTCCGTAGCCCCTCGGTCACGTTCCGGCCAGTCCGGCCGCGCGGCGCAAGCGCCCCCAACCGCTCATCCCGGCTGGCCGGTTGGCTGTCCGGCGGCCTGACCCCCGTACGGAACCAGTCGATCTTCGCGCGGCGGAACCGTGATCCGGGCCGGAGCCGGAGGCCCGTTCTAGAGTTGCGGAACCCGAACCTCCCGCGCCGGCGCCGGGCTCCTCCCGCGGCCCGCGTGCCCGCGGTCGAGGCCGGCCCGGCCGTCGGGTCGCGCGCGCAGCGGTCCGCCGGCCGGGCACGGTGATCAGCGTCGCCGCGACGTCAGGCCGCACCCGCCCCGCTCACTCACGCCCCCGCCCCGCTCACGCACCCGCTCCGTTCACGCGCCCGCACCCGTACGCGCGCCCGTCAGATACGCGGAGACGACCACGTTCGCCGTGTACGCACCGGTCACGCGGTCGAAGGTGCCGCCGCAGGTGATCAGGCGCAGCTCGGCCCGGTCGGCCCGGTGCTGCCCGTACACCTTCGCCGCGTCGAAGCGGTCCCGGGGGAAGACCCGGACGTCGTCGACGGTGAATTCGGCGACCGATCCGTCCGTACGGGTCACCCGGACCAGGGCGCCGGGGCGGGCGGCGCTGAGGCCGTAGAAGACGGCGGGCCGGGTCTCGGTGTCGACGTGACCGACGAAGAGGGCCACACCCTCGGCACCCGGCTGCGTGCCGGGACGGAACCAGCCGACCGAGTGGGGCATCTCGAACGGCGGCGGGTCGACCGCGCCCGACGCGTCCAGACCGCGTCCGACGACCGGCGCGGTGATGCCGAGCGAGGGGATCTCGACCCGGCGCGGCTCGGCGGGCGCCAGGGGCCGGTGCGCCGGGGGAAGCGGCGCACCGAGGGGGCGGCCGACGGCCGCGATATCGCCGGTGGAGGGAGCCGAGGCACCCCCGGGGCCGTCCGCGATCTCCCGGCCCCAGAGCCAGAGCCCCAGGACCAGGACCGCCCAGGCCGCACCGGTCACCATCCGCCCGTGGCCCGCCCCGGACCCGGACCCGCCGCCCGCCTCCGGGTCGGACCCGGTCCCGGGGGCGGACCCGGCGGGCACGTCAGTCGCCCGCGCGGCGGCGGCGTGCGCTGCGGAAGGCGACGGCCACCGCCGCGACCGCGGCGAGACCCAGGCCGACCAGGGTGTACGGCGTGCCGAGACCGTTCGCGCTGGTGGTCTGGGCGACACCCGGTGCCACGGGTGCCGCCGGGACCGCCAGGGCGGCGCCTCCGCCACCGGCGCGGACCGGGGCGTGCGGGCTGGGGTGGTGCGTCGGCTGGTGCGTGGGGTCGTGCGTCGGCTCGGGCTTGTGCTTCTCGACGTGGACCACGCCGACGTCACGGTGCTCACGGCCGTCGCACGTCACGCTGACCTTGTAGCTGCCGCGTTCGAGGTTCGACTTGATCGTCGTGTCGCCGAAGAGCGGGTAGTCGCCGCCGTCACGGCCGGTGAGCTCGGCGTCGGCGACGAACGCCTTCGACTTGGCGGCGCCGGTCGTCCCCTTGCAGCCCTGCACGCGGACGTCGACATCGGCACCGGGCCGGGCGGTGGACGGGGTGACCGTGGCGACGACCTTGGCCTTGTCGTTGTCGCCCGCGAAGGCGGTACCGGCCGTGGGTGCCAGCACCAGAATGACGGCCGCCCCTGCGGCACGGAGAGCAATGGGACCTGAACGCATCGTGACCTCCTGGTAATGGCAGGGTCACCCGGTTCGCCCGCTCCCGCATCCGCAGGGGTCCGGTCGGGTGTTCGACCTGGGGTCCGTGTCAGACCCGGTCGACGATGTCGGCGATCGAGTCGACGATCTTGGAGGGGCGGAAGGGGAAGCGGTCGATCTCCGCCTGGGTCGTCAGTCCGGTGAGCACCAGGAAGGTCTGCATGCCCGCCTCCAGACCGGCCAGGATGTCGGTGTCCATCCGGTCGCCGATCATGGCGCTGGTCTCGGAGTGGGCGCCGATCGCGTTCAGGCCGGTGCGCATCATCAGCGGGTTCGGCTTGCCCGCGAAGTACGGCTCCTTGCCGGTGGCCTTCGTGATGAGCGCGGCGACGGAGCCGGTGGCCGGCAGCGGGCCCTCCAGGGAGGGGCCGGTCTCGTCGGGGTTGGTGCAGATGAAGCGGGCGCCTGCGTTGATGAGCCGGACGGCCTTGGTCATGGCCTCGAAGGAGTACGTCCGGGTCTCGCCGAGGACCACGTAGTCGGGGTCGTGGTCGGTGAGGACGTAGCCGATGTCGTGCAGCGCGGTGGTCAGGCCGGCCTCGCCGATGACGTAGGCGGTGCCGCCGGGGCGCTGGTCGTCGAGGAACTTGGCGGTCGCGAGCGCCGAGGTCCAGATGTTCTCCACCGGCACCTGCAGGCCCATGCGCGCGAGGCGGGCGTGCAGGTCGCGGGCGGTGTAGATGGAGTTGTTGGTGAGGACCAGGAAGGGCTTCTCGGTGTCCCGCAGCTTCTTGATGAACGCGTCGGCGCCGGGGATCGGAACGCCCTCGTGGATGAGGACACCGTCCATGTCGGTGAGCCAGGATTCGATCGGCTTGCGCTCTGCCATGTGCGGGGACTCCTGCCGTACAGAAATCGTGCGGTGTGCTGGGGACGCCGCGACAGCGCTGTGGCGACGCCCCCAGAGTAATCAAGAGGTCGTGACCTTGACCCCGTCGATCACCCAGTACCAGTTGTTGGAGCCGGTGTAGCGGAAGCGGAAGCTGACGCTTGAGGCGCCCGCCGGGACGTTCACGGTGAGGGACTGGGGCTGCGAGATCACGTCGGAGGTGTAGCTCTTGACGACGGTCGGGGTGCCGCCGTTGAAGACCGCCTGGACCTGGGCGCTCTGGCTGCCCTCCTGGCGGTAGAAGGTGGTGAAGTCGAGGGTCGCCCGCGTCTTGCCGGAGACGCTGTACGCCGGGGTGACCAGCGTCGAGTCGTACGTACCGGAGAAGGACTTGTCCGCCCACTCGTCGGAGTCGGCGACGGCGAAGACGCCCCGGGCGCGGACGTTCAGCTCGCGGGACTGGTCGCGCTGGGTGCGGGACCAGAACTCGTCGGTGGCGAAGGCCCAGCCGCGCCACTCCGTCATGCCGCCGGTGCCCATCGCGTTGTTGATGACGGACCAGCCGCTGGGGGCGGTGTGGGTGAAGCCGAGGACGCCGGCCGGTATGCCGGTCTCGTCGACCCGGCCGGTGAGGCTGGGCTGCAGCGCGTCGAAGGGGTCGGTGGAGCGCTGCTGTATCGGCTTGCCGTCCAGGCCCCAGGCCGGGTCGGGCACGATGCCGAGCTGGTGGAAGACGGTCGCGGCGACGTCCACGAGCCGGGTGTCGATCGGGCGGGCGCCGGCCGCGATGCCGGGGCCCTGGGCGAGGACGAAGGTACGGCGCTCCTCGATGGCGGAGCCGCCGTGGCCGCCGCCGTCGGTGTGGCCGTGGTCGGTGGTGACGATGACCGTCCAGCGCTCGGTGGCGTAGGAGGGGCGGGCCTTGATCGCGGCCAGGAGGCGGCCGAGGTAGCCGTCCTGGACGGCGATGGCGTCGAGGTACTTCTGGCTGGCGGCGCCGTAGGAGTGGCCCATCTCGTCGGTCTCGCCGAAGTAGACGAAGAGGACGTCCGGGTTCTGGTTCCGGAGGATGTCCTCGGTGGCGTCGGTGATGACCTTGTCGTTGACCGCGTAGTTGTTGTTGTAGACCAGCTTGGCGTCGGCGCCGGGGGTGACCGTGCCGTGGGTGTCCAGCTCGGGCCAGTCGACGGCGGCGAAGAGCGAGAGGTCGGGGCGGACCTGGTTCAGACGGGCCAGGAAGCCGGGGTACCGGCCGTAGTTCTTGCCGGTGAAGGTGTTGTCCTTCACGCCGTGCTTGTCGGGCCAGACTCCGGTGGAGATCGTCGACCAGCCGGGGCCGGAGGAGGTGGCGGCCATCGGGTTGGCGTAGAGCAGCGACAGGCCGTACGTGCCGTTCGTCATCAGGGACTTGAGGGTCGGCGCGTTCGCGGCGTCGATCCGGTCGTGGCGCAGTCCGTCCATGCCGACGACGAGCACCTTGTCCTTGCTGGTGCCGTTCGGGAGCGTGGGCGCGGCGGCCTGGGCGGCGGGGGCGGTGGCGACGCCGGTGGCGGCGAGGGCGGCGGTGGCACCTGCGGCGGCGAGCACGGTGCGGCGGGGAATGCCGGTGATCGGCATCTCGGATCCTCCGTAGGGAAGGGGGCGAGGACGCGCCAACGCCCCCGATTCCTCGGGGGCGTTGGTCCGTACCCGTTATCTTTCCGCGATGAACGGAGGTGTTCCAGGGGTGGTGAAGTGAACTCTTGGCGGCCGGTGGTTGGCTGCCGGTGTCAGCTTCCGGTGGCCGTCTTCCACGCGTCGACGTACGTGGTCAGGTTCTTGTCGATGTCGGCCCAGTCCGGCTCGAAGATCTCGACGCCCTCGATCAGCTTCGCCAGCTCGATGGCGTTGGCATCGGTCGCCTTGACGTCCTTGCGGGCCGGGAAGCCGCCACCGACGGCGCTGACCTCGCGCTGGGCCTGCTCGGCCAGCATGAAGTCGAGCAGCTTCTTGCCGTTCTCGCTGTGCGGGGCCTTGTTCACCAGGCCGGCCGCGTACGGCAGGGCGAAGGTGGTCGGCTTGCCGCCCTCCTTGGCCGGGAACCAGATGGCGAGGTTCGGCATGGACCTGGACTGCGCGAAGTTCATCTGGACATCGCCGTTGGCGACGAGGATCTCGCCCTTGTCGACCTTGGGGGCGAGCTTGGAGGTGGAGGAGGACGGGCCGACGTTGTTGGCCTGCAGCTGCTTGAGGTACGCCATCGCCGGCTCCTGGCCGCCGAAGTCGTGCATCGCCTTGATGACGACGGCCGTGCCGTCACCCGCGACACCGGGGGTGGAGTACTGCAGCTTGTTCTTGAACTTCGGGTCGAGAAGCTGCTCCCAGGTCGTGGGGGCCTCCTTCAGCTGCTGCTTGTTGTGGATGAAGCCGAAGTAGTTGTTGACGACCGAGGTCCACTTGCCGTCGACGGCCTTGTTCGCGCCGTCGACCTGCTCGGAGCCCTTCGGCGTGTACGCCTGGAGCAGCCCCTTGGAGTCGGCCTGCTGGATGAAAGGCGGCAGGGTCACGATGACGTCGGCCTGGGTGTTGTTCTTCTCGCGGACGGCGCGCTGCACCATCTCACCGGAACCGCCCTCGACGTACTTGACCTTGATGCCGGTCTCCTTCTCGAAGTCGGCGAAGACCTTGTCGTACCAGCCGTCGCCCTTCTCCCCCTTGAGGCCGTCGGCGCTGTAGACGGTGACGACCTTCTCGTCGGAGGCGGCGGAGGAGCCGCCGCAGGCGGTGAGGGTGGCGGCGAGGGCGAGGCTGCCGGTGACGGCGGCGATCGGCTTGACGAACTTGGACGAGGTACGCATAACGTCGTTCTTCTCCTGAGGACGGGGCGACTTACGGGGCGACTTGTCGAGCGACTTGTCGAGCGACTTGTCGGGCGACTTATCGGTAGGACGCTTTGGTGCGGATACGGGAGACCGCGAGCAGGACGATCAGGGTCGTGGCCATGAGGACCACGGCCAGCGCCGAGCCGGTGAAGAGGGATCCACGATCGGTGGCGGTGAAGATCAGCACCGGAAGCGGCAGCCAGTCCGGCGGGTAGAGCATCATCGTGGCGCTCAACTCGCCCATGGACAGGGCGAAGCAGAGCCCGGCCGCCGCGTTCAGGGACGGCAGCAGGAGCGGCAGCTTCACCCGGAGCAGGACGTACGCGGGACGGGCACCGAGGCTCGCCGCCGCCTGCTCGTACATCGGGTCGAGACGGAGGATGGCCGCCGAAACCGACTGGTAGGCGAACGCCGTGACAAGAACGGTGTGCGCGAGGATCACGATCCAGCGCGTGCCGTTGAGCAGCACGGGCGGCTGCGAGAAGGCGACAAGGACGGCAAGGCCGACGACGACCGAGGGCACGGCGACCGGCAGCATGAACAGCGCGTCGAGGAACCGACGGCCGTTCTTCCGGAGGGAGTTCGCCACCAGGGCGGCCCAGGTGCCGACGGTCAGGGCGAGCAGGCTCGCGGTGACGGCGGTGATCAGGCTGGTGGTCAGCGCCCGCAGCGACTCGCCGCGCACGGCGGCCGTGTAGTGCTCGGCGGTCGGCCCGGAGGGGAAGGCCCCGGACCAGTGGGTGGCGAACGAGGCGGCGAGGATCACCAGGAGCGGGAGGGCGAAGAGCGGGACGAAGAGGACCGCGAAGAGGGCCCAGGTCGTCCACCTGCCCGTACGGCTATGCACCAACACGGCGGCTCACCACCCGGTAGAGGCCGTAGAGGCCCACGGAGATCGCGACGTTGACGACGGCGACGACACAGGCGGCGGCGTAGTCGGATTCGAGGATGGCCTTGCCGTAGACGAGCATCGGGAGGGTCGTGACGCCCTTGGCGCCGGTGAAGAGGACGATCCCGAACTCGTTGAGGCACATGACCAGGACGAGGCTGCCGCCGGCGGCGAGAGCGGGCAGCGCCTCCGGCAGGATGACCTGCCGGATGATCCGGGCCGGCTTCGCCCCGAGCGAGGAGGCGACCTCCAGCTGCGCGGTCTCCAGCTGCGAGAACGCGGCGAGCAGGGGGCGCATCACGAAGGGCGTGAAGTACGTGATCTCGGCGAGGAGGACGCCCCAGGGCGTGGTCAGGAACTGGAACGGCCCGGTCTGCGCGCCCGTGAGGTCCGTCCACAGGCCGTTGCCGATGCCCACCGTGCCGTAGAGGAAGAGCAGGGCGAGGGTGATGAGGAAGGAGGGGAAGGAGAGGAAGACGTCGATGAACTTCGACACCGCCTTCCCGCCGGGGAACGGCACGAACGCGATGATCAGCGCGAGCGCGAACCCGAGGACCAGACACCCGACGGTCGACCCGACGGCCAGCCACACGGTGGTGACGAGCGCGTCCCGGAAGGCCTCCGAGGAGAACACGTCGGCGTAGGCGCCGGGGGCGAGGGACTCCTGGACGACGAGCGCGAGCGGGTAGAGGAAGACGAGCCCGAGGACCGCGACGGGCGGCAGGGCCCAGACCCAGGTCGGCACCTTCCGTCCGCTGCGGGGCGTCCGGTCCACGGGGGCGGGACCGGCGGGCACGGCCGCACGCTCCCGCTCGGCCGTGAGGACCGGCGCGCCGGGGCTACCCATCGGACACCCCGGCGCCGAGCAGCACCCCGTCCTCCGGGGCGAAGTGCAGGGTGACGTGGTCACCGAGCGCCGGGGTCTCCCGCAGCTCGCGGACGTCCGCCTTCAGGCGGTGCCCGTCCACGTCGACGTACAGCCGGTGCGTGGACCCCCGCCACTGCACCTCGGCGATCCGGCCCCGCAACGCGTTCGGGCCGTCGCCGAGGCCGATGAGGTGCGGCCGTACGCACAGGGTGGCGGCGGCGCCCGGGGCCACGCCGTCGGTGGCGACGGCCAGTTCGGTGCCGGCGAACCGCACGGCCCCCGCCCCGACCGTCACCGGCAGCAGGTTCGCGTTGCCGACGAAGGAGGCGGTGAACTCCGTACGGGGACGGCGGTACAGGTCCTGCGGGGTGCCGCAGTCCTGGAGCCGGGCCCGGTCCATGACCGCGATCCGGTCCGCGAGGGTCAGCGCCTCGACCTGGTCGTGGGTGACGTACAGGATGGACACGTCCGGCAACTCGCGGTGCAGCCGCGCCAGTTCGGCGAGCATCCCGGAGCGCAGCTGGGCGTCGAGCGCGGACAGCGGCTCGTCGAGGAGCAGGACGTTCGGGCGGATGGCGAGCGCCCGGGCGATCGCGACGCGCTGCTGCTGGCCACCGGACAGCTCGCGCGGGTAGCGCTTGGCGTAGGCCGCCATCCCGGTCATCTCCAGGGCCTCGGCGACCCGGCCGGGGATCTCGCCCTTCGGCGCCTTCTGTGCCTTCAGGCCGAAGGCCACGTTGTCCTCGACCCGCATGTGCGGGAAGAGGGCGTACTGCTGGACGACCATGCCGATCCCCCGCTTGTGCGGCGGAAGGGCGGTGACGTCACGGTCGCCGATGAACACCCGCCCGGAGGCCGGCCGCACGAACCCGGCGACGGCGCGCAGGGCGGTGGTCTTGCCGGATCCCGAGGGGCCGAGGAGGGCCATGACCTCGCCGGGCTCGACGGTCAGGTCGAGGGAGTCGAGGACGGTGGTGCGGCCGTAGGCGACGGAGACGGCGTCGAAGCGGATGCCGCTGCGCGGGGCGGGCACCGTGGTGGCTCGGCCGGGCGCCCTGTCGGCCGGTCCGGGCGCCGTGGTGGCTCGGCCGGGCGCCGCGGTGGCCGGTCCGGGCGCCGTCACCGGTCCGCCTCCGCCCGGGCTATCGCCGCCGGCAGGTCCGCGACCGACCCGAGGACGTGCGTGGCGCCGTGCTCCTTGAGCGCCGCCTCGTCGTGCGCGCCGGTCAGGACGCCCGCGACGATCCCGGCGCCGGAGCGGACTCCGCTCAGCATGTCGTACGACGTGTCGCCCGCGACCGCGACGTGCCGGACGTCGCCGACGGCTCCGGTACGGAGGAACGCGCCGAGGACCATGTCCGGGTAGGGGCGGCCCCGGCCGCCCGCGTCCGCCGGGCACAGGGTCAGCTCGACCAGGTCGCGCCAGCCGAGCGCGTCCAGGATCGCGTCCTGGGTGACCCGGGCGAAGCCGGTGGTCAGGACGACGGTCCTGCCCTGCCCCTTCAGCTCCTCGATCGCCTCGGCCGCGCCGGGGATCGGCGCGATCAGGCCACCGGCGACCAGCTCGCCGTACGCCTCCTCGAAGGCGACGTTGGCCTGCTGGGCGCGGTTCTCGTTGCCGCCGAAGAGGTGCCGGAAGACGGAGATCTTGGACTCGCCCATCGTGGCGCGGACGTAGTCGATCATCGTGGCCGGGTCCTCGCCGAGCCGCTCGGCGGCGGCGGAGAAGGCCCGCTCGACGAGGCCGCCGTCGGCGACGGTGGTGCCGGCCATGTCGAGGACGACGAGGTTGTACATGAGGTTGTCGGTCATGGTGTTCACCAGCCCAGTTCGTCAGCGGTCGTTTCGGCGATGGCGGGCGAGCAGGTCATGCCGCGTCCGCCGGGTCCGGTCACGAGCCACACGCCCTCGCGGACCTTCTGGCGGTGCACGACCCGGGTCGTGTCGGTGCACTGCGCGTACACGCCCGCCCAGCGGCGGCGGATCTTCGGCAGCGGGCGGCCGAGGAAGGACTCGACGACGCGGACCAGGTGCTCGTAGGGGTCTTCGAGGGTGTCGAAGGCGAAGGGGTGCTCGTACTCGTGCGTGTCGCCGATGGTCAGTCCGCCGTCGAGCCGCTGCACCATCAGGAGCTGCATCTTGTGCGCGGCGGCGGTCGGGTCCTGCGCCTGGCCCGCGTTGAGCGCGTCCAGGGCGTCGGACGTGTACGCCGGGTAGTAGCGGAAGGAGTCGGCGTCGGCGACGGAGGTGGTGAGCGGCTCGCCGAGCGGGTCGGTCTGCATCATCTGCAGCCGGACCTTGCGGACCGGGATGTCGCCGGCGATCTCGCGGACCAGGCCGCTGAGCGCGGCGCCGGTGGCGAGGACGACGGCGTCGCCGGTGTGGACCTCGCCGCGGTCGTCGCGGACGGCGGCGTTGCGCATGCCCTCGGCGCCGGAGACGTCCCGGACCTCGCGGTTCGGCAGGAACGTGTACGTCCCGGAGGCCAGCAGGGCCTTGCGGAGCGCGAGTTGGGCGGTGCGCGGCTCGACGGCCGCGTCACGCTCGCAGAACAGGGCGGCCTGGAAGTCGCCGCGCAGGGCGGGGTTGATGCGGCGCGCCTCGTCGGGGTCGAGCAGCTTGTAGCCGCGGGCGGCCGCGTCGGGGCGGGCCAGGGCGGCCTCGGCGACGGCCAGTTCGAGGTCGTTGCGTACCGGCGTGAGCGAGCCGATGGCCCGGAAGCCGAGCTCGGGGACGCGGGCGCCGATGGACTCCCAGAGTTCGCGGGCGCGCAGCGCGGTGTCCAGCTCCTCTCCGCCCGCGCGGCCGCTCACCCATATCTGGCCGAAGTTGCGGAGCGAGGCCCCGCGCGCCTCGGCCTCGCGCTCGATGTGTACGACCTCGTGGCCGCGTTCCACTGCGTGCCAGGCGTGCATGGTTCCCACCACGCCGGCTCCTACGACGATCACCTTCATGCCGTTCACGGTCCTGGGGGTTGGTGACCCGGAACGATCCGGTGGGGAACGGGACGGTGAACGGGGCGACAAGGTTGGCCTAGACCCGTTACCTTCTTGTGACCTTAAGGGCCTCGTGGTGAGCGGCCGCGCGGGGACGACTCAGGGGCGCCTCGGGGGCGGCTCGGGGGCGGCTCGGGGTCAGCCCTGGTGGCCGAGGTGCGCGGTGAAGCTGAAGCGATCGCCCCGGTAGAGGGTGCGGACGCGCTCCAGCGGGCTGCCGGAGGTGTCCCGGGAGATCCGGTGGATGAGCAGCATCGGCAGCGCGGGCGGGGTGCCGATGAGGAGCGCCTCGCGGGGCGTGGCGAGCACGGTCTCGATCCGCTCGTCGGCGTCGCCGAAGGTGATGGAGAGCTGCTCGCGGAGGTAGCGGTAGAAGGAGGAGTCCGGGTCGAACTCGCTGTCCAGGCGCGGCGCACGAGCCACTGACACGTACGTGCTCTCCAGACCGACCCGCTCGTCGTCGGCGAGCAGGACCCGCTCCATGTGCCAGACGGGCTCGCCCCGTCGTACCCCGATCTCGGGCGCGAGGGCGTCGGGGCAGGGGAAGCGGTCGAGCGTGATGAGGGTACGGCCGGGGGTGCGCCCCTGCCGCCGTACGCCCTCGGTGTAGCTGGCGAGCGAGAGCGGCTGCTCCAGCTTCGGCCCGGCGACCACGGTCCCGCGCCCCTGGCGGCGCAGCCGGCCTTCGAGGAGCAGCTCGCGCAGGGCCTGCCGGACGGTCTCGCGGGAGACCTCGTACCGGACGGCGAGGTCCCGCTCGGTGGGCAGGAGCCCGCCTTCGCCCAACTCGTCTATCAGCGAGGCGACCTTCGCCTTCACCGCGTAGTACTTGGGGATGCGGCCGTGCTCGGGGATGCCGGAGCGGATGGGTGCGCCAGGTGCCTGGTCGTTCGGGTAGTCCACCGGGGGATGCTCGCAGATGGGAATGAACGGGAGGGTGTACGGAGGGTGGCGCGGCGGTTCGGGGCGCGCTCAGGCGGTCCGGCGCGTGCGCCGGGCCGCGACGAGCAGGACCACGCCCGCGACCAGCAGCGCACCGGAGACGGGGAGCAGGAGGGCGGTCGACTCGGCGCCGGTCTCGGCGAGTTGAGGCGGGGCGGGCAGGGGAAGGCGGGCGGGCGGGCGCGGCAGGCGCGGCAGGCGGTCGGTGTCACCGCGCGGCGGGGCGGTCCCGGCGGGAGCGTCGGACTCCGGGTTCTCTCCGGCGCCTCCGGGCGCGATGGTGAGGCGGTAGTCGCCGGACTCGCCGACCCAGTCGCCGTCATCGCCCTGCCGCTGCACGACCGCCGCATTGGCCACCACCTCGTTGGGCGCGGTGCCCTCGCGGAAGGCGAGCCGGACGCCGACGGCGAGGGTACGGCCGGCGGGGACGGAGAAGCCGGCGAAGGGAGGGAGGACGGGGATGGCGGCGGGGCCCGGCGTGTCCGCGAAGACGCCGACGTTCTCGTCCTCCTCGGTTCCCTCGAATGTCACCGGACGCCAGCTCCGGGCCTCGGAGTCGTAGAAGTCGAGGCGGATCTGCCCGGGTTGGAGCACACGGTCGCGGTCGGCGAGGGCCAGGACCGGGTGGATGCCGTGGCAGGGCTCGGTGGTGGTGTTGGTGAGCTCGACCTCGAAGGTACGGAAGTCGGCACCGGGGACGTACGTACCGGGCACTCCCTGGATCCGGGTGTCGATGGGGAAGTCCGGGTCCGTCGCCCGGCCGCAGGTGGGACTCGGGCCCGGCTGGGCCGAGGACGGGCCGACGGTGAGGGCGAGGACGGCGGTTCCGGTCGTGGCCGCCGTGACACCGAGGGCGAGGGCGTTGCGCAGTCGCATGGTCGGGTGCCTTTGCTGCTCGCGGGCGTACGGGACGGCCGCGACGCTGCCACACGGGCGGGGCGGGTCCGGGCTGCGACGCGGGGCACGCCCCCGGACGGCCCGCGCATTCCACCCGATCAGCCGATGTCCCTATCCCCCTATCCCCCTATTTACCGAAGATCGGAGCGATGATCAGCTGCGCCGCGCCCTCCGCGACGGCGCAGGGAGAGGTGGCACCGCTGACCGGCGTGTCCAGGCCCGCCCCGGCGAGGACCGCGCCGACTCCGCCCACGAACGCCTCGGGCTCGCCGGCCACGACCCGGCCGCCGAGCACGACCCGGTCGATGTCGAGGAGCCGTACGAGGTTCACGGCACCCGTCCCGAGCACGCGCGCCGCCTCGGGCACGTCACCGCGCGCGACGGCCGCCAGGCAGAGGGCCTCCAGGCAGCCGCGCCCGCCGCAGCCGCAGGGCGGCCCGTCGAGCAGGACCGTCTGGTGCCCGAACTCCCCCGCCCCGGTCCTGGCCCCCCGGAGGAGGGCACCGCCGAGAACGAGCCCGGAGCCGAGGCCGGTGCCGAGGTGGAGGTACGCGAACGAGTCGGCGGCGCGGACCGAGGAGCGGAGGGCGAGTCCGAGGGCGGCGGCGTTGGTGTCCTTGTCGAGGGCGACGGGAAGCCCGAGGCGCCGGGCGAGCTCCGCCCGGAGCGGAACGCCCTCCCACTCGGGAAAGCCGGTGACGCGCCCGGGCGTACCGGAGAGATGATCGAGCGGCCCGGGCATGGCGACCCCGAGCCCGAGGAGTTCGGCCGCGACGGGGCTCGTACCCGCACTCAGCGCGGCGCGCGTGCCCCCACCCTGCGTGCCCCCACCCTGCGCGGCACCGGCCTCGGGAACCACCGCGTCCGTGCTCCCCGCCTCGGGAACCACCGCGTCCGTGCTCCCCGCCTCGGGGACCACCGCGTCCGCGCCCGCGCCCCCCGCCGCTCCGGGGAGCACCGCGCTCGTCACCGCACCGACCTCACGCGCCACCGCGTCGAAGACGGCCTCCGCCCCCGCGCCCAGGTCCAGCGGTGTCCGCCGCGCCGCGACGCGTACCCCCGCCAGGTCCACCAGGACGGTCGTCAGCTCGTCGCGGTCCAGGTGGACGCCGACCGCGTACGCGGCCGAGGGGACGAGGCGCAGGACGGTAGGGGGCTTGCCTCCGGTCGAGGCGCGCCGACCCGCCTCCCGGACCAGCCCCTCCCCCCGCAGCCGGGCCGTGATCTTGCTGACCGCCTGCGGGGTGAGGCCGGTCCGTTCGGCCAGCTCCAGGCGGCTGATCCCGGCCTCGCCCGCCGTGCGCAGCAGGTCGAGGACGAGGGCCGCGTTGTGGCCGCGCAGGGCGGGCAGATTGACTCCGGCGTCCGACCGAGCACGCCTTACTTCCCTGTTCACCACCCCATTGTCACCCCCGCTTGCACTTTGGCAACAGCGTTGCTTAAGTGGAACCATGACCGACACCGCCCCCGCCCCCCTCCGCGTCGGACTCGTCGGCTACGGCCTCGCGGGCTCCGTCTTCCACGCCCCGCTGATCGCCGCCACCGAGGGCCTCGTCCTCGACACGGTCACGACCGGCAACCCCGAGCGCCAGGAACAGGCGAGGGCCGCACACCCCGGCGTACGGATCGCGGACGCGCCCGAGGAGCTGTGGGCCCGGGCGGACGAACTCGATCTGATCGTCGTCGCCTCCCCCAACAAGACGCATGTGCCGATCGCCACGGCCGCGCTCACCGCAGGGCTCCCGGTGGTCGTGGACAAGCCGGTCGCCGGGACGGCCGCGGAGGCGCGCGGGCTCGCCGCCCTCGCCGAGGAGCGGGGCCTGCTCCTCTCGGTCTTCCAGAACCGCCGCTGGGACAGCGACTTCCTGACTCTGCGCGGCCTGCTCGCGGAGGGCGCACTGGGCGAGGTCCAGCGCTTCGAGTCCCGGTTCGAGCGCTGGCGCCCGCAGCTGAAGGGCGGCTGGCGCGAGTCGGGCGCTCCGGAGGAGATCGGCGGTCTGCTCTACGACCTGGGCAGCCATGTCGTCGACCAGGCCCTGGTGCTCTTCGGCCCGGCGGTGCGGGTGTACGCCGAGTCCGATGTGCGCCGCCCCGGCGCCGAGGCGGACGACGACACGTTCCTCGCGATCACGCACGCGAACGGGGTGCGCTCCCACCTGTACGTGAGCGCCACGACGGCCCAGCTCGGCCCGCGCTTCCGCGTCCTGGGCTCGAGTGCCGGCTTCGTGAAGTACGGTCTCGACCCCCAGGAGGCCGATCTGCGCGAGGGGCTGCTCCCCGGGCCGGGCGTGGCGTGGGGCGTGGAGCCGGAGTCGCTGTGGGGCCGACTCGGTGCCGGCGAGTCGCCGCTGACCGGCGGCGGGCTTCCGGTGGAGTCGGTGCCGGGCGACTACCCGGCGTACTACGCGGCCGTCGCCGCCGCCGTCCGGGGCGACGGCGCGAACCCGGTGACGGCCCACGAGGCCGCGGCGGCCCTGGACGTGCTGGAGGCGGCGCGCCGCTCGGCCCACGAGGGAATCGCGGTGAACCTGTGAGCGCTGACGCCGTGAGCGAGGTGGAGGCCCTGGAGGCCCAGGAGCGGAACCTGATCCTGCCCCGATTCACGTACGAGGACGCCTGGACCCTGGGCACACTCCTCGTCCGGCTGGCACGCGAGCGCCGGGCGCCGGTCGCGATCGACATCCGGCGCGGGGCGCAGCAGCTCTTCCACTGCGCGCTGCCGGGTTCGAGCGCGGACAACGACGCCTGGATCGACCGCAAGCGCCGGGTCGTGGAGCGGTACGGCGAGAGCTCGTTCCTGGTCGGCGCCCGCTTCCGGGCGAAGGGGACGACGTTCGAGGACTCCTCGCGCCTCGACCCCGACCGGTACGCCGCGCACGGCGGTTCGTTCCCGATCGCGGTCGAGGGCGCGGGGGTGATCGGCTCGGTCACGGTGTCGGGCCTGCCGCAGGCCGAGGACCACGCGCTGGTGGTGGAGGCACTGGAGCGCCTCCACCGACCCGCTTCCTGACTCAGGCGTCCTTGAGCTCCTGACGCTGACGCCCGAGCCCGTCGATCTCCAGCTCCACGACGTCACCGGCGCGCAGGTACGGCTTGGGCTCGGGCTGCCCCATGGCGACGCCGGCCGGGGTGCCGGTGTTGATGATGTCGCCGGGGTACAGGGTCATGAACTGGCTCACGTACCGGACGACCTCCGCGACCGGGAAGATCTGGTCGGAGGTGTGGCCGTCCTGCTTCAGCTCGCCGTTGACCCAGAGCCGGAGGCCGAGGGCCTGCGGGTCCGGCACCTCGTCGGCGGTGACGAGCCAGGGGCCGAGCGGGTTGAAGGTCTCGCAGTTCTTGCCCTTGTCCCAGGTGCCGCCGCGCTCGATCTGGAACTCGCGCTCGGACACGTCGTGGGCGACGGCGTACCCGGCGACGTGGGCGAGTGCCTGCTCGTCGGTCTCCAGGTAGCGGGCGGTGCGGCCGATGACGATGGCGAGCTCGACCTCCCAGTCCGTCTTGGTGCTGCGGCGCGGTACGAGCACGGTGTCGTCCGGGCCGACGACGGTGTCGGGGGCCTTGAGGAAGACGACGGGCTCGGCCGGGGCCGCGGCACCGGTCTCGGCGGCGTGGCCGTGGTAGTTCAGCCCGATGCACACGACCTTGCCGATGCGGCCGACCGGCGGGCCGATGCGCAGACCGGTCGCGTCGAGCGCGGGCAGCACGCCGGCGGCGAGGGCGGCGCGGATCCGGTCGAGGGCGGGCCCGTCGGCCAGCAGGCTGCCGTCGACGTCGCCCACCAGGGCGGACAGGTCGCGCAGCGTGCCGTCCTCGTCGAGGAGGGCGGGACGTTCGGCACCCGCCGGGCCGACTCGCAGCAGCTTCATGGTCTTCTCCCTGTGGTCGAGGTGGGCCCGGAGTGCGGCCCTACAGATCCCCGGCCGATGGGTTGCGGCCATCGGAGGTTGGTCGATCCTCCAAGAGTTCGGACCACTCTGCAAGACCCCGTTCACGGACTGGACCCTTACGCACCAGTAGCAAGAGCGCCCGCCGGAGCCTGGTCGCGGAAGAGGAGGGCCCGCTCGAAGACGGTCCAGGTGGTGCTGGTGACGACGTAGAGCGCGGCGGCGAGCGGCACGACGACGACGGTGATGAGGGTGGCGAAGGAGAGCAGCGGCATGAGCTTGTTGATGGTCTGGGCGCCGGGGGTGTCCGGGAGCCCGGTGTTCAGGGGCTGGGCGGCGAGCTGCCGCTTCGTACGCCGGAAGTTGAACGTGGCGACGGCGCCGACGATCGCGAACAGCACCAGGTACACGACCCCGGCCGGCCCGAAGACGCCGCCCGCGGCGAGGGCGTCGGCGTAGTGGTCGCCGAGCGGGGCGGCGAAGAGGCTGTGCCCGGCCATGCGGTCGCCGGAGAACAGGTGGTACATGAGGAAGAACGCGGGCGCCTGGAGGAGGCTCGGCAGGCAGCCGGCGAAGGGCGAGACCTTCTCCTTGGCGTGCAGCTCCATGACGGCCTTCTGGAGCCGCTCGGGGTTCTTGGCGTGCTTGGCGCGCAGCTCGGCGAGCTGCGGGGCGAGCCGGACGCGCGCCTTCTGGCCACGGGCGGCGGCGCGGGAGAGGGGGTGGACGGCGAGCCGGACGACCATGGTGAACAGGACGATGGCGGCGGCGGTCGCGGTGGTGGCGAAGAGCGGCTGGAGCAGGTCGGCGAGACGCTCGACCAGGGTGGCGAAAACGGACATGGGGACCCTCCGGGGTCGCAAGTGCCGGAAAAGAACGAAAAAGCTCGGCACGACGAATCCGCGCAGGGTGGATCAGAGAGGGGACGGGCTGATCCCTACACGGCCGCCGGAAGGAGGCGTCCGGGTGCCCGGGGCCGACGGCGCCCGGAGGCGTCGGGGTCGCGTTGGGGCAGGAAGGCGGTGCGTTGCTCGCGGTCGCGCAGGGCGGTGCGTACCCGGGTGGGGGGCACGGGCGCGGGCGCGTGGGCGCCGATGAGGGCGCAGACGACGCTGGTCGCGGCGAGGGCGACGGCGGCGGAGAGGCTGGATCCGTCGGAGAGGAAGAGCTCGCCGAGGGCGAGGAGGAAGAGGAGGGGAGCGGCGAGACGCAGCAACAGACGGCTCAAGACGACTCCTCTCTCCGTAGCTTCCGAACAGACCGAACAGACCGAACAGATCCGTTATACACGCTTGGCCCAGACGACGAGGCGGTAGGCGGAGCTGAACTCGGGAGTGCAGGTGGTGAGCGTCAGGTAGGCGCCGGGCTCGGAGTAGCCGTAGGAGGGCTTGACGAGGGAGCGGGGGACGGGCTGGATGACGCCGGTGTCGCGGGGCGAGGTCTGGGCGAGCACCCGATCGACGACGTACTCGTACGAGGCCCCCCGGGTCTGCACCTCGATCCGGTCCCCCTTCCTGAGCCGGTTGATGTAGCGGAAGGGCTCGCCGTGGGTGTTGCGGTGCCCGGCGAGCGCGAAGTTGCCGGTCTGGCCGGGGCCGGCGGTATTCGGGTAGTGCCCGACGTACCCACGATCGAGGACGGACCGCTTGGAGACGCCACGGGCGACGGGGGCGGTGAGGCCGATGCGCGGGATGCGGATGATGGCGTAGGCGGGGGTGTCGGGGCGCCCGGCGCCGCCGGAGGCCCGGGACGAGTCGGTCGGGTCCGGGCTTGGCGAGGGGCTACGGGGGCTACTGGGAGAAGGCGCGGCGCCGGACTCCGGCTCCACGACGCTGGGGAACTCCCCTTCGTCCCCGCTCCGGAACTCTCGCTCAAGGACGCGCACCTGCTCGCCGGCGTCGGCGCGGGCCTGCTGGTTGGTCCACCACAGCTGGTGGACGACGAGCAGCATCAGGACGACGCCGCAGGTGACAACGGCTTCGGCACCCACCCACAGCACACGGGCGGGCGTGCTCCGCACCCCGCGCGTCTGGACGACGACCGGCACTCTCTCCCGCACCCTGGCCCGCACGCGGGGCACGATAGGTGCTGAGGCGCCAACTCTCCAGGGCCGTACAGCAGTACGGTGGTCGGCATGCGTCCCGACATGCCTGCCGACCACACCACCGAAGCCGAGCGCCTGCTGCGCACCGCCGCGCGGTATCCCGAGGACCGGGAAGCCCTGCTTCTCCAGGCGGCGGCCCACCTGGAACTGGCGGGCGACCGCGAACGGGCGACGACGCTGTACGACGAACTCCTGTCGTCGTCGCCGGCGAACCCGCACCTGATCAGGTCCCTGAAGGCGGCGAACCTCTGGGAGTACGGCCACGAGGCGGAGGCGAGGGCGATCATCGAGGGCCTCCGTACGGCGATGCCCGCGGAGGCGGGGCCGTGGGAGATCATGGCGGAGACGCTGGAGGCTCACGACGAACTGGAACTGGCGGAAGAGACAGCGACGCAGGCCGCCACGCTCCTGACCGGCGAGGCTTCAGACCAGGACCTCCCCCACGCCACCCAATCCCTCCTGGTGACCCGGCACAGGATCCGCCGGATGCTGGCGCTCCCGCACGACGACTGGGACACCCTGGCGGACACCCTCCACACGGCGGCGGTCCCCCTGGACGAGCTCCACGACCCGAAGCGCCTGTGGTCCCTGGGCTCCTCGGACCCGGCGGAGCTCCAGGCGGAGATCACCCGCCTCCGCACCGAACTGGGCTCCTACCGCACGGCCCTCTCGCGCCCCTTCCCGGTGGCGGTCCTCCACTGGCCGGAGGCGGAACTGGACGAGCTCCTCGCCTCGTACCCGGAACTGGAATCCGAGTACCCCACGTACCGCGCCCACCTCACGGACATCGAAGCCTCCCTCCGCGAACTCGCCGCCGCCGGCACCCCCAACCTGGGCATCGTCCCGGCCACGGTCCCCTCCTACGAAGCCTTCGCCGCCTCGGAATCCTCCTCCCCCGCCAACGCCGACCTCCTCCCCCAGTACGCGACGACGCTGGCAGCCAGGGGCCGCGCAACGGCTTGGCCGCCGGCACGGGGGGCGGCTTGCTGGTGCGGGTCGGGCCGGACTTATGGGGAGTGCCACGGGGGCGGAGAGCACTGAGCGCCCCTCGGGAAATTCGCACTTCAGCTCCGTCGGGTGAGGATGGAGATGTGATCGAAGAGAGCACGGGAGCGGGAGATGAACGATCCCCAGCCATGGGTCCCGCCAGAGGGTTCTTGGGCGTCATCCGCTGGGCGTCGCCGCAACATGCAGGCGATTCGCAGCAGGGACACCAAGCCAGAGCGGCTGCTACGTCGGCTACTCCACGCTCAGGGATTGCGCTACAGGGTTGCTGCCAAGCCTCTACCTGATCTTCGGCGAACTGCGGACATCGTTTTCCGTCCGGTCAAGGTGGCCGTATTCGTCGACGGCTGCTACTGGCACGGCTGCCCTGAGCATTACGTTCCGCCGAGAACCAACCCCGGATATTGGTCAGGCAAGGTCGCGGGCAACATAGCCCGCGACCGGGACACTGATCGCCGCCTAACGGATGCCGGCTGGACGGTTCTGCGGTTCTGGGAACACGAATCACCCGAGGAGTGCGCGGGCACTGTCCTCGGCGTCGTCCTCGACCGCCGACAGAGGTTGCTGGAGAGGAAGCTGACCAGCAACGAGTGACGGGTCGTCCTCGGGCTCGAAGTCAGGGCTGGGATCTTCGTGAAGCGGACCAGTCCGGGACAGCGCTTCCCTGATGCACTCTCCGACAGCAGCGGCGACGGGCGGCGGGAATGCGTTACCCACCTGCCGGTAGCGTGCTGTCTTCCCACCACCCTTGAACTCCCAGTCGTCGGGGAAGCCCTGGATAAGGGCCGCCTGGGCGACAGTGAGCTTGGGCCCACGCTCCAGCGTGCCGAGGTCTCGGCCGGGGTCGACCATCTTGTCCTCATCGTTGGCTACGCCCATACCGTCGACGCCGAGCGCTTCCCAGGCCTTCTTCGCACGCGTAGGGCCGAGATCGGCTCCACCGTGCTTCTTGGAGCCGCCAACGAGCGTAGGGGCGACACCCTGCGAGGCCTTGTCCAGCCAGTTCGCGTATCGCGGGGAGTCCGCACCACCAAGCCTGCGCATCATGGAGGGCCACAACTTATCGGCCACCGTTACCAGTTCATCCTGTGGCTTGGGCCAGTCAAAGCCTCGGTACTCATCTTCACGGATCGCAACGAGGATGGCTCGGGGGCGGAGCTGAGGCACACCAAAATCTTGCGCCTCCAGGACTTGCCAGCCGCAGATCACGTATCCGGCCTTGCGAAGCCGGTTTTTGATGTGATTCCGGTAGTAGCGAAACTTCCGCTCGGGCTCAAGCAGTCCACGCACGTTTTCGATCATGACCGCGCGCGGCAGGAGCTCCTCAACAAGGTCAAGCATCTTGGGGAAGAGATCGCGCTCGTCCTCGCGGCCAAGCTGCTTTCCCGCCGCAGAGAAGGGCGGGCACGGAACACCACCCGCAAGAAGATCAAGCTGCCGAGGCTTGATCAGCTCCACACCCTCCGATACGTCACGCCTCTCCTCATACGCATCAGGAGCGGACACCTCCTCAAGAGGCCGGAACTCCTTGACGTCTGCCTCGCGAACCAGGCAGTGCTCCTTCTCCCAGCTCCACTCTGGCCGGTTCTCGATGTTGTACCTGAGTGTTTCCGCGGCGTGCTTGTCGATCTCGACCAGCGCAAGGTGCCGGAAGCCAGCTTGGTGAAGCCCTACAGCTTGGCCACCGGCACCCGCACAGATCTCAATCGAGGTCAGCTTGCGGTCGGCGGTACCCATGGGCTCCTCCTGGTGCGATGTTTACAGACACGCAAGTGTCGCATCCCGCACCGACAGGAATCACGAGACCGGCCCGCACACCTCGCCCTGCCCCTAGCGCCGCATGAGCGTCTCCAGGTCACCCTCCAGCTCCTCGCGGACCGCAGCGGGCAGCTGGCGGTACATGCCCCACGCCTTTTCCGCAGCGCTGAGCGGCCGGCAGTCGGCCTTCATCCAGACCAGCAGGTCGCGCTTGCCGCGACCTGGCAGCTCCTTGATCCGGTCCCAGACCTGCTCCTTGGTCATCTGCACGCCAGTGAGGTGTTTCACTGTCTCGTTGCAGCGGGCACACTCCGTGATCAAATCTTCAGAATTCGCCCCGCTGCCGGACTGATGTGGACGCACATGGCCGAGGGTGAGCCGCGCACGAGTGCCAGGCTCGTCCGCATACTCCTCGCCGGCAGCGACTCCGCAGCGCCGGCACATGTGGCCGTCCCTCTCGTAGACATACCGCCTCGTCTTCGCGCTGATCTGCCGCAAGCCAGCTGCGCGATACTCCGGCTCCCAGATCGGCAAGCCGATCTTCTCCAGGTACAGCTGGTCGGGCTGGAGGCTGGGCTTGTCGCGGTAGGTCAAAATCGACCAGTCAGCAGGACGCAGATCGCGCATGCGACGGTCCACTTGCTCCGTCCCCTTGACCGCCTCGCGGATCGAGGCCTTAGAAAAGACCCCTCCCTCCCCCACCTCGTCGCGGAGCCACAGCGCCACACGCACACGCGCACCCAGCGATTCATTCCGCCAGCTCATCCCTGCGTCGGTCACAACCCCACCAATCATCGCTCAAAGATTCGAAATGTAACCCCTTCGAGTGAAGAGGGTAGCTTGCCGCCACTTGCCGCGGCAAGTGGCGGCAAGCTGCACTGCAGTACGAACCCCTGACGCCGAGGGAAGACTCACCGTGCCGACCGCGCCTCCTGCCAGCCCAACGCTCCTCTGTGTCGAAATCTGCGCCGGCGCCGGAGGACAGGCTCTGGGGCTTCACGCTGCCGGGTTCCGACACCTGTCGCTCGTAGAGCAGGACGAGGACGCTTGCCGGACACTCCGCACGAACAGACCCTGGTGGAATGTGGTGGAGGCAGACGTCCGGAGCCTTGATCGCAAGTCACTGCGGCCAGACTCCAAACCGCTCGACCTCTTCGCGGCGGGCGTCCCCTGCCCGCCGTTCTCCATGGCCGGCAGTCAGCTCGGAGCCGAAGACGAACGCGACCTCTTCCCTGTGGCCATCTCATTTGTCCGTGACCTCAGGCCCCGATCAGTGCTGATCGAAAACGTCAGGGGACTCCTTCAGGAAAGGTTCGCAACATATCGGGCCCGCATCCTCGACCAGCTCACCCAGCTTGGGTACACAGCGGGGTGGCGGCTGCTCTACGCCTGCGACTATGGCGTGCCCCAGCTCCGCCCACGGGCGGTGCTCGTCGCTCTGGAACAACGTGCGTTCCCGCACTTCCGATGGCCAGATCCCACCGCCAGTGCATCCCCAGCTCCCTTTGTGGGGTCCGTGCTCCACCAGTCGATGGCCTCCCGGGGGTGGGAACTCGCCGATGCCTGGGCACAGCAGGCGCAGCGCATCGCGCCCACGCTCTGCGGCGGCTCACGCAAACACGGCGGCCCAGATCTCGGCCCCTCCCGCGCACGGCAGGCCTGGGCGGAGATGGGTGTCAACGGCTCTGGCATTGCCGACGCACCTCCGGCACCAGGGGACCCTCTACCGGTCAAGCTCACACTTAGCCAGATGGCGCTCCTGCAAGGGTTCCCTGGGGACTGGGTATTCGCCGGACGTAAGACATCCGCGTACCGGCAGGTGGGCAACGCCTTCCCGCCACCGGTAGCGGAAGCGGTGGGCCGAGCCATCGCTGATGCACTGGCGCGGGCTTACAGCACCACCCCGCCCCGCCCATCACGAAGCGATCAGCCCGTTGCACGCACTCCCATGTGACTCAGCAGGGCCTCCATGTCGCTCGGGGCGAGCCCGGCAGCCACCGAGGGCTCCTCCTCAAGGTCCGCGAGCTGCTGTACGGACGGGTCATCGAGGATCTTGCCCATGAACTCAAGCTTCTGTTCCATCCTCGTCATGACCACCTCATCGATCGTGTTGCGGGCCACCAAAACCGTGGCGTTGGTGTCCGTGTCAGGCGCCAGTCCAAGACGGTGAATGCGATCCATACTCTGAAGGAAGCGCCCAGCCATGAAGTCCCGGTCCACGTATACGGCGTCGTGACAAACCTGATGCAAGCTGATGCCCTCGCCTAGAGTGGCGGGGTTTGAGACCAGCACCATGCAGTCCGGGTCCTCTCGGAAGCGGCGCAGCTGCTCTTCCCGGTCTGGAGTACCGCCGTACACCACCGCGGGACCAAACTTGGCCAGCAGCCTTTCCAGCGTGGCAAGGCTCCTGACGAATGTCGTCCAGACCAGCGTCTTGCGGCCTCTCTCCGCATTCTCGGCAACAATGAACGCAGCTTCCTGGTACTTCGGGGACATCTCGTGGTCCGGCAGGTTCTGCATCAGCGAGTACAGCGAGCTTCCCTGCGGCACGTCCAGCGGGGGCAGTTGGTAAGCAAGCGGGTCGTAGCGGTTCGCGCCTTCCGTCAGGAGAGCGGGGCAAACAGCAGCCATCAGCAAGCGCAGGGCAGTCTTACCCAGAGCACTGAGGTCATCCCGGACCGCGCCGCTGCCCTCACCCCCGACCAGCGAGGTGTAGATCTCCTCATGCAGTGGCGGCATGTCGACGTAGCGCATCTGGAGCGACATTGGCGGAAGACCGAGTTCCTGCTTGGTCGTACGGGTGAACAACGGTCGCAAGACCGTGCTCGCGTAGGCGAGATCGCCGCCGGCTACCGCCTGTGTCACGGTCCTCTGCCCGTGCCCAGGCCAGACAAAGCCGAGAAGATTTTCCAAGTCCTTCGCCCCGTTGGGGGCTGGCGTACCGGTGAGGATCAGCCTGCGCCGGGCAAGGGGGCCGAGCGCCATACAGGCAGCACCGTACGTCCCACGGGCACCGAGCTTCATACGGTGCGCCTCGTCAAGGATGATCATTGATGGTCCGGCCTTTAGCCAGGCCGCGAGCATCGTAAGCGAACGGTCCAGCCGTTCATAGTTGACGATCAACACCTCCGCCCACTGGTCGTAGGCCTTGTCCAGAATGTCGGTGCGCAGAGGGTGTCGGAAGCAGACAGCGCTCTCGTACTGCCACGACTCGTACGCGGACTTCGGGCAGACAATAAGCAGTCGGCTAGCCTTCCCCTGCGCCTTTTGCGTGGCGTACACGGCGAGGCCAACACGAGTCTTACCGGCGCCAGGAACGCTGAAGTTGGCACCGTGCTGAAGCGACAGCAACTTCGCGACATCCCGCCGTTGAAAGTCGCTGAGGTCGGCTTTCCATTCCTCACCGAGCAGGAAGGGCACTTCGTCGGAGAGGACTTCTCCATGGTGGTCCGGAGAGTCCAAGCGCTGCTTGACCGCCTGGGCGTCCTGAAGGACTCCAACCACCAGCTCCTGCAGCTCTGGTGCCCACTCAACTCCTGCCGCATGTGGCCAGGAGGAGAGTGCGTTAAGCCCCCCAAGCAGGTCATTGAGCTCAACAGCGGCGGCGAGGGGGCCCAGCTGGCCGCCCGAACGGAAGCGGGCGGCCAGCTGGACGAGATCGTCTCGGTAGTCATCAGTCGTCCGGAGGACGACCTTGGTACGGGTCTCATCAAAGTCGAGGCGGAGCGAGACCGTGGCGGTAGCCTCCGTCATCAGGAAGCCTCCAGGGCGACGGCCTCAAGCAACCAAGCCACGCCGTCACCAGGCGTCGCGGTCCCGCGACCCGCCTGTTGGGCAAGCTTGCGGAGACTCGCCCGCAGCTTCAACACTGCTTCGTCGAACGCCTCTTCATCGAGGCTGCGCGAGGCCCGCGCCTGCACAAGCTCAACAACAGTCTGGTCGATGTTGGCACAAGCGTCGGCGAGCCGGGCAGGCGCAAGCTGCTTACGCTTTTTCAGGCGGGCATCACGGCCAGCCGCGTCAATCGCCTTGTCGAAGGCGTCCTTTGCCCCCTCGAAGACATCCTGAGCCTTGCGCCTATCCTCCTCCGGGACCAGGGTTCCCGATGTGCCGACCGTCGCCTTGGCACGCAGCACCTTGTCGTTGAGCGCGCGAGCCACGGATACCGCGGAGGAGGCTCCCGGCAGCGTCACCCCGCCCAATCCCGGCACAGTGACGGCTGCCTGCTCCACCGTCGGCTCGCTGAAACCGGCCGGGATCGTCTGCGAGAGGTACCGGTCCCGGAAGCTCTCATCGATGTGCCGCACATCAGTCTTCGCGAACCCCAGGGTGATGGCGGCCATCCGGAGCTCCTTTAGAACATCCGCTCGGTCAGGCTCAGCAGCCGCAAGCTTCTCGTAAGCTCGGTGCAGTTCCTTGAGCTTCTCCTGGTGGTCTTCGAAATCGACCAGCCTCAGCCCGATGCCGCCACCATTCTTACTGCGGTCGATCTGCTCCCGGATGGTGCTGAGAATCCAGCGCTCCTGCTGGAAGGTGGACACCCGGATACGGAAGTCCTTGGCGATGGCCTCGGGCGTCCGCCCCAGCTTCGCCTGCTCCTCCATGGCGAGCAGGCGGTTGATGTACGAATAGTCTCGCCGGTGGTCCCGGCGGAGCTGCAGAGACAGCTCCACCGCGTCGATGTCCGCCCGGGTGAACGACTCGGGAAGAACACCCACCCTCATCGTCTGCTGACCAAGCTCACGAAGTGCAGCCGTACGCGTGTTGCCGTTGACCAGGATCCCGTAGTGCGTGATGAGGCCGGGGTCGTTCTGCCCGAACTTTTCGAGGTCTTCCTTAAGCTTGTCGAAGTCCGGATCCCGCCGGCTCGGGTTGGCCGGATCGGCCTGAAGGAGGAACTGCAGGTACTCCTGGCTCTCCCCTCCCCAGGGGTCGTTGCTCAGCGCTTCATCCTTGGCCGGGTTGTGACTGCGCTGCGCCCGGATGCGGTGCGTACTGGGGTTGAAATAGACGGCGCCGATCGGACAGTCGATCACTTCGCAGTGCAGCGACTGACCATTCCAGTCAACCGTAACCGTTTCCCGGGTGCTCCCGGAGTTCTTCACATCGTCAAGCCGCTTCTTGACCAGCTCACTGAACTCATCAGCGCGCGGCGGCGGCGGAAAAGCCTGCGTCATCTGCTCCTGCATCCCCTCGTCTGCTACTTACCCATGCCGCGGACGGCGTCCCGCACCGCGCTGCGCGCCTCCTCTGGCAGGGTCCGGTACTCACCCCAGAGCTTCTCCATCGGACTCGGGTCCCTGCGATCGGCGTTCAGCCACCCCGCGAACACGTCACGCTCCAACTGCGAGAGACGTCCCAGCGTCCTGATGATGCCGGCGAGATCTGCCGCGCGCTCACGGCCGCCGACCCGACACCTGTTGCACTCGATCACAAGCTGCGTCTGGCGCGTCCCGTCCAGCATCAGCACCTGCCGGCGGGCGAGATCCAGCTGCGCATCCTGACCGCCATCGCCGAACGACTCGCCAGCGCCGATTCCACAGGACCGGCAGAGGAAGTTGTCCGCCACCAGCACCTTGGTCCGCTGAGCCGAGGTTAGGCCCGTCTTCTCCTTCGGAGACTTGGACTGCCCCGGAAGCCAGACCTCCGCGCCCTGCTTGACGAAGCGCTGCTCATCGAGATGGAGCGACTCGTCCTCACGGCGGGTGTCGATCTGCCAGCCATGGTCACGCAGGTCCCGCACTCGGCGGTCGATCTGTGCAACATCAGGGAAGGCGGCACGCAGCTGGCCCTTCGTGAAGACATTGCCCTCCCCCACCTCGGACGCGAGCCAGAGCCCGGCCCGCACCTTGCTGCCGAACTTCTTGTCGAGCCACGACGGCATTGCCACGTGCAACCTCCGCTCAAGGAGCACCATCTGGAGCCGTGCTGCAGGAGGCGCAACTCCCTGACAGCACAACAACCCCGGAACTTCCGGCTGGCACATCTATTGAGCATGGGCTACGCACCGGGCGTCTACCCCGAATCATCATTGCGCCCGATGTAGTCAAACCCCTTGTCTCACAATGGTCTGACTACAACTCAGGGGAGCGGCAATGGCGGCCAGAAGCGCAGGAAGCAAGAGCAGAACAGACATTCCGCCGGGTCGTCAGTCTCTTGCCGATGCGATAGCCGAGCTCTACCGGCACTTGGCAGTAGCCACAGACGCGCAAGCCGTAGAGCTTCTGGCTTCGAGGAATTGGCATACGGATCCGACCCAGATCTCCCGCTACCGCAGGGGCAGACGGATGCCTCCCCTCGGCTTCGTTGAGCTGCTGCACGCCCTTGCCACCGAGAGGGCGGAGCCCGGAGAGGTGGGGCTGACGCTGGACAAGGTGCGGGAGATCCACGCGTCTGCCGAGACGAGGTTCTGCCGGACCTGCGCTCCGTTACGCCAGGAGAACGAGCGCCTCCTGGAGGAAATCAGCCGGCTCCTCGCCGACCAGGATCAGGCCGAATCCCAGACTTCTACTATCGGCGGCGCGAGCACCCGTGCGAAATCCGTACGCGGCACTCCGCTGCCGGTCCCCTCCGAAGCAGGGGACCGGCAGCGGAGTGCCCGCGATGTGGCTGCCGCCCAGCAGCTAGCCGCCAGTGCCGCCCACCTCCATAGCACCGGCCAGACGAGCTACGCGGTCGCCCTGCTCCAAGACGCTTCAGCGTCACTGACACCACTGGAAAGCGCGGCATCCATCGCCCTACTGCGCCAGCGGGAGGCTCTGCTGGCGGACACGGCCATCGGCATCCACGGACGAAATCGCCCCGAAGGAGACGTCATACGCATCGCGCTTGAGCTGCACGAGTTCGGCTTGCCCGATGATGCCGGCGCAGTCCTCCGGGCCTCCATCGAATAGCCGCCGGCGAGTTCCGCCCGCACTGTGCGGGCGGAACTCGACCATCAGGCCTACGCAGCTTCACACTCCGCTTCGAAATGCATCTGCGCCCGGTCGAGGATGTCGTCCGGGTCTCCTCCTTGCGCCGCCAGCCAGTGGAGCAGGTCGGCGATCAGGTCAGTGGCCGACTCCTCCAGCACAGGATAGGTAGGCACGAGATTCCGGCCCCCGGCGCTCTGCCGGTAGCTCTCAAGAACTGCGGCTGCCCGCTGCACGCGAAGGCACTGTCCCGACGGCGTCAGCGCCAGTTCGCACCAGACAGCCTTGCCACTCACCGTTACCAGCGTGCCCCAGCCCATGGACATGCCGGCCAAGAGGTGCAGCCCCCGCCCGCACTCAGAGTGGTCGTCGACGCCGCTGATCACGGGCGCCACCGAACTCTCATCGTGGATCTCCACCCGCAGTGCCGTATCCAGAGCCTCAAGCACCAGCGTTGCGACCGCTCCGCCCCCTACATGCTTGATGACGTTCGTCGCAAGTTCAGTAACAACCAGCTCCGCCTCCTCCTTGGCGGCGGGTTCGATCCCCCATCGCCCGAGCGCCGAGCGAACCTGCCTCCGCAAGATCGCCAATTCCGCCGGCTCGGCCTTGAACGGCATGACGCTGCGGAGTCGCGGTTCGGAGTGTGTGTAGTCAGCCATGACGAGAGCTCCTCTCCGTGGCCACGCCAGCGCTGCGCCCACCGCATCCATACGGCGACACTGCGTGACCGGGTTCCCGAGTATGGCAGTGAGAATTCTCCTCATGTAACTTCTCACCGGACTCGTTCGGGTGATTCCACTGGCTCCCACGGCGTTGCTGCATAGCCTGATTGGCGCCCGGAGTGTGGCAAACGAAGCGAAGTTAAGGGGCAGCCACCTTGTCATCGAGGACGACGACCCGCCGCCGTCAGCTCGGCGCGACCATGCGCAAGCTGCGGGCACGCTCAGGCATGACCCTGGAGGAAGCCGGCCGACTCGTCGGGGTTTCCAAGGCCACCGTGAGCCGTTACGAGACCCAGGCCGGTCCAGTGAAGTGGCCCATCGTGGATGCCTTGTGCCGCGAGTACGGTGCCAGCCAGGCGGAGCGGGCTGCAGTCGTCGGACTGGCCAAGGACGCCAAGCAGCAAGGGTGGTGGAGCTCGTTCGCCGACTCCATTCCCGAGAACATGAACCTGCTGCTCACGCTTGAGGACGAGGCTGTCCGCGAAGACCACTTCTCCTGTGTCTACATTCCGGGGCTCCTGCAGACGCGGGACTACAGCATCGGCCTGCAGAGGGCGAACGAGCTACGCCTGGAAACAGCGGAGATCGAGCGACTGGTGGACATCCGCATGAAACGCCAGGAGATCCTCACCAGGCCCAAGCCCCCACATCTGTGGGCCGTACTGGACGAGTCGGTTCTGCGCCGCGTCGTCGGCTCCCCTGAGATCATGAAGACCCAGCTCGGGCGCCTCCTCGAAGCCAACGAGACGGCACAGATCACCCTGCAAGTACTGCCCTTCTCCAAGGGCGCGCACGCCGCAGCACTGGGCAGCTTCGTGATCCTCGGCGGCGCCGAGCCTTCGCTCGATGTTGTCTACGTTGACCTGCACACCGGCTCGCTCTTCATGGAGACAGAGCAGGAACTGAACCGATACAGACTTGCGTTCGAGTACCTGCGCGCACAAGCGTTGGACATGGAAGCCTCTTCATCCCTGATCCACCGCATTCGCAAGGAGCTGTAGTGCCCGCACCTCAGCCGCACGTCCGCAATTACGTTTGGTTCAAGTCGTCCTACAGCGGGGGGAACACCACTGAATGTGTGGAGTGTGCGCGGACGGCAGCAGGCACCTTGGTACGAGACTCGAAGCGACCTGAGGGGCCCGTCCTTGCCGTGGAGGCGGGAGCATGGCGAGCTTTCGTGGGGGCTGTAGGGAGCCTGGGGTGAGCGATTCGCTGGGAACAGCGGGGATTGGGACCTGGGGCGGGGCCGGGTCCGCGAGCTTCTGGTGTGGCCGCCCTCTTCTCCGAGTGTGGCGGGTGGAGGCGGCGCCTCAAGGGCACTCCTCCGTCGCGTCGGCTCCGCCGATTCCGCTCCGCTCCACCCTTGACCCACCACCTCCACCCGCCTTTTCACACTCGGAGGGCGGCCCGGGGCGGGGGCCACCGGGCAGCCCGGGCATCGCTCCGGTGGCGAGCCCGGCCCGCGGCTCGGTGGGTGGGGGGCCGGGCATCGCTCCAGTCGCGGGAGCGCCGCAGCCCGGTGGGTAGGGGCTCGGCTTGCGGCGGGTGTGGGGGCAGCAATGCCGGTCGGCTCTGGGTGCGCGGCAGTGGCATGGGGCGGTGACGGCACCGGCTCAGCGACAGGCTGCGAGCGGGTAGCCGGGATTCATGCCCCGCTGGTCCTGCCCGGCGGGTGGTTAGGCCCTTGCCTCGTCCCCCTGACCGACGGTGTCTGCGCCCCGATCCCGCGCCACCAAAGCCCCCACCGCTGTCGACCGGACCAGCGGGGCATGAACCCTAGCTGCCCCACGACCTGCGCGCGCTAAGCCGGGCCCGGCAGCCCCATGCAACTGCCGCGAGTCCACCCACGAACCCGCAGACGCCGCACATCCCCGGGCTCGGACACAGTGCGGCGTGGCCACGCCCCCGGCCGCCCTCCGAGTGTGAAGAGGCGCCCGGAGTCGGGCGGTCAAGGGTGGAGCGAAGCGGGATCGGCGAAGCCGACGCGACGAAGGAGCGCCCTTGACGGGCCGGGGCCGGGCGCCACACTCGGAACGAGGGCGGCCGAAGCAGAAGCGGACAAGCACCGGACGCCACGATGGACCCAGCACGGCGTGCCTCGCTGCGCGGATATCTGAAGGCAGCCTCCGGGAATGGGGCGGCCAGGAAGAGAGCCTTGTTGGTATGAGCAGCATGCATGGTTCCACACAGGAGGTCCTCGCCGACTGGGCAGTGCGCCTGGCGGAGGCTGAGCTCCGTGATGTGCTTCCTCGTCGATGGGCACACTCGCAGGGGGTAGCTCGCCGCGCCAGCGAGCTTGCTCGGATCCTGGATAGGGATGCCGACCTCTTGGCAGCAGCTGCCGTGCTCCATGACGTTGGCTACGCGCCCCGGCTGGCCGCGACGGGGTTCCACCCACTCGACGGTGCCCGGTTCCTCCGGGACGAGCATGGGGCCGACGAGCGGTTGGTGCGGTTGGTTGCGAATCACTCGTTCGCCCTGCTTGAGGCCGAGGAGCGGGGGCTTCGGGAGGAGCTGGGGGCGGAGTTCCCGCTGTTGGAGGAGCCGCTGTTGGTCGATGCGCTCGTCTACAGCGACATGACGACCACGCCCGACGGCTGCCCGACCACCGCGCAGGAGCGCGTCGCGGAGATCCTCGGCCGCTACGGGGCCGACAGCATTGTCGGGCGCTTCATCCGTCGAGCGTCGCCCGAGATCTTCGCCTCCGTGGAACGGGTGGAGGCGGCGTTGGCGGCTCAGCCCAGGTAGGGGTAGGTGCCGGCGAGGTAGTCGCCGATCTGCTGGCGCATACTGGCGTGGATGTCGTACGCGTCGAGGTCGGCCGACTGGACGAAGCGGACTCCGTCGGCCTCGTCGTTGATGGTGGGCTCACCGCCGACGGGGCGGCCGATGTAGGTGTTCTCGTACTGCTGGCGGATCTCACCGTCGGTGTAGGCGACGATGTGGTTCGGGTTGGTGTAGACGCCGAGGAATCCGGTGATCTCGGCGACGATGCCGGTTTCCTCCAGGCATTCCCGTACCGCGCACTGCGCCGCCGTCTCGCCGATGTCCTGGGCACCGCCCGGGAGAGCCCACTGACCTGTGTCGCGGCGGCGCTGGAGGAGGATCGCGCCGCTGTCGTCGACGACGAGCAGGTTGCTGGCGGGGATGAGGGTGTTCGCCTTCGGCGCGCTGGGGTCGTTGTAGTACTCAGTCCTGCCCATGTGCGGCGGTCGCCTCCTGGTCGGGTGTCCAGGGCCGTGCGCCGGCCCAGACTGCTTCAAAGCTCTGAGCGTAGTTGTCGAACCAACCCGTGCCGTCAGCCTTGTTGAGGTGGAGCAGGGGGTTGGCGCTGGCAGGCTGGCCCCATACGTGCGGGTTGACCAGCAGGTTGTCGTCGTAGCGGAACAGGGACGTGTAAAGCGTGGTGTCGTGGAGCCGTACTTCGCATCCGGGCTCGGCCACCAGGGGGCGGTAATACGTCATCGAGGCGCGGACCTTGGCGGCCAGGGTGTCCCCGATGCCTTCTTCTCGGCCCCGGATGGCGACTGCCTGCCCCTCCGGGTCGCCGAAGCACAGACGCACCCGGACGCCGTCGGCGGCGCGCTCAGCGAGCATCTTGGCGACGTGCGGGTTGGACTGTGCGAAGAAGGTGCCGGAGAAGACGAGGACGCCGATCTCCTCCCGGGCCTCCCGGAGCAAAGAGATCCACACGTCCCGGGGGACACTCGCGCGGTTCTGGTAGGTGCCGACCAGCTCGGCGCCTAACCCTTCACCGGACCGTGCGGCCCGTCGTGACGGTGCGGGCCAGAGGAACGTCTCCTCCACCCGCAGATGACGTGCGACCCGGAATCGGTGCCGCGGGTGGGGAACGCGCCCGCCCAGCCAGCGACTTACCGTCTTGGGGTCCACCTCGCAGACTTCCGCAAGCGATTCAGGTGAGACGCCGCGCTGGGCAAGCACGGAGTGCAGTCGGTCGTTCACGGAGCAAATGGAAGCGGTGCCCGCCGTGATCACGCAAGGACGTTATGGGACGTTCTCGGGGAACCTCTGTCGCGTCAGGTACCTACCCTGGCGGAATGGAGCTCATCGTCCTGTGGGACATCGACCACACCCTCATCGAGAACGCGGGGGTGAGCAAAGAGATCTACGCGGCCGCATTCTCGGCACTTGCAGGACGTCGGCCCACCGGGCCGGCGCGCACGGAGGGGCGTACGGATCGCCTGATCATGCGCGACATGTTCCTTCGGGACGGTCTGCCCGAGCCGGACTGGCCCGCTGTCGAGGCCGCCCTCGCCCATGCTGGGGAGGACCGCCTCGACGATCTCCGGATACGGGGGACCGCTCTGCCAGGCGTGCACGAGGCACTCAAGGCGGCTTCGGCACACGACGGCTGGGTGTCCTCGGTCCTGACCGGCAACATCGCCGCCAACGCCCGTGTGAAACTGTCCGCCTTCGGTCTCGATCCCCTGCTGGACCTGGCTGCAGGCGCCTACGGCGCGGACGCTGAGCTCCGTCCTGACCTGGTAGCGGTCGCCCGCGAGCGTACCCGCCGGCTCCACGACGTGGCTGCCAACGTACCCGTCGTGCTGGTGGGGGACACACCGAGAGATGTCGAAGCTGCCCTCACCACGGACTCCGCGATCATCGCGGTCGCGTCCGGCATCCACAGCGCCGAGGAGTTGGCCGCCGCCGGTGCCTCTGTGGTCCTCCCAGATCTGTCGGACACGGCAGAACTCCTCGGGATCCTGGAGAGCCTCGCCGCGCGCGGAAAACGTCCCAGGACGTCCTTGGGCTGTCCCTAGACGCGGTGATGGGGTCCCGGGACGCTCGGCCACTATCAGGGCTCCCATCAGGCAACCAGCCCAAGGAGCCCACGTGATCGGGGAAGTCACCGGGATCCGGAAGATCCGGATGCTGTACCTCCAGCTGCTGTACCGCTGCAACTTCGAGTGCGACCACTGCTTCCACGGCAAGAGGCTCCAGCACGCCGACGCCTTCACCCCGGAGCAGGCCATCAACCTCATCACGCTGATGCGCGAGCAGTACGGCACCGAGGCCGTCACCCTGCTCGGCGGAGAGCCGTTTGTCTACAGGGACCTCGCCCAGGTCGTCCAGTACGCCAAGGAGGAACTGGGCCAGCAGGTCGAGATCTGCACCAACGGGTACCGGATCGAGCGCCGCCTGACCGAGATCGCTCCCCACCTGGACCTGCTGCGTGTCTCCTTGGAAGGGATCGGCTCGACCAACGACCGTATCCGTAAGGCAGGCAGCTACCAGAGCGCGCTCGAAGCCCTCGCCCTCGCCCGACGGCTCGGTGTTCCCACCGGGGTGACCATGACGGTCACCTCCCAGAACATCAGCGAGGTGCTGCCCCTGGCCCGTACCCTCACACGCTTCGGGGTACGTCAGCTGAAGCTGCACCACCTGCGGCCGGTCGGCAATGCCGCGGACCACCCCGAACTGCTGGTCGCCGAACCGACCGCGTACAGCAGGCTCCGCGAACAGCTCCAGACGGCCGAGCTGTCCATCGATGTCATCGTCGACGAGGACCTGTCCGAGCATGGCGCGCCTGAGATCTGCGCGCCGGCCGACGGCCCGGGTGAGATCGAGCGGATCGAGGCCGACCCGCGCGGCGCGCTCACCATGTCCTGCAAGGCCGTCGGCAAGGACTCGCACGCGTTCTGGTACGAGAAGTCCGCCAACAACGTCGTCCACCGGCCCTCTGCCACGGACGAGCTCACGCTCGCGGTGCCGGACGTGGTGTACGCCCGTGCCTGACCACCCGCTGTTCGAGAGCCTCGAAGGCTTGCGGGGCACTGGTAAGTCGACGATCGCGCCGATGCTGGCCGAGGCCCGCCGGGCCGTCCTCGTCCCCACCGTGCCACCCGTGTTCCAGCCCTTGAGGCGTGAGGTGGACAGGCGCAGGAATGTCGAGGCGCGGATGTGCTTCTACCTCTCCGCGCTGTTCACCGCGGCCGACGAGATAGGGCGACACCTGGCGGCCGGTGTCCCGGTCGTCGTGGAGAGCTATTTCGCCCGCTGCCTGGCCAACCACCGCGCCCTCGGGGCCGGCCTTGGCATCACATTGCCGCCCGCCCTGCCCCAGCCCGTCACCTACTACCTCGTCTGTGCCGAGGACGAGCGCCTGCGACGCCTGGCCTCGCGGGACAGGCCAGTTTCCCACTGGGATGCCCTCGTCGAGACCGTCACGGGCCGGGTGACCGACGCCTACGCCCCGTTCCCGATGCACCGCGTGGACACCACGGACCTCAGCCCCGAAGAGGTCCTCCGGGCGATCGTCGCCACCGACATGCAAGGAGCACACTCCCGTGCAGACACAGAGCCTGTGGGAACACACCCTTACCTTCTTCCCTCAGTTCCTCGCCAGGCTGAGGGAGCGCGTTGCCCCTGAGGCCACCATCGCGGTCGTCGGCGCGAGCGACGGCAAGTTCGTCCTGCCGCTCGCCGCCGCCGACTACCGAGTCATCGCCATCGAACGCGACGCTCTCGCCTTGCACGGTGGCGAGGTCCACCTCCCGGGTGACAATCGCGCCCACGCGCTGGGCCTGATCGACCGGCTCAAACTAGAGGAACTCCACGACCGCGTACGGGTCGTAGAGGAAGATCTCCTTCACGGCGAGCCCCTGAGCATCCCGTGCGACGCAGTCTGGACGAGCTGTTCATGGCACTACAGTGCCAACCACCACCGCCCGCTCGCCGAGTTCGTCGACCGCATGCAGCGTCTGGTACGTCCGGGCGGGCTGTTCGGCGCGGAGTTCATGATGCCCGTCGAGAAACGCCACCACCTGGTCGAGCACTACACCTCCCCCGAACGCCTGCGGCAGCACTTCATCGGTGACTGGGAGGTGCTGCTCACGCTGCGCACGAACGAGTTCACCGAGCGGGCACACATCGGCCAGCTCCAGGACCACACCCACCGCATGGGCCTGTTCCTTGCGGCCCGAACGTCCACCCTCCCCCGCTGGTACGGAAAGTAGGACTCATGAAGCACGAGTACGAGGCGAAGTTCCTGGCCGTCGACGTCGCCGGCCTTCAGACCAAGCTCACCGCCCTCGGCGCAGTCCAGGCGTTCCCGCGGACTCTCCTTACCCGCAAGATCTTCGAGAACGACTCCCTCCCGGGCGGTGCGTGGCTCCGCCTGCGGGATGAGGGGACTCGCTCGACGCTCACGCTCAAGCAGGTCACCGACGCCACGACGATCGACGGCACGACCGAGATCGAGACCGAGGTCACCGACCTGCACGCCATGGCCGACATCCTCCGCCGGCTCGGCCTCACCGAGGTCCGCTACCAGGAGAACTACCGCGAGGAGTGGCGCCTGGGCGAGGTCGCCTTCGACTTCGACACCTGGCCCGGCCTCCCCACCTTCCTGGAGATCGAGGGCCCCGACGAGGCGTCCGTCCGACAGGCTGCCATCCTGCTCGAACTCGACTACTCCGAAGCCCGCTTCGGCAGCGTCGACGAGATCTACAAGAGCGAAGCCGGCCGCGACATTCTCACCGAGCCCACCCTCCTGTTCGCTGACGCCGACCGGGACGCTCCGACTCGATTGGCAGTCGAGGCCGAGTAGCCGGGCATTACGCTCGATGTCAGACCCGCTCCTCGAGAAAGGCCCCGCCATGCCCAGCATCCCCTCTCCCGCCATAGCCGCCGCCGGGCTCGTCGGTGGATACGCCGTCGCCCGGTGGACCAAGAAGCGGCCCCTCGGTGGGGTCGTGCTTGCGGCGGCCGGGGCGGTCTCCGCTCGGGAGTGGCAGCGGGTCGCAGGCGGGAAGGCGGCCGCCGGGCTCACCGTGGCGTATGTGGCCGCGTTCGCCGGGTCGCATCCCTTGGCCAAGAAGGTGGGGGCCTGGCCGGCCGTGTTCGGCGTGGCCGGGGTTGTGGCCGGAACCTCGTGGGTTGTTACTCGGGGCGCCAAGGGCTGAACGGGGGCGGGGTTCCGTCCGTATAGGACGGTGCCCCTCCCCATGGGTGGCGCTGGGCGGGCTCCCTACCCCCGCCCAGCGCCCAGTCCCCGAGACCCGGATCCGGCTCCGCACAGCGCCCAGTCCCCGAGACCCGGCCCCCAGCGCCCAGTCCCCTCCTGCCCCCAAGGCCTACGCCCCCACCGCCCTGCTCACCGTGTAGATCAGCAGGCCCGCCAAGGCGCCCACCACCGTGCCGTTGATGCGGATGAACTGGAGGTCGCGGCCGATGTTGGCCTCGATCTTCTTCGAGGTCTGGGTCGCGTCCCAGCCCGCGACCGTGTCGCTGATGAGGGACGTGATCTCGTCCCGGTACGTCGTGACCACGTACGCCGCCGCGTCCTCGACCCAGCCCTCCACCTTCGCCTGCAGACGGCCGTCCGTCACCAGGCGGCCGCCCAGGGACATCAGGGACGCCCGGGCGCGCAGGCGGAGCTGGCTGCGGTCGTCCTCCGCCGCCGCGATGATCATGCCGCGTACCGACGCCCACGCCGAGGCGATGATGTCCTGGACCTCCGGGCGGGCCAGCAGGTCCGCCTTGAGGCGCTCCACGCGGGCCCGCGTCTCCGTGTCGGCCTGGAGGTCCGCCGCGAAGTCCGTCAGGAAGCGGTCGATCGCGTCACGCGCCGGGTGCGCGGGCATGTCCCGCATCTCCGTGACGAAGCGCAGCAGCTCCTTGTAGACCCGCTCGCCCACCTTCCGGTCCACGAAGCGCGGCGTCCAGCCCGGGGCCCCGCCCTGGACCGCGTCCATCACCGAGTCCGCGTGGAAGACCAGCCAGTCGTGCGCCCGCGCGCAGATCAGGTCCACGGCCCTGCGGTGCGCCCCGTCCGCGACGATCTTCTCCAGCGTCTTGCCGATCCCCGGCGCGATCTCCGCCGCCTCCGCCCGCCGCGTGATCGCCTCGCCGACCACCGCCTGGACGTCCGAGTCCCGCAGGACCGTGAGGGCGCCCCGGAGGGCGGTGGCGAGTTCGCGGGTCACCCGGTCCGCGTGGTCCGGGTCCGCGAGCCAGCCGCCGAGACGGCCCGCGATGCCGAGCCCGGCCAGCCTGCCCCGTACGACGTCGGGAGAGAGGAAGTTCTCGCCCACGAACGAGCCGAGCGTCGCGCCCAGCTGGTCCTTCTTCGTCGGGATGATCGCCGTGTGCGGGATCGGCAGCCCGAGGGGCCGCCGGAACAGCGCCGTCACCGCGAACCAGTCCGCCAGCGCGCCCACCATGCCGGCCTCCGCCGCGGCCGCCACATAGCCGGTCCACGCACCCCAGCCCGCGTGCTCCGCCCAGGTCGCCAGGGCGTACACGATCGCGACCGCCACCAGCAGGGTCGTCGCCACCGTCTTCATCCGGCGCACCCCGCGGTGGCGCTCCGCGTCCGCCGCCGTGTACGAGAACGCCACCAGCGGGGGCCGGCGTCGCGCCTCCCCCGCAGGAGCCAGTTCGCTCTCCGTCTCGCTCATCACCCCACCTCCCTACATCAACGACTTTCCGGGCGCACCTCAAGTTCCCGGTGGCCGCCTGTTTCCGAGCTTTCCCCGTACATCTTCGCGATCACCGCCTCGATGTCCGGCTCCCGCACCGACAGGTCCACCAGCGGGTACCGCTCCGCCACCGCCGCCACCAGCGGGGCCGCCGAGGACGACGCAGGGAACGCCAGCCACTGCCTCGGGCCCTCCCGGCGGACGAAGCGGGTCCCGCCGACCTCGATCGGCGGCAGTTCGCGTTCCAGGTCCACCACCAGCTGTCGCTCGCTGCCGCCCGCCTCGTGCAGGCCCACCAGGTCGCCGTCGTACATCAGACGGCCGTGGTCGATCACCATCACCCGACGGCACAGCTGCTCGATGTCCGTCAGGTCGTGGGTCGTCAGCAGGACCGTCGTGCCCCGCTCCGCGTTCAGCTCACGCAGGAACTCCCGTACCCGCGCCTTCGACACCACATCGAGGCCGATCGTCGGCTCGTCCAGGTACAGCACCTCCGGGTCGTGCAGCAGCGCCGCCGCGATGTCACCGCGCATCCGCTGCCCGAGCGACAGCTGCCGGACCGGGACGTCCAGGAGCTCGCCAAGGTCCAGGAGGTCGACGCAGCGCGCCAGGTTCTCCGCGAAGCGGTCGTCCGGGATGCGGTACATCCGGTGGGCGAGGCGGTACGAGTCCCTCAGCGGCAGGTCCCACCAGAGCGTCGTCCGCTGTCCGAACACCACCCCGATCCGCTGCGCGAGCCGCGTCCGCTCCCGAGAAGGGTCGATCCCCGCGACCCGCAGCCTGCCGCCGCTCGGCGTGAGGATGCCCGTCAGCATCTTGATCGTCGTCGACTTCCCCGCGCCGTTCGGGCCGATGTAGCCGACCATCTCGCCGCGCGCCACGCCGAAGCTGATCCCGTCGACCGCCCGCACCTCGTGTCGCTCCCTGCGCAGCAGTCCCGTCTTCCGGCGTACCGAGAAGACCTTCTCCACACCCTGTACGTCGATGAACGTCATCGCCCCGGCTCCTCCCTCGAAACCCGCCACCCGCCACCCGCCACCCTCCGCCTTCAGCCGTCAGCTTCCTGTGCTTCGGTACGCACGAAGGCCCGCCCGCCACGCGAGCCCCGCGAGGCCGCAGCACCCCAGCGCCACCAGCGGCGACCCGTACGCCAGCCACCCCGGCACCCCCGCGGGCGCCTCCCGCCCCAGCATGTGGAGCGCCGGCAGCCAGTTCACGAACGCCAGCGGTACGACGTACACGACACCCCGCACCAGCTCCTGCGCGAAGATCGACGGCGGGTACTGGAGCAGCGTGTTCCCGCCGTACGTGAACGAGCTCGTCACCTCCGCCGCGTCCTGCGCCCAGAACAGCGCCGACGCGCCCACCACCATCACCGCCATGAAGATCACCGCGCCGCTCACCACCGTCACCGGCAGGAGCAGCACCTTCGCCGCCGTCCACTCCACGTCGACGACGCACAGGGCCCAGACGAGGACGAAGACGCCCTGCGCCACCCTGCCCAGCCGCCGGAGCGCGAACTTGTCCGCCGCCACCTGTGCGAGCACCGGCGCCGGACGCAGCAGGAACAGGTCCAGCGAGCCGTCCCGCACCCGCCTGCCCATCCGCTGCAGCGAACCCATCGTGAGGTCCGCGATACCGAAGGACGTGCTGGTCGTCCCGTACAGGAACGCGACCTCGGCGAAGGAGAATCCGCCGAGGCCCCGCACCTGACCGAACATCAGCAGGATCACTACGAAGTCGAAGAACGTGACCGTGAAGGAGGAGACGAGGGTCAGTGCGAAGGAGGTGCGGTACGTCATCGTCGAACGGATCCACATCCCCGCGACCATCCGGTACGTACGCCATGCGTCTCGCCACGCGTCCGGCCACCCGTCCCTCCGCGCGGGCCGTCCCGCGTCCCGCCGCCACGCGTCAGCCACCCTGCACCACCACCTTCCGCGTCGCGAGCGACTGCGCCAGCCGGCCCGCCGTCAGCAGCACCGTCGCCCAGGCCAGCTGGAAGGCGTACGCCCCGACGAGCCCCCACCCCTGGTACTTCTCCAGGTACACGTCCGCCGGGATCTGCAGCATCGAGGCCCACGGCAGCACCCGCGCCACCTCTCCCAGCGCGCCCGGGAAGACGTTCAGGGGCAGCAGCATCCCCGAGAAGAAGAGCCCGCCCAGCCACGCGACCTGCACCACCCCCTGACCGTCCATCAGCCAGAAGGCGGACATCGCGACCAGGTACCAGATCGCGAAGCTGACCACCGTACCCAGCGCGACGGCCACCACGAAGGCGAGCCAGGTCACCGGCCGTGTCGGCAGCCGGAAGTCGAAGACGAGCGCACCGACCACCATCGGCGCCACCCCGCGCGCGAGGAACTGGTACGCGGACCGGCCCGCGTTGGCCGAGAACCACCAGGCCTGCAGGTCCGCCGGGCGGTAGAGGTCGACGGCGATGTCACCCGTACGGATCCGCTCGATCAGCTCCTCCTCGAACCCGCCGCCCATCAGCCCGCAGACCGCGATCAGCCCCTGGCCGATCCACACATAGGCGAGCGCGTCCGCCATGTCGTAGCCGCCCAGCTGGGGTCGCTCGTTCCAGAGGGCGATGTACGTGTACGACAGGACCAGGCCGAAGACCGTGTTGGTGAACACCCCCGCCGCCGTGGCCATCCGGTACGTCGCATGGCGCCGGAACCCACCCGCGGCCACCGTCGCGTACAGCCGCAGCATGGCCCCGCCCTCCGTCGATCGCCGAACCACACCAAAGCGCACAACCCTAGCGGGCGGCCTTCCGCCACCGCGCGTACTTTTCGAGTCGTCATACGTAGGATTACGTAGGTTTTGGCATGAAACGTGCACTATGGGGAGGCCATCCCCTCCTCCATCCGGCACGGGAGCTCCAGACATGAGCGACGACCAGCCAGATCGTCCCCACCGGCCCGGCTGGGCGCCCAGGGACCCCACCGTCCCCGCACCACCCCGAAAACGCCGCCCCCGGCGCTCGCGTCCCGTGCGCTTCCTGCGAGCCGTCGCCGGCACGTTCCTCCTCGCCGTCCTGCTGGGCGCAGGCTCCTTCGCCGCCGGCTACCTGCTCGTCGAGATCCCGCCCGCCAACGCCGCCGCGACCGCCCAGTCCAACGTGTACCTCTACCGGGACGGCACCCCCCTCGCCCGCGACGGCGAGGTCAACCGCGAGAACGTCCGCCTCGCGCAGGTCCCCCTCACCGTCCGGCACGCCGTACTCGCCGCCGAGGACCGCGACTTCCGCTCCGCGCGCGCCGTCGACCCCAAGGCCATGGTCCGCGCCGCCTGGAACACGCTCACCGGCAAGGGCCGCCAGTCCGGCTCCACCCTCACCCAGCAGTACGTCAAGAACTACTACCTGGGCCAGGAACAGACCGTCACCCGCAAGGTGAAGGAGTTCTTCATCGCGATCAAACTCAACCGCGAGAAGAGCAAGGACCAGATCTTCGAGGGCTACCTGAACACCAGTTACTTCGGCCGCAACGCCTACGGCATCCAGGCCGCCGCCCGCGCCTACTACGGCAAGGACGCCACCGACCTCGACACCGCCGAAGGCGCGTACCTCGCCTCCCTCCTCAAGGCACCCAACGCCTACGACGTGGCGACCCACCCCGAGAACCGGGCCAAGGCCCTCGCCCGCTGGCACTACGTCCTGGACGGCATGGTCAAGGAACGGTGGCTCTCCCGCGCCGGCCGCGCCGCCGCCACCTTCCCGACCCCGCAGACCGCCCGCCCCGCCACCGGCCTCTCCGGCCAGCGCGGCTACCTCGTCCAGGCGGTCGAGGACTACCTCACCGACCACGGCGTCATCGACGAGAAGACCCTCGCCGGCGGCGGCTTCCGCATCACCACCACCCTGGAGAAGGAGAAGCAGGACGCCTTCGTCGCCGCCGTCGACACACAGGTCATGTCCCGGCTCGACCCGGCCCAGAACCCCACCGACCGCTACGTACGGGTCGGCGGCGCGGCCATCGACCCCGCGAGCGGCCGCGTCCTCGCCCTCTACGGCGGCATCGACTACACCAAGCAGTACGTCAACAACGCCACCCGCCGCGACTACCAGGTCGGCTCCACCTTCAAACCCTTCGTGCTCACCGCCGCCCTCCAGCACGCCTCACTCACCCAGCACGGCGAGCCGATCACCCCGAACACCTACTACGACGGCACCGACAAGCGCCCCGTCCAGGGCTGGACCGGGGCCTTCTACGCCCCCGCCAACGAGGACGACGCCTCGTACGGCGACATCACCGTCCGGACCGCCACCGACAGTTCGGTCAACGCGGTCTACGCGCAGATGGCCGTGGACGTCGGACCCGCCAGGGTCAAGGAGACCGCCGTCGCCCTCGGCCTGCCCGCGCGCACCCCCGACCTCAACTCCTCCCCATCCATCGCCCTCGGCCCGGCCACCGCGAGCGTCCTCGACATGGCCGAGGCGTACGCCACCCTCGCCAACCACGGCCGCCACGGCACGTACAGCCTCGTCGAGCAGGTCACCAAGGACGGCGAGGTGATCGGCCTGCCGGCCGCCGAGAGCCGGCAGGCCGTGAGCAGGGAGGCCGCCGACGGGACGACGGCCGTGCTGCGGAGCGTCGTGGAGAGCGGTACGGGAACGGCGGCGCTCGCGGCGGGACGGCCGGCGGCCGGCAAGACGGGCACGGCCGAGGACGACAAGGCCGCCTGGTTCGCGGGGTACACCCCGGAGCTCGCGACGGTCGTCACGATGATGGGCCAGGACCCGGAGACGGGTGAGCAGAAACCGCTGTACGGGGCGCTCGGGCTACCCCGGATCAACGGGGGCGGAGCGCCGGCGGAGATCTGGGCCCAGTTCACCCGGGAGGCCCTCGCGGGCACCGAGCCCCGGGACTTCGATCTCCAGCCGGGCGCGGGCGCGGAGGGATGGCTCGACCCCTTCGACCCCCCTCAGCAGGAGTTGCCGGAGCCGCCGGCGGAGGGGGAGGAAGGGACGAACGGGCATCCGGACGCAGGGGCCGTCCAGGAGGACTCCGCACCGGCGGACACCGCCCAGGCCGGCCCGGAGCGCCCGCGCCGCCCGGGCGAGGACGCCGTGCAGCCGGTAGTACCGCAGCCGGCTCCGCTGCCGCAGCCGGCTCTGCAGCAGCCTCTACCGCAGCCGGTTCCGCAGCCGCGTCAGTGACCCGAGGTCGCCTTCAGACCGACCACGGCCACGAGCAGCAGACAGACGAAGAAGATCCGGGCGGCGGTCGCCGGCTCACCGAGCACCACCATGCCGAGCACCGCCGCACCGGCCGCGCCGATGCCGACCCAGACGCCGTAGGCCGTACCGATCGGCAGGGTCTTGGCGGCGTGCGAGAGGAGCACCATCGAGGCGACGATCCCGGCGCCGGTGAAGACGCTCGGCCAGAGACGGGTGAAACCGTCCGTGTACTTCATGCCGATGGACCAGCCGACTTCGAGCAGACCGGCGACGATGAGAAGAACCCAGGCCATGACGACGAACACCTCCGCGAGACGGATCAACAGGGGTGCGTCGTCTTTGCGTGAGCCCGGTACGGCGCGTCTCGTCGGGTGTCCCCAGAGTAGCAAAGAACAGGCAAAAGGCCTGGTGACACCGGTCACCAGGCCTCGCCGACGGTCGGCTCGGAGCTAGAGGTACAGCCCCGTGGTGTCCTTGGACCCCTCGAACCGGTCCGCGGCCACCGCGTGCAGGTCGCGCTCCCGCATCAGGACGTACGCGATGCCCCGCACCTCGACCTCGGCGCGGTCCTCGGGGTCGTACAGCACCCGGTCACCGGTCTCGACCGTGCGGACGTTCTGGCCGACCGCGACGACCTCGGCCCAGGCCAACCGGCGCCCGACGGCGGCGGTCGCGGGGATCAGGATGCCCCCGCCCGAGCGCCGCTCACCCTCGGGGTTGTCGGTCCGGACCAGGACACGGTCGTGCAGCATCCGGATGGGCAGCTTGTCGTCGGTGTTCTCGCTCACGGTCCGAACCTACCTGCCCGGGCGTGTCGCCCGTACGCGGGAGGGGCCATGCGCCGCGTCATCCGTCGCGTCACGCGTCGCGTCATGCCCCGCGCTTGCGGGAGGAGAGGGCGAGCAGCCCGACGAGGGCCACGGCGACGATCGCCACCGGCACCACCCGCTCCAGGCGCGGCGCGCCGTCCTCGTTCGTGAAGCGGGCCTTCACGTCGGAGACGGTCCGGTTCACCGCGGCGAACGCCCGGCCGGCGGTGTGGTCGACCGTCGAGGCGACCCGCGCCTTGGCGTCCCCGACGATCGTCTTCGGATGCATCCGAATGCCGATCTCGTCGAGAGTCTCGGCAAGCTGGTCGCGCCGGCGGACGATGTCCGCCTCGATCTGCGCAGGGGTCCTGGCGTCCGACACCGCGCTGCCTCCGTAGTCGTAATCGGTCCTTGACGGACAGTCTCTCAGTTTCTCGGTCCGTGGTCTGTCTCAGGCCCCCATTAGGCTCGGGCGTGTACGCCCGGACCATCACCGAGGAGAGCCATGAGCGAGCGACTTCAGCCCGGCGACACCGCCCCCGCCTTCACCCTTCCCGACGCCGACGGCAACGAGATCTCGCTCGCGGACCACAAGGGCCGCAAGGTCATCGTCTACTTCTACCCGGCTGCGCTCACCCCCGGCTGCACGAAGCAGGCCTGCGACTTCACCGACAACCTGGACCTGCTGGCCGGCGCGGGCTACGACGTGATCGGCGTGTCGCCGGACAAGCCGGAGAAGCTCGCGAAGTTCCGCGAGAAGGAGCACCTGAAGGTCACCCTGGTCGGCGACCCGGACAAGTCGGTCCTGGAGGCGTACGGCGCGTTCGGCGAGAAGAAGCTGTACGGCAAGGTGGTGACGGGGGTGATCCGCTCGACGATCGTCGTCGACGAGGACGGCAAGGTCGAACGCGCCCTGTACAACGTGAAGGCGACCGGCCACGTCGCGAAGATCATCAAGGACCTGGGTATCTGACCCGACCGCGCCTTGCACGGAACGGCCCGCGCTTCCGCTCGAAGCGGCGCGGGCCGTTCCGCATTCCGGACACCCGATGACGTGACCGTCCGATATTCGGCTCGTTACTCCGTACGAGACCACGAACAGGTGGCCGGGGCGGAGGGGTGCTGGGGATGCCGGAAAGTCCGTACACGAAGGAACGGCTCGCGGAGGCGGCGAGCACGTCGAGGACGCTGTCGGAGGCGCTGGAGCGGTTGGGGGTGGATCCGAGGAGCGGGACGCGGAGGTACGTGCGGGACCGGATGAGGAAGCTGGGGGTGGACACGGCGCACTTCGAGCGGGAGGGGGCGAAGTGGACGCGGGACATCCTTGAGCCGGTGGTGGCGGTGTCGACGAGCGTGTGCGAGGTGCTGCGGCGCCTGGGGGTCGAGGTCGTCGGCGGCCACCACACGAACATCAGCCGCCGCATCAGGGCGTACGGCATCGACACCTCGCACTTCCGGCCGCCGCCGAGGGCGGGTGAGAGGCGACATCGGTCACCGGTTGCACTACTCGTGGAGCAGGTTCCGAGCCAGGCACGGAGGATCCCGAGCGATCGCCTTCGGCGTGCGATGGCAGAACTGGGCGTGACGGAGCGCTGCACCCTCTGCGGCTGCGATGCGACCTGGCGGGGACACGTACTCCCCCTGGAGGTCGATCACATCGACGGCAACTGGCGCGACAACCGGATCGAGAACCTGCGATTCCTCTGCCCCAACTGCCACTCGACGACGGACACCTACCGGGGACGCGGGAAGGGGTGCCGCGCGTGAGCGAGAGGGTCCACTACACGAGGGAACGACTGATCGAGGCTGCCCAGCAGTGCCGAACCATCGAGGAGGCCATCGCCTTCTTCGGTGTCCAACCATACGGGCGCCTGCGCCAATACCTCTGGCGTCGGTTCGAGCACTACGGCATCGACGTCTCCCATTTCCACAGGCGCAGCTACCGAAGGGGTGGACCTCGGCCCTCAACGGCAGCGCTCGCCGAAGCCGTAGGCGCCTCCATTTCGGTGGCAGGAACACTGCGCCGCCTCGGCCGTCCGGAGAGCTCAAGCCAGAGGGAGTTGCTGAAGACATGGATCACAGAGGAGCGGCTGTCCACAGCGCACTTCCTGGGCCAGAGGCATCAGCAAGGCAGACCTGGCACGACTCCCATGCGCCGAGCCGCAGACGTGCTGGTGAAGCACGACGGCCATCGCCGAACCAGAACGGCGATTCTGCGCCGCGCCCTCTGCGAGATCGGCGTACCTGAGGAGTGTGCCGAATGCGGCACGGGCCCCGAGTGGGGCGGCAGGCCCATGACGCTCGAAATCGACCACATCAATGGCGACTGGAGCGACGACCGCGCCGATAACCTGCGGCTACTCTGCCCCAATTGCCATGCAATCACCGACACTTGGTGCAGGGGAGGCAGACACCGCACTTCTCGCTAGCCACCCCACTCCGCAAAGCCACCTGCCCGCTAACATGGGCAGGCGGCTAGCGGCCGTGGTGGAACTGGCAGTCACGCTGGGTTTAGATCCCAGTGGGAGAAATCCCGTGAGGGTTCGAATCCCTCCGGCCGCACCTATCGTGGCCTGCGAATCGAAGGTTCGATTCGCAGGCCACAGCCATGCTCAGCCCAGCAGCTCCCGCACCACCGGTACGAGCTCCCTGAAGGCCTTGCCTCGGTGGCTGATCGCGTTCTTCTGTTCCGGGGTCAGCTGCGCGCACGTCACCTCGTAGCCCTCCGGCTGGAGGATCGGGTCGTAGCCGAAGCCGTTCGTGCCGATCGGGGTGTGGCGGAGTACGCCGCTCATCCGGCCCTCGACCACGCGCTCGCGGCCGTCCGGGAGGGCGAGGGCCGCGGCGCAGGCGAAGTGGGCGCCGCGGTGGGGGTCGGCGATGTCGGCGAGCTGGGCCAGGAGCAGCTCCAGGTTGGCGCGGTCGTCGCCGTGGGTGCCGGACCAGCGGGCCGAGAAGACGCCGGGGGCGCCGTTGAGGACGTCGACGCAGAGGCCGGAGTCGTCGGCGACGGCCGGCAGGCCCGTGGCCTGGGCGAGCGCGTGGGCCTTGAGGAGGGCGTTCTCGGCGAAGGTGACGCCGGTTTCCTTGACGTCGGGGATCTCCGGGTACGCGTCCGCGCCGACGAGGTCGTGGTGCAGACCTGCGCCGGCGAGGATGGCGTGCAGTTCGGTGATCTTCCCGGCGTTGCGGGTGGCGAGGATCAGACGGGTCATGCCCCCGATTATCCCGGGGTGCAGACCTTGCCGATCTCGGTGGCCGCGTCGGTGATGGGCTTGATGTCCGGGGTGGTGTCGCCGTTGTTCACGGCGGTCTTCACCGTTTCGACGCCCTTGGTGAGGTCGTCCACGGCCTTGGACAGGTCGGCGTTGTCCGTCGTGTCCTTGAGGTTGCCGAGCTCGGTGGAGATCTCGTTCAGGGCCTCGTTGAGCTGCGTCGGGTCGTTGGAGGCGTTGGAGACGGCCTGCGAGAGCTTGTCGACGCTGGTGGCGATCGCGTCGGCGGTCGCGACGCAGTCCATGGCCTTGTCGAGTGCTCCGCAGCCGACGAGGGTGGTGCCGGCGAGTACGGCTGCCGACGCCACGGCTATTGCGAGACGGCGCTTCACTACGGGTCCTCCCCAGTGGGTACGAATGTACGGACGCACGGTATCCGCCGTACGTCCGTACCCAGCCAGACGCGGTCGAGTCCTACAGGGTTCCGTCGAGCGCGCGGCGCTGGATCTCGGCGAGTTCGGCGCAGCCGCCGGAGGCGAGGTCGAGGAGGGCGTTGAGCTCCTTGCGGTCGAAGGGCTCGGCCTCGGCGGTGCCCTGGACCTCGACGAAGCGGCCGTCGCCGGTGCAGACGACGTTCATGTCGGTGTCGGCGCGGACGTCCTCCTCGTAGCAGAGGTCGAGGAGGGGGGTGCCGTCGACGATGCCGACGGAGACGGCGGCGACGGTGCCGGTGAGGGGCTTGCGGCCGGCCTTGACGAGCTTCTTGGTCTGGGCCCAGGCGACGGCATCGGCGAGGGCGACGTACGCGCCGGTGATGGCGGCGGTGCGGGTGCCGCCGTCGGCCTGGAGGACGTCGCAGTCGAGGACGATGGTGTTCTCGCCGAGGGCCTTGTAGTCGATGACCGCGCGCAGGGAGCGGCCGATGAGGCGGGAGATCTCGTGGGTGCGGCCGCCGATCTTGCCGCGGACGGACTCGCGGTCGCCGCGGGTGTTGGTGGCGCGCGGGAGCATCGAGTACTCGCCGGTGACCCAGCCCTCGCCGCTGCCCTTGCGCCAGCGCGGGACGCCTTCGGTGACGGAGGCGGTGCAGAAGACCTTGGTGTCGCCGAAGGAGATGAGGACGGAGCCCTCGGCGTGCTTGCTCCATCCGCGTTCGATGGTGACGGGGCGGAGCTGTTCGGGGGTACGGCCGTCGATACGAGACATGTCACGAGCCTAGCCGTAGCGGCCGGGCCGCCGGTCCCCGTCAGGGGTGGTGCGCGACGGAGGCTCGACGCACCCGCCGTGGCCATGCGCGAAGGGGCCCGCGTCGCCGAGCCGCGGGCGTACCCGGCGCGTGCCCGGCGCGTGCCCGGTCCGTGCCGTGGGCCCGCGCGAAGGGGCCCGGTCCCCTGTCGGACCGGGCCCCTTCGGGTGTGGCAGCGTGCGTCAGTGGGTGCTCACATCATGTCTTCGATGTCGGCGGCGATCGGGTCGGCGTCGGTGCCGATGACGACCTGGATCGCAGTGCCCATCTTGACGACGCCGTGCGCGCCGGCGGCCTTGAGGGCGGCCTCGTCGACGAGGCTCGGGTCGACGACCTCGGTGCGGAGGCGGGTGATGCAGCCCTCGACCTCTTCGATGTTGTCGATGCCGCCGAGGCCGGCGACGATCTTCTCAGCCTTGCTGGCCATGTCTTTCTCCCTGTCCGTTCTGTTCGAAGAACGTGAGTCTCGGCGCACCCGGCGGTCCGCTTTGTCACGGTAACGCACGGTTGGCCCAACTTCGCGAGCGAGTGCCCTCGTTCTGCCGAATGATGACGATCACCGGCAGCCTGCCCCGAGGGGGCTCCGGGAGCCTATCGCAACTGGTCTACACCAGTGTGCAACGCGATTCGGGCCCGGTTCGTTCCGGGTCAGGGAGGACGCCGATGAGTACGGACAGCGCGGCCGCCGCGCCGAAGAAGTCGATGTGGGGCGGCCTCTTCCAGGGGCTGCAGAAGATGGGGCGGAGCCTCCAGCTCCCCATCGCCGTACTCCCGGCGGCCGGCATCCTCAACCGGCTCGGCCAGCCCGACGTCTTCGGCGCCGACGGCCTGGGCTGGGACAACGTGGCCAAGGTGATGGCGGGCGCCGGTGGCGCGCTGCTCGACGGCAACCTGGGTCTGCCCCTGCTGTTCTGCATCGGCGTGGCGATCGGCCTGGCGAAGAAGGCGGACGGCTCGACGGCGCTCGCGGCGACGGTCGGCTTCCTCGTCTACTACAACGTGCTGCGTCAGTTCCCCGAGGACTGCCCGCGGGGCACGGTGGACATCAACGGCGGCTGCCTGGCTCCCGAGCAGGCCTTCAGCGGGTACACGTACCAGAACCCGGGCGTCTTCGGCGGCATCGTCATCGGCCTGCTCGCGGCCTGGTTCTGGCAGCGCTACCACCGGGTGCGGCTGGTGGACTGGCTGGGCTTCTTCAACGGGCGCCGTCTCGTGCCGATCATCATGACCTTCGTCGCCATCGCCTTCGCGTCCCTGTGTCTGTGGGTCTGGCCGCCGATCGGCGACGGCCTGGAGAACTTCAGCGACTGGCTGGTGGGGCTGGGCGCCTGGGGTTCGGGAATCTTCGGTGTCGCCAACCGCGCGCTGCTCGTGATCGGTCTGCACCAGTTCCTGAACGTGCCGATCTGGTTCCAGTTCGGCACCTACACCAGGCCGGACGGCACGACGGTGCACGGCGACATCCCGATGTTCCTCGCGGGCGACCCGGAGGCCGGTCAGTTCCTGACGGGCTTCTTCCCGATCATGATGTTCGCCCTGCCGGCGGCGGCGCTCGCGATCACCCACTGCGCCCGGCCGAACCGCCGCAAGGAGGTGGGCGGCCTGATGCTCTCGGTCGCCCTGACCTCGTTCGTCACCGGGATCACGGAGCCGATCGAGTACTCGTTCCTCTTCATCGCCCCGGTCCTGTACGCGATCCACGCCGTGCTCACGGGTGTCTCGATGGCCGTGACGTGGGCGCTCGGCGTGAAGGACGGCTTCAGCTTCTCGGCCGGTCTGATCGACTACGTCATCAACTGGAACCTGGCCACCAAACCCTGGCTGATCATTCCGATCGGCCTCGGCTTCGCCGTCGTGTACTACGTGATCTTCCGGTTCGCGATCACCAAGTTCAACCTCCCGACCCCGGGCCGCGAGCCGGAGGAGCTGGCGGAGCAGATGGACCAGGACGTGACCAAGGCCTAGGGGCACCCCGAAAAGGGGCTTTCGACCCGCCTCCCGACACCCCTCAGGGCCCTCGGACCTCATGGTCCGGGGGCCCTTCGTCGTTCACGCCCCGCTACCCCTCAACCACACAGAATTCGCAGGTTCCTTATCTAAGTCTCACGTGCTACAACTGGTCTACACCACTCATTGGTGTAGACCACGCGGTCCAGTCCACCGCGTTTCCACGAGACGCCGCCGTCCCCCGTGACACCTGTCCCCTGGCGGCGCCTTGCCCACTGGAGGAAGTTGTGTCCACGGCTAGCGCCGCTCCCGCGGCCGACAAGAAGAAGGGCTCCGGCGCGATGGCTGTCATGCAGCGCATCGGCCGCAGCCTCATGCTGCCGGTCGCGGTGCTGCCCGCCGCCGCGCTCCTGGTCCGGTTCGGCCAGGGAGACATGCTCGGCAAGGAGTCCTTCCCGGACTTCATCAACAAGCTCGCCGGCTACATGGCCGCCGGTGGTGGCGCTCTCCTTGACAACATGGCGCTGCTGTTCTGCGTCGGCATCGCCATCGGCTTCGCCAAGAAGTCGGACGGCTCGACCGCCCTGGCCGCGGTCACCGGCTACCTGGTCTTCCAGAAGGTGCTCGCGACCTTCACCGACAAGAACCTGCCGCAGGTCGCCTCGGTCGTCGACGGCAAGATCGTCATGAACGACGCCCCGGTCAACGCCGGTGTCCTCGGTGGTGTCGTGATGGGCATCGTCGTCGCCCTGCTGTACCAGAAGTTCTACCGGACCAAGCTGCCCGACTGGGCCGGCTTCTTCGGTGGCCGCCGTCTGGTCCCGATCCTGTCGGCCTTCGCCGGCCTGGTCGTCGGTATCGTCTTCGGTCTGATCTGGCCGGTCCTCGGCGCGGGTCTGCACAACCTCAGTGAGTGGCTCGTCGGCTCCGGCGCCGTCGGCGCGGGCATCTTCGGTGTCGCCAACCGTGCGCTGATCCCGATCGGCATGCACCACCTGCTGAACTCCTTCCCCTGGTTCCAGGCCGGCGAGTTCGACGGCAAGCACGGCGACATCGCCCGCTTCCTGGCCGGCGACCCGACCGCGGGCCAGTTCATGACGGGCTTCTTCCCGATCATGATGTTCGCCCTCCCGGCGGCCTGCCTCGCGATCGTCCACTGCGCCCGCCCCGAGCGCCGCAAGGTCGTCGGCGGCATGATGTTCTCCCTCGCGCTGACCTCCTTCGTCACCGGTGTGACCGAGCCGATCGAGTTCACCTTCATGTTCATCGCCCCGGTGCTGTACGCGATCCACGCGGTCCTGACCGGTGTCTCGATGGCGCTGACCTGGGCGCTCGGTATGAAGGACGGCTTCGGCTTCTCCGCCGGCGCGGTCGACTTCCTCCTGAACCTGGGCATCGCGTCCAACCCGTGGGGCCTGGCCCTGGTCGGCCTCTGCTTCGCGGCGGTCTACTACGTGGTCTTCCGCTTCGCGATCACCAAGTTCAACCTCCCGACGCCGGGCCGCGAGTCCGACGAGGAGCTGGCCGAGCTGCTCAAGGCCGAGGCCAAGTAAGCCGTACGCCCTTCAGACCGAAGCCCCGCCCTTCTTCACGAAGGGCGGGGCTTCGGCCGTTTCCGTACATCGGCGAAGGTACGTCGGCGAAGACTCAGATCTCGTACACCGCGCCCGCGTACGCCAGCTCCGACGGTCCGTCGTAGACCGCCCGCGCGTCCGCCAGGTTCTGCTCGCCGTCCGTCCACGGCGGGATGTGGGTCAGCACCAGGCGCCCCACCGAGGAGCGGGTCGCCTCCGCGCCCGCCTCCCGGCCGTTGAGGTGGAGGGCCGGGATGTCCTCCTTGCCGTGGGTGAAGGACGCCTCGCAGAGGAACAGGTCCACGCCCTCCGCGAGTTCGTGCAGGGCCTCGCAGGCGCCCGTGTCGCCGGAGTACGTCAGCGAACGGCCGGCGTGCTCGATCCTGATCCCGTACGCCTCCACCGGATGGCACACCTTCTCCGTACGGACGGAGAACGGGCCGATCTCGAAGGAGCCCGACTTCAGCGTGCGGAAGTCGAAGACCTCGCTCATCGACTTGTCGGAGGGGGTGTCGGCGTACGCCGTGGTCAGGCGCTGCTCGGCGCCCTCCGGGGCGTAGACCGGGATCGCGTCGCAGCGGCCGCCCTCGTGGCGGTAGTACCGCGCGACGAAGTAGCCGCACATGTCGATGCAGTGGTCGGCGTGCAGATGGCTGAGGAAGATGGCGTCGAGGTCGTACAGACCGATGTGGCGCTGCAGCTCACCCAGGGCGCCGTTGCCCATGTCGAGGAGCAGCCGGAAGCCGTCGGCCTCTACGAGGTAGCTCGAACAGGCCGAATCCGCGGACGGGAACGACCCGGAGCAGCCGACGACGGTGAGCTTCATGGAGCGTGAACCTCCGAGGGCGGAGAGCGGCGGGGGAGGTCGTGCGATGCGTCGAGCGTAAGGCGCGACTCCGCTCGTCGCTCCTCCGCGGCGGCCCGTTGTGGGCGAACTCACGGGCTCTGTCACCGGTTCGGATGGACCTGGGGCGGGAGCGCGCGGGGTACGGGTGGCCGGTAACGTCTTGGGGTATGGACACGTCCTGGTGGCCGGCGCTCGTCGCGGTCGTGGTGATCGCGCTGGTCGTGGCGCTGGCCGACGGCCGCAAGCGCGCGGACCGGCGGCCCGGCGGCCGGACGCGCCCGCCGACGCGGCCCTCCGGGCGTCCACCCGTACGGCCGAAAACACCCACCCGGGCCCCGGGGAAGGCGCCCGAGCGGCTCCCCCGTGCGGGCGAGATCTGGTGGGCGGACGTGCCCTACGAGGACGGGCCTGGGTCGAAGGACCGGCCGTGTCTGGTGCTCGCGCTGCGCGGGGACTCCGCGCTCGTCGCCAAGATCACCAGCAAGTACCACGACGAGCGGCCGGGGGTCATCGCGCTGCCGCCGGGGTCCGTGGGCGACGCGCAGGGGCGGCCGAGCTTTCTGGAGACCGATGAGCTGCGGGAGGTCCCGGTGTGGGAGTTCCGCCGCAGAGTGGGAACGGCGGACCCGGTCGTGTGGGACCAGGTCCGCCATCTGGCGACCTGAGAGACAGGTGCAGGGGCCACGCCCCGACCTGAGAGACAGGTGCGGGGGCCGGGCCGCTACGCCCAGAGCTGGCCCTGGACCGTCTCGATGGCCTCTTCGGTGGTCGCCGCCGTGTACAGGCCGGTCGACAGGTACTTCCAGCCGCCGTCCGCCACCACGAAGACGATGTCCGCGCTCTCGCCGGCCTTGAGCGCCTTCTGGCCGACGCCGATCGCCGCGTGCAGCGCGGCGCCCGTGGAGACGCCCGCGAAGATGCCCTCCTGCTGGAGGAGGTCCCGGGTGCGGGTGACCGCGTCGGCGGAGCCGACCGAGAAGCGGGTGGTGAGGACCGAGGCGTCGTACAGTTCGGGGACGAAGCCCTCGTCCAGGTTCCGCAGCCCGTAGACCAGGTCGTCGTACCGGGGTTCGGCGGCGACGATCTTGACGTCGGGCTTGTGCTCGCGCAGGTAACGGCCGACGCCCATCAGGGTGCCGGTGGTGCCGAGGCCCGCCACGAAGTGGGTGATGGACGGGAGGTCCGTGAGGATCTCCGGGCCCGTCGTGGCGTAGTGCGCGCCCGCGTTGTCGGGGTTGCCGTACTGGTAGAGCATCACCCACGTGGGGTTCTCGGCCGCGATCTCCTTGGCGACCCGAACCGCCGTGTTCGACCCGCCCGCCGCGGGGGACGAGATGATCTCGGCGCCCCACATGGTGAGCAGCTGGCGCCGCTCCTCGCTGGTGTTCTCCGGCATGACGCAGACGATGCGGTAGCCCTTGAGCTTGGCCGCCATCGCCAGCGAGATCCCGGTGTTGCCGCTGGTCGGCTCCAGGATGGTGCAGCCGGGGGTGAGCCGGCCGTCCTTCTCGGCCTGCTCGATCATGTGGAGCGCGGGGCGGTCCTTGACCGAGCCGGTGGGGTTGCGGTCCTCCAGCTTGGCCCAGATGCGGACGTCGTCCGACGGGGAGAGCCGGGGCAGGCGGACCAGGGGCGTGTTGCCGACCGCCGCGAGCGGGGAGTCGTAGCGCATGGTGGATCAGACCATGCCGCCGGCCACGGCCGGCAGGATCGTGACGTTGTCGCCGTCGGCCAGCTTGGTGTCGATGCCGTCGAGGAAGCGGACGTCCTCGTCGTTGAGGTAGACGTTGACGAAGCGGCGCAGCTGGCCCTTGTCCACGATGCGGGCCTCGATCCCGGCGTGGCGCGTCTCCAGGTCGGCGAAGAGCTCGGCGAGCGTCGCACCGCTGCCCTCGACGGCCTTCTCGCCGTCGGTGTAGGTGCGGAGGATGGTCGGGATGCGGACCTCGATGGCCATGGCGTGGGCTCCTGTTTTCGGGAGTCGGGAAGTGGCGTGAAAGGGCGCGCGGCCGTGGGCCCCGCGCGGGGTGGTGCTTCGTGGGGCGCCGGTCGGTGAGCGCCCCCGCTCACATCGCGCTGGCGAGACGGCACAGGTCGACGTGCAGCCGCGCCACGAGCAGCGCGCTGCCCGGCGTCGTCACTTCGCTCACGTCGTGGGAAACCATGCGGTCATCGTATCGATTCCCGGTCCGGGTTCCGGAATGTGATCTCACATGGCGGACGCTTCGTGCTCGACTGGCGGACCGGGGTCGACGACCGGGACATAGACGACGGTCGGCGTTCCGGTCCTCGGATGCGGGATGACCTCGGCTTCCACACCGTAGACGGTGGCGAGGAGGGCGGGGGTGAGGACCTCGGTCGGCGGCCCCTCGGCGACGACCCGGCCGCGCTGAAGGACGTACAGCCGGTCGCAGTACGCCGCGGCGAGGTTGAGGTCGTGCAGGGCGAGGAGGTTGGTGGTGCCCAAGTCGCGGACGAGGCGGAGGACTTCGAGCTGGTAGCGGATGTCGAGGTGGTTGGTGGGCTCGTCCAGGACGAGGAGCGCGGGGTCCTGGACGAGGGCGCGGGCGACGAGGGCGCGCTGGCGTTCGCCGCCGGAGAGCGTGGGGTACGGCCGGTCGGCCAGCTCGGCGATGCCGACCCGGGCGAGGGCGGCCTCGGCGCGCGCGCCGTCGGCGGCCGTGTCGCCCTCCCAGAAGCGTTTGTGCGGGGAGCGGCCGAGGGCGACCAGTTCCTGGACGGTCAGCTCGAACTCGGTGGAGCTGTCCTGCGGGACGACTCCGATCCGGCGGGCGCGGGCCTTGGGTCCGAGGGCGGACAGGTCGTCGCCGTCGAGCAGGACGCGGCCGGCGGTGGGGGTGAGGGTGCCGTAGACGCAGCGCAGGAGGGTGGACTTGCCGCTGCCGTTGGGGCCGACGAGCCCGATGGTCTCGCCGGGGCGGGCGGTGAGGTCGGCGTCGTGCAGCCGGGTGTCGTACGAGACTCCCTTGAGGACCAGTTCCGTGGGGGCGGGCCGGGAGGTCACACCGGGCTCCCTTCCGCGCGGTGGCGCATGAGCCAGAGGAAGAGGGGGCCGCCGATGAGGGCGGTGAGGACGCCGACCGGGATGTCCTGCGGCGCGGCGACGGTCCGGGCGGCGAGGTCCGCGAGGATCAGGGCGAGCGCGCCGCCGAGCGCGGCGACCGGAAGCAGGCGGCGGTGCGGTGCGCCGACGGCCATCCGGGCGGCGTGCGGGGCCATCAGGCCGACGAAGCCGACGGCGCCGCTGACGGAGACCATGACGGCGGTGACGAGCGAGGCGAGGACGAAGACGGCGGCCCGGAAGCGGGCGGTGTCCAGGCCGAGGACGGTGGCGCCCTCCTCGCCGACGAGGAGCAGGTCGAGCGGGCGGGCGAGGGCGACCAGGACCGCGGTGCCGAGGGCGACGACGACCGAGGGAAGCGCGAGGGTGTCCCAGCGGGCGCTGCCGAGGCCGCCGAGGGACCAGAACATGGCTTCCTGGAAGTGCTCGGGCCGCCGGGACAGGACGAGGAACAGGGTGCTCAGCGCCGACAGGATGTAGGAGACGGCGACGCCCGCGAGGACGAGCCGGGCGCCGGTCATCGTGGAGCCGCGCCGGGCCAGGGCGTAGACGAGGACCAGGGCGAGCAGGGCGCCCGCGAAGGCCCCTGCGGGCATGGCGACGGTGGTGGTGACCCCGCCGCCGATGCCGAGGACCAGGACGAGGACGGCCCCGCTGGACGCCCCGGAGGAGATCCCGAGCAGGAAGGGGTCGGCGAGCCGGTTGCGGACCAGGGCCTGCAGGACGGCGCCGACGACGGCGAGTCCGGCGCCGACGACCGCGCCGAGCAGCACGCGCGGGAGCCGGACGTCGAGCACGATCGTGCGGTACGGGGAGGGGGCGGCGCGGCCGGTGAGGATCTCGACGACCTGGCCCACGGGTATCCGTACGGAGCCGAGGGCGACCCCGGCGACGACGGCGGCCGCGAGGGCCGCGAGGAGGCCTGCGACGACGAGCCCGTACGGCAGGCGGCCCCGGCGCCGGCGCCGGGCGGCGGCGGCCTCGGTGGCCGCCGCCGGTCCCGTCACCGCCGTCACCGGTTCGGGTGCAGCTGGGCGGAGAGCTTGTCGACGGCGGCCGGGACGCGGACGCCCAGGACCGCGTCCGAGAGGGGCATGACGGCGAAGCGCTTGTTCTTGATCGCCGGGACGTCCTTGAGGGCCGGGTCGTCCAGGAGGCGCTTCTTCTTCTGCTCGACGGTCGTGGAGCCGTAGTCGTAGATGACGATCACGTCGGGCTTGCGGGCGACGACCTGCTCCCAGGTCGCGTCGCCGAAGGTCTTGTCCAGGTCGGCGAAGACGTTGCGGCCGCCGGCCCGGGTGATCAGCTCGTTGCCGATGCCCTTGCCGCCGGCGGTGAACGCGGTCTTGTCGCCGCTGTCGTAGACGAAGACGGAGACCGGGGCGACGCCCTTGAGCCGCTTCTCGGTCGCCGCGACGGTCTTCTTCGCCTCGGCGGTCCAGTCCGTGCCGCGCTCGGGGACGCCGAAGGTGCGGGCGACCTCGTCGACCTCCCGGTAGAGGTCGGCGAGGGAGGAGGCGCCGGAGGGGCAGTACTCCATGTTGAGGCGGCTCTCGATGCCCGACTTCTTCAGGTCGTCCCGGCCGCGGCCGGCCTTGGCGTCGAAGGCGCTGGCGTAACCCCCGTACACGAAGTCGGGGTTGGCGGCGAGCAGGGCCTCCTTGGAGGGGTACTCCTTGGCGAGCACCGGCACCGCGTCGTAGGCCTTCTTGTACGCGGGCAGGATCCGGTCGTCGAGGTAGGCGGTGCCGACCAGGGACTTCTCCAGACCGAGCGCGAGCATGACCTCGGTGACGTGCTGGTTCATGGTCACGGCCCGCTTCGGCGGCGCCTGGAACGTCGTCTTCACACCGCAGTTGGTGACGGTGTACGGGAATCCCGCGGCGGACTTCCCCGAGGGGGCGGCCTGTTCGGCGGGGGCCGCGCAGGCGGCGAGCAGCGGGACGAGGGCTGCGGCGGGCAGCAGGGTACGGCGGTGCCTGGTCAGCACGGAACGAGCCTCCTCCGGGGATTTCCACGTCCCCAGTCGGTGGTGAGAGGCGGCAGGTCAGTTCCTGGCTCCCAGCGTCCGAAGTCGCTGGTCACAGTGGCGGGACCGTGCCGGATTCGCACCGGCTTCCTGGGTCCTGCCGCCCTGGTGTCGGGTCAGTCTCTCAGGCGTCGTACGCCTCGACGACCTTGACCTCCTCCTCGGTCACCACGCCCTCGACGATCGTGTAGGAGCGGAACTGGAAGGGGCCGGCGCCGTCGACGTCGGCGGTGGAGACCAGGACGTAGTGGGCGCCCGGCTCGTTCGCGTAGGTGATGTCGGTGCGCGAGGGGTACGCCTCGGTGGCGGTGTGCGAGTGGTAGACGATCACGGGCTCCTCGTCCCGGTCGTCCATCTCGCGGTAGAGCTTCAGCAGATCGGCCGAGTCGAACTCGTAGAACGTGGGTGAGCGCGCCGCGTTCAGCATCGGGATGAACCGCTCGGGGCGGCCGCTGCCGGCGGGACCCGCGACCACGCCGCAGGCCTCGTCGGGGTGGTCCGCGCGGGAGTGTTCCACGATCTGGTCGTACAGGGCCCGGGTGATGGTCAGCATGGCGACAGGATAAGCATCGGATCAAGAGGGGCCGCGCGGAGCGCGTCAGGCAGGGTGGTGGTGGGCGACGGGTGGGCCGCCCCGTACCGAGGAGTGGTACGGAGCGGCCCGGATGCTGGACAGGCAGGCGTTACGAGCGCTTCACGAAGGCCGCGCCCTGCGGGTTGCGCGCCTTGAGGACCAGGTACGCGACACCCAGGATCAGGCCCCACAGCGGGGCGCAGTACAGCGAGATCCGCGCGTCCTTGTCGATGCCCATCATCACGATGACCATGCCGATGAAGGCGAGCGAGAAGAGGCTGAGCCAGATGCCGCCCGGGGCCTTGAAGGAGGACTGGGGCAGCTCGCCCCGGTCGGCCTTGAGGCGGAAGCGGACCTGGCAGACCAGGATCATGATCCAGGCCCACATGCCGGAGATGGTGGCGAAGGAGACGACGTAGTTGAAGGCGTCGCCGGGCCACTGGTAGTTGATCCAGACGCCGACCATCATCAGCCCGGCCGAGAAGGACGTGCCGACCAGCGGCAGGCCGTTCTTGGTGAGCTTGGTGAAGAACTTCGGGCCCTGGCCGTTGAGCGCGAGGTCGCGCAGCATGCGGCCGGTGGAGTACATGCCCGAGTTGCAGGAGGAGAGCGCGGCGGTCAGCACGACGAAGTTGACGATCGCGGCGCCGATGCCGAGGCCCATCTTCTCGAAGGCCGCGACGAACGGGGAGACGCCCGGCTGGAAGTGGGTCCACGGGACGACCGACAGGATCATGATCAGCGCGCCGACGTAGAAGACGGCGATGCGCCACGGCACGGTGTTGATCGCCTTGGGCAGGACGGTCTTCGGGTCCTTGGACTCGCCGGCCGTCACGCCGACCAGCTCGACCGCGAGGAAGGCGAACATGACCATCTGCAGGGTCATCAGGGTGGAGCCGATGCCCTTGGGGAAGAAGCCGCCCTCGGACCAGAGCAGGGTGATCGAGGCGGTGTCACCGGCGTCGGAGAAGCCGACGGTGAGGACACCGGCGCAGATCAGGATCATGCCGACGATCGCGGTGACCTTGACCATCGAGAACCAGAACTCGAGCTCGCCGAAGAGCTTGACCGAGATCAGGTTCGCGAGGAACAGGACGACCGTGAAGATCAGGGCGAAGACCCACTGCGGCTGATTGAGCCAGCCGTCCGCGTTCTTGGTCCAGTACTGCATGTACGCGGAGGCCGCGGTGACTTCGGTGATGCCGGTCACGACCCAGAAGAGCCAGTACGTCCAGCCGGTGACGAAGCCCCAGAACGGGCCGATGAACTCGCGTGCGTACTCCGAGAAGGAGCCGGACACGGGCCGGTACATGAGGAGCTCGCCGAGCGCCCGCATGATGAAGAAGATGACGAGGCCCGCGATGGCGTACGCCAGGATCAGACTGGGTCCCGCCTTGGAGATGCCCTTGCCCGCTCCGAGGAAGAGGCCCGTGCCGATGGCGCCGCCGATCGCGATCATCTGGATCTGGCGGGCGCCGAGTGCCCGGTGGTAACCCTCGCCGTCGGCGGAGTCCGCGGCCTCATTGCCGTCGTGCTGCTTGTCGACCTGCACTGAGGTCATGTTGATGCGCCTTTCTCCACGCTGATCCCCCCGGATATGGCTGGAGTGCTACCGGCGGTCAGCCGGCCAAGCGCCCTCGGGAACATGGGTGGCGTCCCCGAGTGGTCGTGAAGATTTATCACGGGGGAAACAGTGATCGAGGAGGGGCGTTGTGGCGCAGGCCACAGGAAAAAGGGGTCAAAAGCCACTCAACAGGACCAGTAAGAACACTTTGGTGACGTATTCGTTATCCGGATTTGAGTGTCCGCTGAGCGAACGGCGCCCTACCGATCGGTATCGGGCGCCGCGATCTCACGCGCCGGACATCAGGGTCTCGACGAGTGACTCCTGGAGCGCGCCCAGCCAGAGATACGCCATCACCATCGGCTTGCGCGGATCGGAGTCGGGCAGGCGGTACAGCTCCCCGCTCTCGTCCTCGTCGGTGACCTCCAGGCGCGTCCCGATCGTCAGCCGCAGATCGTTGAGGGCGCCGAGCCAGGCCCGGGACTCGTCGGGGGTGAGCTTGAGGACCGCCTCGCCCTCGCCGGCGGCGGAGCTGAGCGCGTCGAGGCTGCGGATCACCGCGAGCGCGTCCTGCCGCTTGCGGGCGCGCAGGTCGTTCTCGGTGTAGCGGCGGAACTCGGACGACGCCGAGCGCAGCTCCTCGCTCTCGTCCGCGTACGCGTCGGGGAAGAGCCGCTTGAGCGCGGGGTCGCTCGGGGCCTCGCTCGGCCCCTCGGTGAAGAGCGCGGCCAGCGGGTCCTCGCCCTCGACGGGCTCGTCGCCCGGGCCGATCAGCTCCATGAGCTGGACGGCGAGGGAGCGCAGGATGGAGACCTCGACCTCGTCGAGCGCGACGGCGGCGCCGCCGCCCGGCAGGACCTCGAAGTGGCCCGCCATCAGCCGCGGTCCTGGGTGAGGGTCGCCCACAGGCCGTAGCCGTGCATCGCCTGCACGTCCCGCTCCATCTCCTCGCGGGTACCGCTGGAGACCACCGCGCGGCCCTTGTTGTGCACGTCGAGCATCAGCTTGTGCGCCTTGTCCTTGGAGTAGCCGAAGTACGCCTGGAAGACGTAGGTGACATAGCTCATCAGATTGACCGGGTCGTTGTGGACCAGGGTCACCCACGGCACGTCCGGCTCGACGACGGCGAAGGTCTCCTCCGCCGATTCCGTGCGTTCGATCTCAATTGGCGCGACGCTCACTGAACCCATGCTGCCACCTCGGGAGGGGGGTCGCACAAACGGGTCAGCCCCGGCGACGCTCGAACGGAGGCGGCACGGAGGCGGCACGGAGGCGGCGCAGGCTAGAAATCGTCAAACTGACGATTTCTGCGGTAGCATCGCTGACATGAACGCTGCGGACCTTGGGCTGCCGGTGGACGTGCCGTCGACCGCGCTCTTCACCGACCAGTACGAGCTGACGATGCTCCAGGCGGCCCTCAGGGCCGGCACCGCCGACCGGCGCTCCGTCTTCGAGGTCTTCACCCGCCGCCTGCCCGAGGGCCGGCGCTACGGCGTGGTGGCGGGCGTCGGACGGGTCCTCGACGCGGTCGAGAACTTCCGCTTCGACGCGGACGTCCTCGGCTTCCTGCGCGAGCAGTCCATCGTGGACGAGCCGACGCTCCGCTGGCTGGCCGGCTACCGCTTCTCGGGTGACATCTGGGGCTACCCCGAGGGCGAGGTGTACTTCCCCGGCTCCCCGATCCTGCGGGTCGAGGGCTCCTTCGCGGAGTGCGTGCTCCTGGAGACCGTGATCCTGTCGATCCTCAACCACGACTCGGCCATCGCGGCCGCGGCCTCCCGGATGTCGGGGGCGGCCGGCGGGCGGCGGCTCATCGAGATGGGCGCCCGGCGCACCCACGAGCTGGCCGCCGTCGCCTCCGCCCGCGCCGCCTACGTGGGCGGCTTCGACTCCACCTCGGACCTGGCCGCCGGCTTCCGCTACGGCATCCCGACGGTCGGCACCTCCGCGCACGCCTTCACCCTGCTGCACGACAGCGAGCGGGACGCGTTCCGGGCCCAGGTCGAGACCCTCGGCCGCGGTACGACGCTGCTCGTCGACACCTACGACGTGGCCGAGGCCGTCCGTACCGCCGTCGAGGTGGCCGGCCCCGAGCTTGGCGCCGTGCGCATCGACTCCGGTGACCTGCTGCTCGTCGCGCACCGGGTGCGGGCGCAGCTGGACGAGCTGGGCGCGACGACCACCAAGATCGTGGTCACCTCGGACCTGGACGAGTACGCCATCGCCTCGCTGGCCGCGGCGCCGGTCGACGCGTACGGGGTGGGCACCCAGCTGGTCACCGGCAGCGGGCACCCGACCTGCTCGATGGTCTACAAGCTGGTGGCCCGCGCCCAGTCGGCCGACCTCAAGGCGCCGCTGACGGCGGTGGCGAAGAAGTCGCTGGGCGGCAAGGCCTCGGTCGGCGGCCGCAAGTGGGCGGCCCGCCGGGCGGACGCCGACGGCGTCGCGGAGGCCGAGGTCGTCGGTACGGGCCCGGTGCCGCCGGAGCTCGCCGACCGGCAGCTGCTGGTGGAGCTGGTGAAGGGCGGCGACGTGGTGGCCAGGGAGCCGCTGGAGGCGGCCAGGGCGCGGCACATCGCGGCGCGCGCGGGGCTGCCGCTGTCGGCGACCCAGCTGTCGCGGGGCGAGCCGGTGCTGCCCACGGAGTACGTGTAACACCCTGCGAGGCCCCCTCCCGAAGGGCGGGGGAAGTCTCTAGGCTCGAAGCCATTCCCCCGCCCGACACCCGCCCGAAACCCGTCGCCGGCCCACCGAAGGACACCCGCCATGCACCGCGCATTGATCGTCGTGGACGTTCAGAACGACTTCTGCGAGGGCGGCAGCCTCGCGGTGACGGGGGGTGCGGATGTCGCCGCCGCCATCACCGACCTGGTCGGGGAGGCGGCGGGCGCCGCGTACCGGCACGTCGTGGCCACCCGTGACCACCATGTCGACCCGGGCGACCACTTCTCCGAGACGCCGAACTACGTGACGTCCTGGCCGGTGCACTGCGTGGCCGGGACCGAGGGCGTCGGCTTCCACCCGAACTTCGCCCCCGCGGTCGCCTCCGGCGCGATCGACGCGGTGTTCGACAAGGGGGCGTACGAGGCGGCGTACAGCGGCTTCGAGGGGCGCGACGAGAACGGCGCGACCCTGGCCGAGTGGCTGCGGGCGCACGACGTGGCCGAGGTCGACGTCGTCGGCATCGCGACGGACCACTGCGTCCGGGCGACGGCGCTGGACGCGGCCCGGGAGGGGTTCCGTACGCAGGTCCTCCTCGACCTCACGGCGGGCGTGGCCAAGGAGACGACCGAGCGGGCCCTGGAGGAGCTGCGTGGGGCCGGGGTGGAGCTCACGGGCAAGCCCGTGGTCTGACCTACGCCCGGCCCTCCCTCCGGGACGGCCCTAGGAGGCCGTGGGCAGGCTCCGTATGGAGTGCCACAGCTCCTGGGTGGTCGTGCCCGTGGCGCCCGTCGCGGAGCGCCACAGGAGCCCGTCCGGGTGGTGCAGGACGGCGGTGATCTCGTCGGGGGTCGGGGGCTCCGCGTTGCCCCGGAGGTAGACCGCGCGCAGGCCCAGGTTCCGCAGCCGGGTCAGGGCGCGGGCACGGTTGGCGGCGTGGACCAGGAAGCGGACCGTGGCCCCGTCTCCGGCCGGGCTCGGGAGCCCTATCGCGACGACCACACTGCCACCTGGCAACTTGCAGAAACCTCCACCGGGCATGCCGGAACCACTCCCCCTGTGCGTTTGCTGTCAATAAGAACTCGGTCAGGGGCACTCAAACACGATCGGCCGCCGCCCGCTAGAGGGCGACGGCCGATCATGCTTTGACCTGCGGTTTTACTGATTACTTCGTGGACGGACCCACCTGGACGGTGATCGTCTCGCCGTTCTTCGGCTCCTTGACGACCGCGATCTTGGTGTTGGTGTCAGTTACCTTGACACCGGCCCGCTCGGTCTCCTGGTACCAGTACGTACCCTTCCGGTCGTCGAAGACCGGGTTGCCCGCCTGCGGCTTGATCCACGCCGGGGCGTCCGCGCTGTGCAGCGTGAAGCCGTCGGTGCGGTAGGTGCCGAAGGGCGCGTCGTGCGACTGGATGCGGTTGCGCATCAGGGTGCCGTTCGACCACTTCAGCGGCGTCGGGTGCGCGTCGACCGGAAGGACGAGGCCCTGGCCCGGGTGGACGGCCGTGTTGTTGTCCTTCTGCGAGGTGTCCCACAGCCAGATCAGCAGACCGTTCTGGTACGGGTAGTGCTCGACCCAGCTGGCCTTGTCACCCGTGAAACCGAAGTTGTACGGGCCGACCTTGAGGGTCGCGTCGTACGACACGTACTGGCGGTTCTCCGCGAGGTAGTACTGCTCGTACTCCTTCGTGAAGCCCTTGCCGATGCGCGAGAAGCCCTTGGCCGTCCAGCCGTTGTCGCCGCCCTCGACGGTGTCCGTGAAGACCGGGGCGCCGTCGGCGGTCAGCGTGATGGCGTCGGCCGCGAAGCCCTTGCCGCCCGCGCCGCCGTCCGTCTGGTAGCGGAAGCGGAGGTCGAACTTCTTGCCGGCGTAGGCGTCCAGCGGGAAGACGAGCGGCTTGTACGCGCCGGAGACGTCGGTCAGCGCCGGGGCGCCGCTCGCGTCGCGCGGCAGCGGCTTGCCGTCCACCGTGCCGTCCAGGGCGGTCCAGTTGGCGCCGCCGTCCGTCGACACCTCGGTGTAGAGGTAGTCGTAGTCCAGCTCGATGTCGTACCAGCCCTTGAGCTCAAGGGTGGCCTTCGACTTGCCGGTCAGGTCGACCGAGCGGGTCAGGGTGTTCTTGAGGTCGTCACCCATCCCGCTCCACCACTGCGTGGCACCCTCGGCGGGCGCGACGACCTCGGTGGTGACCTGCTTCTTCGGCAGCTCGACGACGAGCGCCTGCGGGTTCTTGGTGTTGTACTCGGCCACGCCCAGCTTGTGGGTGGACTTCGTACCGCGCTGCTCGTTGCTCACCTTCGTGTAGTTGAGCCAGCCGAGCTGCAGCTTGTCCCAGGCGGTCATGTCGCCGGGCAGGTCGCCGATGGACTCCTTGCCCCGGCCGAGCCAGGAGCCGGAGGACATCAGGGACCAGAAGCCGGTCGAGTTCTCGGCGCCGGGCTTGCCGGAGGTGTCGTACAGGTCCGGCAGACCGAGGTCGTGGCCGTACTCGTGGGCGAAGACGCCGAGGCCGCCGTTCTCCGGCTGCATCGTGTAGTCGCCGACCCAGATGCCGGTCGAGCCGATCTGCGTGCCGCCGGACTTGTTGTTCGCCGGGCCGGTCTTGCCGGCGTCGGTGCCGTACGCGTACCAGCGGTGGGCCCACAGGGCGTCGCCGCCCTGGACGCCGCCGCCCGCCGACTCGTCCTCGCCCGCGTGGACGATCTGGAAGTGGTCGATGTAGCCGTCGGCCTCGTTGAAGTTGCCGTCGCCGTCGAAGTCGTACCGGTCCCACTGGTCGTACTGGGCCATGTCGGCCTTGATCTGGGCGTCGGTACGGCCCTTGGCCTTCTGGTCGGCGGTCCACGCGGCGACACCGTCGCGGACGGCGTCCCAGACGTTGGCGCAGTTGCTGTTGCCGCAGTAGTTCGAGCCGTAACGGGCCTCGTTGTACTCGACCTTGACCCAGTCCGAGACCCCGCCCTCGACCGAGTAGCGGCCCGAGGAGGTCTTCTCGTAGTAGGTCTTCAGGGACTGCTTCGGCTGGCCGGTCTTCTTGTCCTTGCCGGTGCCGAAGTACAGGTCCTGGAAGTGCTGCTGGTTGTAGTCCTTCTGCCAGGCCGTGGAGTTGTCCTTCGCACGGTCCGGCTCGGCTATCTGGTTGTGCAGCGGGCCGGGCGTGCCGCCGAACTTCGGCTTGGGCTCGGTGGTGTCGTCGTCCGCGCGGTCGACCAGCGTGGTGCTGTCGACCTTGTCGCCGAACTCGACGAGGATCGTGAAGATCTTGTCGGTCTTCTCCCGGCCCAGCTCGACGTACTTCTTGCTGTCGAGCTTGACGACCTGGGAGCCCCCGCGGCGCTCGACCTTGGTCTCGCCGCTCAGGACCTGCTCGAGCGCGGCCTTGCGCTGCTGCTCCTGCTGCTTGCTGTACGGACCTTCGAGGTCGTGGTCGACCGCGGTCTTGTCCACGCCGGCGCCCTGCGCCGGGTCGTGACGCTCGATGGAGGCGGGTGCGCCCGGCCCCTTGTCGTCGGCCCACGAGGTGGTGAAGGTCGAGGCGGTGGCGGCGGTGGCCGCGAGCGCCACGACGACTGCGGACGCTCTGATCGCCCGTCGTCTGCTGGTCACTTGATGTTTGTCCCCTCCGGCGCCCGCGACCGCGGACCTGAGGTGGGGTGTCCGCAGGCGGGTACGCGCGTCACAAGTGACGACATTCGACCGGAGTTGCTCGCGAAAAGACAGTCCTTGACTTGAACAGGCCAACTGCACTATGCAGAAGTCGGTTTCCGTTATCCGGACGGTCATCGGGCGCACCAGAAGGGGTCATTCGGGGAATCGGTGACTCCATGCGCCCCCCGTGCACCCGCACCGTGGGTTAGGTCACGCTTACTACCTGTTTCGCCCGGGCATCCAACGACGTAGAGTCGCTCGGGTGGGGGTCCCCCCGGCCCCAGCCAGGGGGAGCGACTGCCGCCGACCAGCCGATGGATCGAGGGACGGTACCCGTCATGCCGCGTCCGAACGCCGCACAGCTCGCCTACGGTTCGGCCACCGTCGTCTTCTCGACCGTCGCCCTGCTGTTGCTGTCCAGCACCACGACCGCGCTCGGCATCGTCGCGATCAGCACCGCCGGGCTGCTGCTCGGCGTACTCGTCGCGATCACGCTGCCGGCCACGAAGCACCGCGGGACCCCCGCGTCGCCGGTGCCGGCCGCGCCCCCCAGGACGGACGAGATCCGGGTACCGGCCGTCCGCGTGGGTGCGGGGGCCGATACCCGGATCGGTTCCAGCTCGTAGCGCCGTCGCCGGCGCGCTCCTCCCCTACTGCGGCACGGACACCACCACGGTCTTCGCCGCCTTGTCGTGCAGGCCCTGCTTGTAGGGCTTGTCGACCAGGATCAGGATGAGCAGGAGCAGCGGCCACAGGCAGGCGCAGCAGACCAGGGCCGGCACCCACAGCACGATGGCCCGGATCAGCGAGGCGTTCGTCGGCGGCGTGGAGCCGTCGTTGAGCATCGCGACCCGCAGCTTCAGCCACTTCTTGCCGAACGTCTGGCCCTTCTTGGCCGTCATCACGGTGTCGTAGGCGACGTACGCCACGATCGAGATGAGCTGGAAGACGAGTCCGCTGCCCGTGCTGGTCGCGCTGATCGCGTCGCCGAAGTCGTCGGTGTTGTCGGTCGCCCGGTCGTACACGTCGAACGGGATGCCGATGATGGCGAGCGGAATGGTGACCAGCAGCCAGTCGATGATCCTCGCGAAGATCCGCTTGCCGGAGTCGGCGAGCGGGGGCATTCCGGCGAGCGGATCCGCACCGCCGTAGCCGCCACCGCCGCCGTAGGGCTGGGAGCCGTACGGCGGGGGCGGCGGCGGAGCGTTGTCGTACGGCGACCCGGGCGGGGGCCCGGGCGGCGGGCCGCCGGGGGGCGGGCCACCCGGGGGCGGCCCCTCGGGCGGAGGGGGCTCGCTCCCGTACGGGGACCCCGCCGACGGCGGCGGCGTGGGCTGCTGCGGCTCCTGCGGCCTCTTGAGGAACGGGTCGTCCTCGGGCCGCTCGCCGGGCGTCGGCTGATCGTTGCTCATGTGGGCAGTGCATCCCGGGCGGGCGGTGCCCGCAAGGAATCGCAGCCCGTTCGAGGGACGGCGGCCCCTCCTGGCTGACTCCTTGTCAGCCTGCCACGAAGGTGTGGGCCGCCTTGTCGTGCCAGCACTGCCGCCACGGACGGTCGAAGAGGCACCAGAGGACGTTCAGGACCCCGAGCACCAGCAGCCCGAGGACGCTGTAGACGAGCCAGCGGCGCAGGGCCGCACCGAAGGTCGGCGGCTCGTGCGCCTCGATGTCCCGCACCTGGAGACCGCAGAGCTTCTTGCCGAGCGTACGGCCCCACTTGGCGGTGGGCAGCACTTCGTACAGGACGCCGAGGACGAGGAGGGCGGCGAGCGCGATCCCGAAGTTGAGGGAGGTGGTGCCGTCCAGGAGCCAGACCTGGACGGTGACACCGGACTGCTTCGCCGCCTCGATCTTGGCGTCGATGTGGTCGAGCGCGGTCGTGACGAAGGGGAACGCCGCCGCGCCCGCGAGCGCGCCGAGCACGAGGGTGTCGACGAACCGGGCGACCAGCCGCTTGCCGAGCCCGGCGGGCCGCGCGGCCGCCTGGGCCCGGGCCGCCTGCAGGAACGGGTCCTCGACGGGCGGCTTCCAGGGCACGACGGGCGGCTCGCCTGCACCGGAGGCGGCCGGGGCGGGGGTGGGCGCCGACTGGGCGAGCTGCTGCACCTGCTGCGGCCAGGAAGCGGCCCCACCGCCTGCCCCGGTGACCACGGGGGCGGGAGCGGGAGCGGCCGGAGTGGCGGAAGCGGCAGGGGTCGCGGGGGTGGCCGGGGCGGGCGCCGGGGCCGTTGCGGGCGCCGGGGCGGGTGCCGGTGCGGGTGCCGGTGCGGGTGCCGGGATGTGCGAGAGCGGGGCCTGCGCGCCCGGGGAGCTGGGAGCGGCCTGGGGGCCCTGCGCGGGCGGGGCGGCCTGCGCGGCCGACGCGGCGCCCTGCGCGCGGATGGTCATCGTGCCGTCGGAGACCGGCGCGTTTGGCCGACGTACGCCGGGGAGCGCGCCGCCCGTCGGGTCGGCGGACTGCGCCGCCGGGGTCACCGGCATCCCGCCGAGCCGGGCCTGCGGCCCGGGGTTCGCCGACACACGGGGGTCCCGCGCGCCGGACACGTGACCGGCCGAAGGGCCTGCGGAGGGGCCGGACGCAGGGCCGGACCCCGCAGGGGACGCGGCGGCCGGCGTCGACGGCTCGGGCGCGCCCCAGGAGACCTTCTGGTCGCGGTCGCCGCCGAAGCCGGTCTGCCGGGAGGCGTCAGCCTGCCACGCGGAGGCCGGCTCGGGCTCGACGGTGGACGCGACGGGCTCCTCGTCGAAGAAGTGAGGTCCTGTCTCCTCCACCGCGGGCACCACGGGCGCGGGTGACGGGCTCGGGACCGGCGCGGGCGCCGGCGGGGTGGCCGCGACCGGGGCGGACGGCGCGAGTTCGCCGTCCTTGGGAGCGGGCCGGCTCGTCCCGGGTACCCAGGCGCCCCCGTTCCAGTACCGGATGTATCCGGGAATGGAGGGGTCCGGGTAGTACCCGGCGTGCGGGACCTCCCCGCCGGCTCCAGGAGGAGTAGCCACTGCCCCGACTCCGTTCCGTGACGACGCTTCTACGACTCAGGGGCCCGCGGGCCCAAGGAGGACAGTAACGAAGAACGGCGCCGCAAGAAGACGGAGGAGGCGAGAAACCCGCCTTCGAGCGACATACCCACAGAACCCGCGACTCACCGTCACGTTCAGGCCGTCGATCCGCCCGTCTCGCGGGCTCGTCTCGCGGCTCCCTTCGCGCCCCCGGAAAATCTCCGCGAAAAACTTTCCCGAAGTCGCGTAATGACCCGCATCCACCCCGCTCTCTCCCTGTGAAGGCCCACCCGGGGCCCCACACCCGAGAGGACGTGCCGCCATGCAGAACACCGAGAACACCGTCGTCGAGCGCGAGCTGGAGCTGAAGCTGGTGCTCTCCCCCGAGCGCTCCATCCCCGTCCCGGCCCGTCTCGTCTACCGCACGGACGACCCGTACGCCGTCCACATCACCTTCCACATCGGCTCGGAGTACCCGGTCAACTGGACCTTCGCCCGCGAGCTGCTCGTGGAGGGCGTCTTCCGGCCCTGCGGGCACGGGGACGTCCGGATCTGGCCCACGAAGGTCGACGGCCGCAACGTCGTCCTGATGGCGCTCTCCTCCCCCGACGGCGACGCGCTCCTGGAGGCGCCCTCGGCGCAGGTGTCCGCCTGGCTGGAGCGGACCCTGCGCGCCGTCCCGCCGGGCACCGAGTCCGAGCAGCTCGGCATCGACGAAGGACTGGCCGACCTGCTCGCCACGACCTCGGTCGCCGACGACCTCTGGCTGAGGGACCCGTGGCCGTCGGACGAGTCCCAGGACGGCGAGGCGTGAGCGGGGAGGCGAGAGGGTCGGAAGAGGAGAGAGGGTCGGAAGAGGCGAAAGAGTCGGAAGAGGCGAGAGGGTCAGGAGACGCGAGACGGTCAGAAGAGCTTTCCGGGGTTCAGGATTCCGAGCGGGTCGAAGGTCTGCTTGATGCCCCGCTGCAGCTCCACCCCGACCGGCCCCAACTCCCGTGCCAGCCACTCCTTCTTCAGCACCCCCACACCGTGCTCGCCGGTGATCGTGCCGCCCAGCTCCAGGCCGAGCGCCATGATCTCGTCGAAGGACTCCCGCGCCCGCCGCGACTCGTCCTCGTCGGCGTGGTCGAAGCAGACGACGGGGTGGGTGTTGCCGTCGCCCGCGTGCGCGCAGACGCCGATGGTCAGGTCGTACTTGGCGGCGATGGCGGCCGTGCCGTCGAGCATCGCAGCCAGATTCGTGCGCGGTACGCACACGTCGTCGATCATCGTCGCGGACTTGACCGTCTCAAGGGCGGTGAGCGAAAGACGGCGGGCCTGGAGGAGCAGTTCGGACTCGGCGACGTCCTCCGCCGGTACGACCTGGGTGGCTCCGGCCGCCGCACACAGCTCCCCGACGGCGGCCAGATCGGCAGCGGGGTCCGGGGTGTCGAAGGCGCACAGGAGCAGCGCCTCGGTGGTGTCGGGCAGCCCCATGTTCGCCAGCTTGTTGACGGCACGGATGGTGGTGCCGTCCATCAGTTCCAGCAGCGACGGCGTATGGCCGCGCTCCATGATCGCGCAGACGGCCTCGCAGGCGGCCGCCGAAGAGGGGAACTCGGCGGCGAGCGCGAGCTGGCGCGGCGGTCGCGGACGGAGCGCGAGGGTCGCCCCGACAACGATGCCGAGGCTGCCCTCGGAACCGACGAAGAGCCGGGTCAGGTCATATCCGGCGACGCCCTTGGCGGTGCGCCGGCCGGTGGAGAGCAGCCGCCCGTCGGCGAGGACCACGTCGAGACCGAGGACGTACTCCGCCGTCACCCCGTACTTCACACAGCACAGCCCGCCGGACGCGGTGCCGATGTTGCCGCCGATCGTGCACATCTCCCAACTGGACGGGTCCGGCGGATAGTACAGGCCGTGTTCGTCGACGGCCCGGGACAGGACGGCGTTGACGACGCCCGGTTCGACGACGGCGATCCGGTCGACCGGGTTGATCTCCAGGATCCGGTCCATCTTGACCAGGGAGAGCACGATGCAGCCGTCGGAGGCGTTCGCGGCGCCGGACAGGCCGGTGCGCGCGCCCTGCGGGACGACCGGGACGCGCAGCGCGGTCGCCGTGCGCATCACGTGCTGGACCTGCTCGACGGTGCGTGGGAGCACCACGACGGCGGGGTCGCCCGCCGCGCAGAAGCTCGCCATGTCGTTCGCGTAGGAGGCGGTGACGTCCGGGTCGGTGATCAGCGCCTCGGCGGGCAGGCCCGCACGCAGGTCCGCGTGGAGCCGCGTCAGAAGATCGTCCATGCGTCCAGCCTGGCACTCGGGGCCATCGGTGTGAACCCGCCGCCGTGGACCTTGTGTGCTCTTCGTACAGGCACGGCGACGGCGCACAGTGAGCGGCATGAAGACGGAGAACGTGTCCCGGTCGGTCCTGGCCGCCGGGGTGGGCGCGGTGCTCGCGGCGACGGCGCTGCTCTACGCCCCCGATCTGGCGCCCGGCCTGTTCGGCGGCGGTCCGCAGCGCCCGCCCGGCCCCGCCGACCGCGCGGTGCTCGCGGCGAACGCGGGGGCGCAGGCCTCGCTGCCCGACCTGGCCGCGCTGATCGGCGACCGGGAGAAGTGGCTGCAGGACCATCCCGCGGACGAGGCGTCATGGGCCGTCCTTGGGACGGCGTACACGGAGCGGGGCGCGCGGCGCGCCGACTCCGCCGACTTCCCGCGCGCCGAGCGCGCCCTGAAGCGCTCGCTGGAGGTACGGCCCGCCGCGCGCGGCAACCTCGACGCGCAGCTGGGGCTCGGTGCCCTGGCGAACGCGCGGGGCGACTGGCGGACGGCCAGGACCTGGGGCGAGGCTGTCCGCAAGGAGGACCCGAAGCGCTGGTCGGCGTACCCGGTGCTGATCGACGCGTACAACGGGCTCGGCGACTACAAGGCCGCGCAGCAGGCGCTCACGGCCCTGGAGGAGCTGCACTCGGGCGCGGCCGTGAGCGCGCGGACGGCCCAGATGTACCGCAACCGGGGCTGGCGCGAGGACGCCGCCGCGGCGGCGAACGACGCGGTCGCGCAGGCCGAGTCGGGCACCGACAAGGCCGCGGCGTTGGCGCGGCTCGGGGATCTGGCGTGGGAGCGGGGTGAGCCCGCGGAGGCCGTGGAGGAGTACGGGAGGGCACTGCGGCTCGTACCGGAGCACGGCCCTTCCCTGGCCGGGCGGGCCCGCGCACTCGCGGCGCTCGGCCGCACGGACGAGGCGCTGGCCGACTACCGGGCGGCCCTGGCCCGGCTGCCGCGCCCGGAGTACGTCCTGGAGGCGGGCGAGCTCTACGAGTCGCTGGGCATGGACGGGGACGCGCGGAGCCAGTACGAGCTGCTGCGGACGCGGGCGTGGGTGGGCGCGGAGGCCGTCCTCGGCCTCTTCGAGGCGGACCACGGCGACCCGGCGGCGGCGGTGCGGCGGCTGAAGGAGGAGTGGGCGCGCGGGCACCGGTCGGTGCAGGTGGCGGATGCGCTGGGGTGGGCGCTGTTCCGGGCCGGGGAGCCGAAGGAGGCGCTGGACTACGCGAAGAGGGCGACGGACGAGGGGCTGCGCAGCGCGCTGTTCTCGTACCACCGGGGCGAGATCGAGCGCGCGGTGGAGGCGTTCGGCCCGGCCCGGCGCCATCTGGCGGAGGCGCTCCGCATCAACCCGGCCTTCTCGCCGCTGCTCGCCCCGAAGGCCCGCGAGGCGGTGACGGCGCTCGGTGACCCGCCGGACGTCCTGCCCAAGGAACTTCAGCCGGAGCCGGAGCCGGAGCCGGAACGAGGGGCGCCCCGTCCGGCGAAGCCGGGGAAGCCGTCGGGCACGTCGAGCGCGTCGGAGGCCTCGGGCACGTCGAGCGCGTCGCAGCCGTCAGGTACGTCGGACGCGGGGAACACCGCTCCCGCCGGGGCGGCGAGCGGGCAGACACCCGCGCCCCGCACGGCACCGACGACGCAACGGTCGCCCGGGTAGGACCGGGGCGCACGGTCGCGGGGCCGGGCGCGCACGGCCGGGTCCGGGGCGCCGGCGACGCGGCGGCGCCACCCCCGCGGGCGCCGCGGCGTGCCGGCGCCGTACGGTCCCGGGCCGTGGCCCGGGGTGTGGGAGCGAGGCCGGCGGGGTGCGGGGTGTCCCCGGCCCGCCGGCCCTCGCGGGACTACAGGTTGCCGCGCTTCTCCTGCTCGCGCTCGATCGCCTCGAAGAGGGCCTTGAAGTTGCCCTTGCCGAAGCCCATGGAGCCGTGGCGCTCGATCATCTCGAAGAAGACGGTCGGGCGGTCCTGGACCGGCTTGGTGAAGATCTGCAGCAGGTAGCCGTCCTCGTCGCGGTCGACGAGGATCTTCAGCTCGCGCAGGGTCTCCACGGGCACGCGGGTCTCGCCCGCCCACTCGCCGAGGGTGTCGTAGTACGAGTCCGGGGTGTCGAGGAACTGGACGCCCGCGGCGCGCATGGAGCGCACGGTCGCGACGATGTCGTTGGTGGCCAGGGCGATGTGCTGGACGCCCGCGCCGCCGTAGAACTCCAGGTACTCGTCGATCTGCGACTTCTTCTTCGCGATCGCCGGCTCGTTGATCGGGAACTTCACCTTGAGGGTGCCGTCGGCCACGACCTTGGACATCAGGGCCGAGTACTCGGTCGCGATGTCGTCGCCCACGAACTCCTTCATGTTCGTGAAGCCCATGACCTTGTTGTAGAACCCGACCCAGTCGTTCATCTTGCCGAGCTCGACGTTGCCGACGCAGTGGTCGATGGCCTGGAAGGTGCGCTTGGCCGGCGGCTCGACGATCGGGGCGGCGGCGACGAAGCCCGGCAGGTAGGGGCCGTCGTAGCCGGAGCGCTCGACGAGGGTGTGGCGGGTCTTGCCGTACGTGGCGATGGCCGCGAGGACGACGGTGCCGTGCTCGTCCTTGACCTCGTGCGGCTCGGTGATGCCGGTGGCGCCGTGCTCGACGGCGTAGGCGTACGCGGCGCGGGCGTCGGGCACCTCGATCGCCAGGTCGACGACGCCGTCGCCGTGCTCGGCGACGTGCTCGGCGAGGAAGCGGCCCCAGTCGGTGGAGACCTTGATGACGGAGGTGAACACGAAACGGGCGGCGCCGTTCGTCAGGACGTAACTCGCGGTCTCGCGGCTGCCGTTCTCCGGTCCGGAGTAGGCGACGAGCTTCATGCCGAAGGCGGTGGAGTAGTAGTGCGCGGCCTGCTTGGCGTTGCCGACGGCGAAGACGACCGCGTCCATTCCCTTCACGGGGAAGGGGTCGGCCTGCCGCGCGGTGGAGGGCGTGTGATCGATGGTCTCAGTCATGGGGGCAGAGTCCCGCCGATCGGCAAGCTGCGCAATAGTTCGTCGGAGGGCTGGGCAATATGCACAGCGTAGGGCCAGTATGAACGGAAGAGTTGTACAGGATGACCATGAGGAGGTCGCCGTGGCGATCGATCATCTGGACGGCCGGCTGATCGTGCTCCTCGCACGCGAACCGAGGATCGGGGTCCTGGAGGCCTCACGCCGGCTCGGGGTGGCGCGCGGCACCGTGCAGGCGCGGATGGACCGCCTCCAGGCGAACGGGGTGATCCGCGGTTTCGGCCCCCAGGTGGACCCGGCGGCGCTGGGGTACCCGGTGACGGCGTTCGCGACCCTGGAGATCAAGCAGGGGCAGGGTGCGGACGTACGGGGGCACCTGGCGACCGTGCCCGAGGTGCTCGAACTGCACACGACGACCGGCCACGGCGACATGCTCTGCCGACTGGTCGCCCGCTCCAACGCGGACCTCCAGCGGGTGATCGACCGGGTGGTCGGCTTCGAGGGGATCGTGCGGGCGTCGACGGCGATCGTCATGGAGAACCCGGTGCCGCTGCGGATCATCCCGCTGGTGGAGCAGGCGGCGGAGGACGGGGCGGAGTAGGCCGTTCGGCTCGCCCCGCGGAGTTGCAAAGAAGTGGTTGCAAAAAATCCTTGCAACCACTTCTTTGCATGCCTATGCTCATGCCATGCCCGAGCCCGAGCCCAAGAAGCAGCCCGACCAGCAGCAGCCCACACCAGAGCCCGCACCGCGGCCCGAGAAGCTCGACGTCCGTTCGCTCGATCCCCGCTCCCTGCGAGGGCTCGCCCACCCGCTGCGCATCCAGCTGCTGCGCAGCCTGCGCGCCCACGGCTCCGCCACCGCCTCCCAACTGGCCGAGCGGCTGGGCGAGTCCAGCGGAGCGACCAGCTACCACCTGCGCCAGCTCGCCGCCCACGGCTTCGTCGAGGACGACCCGACGCGGGGCAAGGGCCGGGAGCGCTGGTGGAAGTCCGCCCAGCAGGGCACGACGTTCGACGAGTCGCTGTACCGGAACCGGGACCCCGAGGTGCAGGGCGCGGTGGCGGTCTACCTGCACGAGATCGCGACGATCCACACCCAGGAGCTGAACACCTATCTCGGCACCCGCCACGAGTGGGACGAGAAGTGGCTCGGCGCCTCCGACATGAGCGACTTCACTCTGCGCCTCCCGCCCGCCGCACTGCGCGAACTCGACGACAAGCTCCACGAACTCATCGAGAGCTACCGCACCTCCCCCGCCGCCGATGACCCGGAAGCCCGTCGCGTACGCGTGCATCTGCACGCCTTCCCGCAGTCCGAGAACTGACACCAGCGACCCGCGCACCACCAGCCGGAAGGGATCACGAAGCCATGCACGCAGACGTCCACCTCCTGCTCCACGACCTCCGAGCCGCCGAACTCCACGACACCGCGACCGAATCCGGCAAGCACACCCTCCCAGGCACCCCGATGCGCACCCGACTCGGCTGGACCCTGGTGGAGTTGGGGCTTCGCCTCGCCGTCCCCGGCGTCAGGCCGGTCACGGTCCGCCCGGCAGCCACCGTCGCCGCGTGAGCGGGCGGGGGGAACGCGTCCGACCATCCCGCCCGGCCTCGGACCGCGCGCCCCTGGCCACCGTCCTGGTCGCCAACGCCATCTCCATCACCGGCAATTCACTCACCCTCATCGGCGTCCCGTGGTTCGCGCTCGACACCACGGGCAGCCCTGGCAAGGCGGGCCTGGTCGCGTTCTGCGCGGCCGTCCCCGTCGTCGTCTCCGCGATCGTCGGCGGCCCGGTCATCGACCGGATCGGGCGCCGGCGGATCAGCGTCGCCTCCGACCTCGTCTGCGCGCTCGCGCTCGCCGCGATCCCGCTCCTGCACCGGGCGGGACTGCTCCAGTTCTGGATGCTGTGCGCGCTGATGGCCGTGACCGGCCTCTTCCACGCCCCCGGCGAGACCGCCCGCTCCGTCCTCGTCCCCACCCTCGCCCGCCGCGCGGGGACGCCGCTCACCCGCGCCGCGAGCCTCTACGACGCCGTGTCCAGGGGCGCCCGGATGACCGGCGCCGCCCTCGCGGGCCTCCTGGTCGCCGTCCTCGGCGCCGACTCCGTCCTGTACCCTCGACGCCGTCACCTTCGGGCTCTCCGCCCTGCTGGTCCTCGTCGGGCTGCGGGGCGTGCCGGAAGCCGCGCCGCTGTCCGACCCGGCACCGTTCTCCCTCTCCGGCTACCGCGCCGACCTCCGGGAGGGGTACACCTTCGTCCTGCGCTCCCGGCTGATCCTCGGCATCCTCGTCATGGTGATGGTCACCAACGGCCTGAACCAGGGCTGGAGTTCGGTGCTCCTGCCGGTCCACACCCGGGAGCACCTCGGCGGTCCGGCCGCGCTCGGCCTGCTGGTCGCCGTGTTCGGCGGCTGCGCGCTGCTCGGCGCGCTCTTCTACGGGGCGGTGGGGCACCGCTTCCCGCGGCGCGCCGTCTTCGCGGCGGGCTTCCTGCTGTGCGGCGCCCCGCCGTACGTCGCGGCCGCGCTCACCGACACCACGGCGCCGCTGCTCGTGGTCCTCGCGGCGGGCGGCTTCGGGGCGGGGGTACTGAACCCGATCCTGGCGACGGTGGCGTACGAGACGGTCCCGGACGAGCTGCGCAGCCGGGTCTCCGGGGTGAACACGGCCGCCGTGCTCCTGGCCACCCCGCTCGGCGGCCTGGTCGCGGGGCAGCTGGTCGAGGGAGCCGGGCTCACGACGGCGCTGGTCGCCTTCGGCGGGGTCTACTTCCTGGCCACCCTCGCCCCGATGGTCTTCCCGTCCTGGCGCGGCATGGACGCCCGTCCGGCCCCGGCCGGGAAGCGCGTCTCGCGGGAGGCGGAGGGGAAGGAGGTCAGCAGCTCGGAACCTTCGCGTCCTGCCCCTGCTCCAGCGCCCGGAGCGAGTCCACCGCCTCGCTGAGCGTGGTGACCGGGATGAGCCGCATCCCCTTCGGCAGCTCGGCCTGCGCGTCGGAGCACTCCGCCTTCGGTACGAGGAAGACGCTCGCCCCGTCGCGCGCAGCGGCCTGGGTCTTCAGCGAGACCCCGCCGACGGCGCCGACCCCGCCCTGAGGGTCGATCGTCCCCGTACCGGCGATGGTCCGCCCGCCGGTGAGCCGGCCGCCGGCCTGGCCGTCGAGCTTGTCGACGATCCCCAGGGAGAACATGAACCCGGCGCTCGGCCCGCCGATGTCGGCGAGGTGGAGGGTGACCCTCACGTCCTTCGGGTCGAGCTTCAGATAGTTCAGGGCGGCCACCGTGGCGGCGTCCTGCGACTCCTTCATCTCACCGAGGTTGTGCTTCTCCACCTCGGCGTCCGACTTGCCCGGCGGGTAGACGGAGTCGCGGGGCAGCACGGCCTGGTCGGTCCGGAACCAGGCGTCCGCGATGTCGGCGAAGTCGTTGTCCACGCTCGGCCCGGTGGCCACGATCGTGGTCATCAGGAGCTTGCCCTCGGTCTCCTGGACGGGTGCGCCGCTGATCGTGATCACCGGCCGCCCGTCGACCGCGCCGAGCACGTCGGCGGTGGTTCCGGGCGAGGCGATGGCGAACGGCAGCGGCGCGAGCCCGACGACGGCGAAGAGCGCGGCGACGGGCAGGGCGCAGAGCGCGAGCGCGCGGTGACGCGAGAGACTGGTGAGCACTCCCCCAATCTACTGGTCGGTCCCGACCGGCAGCCGACCCCCGAAGAACCCCCGCACCTGGCGACGCACCGCGCGCACGGCGGCCTCCGCCCCGACGGCGCCGACCAGCCGGACGCGGTCGGCCGCGGTCACGAGACCGGCGGCCTGGAGCTGGGGCACGAGGGCGGCGTGGTCGCTGAAGACCTGGTGGTTCGCGTCGTCGAGCTGCCGCCTGCGGATCCGCAGGCCCGGGTGGGCGAGCAGCATGCCCCAGGAGCGGTCGAGCCGCGCGTCACGGAAGCCGTCGGTGCCGAGCAGGAGCAGCGGCCGGTCGACGCCGTCCCTGGCCACCGGGAAGAGCGTGCCGTCGACCTGGTCGAGGTGGCCCTCCAGGTTCACGGCGGCGGCGATCCGCCGGTCGTCGTGGAGCGCCTGCGCGGCCGCCGTGCCACCGGCGGAGTGCCCGTAGATCCCGACCCGACCGAGGTCGAGGGCGCGTCCGAGCGGTCCTCCCAGGGTTCCGAGCCGGTCGAGGACGAACCGCAGGTCGGCGAGCCTGGTCTCGATCATGGTGCGGAACTGCGCGGCGTCGGGCGGGCCGACGAAGACCGTCTCCCGCACCTTCCCGCGCCCCGGCCGCGCGCTCGGGAACTCCACCTGGCCGGCGTCGCCGGGATGGTCGACGGTCACGACGACCCAGCCGTGGCTGGCCAGCTCCTCGGCGAGGAAGGTGCCCATGGTGCGGGCCTCGCCACCGCCGGGGCTGTAGAGCAGCACGGGCCGCCGGCCGGGCGCCACGGGGGCGCCCGGGTGGGTGTGGGTGAGGGTGGCGGCCCAGTCGACACCGGCGGCCGGCAGCCCGTGGACGACGTGCGCGAGGAAGCCGAAGACCGGGGCCCCGCCCGGGGTCAGCTGCGGCGCGCGCGGGTACCCGCGGACGGTACGGGCGGGGTGGAGGACGGTGGCCATGACCTCCCGTACCCCGATCTCGGGCGCCCAGGGGTCGTTGCGGGACGGATCGACGAGGTGGAGCGTGGTGGCACCTACGGGGTACGGGCCGGTGGGCGCGGGCAGCCGCAGGACGAGGTCGCGCGGGGCGGCAGCGTGGGCGGTGGCCGCGGGGAGGACGGCAGAGGCGACGGCGAGCAGTCCCGCGCGGGTGAAGGTCCGCCGGGTCACGTGGGTCACTTGGGTCACTCGGTTCAATCGGTTCAATCGTGGCGATGTCATACGGACAGGCTGGCGCCGGGCGGTCGCCCCGGGCGAAGGTTGAGGCCCTGACCGAAAGGCTTGTGCGGTGATGACGCGTTGGTGATCCGGATCCGTTTCACGGCGGAGGACTTCGCCCGGGTGCGGTTCGCCGCGCGGCCGGCCCCGCTGCCGGAGCTGTACGCGACCTTGCAGATGGTGTTCGGCGGCGGCGACGAGCTGCTCTTCGGCCGCTGGCGGCGGCGGGTGCTGCGCTCCCTGCCGGACTCCGCGGCGCCGCTCGGGGACCTCGTCCCGGCAGGCGATCCCCCGCTGTTCCTGGACGTTCTGGGCGAGTCGCTCACCGAGGGCCTCGATCTGGTGGAGGCGGCCCGGCCGGAGTTGGTGCGGTCGGAGCTGGAACGGGTCCACGCGGGCCGCCCGGCCCCGGGGTGGATCCGCGAGCTCCACGCCGGCGGGGCGGGCGCCCGGCGGATACTGCGCCGAGCGCACGGGGTGGCGTTCGAGGCGACCGTGGCACCGGTGTGGCCGCTGGTGCAGGACCTGCACCGGGCGGAGTTCACGCGCTACGCGCTCGCGGTCGCCACCCACGGTGTGGCCACGGCCCTGCAGGCTCAGGTCCCGGGCACGCGGCTGCGGGAGGGAACCTGGGAATGGCCGGCGCCGCGGGCGGCGGTCACACGGGAGATCGCGCTGGACGGCCGCGGCCTCGTCCTCCTGCCGACCTTCCACTGGACGGGCGGGCCGCTGGTCCAGAACCTCCCGGACCGGCCCGTGGTGGTGACGTACGCGGCGGGCCCCGGCCTGCCGCTCACCCCGGACGCGGCGCCCGGCACGGACGAGTCCCTCGCAGCAGTCCTCGGCCGCACCCGCCTGGAACTCCTCCGCGCCCTCGCCGACGCCCACACGACGACGACCCTGGCCCGCCGCCTGGGCATCAGCAACGCCACGGCCTCGGCCCACGCCTCCGCGCTGCGCGGGGCGGGCCTGATCACGACGGTTCGGGCGGGCCGGGCGGTGGAACACCGCAGAACGCCCCTGGGCACGCTCTTGGCGGGCGAGGGCGGCTGACGGCGGGGGCCGCCCGGGGCGGGGCACGACAGGTACAGCTCAGGGCCACGCCTCAGGGCCTACGCCCCCGGGGTCATCGCGCAGCTACCCCGCAGGGCAACGCCCCTCCGGTACCACCGCGGGTCTACGCCCCCGGAATCACCAGAGGGCGACCCCGCCCGCAGCACCGCGCCCTGGCTAGCGCAAGGCGTCGGCGACTTCCCTGGCCGCGTCGACGACCCTCGGGCCGACGCGCTCGGGGACCGCGTCCGCGAGCATGACGACGCCGACGCTGCCCTCGATGCCGGTGATGCCGACCAGCGGCGCCGCGGCCCCGCTCGCGCCCGCCTCCAGCTCACCGTGGGTGAGCGTGAACCCGGGCTCGATGAGGCTGCCCTGCCGGGCCGCGAGGATGGCGCGGCCGGCCGCGCCCCGGTCCAGCGGGTGCCGGAAGCCCGCGCGGTAGGCCACGTGGTAGTCGGTCCAGGTGGGTTCGACGACGGCGACCGCCAGCGCCTCCGCCCCGTCGACGAGGGTGAGGTGGGCGGTGGCGCCTATGTCCTCGGCCAGCGAACGCAGCGCGGGCAGCGCTGCCTCGCGTACGAGCGGGTGGACCTGGCGGCCGAGCCGCAGCACGCCGAGACCCACCCGGGCACGACCACCGAGGTCGCGTCGGACGAGGGCGTGCTGTTCAAGTGTGGCGAGCAGACGGTAGACGACGGTCCTGTTGACCCCGAGTCGGTTGGACAACTCGGTGACGGTCAGGCCGTGGTCGGTGTCGGCGAGCAGCTTGAGGACCCTGAGGCCCCGGTCGAGCGTCTGGGAGGTTTCCGCGGTCACGACGCCCTCTCCTTCGGAGTGAGTGACGGCGGTCCTTCAAACGAGAGCTGCGACACCGGTCCCGCGGCGACGCACGTCAGAGGCCGCCGGCAGGCCATGCGCACCGGCTGCGCTCCGCGGCGGCGCTGCCACGGGGCGTTTGCATTGCGGGGACAGTAGCGAGCCACTCCGCTCAGCGGAAGACCTCGTCCAGAATCCGGGCGCGGACGCCCCGACTAGGGCGGGTTCGGGGCGTACGTAGGCCCGTCGGGGGACTTCGCCGGACAAGATCGGCTTTGTCGTGCGAGCGATTCAGGCCAAGGGAGTGCGGCCGCACGTCTCGTACGTACGGACAGAACACGGCGGCAGGGAGATACGGGAACACCACCAGACCCCGACACAACGAGGACCCGACACCCACTCACCACCCACCCACCCACCCACCCACTCAGGCGGAGGCGGACGTCACCGCATCCGGGTGGCCCACTCCTGGACCTTCTTGATCCGCTCGCGGATCTGCCCGGCGGTGGCCTCGGCGCTCGGCGGGCCGCCACAGACGCGCCGCAGCTCGGTGTGGATCACGCCGTGGGGCTTGCCGCTCTGGTGGACGTACGCGCCGACCATCGTGTTGAGCTGCTTGCGCAGCTCGAGGAGCTCCTTGTGGGAGACGACGGGCCGCCGCTCGGCGGGCAGTTCGAGGAGGTCGGCCTCGGTGTCGGGCTTCTTGCGGCTGTGCGCGATCTGCCGGGCCTGCCGCTTCTGCAGCAGCAGCTGGACCTGGTCGGGCTCGAGCAGGCCCGGGATGCCGAGGTAGTCCTGCTCCTCCTCGCTGCCCGGGTGGGCCTGCATGCCGAACTCGGCGCCGTCGTAGAGGACGCGGTCGAAGACGGCGTCGGACTCCAGCGCCTCGAAGGGCAGCATGTCCTGCTCGCCGGTGTCCTCGTCCTGCTGCTTCTCGGCCTCCGCCATCTCCTTCTCTGACTCGGCGTACGGGTCCTCCTCGCCGTCCTTCTTCGGCTTGTCGAGGACGTGGTCGCGCTCGACCTCCATCTCGTTGGCGAAGCCGAGGAGGTTCGGGATCGTCGGAAGGAACACCGAGGCGGTCTCGCCACGTCTGCGCGAACGTACGAAGCGTCCGACGGCCTGGGCGAAGAAGAGCGGGGTCGAGATCGTCGTCGCGTACACGCCCACGGCGAGGCGGGGGACGTCGACGCCCTCGGACACCATGCGGACGGCGACCATCCAGCGCTCGTTGTTCTCGCTGAACTCGTCGATCCGCTTCGAGGCGGCGGCCTCGTCGGAGAGGACGACGGTGGCCTTGGTGCCGGTGATCTCGCGGATCAGCTTCGCGTAGGCGCGGGCGGAGTCCTGGTCGGAGGCGATGACGAGGCCGCCGGCGTCGGGGATGCCCTTCCTGACCTCCGTCAGCCGCTGGTCGGCGGCGCGCAGGACGTTCGGCATCCAGTCGCCGCGCGGGTCGAGGGCGGTGCGCCAGGCCTGGGAGATGGCGTCCTTGGTCATGGGCTCGCCGAGGCGGGCGGCGATCTCGTCGCCGGCCTTGGTGCGCCAGCGCATGTTGCCGCTGTAGGAGAGGAAGATGACGGGCCGGACGACCCCGTCGCCGAGGGCGTTCCCGTATCCGTACGTGTAGTCCGCCGAGGACCGCCGGATGCCGTCGTTCCCCTCCTCGTACGTGACGAAGGGGATGGGGTTGGTGTCGGACCGGAAGGGCGTACCGGTCAGGGCGAGGCGCCGGGTCGCCGGGTCGAAGGCCTCCAGGCAGGCCTCGCCCCAGGACTTGGAGTCACCGGCGTGGTGGATCTCGTCGAGGATGACGAGGGTCTTGCGCTGCTCGCACCGGTTGCGGTGGAGCATGGGGCGCACGCCGACACCGGCGTAGGTGATGGCGACGCCGTGGTACTCCTTGCTGAGCGGCCCGGCGCTGTAGTCGGGGTCGAGCTTGATCCCTATCCGCGCGGCGGCCGCGGCCCACTGCTTCTTCAGGTGCTCGGTGGGGGCGACGACCGTGACCTGCTGCACGACGTGGTGGTGCAGCAGCCAGGACGCGAGGGTCAGCGCGAAGGTGGTCTTGCCGGCGCCGGGCGTCGCGACCGCGAGAAAGTCGCGCGGCTGCTCCTGGATGTACTTCTCCATCGCGCCCTGCTGCCAGGCTCGCAGCTTGTTCGCGGTACCCCAGGGGGCCCGGCCGGGGAAGGCGGGAGAGAGGTGATGGGAGGAGGTGGCGGTGGTAGTCACGGTCTCCGGTTCGACGCTCGTCCAGATATGACAACCGGGCCACCTTACCGGCGGCCCGGCCGGAACCTCGTGCGAACGCCCCGGGGTACGGGCGGGTGCGACTCAGCTCACGTCGGAGAGGGCCATCGCGCGCAGCGCCCCTGAAATCGTCGCCACGTCGTCCGGTTCGCCTGCCGTCACGGCGCTGACCAGGCGAACGGCGGCGTCGGCGTCCGGGCGCAGTTCTACTCCGTTGAGGCTCAGGAAGGTGACGCAGGCCAGCCACGCCGTCCGCTTGTTCCCGTCGACGAACGGTCTGGTGAAGGCCAGCGACTGCAGGAGGGCGGCGGCCTTGTCGAGGACGCTGGGGTAGTACGCGTCTCCCCCGGACGCTGCGCGGTAGGCGGCTGTCGCGACCAGGCCCACGTCCCGTGCGTAGGGTTTGCGCCCGCATGCCTCCTCGGCGATGCCGAGGAGGTCCTCGCCCGAGAGGTGGACGTACGTCATGAAGGGCGCTCCAGGAGCCCGCTCCACTTGGCCGCCTGCTCGCGGGAAACCTGCCGCACTCTGGCCTCGTGTGCGGTTCGCGCCAGGTAGTCGTCCACGGCCCGAAGGACGAGCGCGTGCATGCTGACGCCCTCTTCCTGGGCGCGCCGCTTCAGAGCTTCGTGCTGGTCGTCACGGAGGCGCAGGTTCATGGCCATACGAGAATGGTCCCACCCTCTGGGGCCAGGGTGGTACTACTTCCGTACGCCCAACCGCGTAGCGACCCACGCCCCCACCAGCGCCACCCCCGCCATCGGCAGGAAGACGGCGGCGAAGGCCCCTGGGTGGGCGGCGGCCCCGCCCGTGGTCACCGCGTGCCCGACCGCGCCCCCGCCCAGCGCCGCGAACGCCGCCCCGCCGACGGCGAGCAGCAGCACGTTGGACAGCCCGTCCGAGATCTGGAGGGCGGCGGAGTTGGCGCCCGCCTCATCCGGCGCGGAGAGCTTGAGCAGCAGCACGCTCGTCGAGGAGATCACCAGGCCCATGCCCAGGCAGCCCCACGCCCAGGCGAGGGCGACGATCCAGGCGGGCATCCAGGGGATCAGCACACTGGGCGCGGCGGCGATGGCGGCGGCGACGAGCACCATGCCGACGACCACCGACCGTTCCCGGTACGGCTCCATCCACGGCCGGGCCTGGAGCCACGAACCGAGCGCCCAGGTCAGGCCGCCGAGGGCGAGCGAGAGACCGGCCAGCGTGGGGCTGAGGCCGCGCTGGGTGACGAGCATGAGCGGCACGAAGGACTCCGCCGCGATGAACGACCCCGCCGCGATCCCGCGCAGCAGCACCACGGACGGCAGGCCCCGAGCCGCCCGGTAGGTCCCGTGCGGCAGCAGCCCGAGCACGGCCGGCGCGAGCAGCGCGGCGCCCGCCGCGGCCGGGAGCAGCGAGAGCCAGCGCAGCTCCTGTCCGGCGTACTGCAGGAGCCCGGCGCCGGCGGAGATGCCGAGCGCGAGCCGGATGCGCCGCCGGTCGTACGGCGGGAGCGGCGCGGCGGGGTCGGCGGGCCCGGAGGCGGTCCGCCGTATCGCGGGCAGAGCGAGCGCAAGCGGAAAGACAACCAGAACGGGAATCCCCACGAACACCCACCGCCAGCCCAGGTGCTCGGTGATGGTCCCGGAGGCGAGCGGCCCGACGACGGACGGGACGACCCAGCTCGCGGCGAAGGCGGCCATGATGGCGGGCCGCAGCTCCTCCGCGTACGCGCGGCTCACCACCACGTACAGCGCCACGATCACGAGCCCGCCGCCGAGCCCCTGTACGGCCCGCCCGAGGATGAACAGCCACATCGTCCCGGCGGTCCCGGAGAGCACGAGCCCGGCCGCGAAGGAGCTGATGCCGACGGTGAGCGGCGCGAGGGGCCCGCTGCGGTCGGACCACTGCCCGGAGAGGACCATGGCGAAGAGGCTGGTGGTGAAGTACGCGGAGAAGCCGAAGGCGTACAGCCCGATGCCGTTCAGCTCGCGCGCCGCGACCGGCATGGCGGTCCCGACGGCGGTCGCCTCGAAGGCGATGAGCAGCACGACGGAGACGATGCCGACGCTGAGCGCCCGATGCTCCCGATCGAGCACGGAGCCGCCGCCCGGGGCGGGGACGGCGGTGGCGGGTGCGACGTCTGCGTCGCGGGGTTCGAGGGCGCTCATACCCCCAGAGTAAGAGGCATGACCCGGGATGACCCCTGTCCGGAGCAGGCACTCCCCTGGTCCCTTGGACCTACGACCATGAACGCGCCATGACAGTCATGTTGCACGCCACCGGAATCCCTTGAGCCCCTCGCCCCGCCCCGCCTACGGTCGTACTCGTGCACAACACGGCCGTGTGCCCGAGTGGTTCAGGGGCTCGCCTGCAAAGCGAGTTACGTCGGTTCGATTCCGATCACGGCCTCCACAAGATCTTCACAAGCGCGTCCGGCCTGTGCCAGAGTCCGTGGCATGACTGACACAGGCACGCGGCGCCGCCTCGGCGCCCTCGTCGGAGCCGGCCTCTCCTGCGCGCTGCTGCCGGGCATCACGCCGACCGGCGACACGGCGGACGCGATCCTCGCCGTGGTCCTGACCGGCCTGGTGATCGCCACCCTCACCCAACTGATCTACATAGGCCCGTCGGCCCCGGTCCCCCCGGCCCCCCTGCTGGCCTTCGCGGCCGCCGGCTTCCTCCAGGACGCCCTGATCTGGTGGCTCCTGTCCTGGCTGGGCACCGAAAGCGGCATGCTCACCGTGGACGGCCTCACCCCGATCCTCCTGGCCGCCCTGATCACCCGCGCCTCGATCCTGACCCTGTCCCTCCTGGGCCGCTCCCCGGAGCCGGCGACGGACTGACGGCGACGGACACCAACCGTCGGCGGCCACGGGCGGGTCATGTGCGCGGGTTTTTCGTCACCGGCTTCTCGCCGAGTCCTGCGCCCTCCGCGCAGCCGAGTTCACGCGCCACCGCGGTCGAGGCGGAGTGCACGAGCGTGGCATTGGCATCCTTGAGCCGTCCCTCGTCACCCTCCGGCGCGCTCCGCGCCTCCACCTGCCCGAGGACATACGCGGGTGTCCGGTCCGATCCGTTCAACCGGTTGCTCTCGCACGAGAACCACAAGTAGGCCCGCTGGGTACCGATGGAGGACCGCACGCCCATCTCGTACGACTCCAGGGACGGGGCGATCTTCCCTTCACCCTGGGCGGCCTGGGCATCCGACAGCAGGAAGTCGATGCGTAGGTCCGGCGGGCCCGACCCGAGGTTCTCCTCGGTGGAGATCGCGCAGAGCGGGACCGGTTCCCGCCGATGCGGCGGCCGGTCCGAGGGCGCCCAGTTCGCGACCAGTGCCTCGGCGGTCACTCGGGGGGTCTCGTCCGCGTCCGTCGGGTGGAGTGCGGACACACCCGTCAGCTCCACCACGGCGGCCCGCGCCCGTGCGGTGACAGCTCCCCCACACAGCTCCGCCGACGCCGAAGAAGCGGTCCCCGAGTTCGTACGCCCCCGTACCGCTTCGTCGCCCGATTCCGCACACGCCGCGGCGCCGAGAAGCAGCAGGACGCTTGCCGCACTCGATGCCGCTCGCCAACGCTTGTCCACCTGGTCCGTCCTGTCAGCCCGTCTCGGGGTCCTGCCCCTGCTGGTCTTCCTTGGAATTCCCGTTGTTGTAGCCCCCGTTGGCCGACTCCTTCAGGTCCTGCCCGAAGGAGCTGTCCGGCGCGATGCCGTGGCGCTCGACGAAGTCCCGCATGACGGCCTTCGAGTTCTCCTCCCCGGCCGTGTAGATGTTCGTCCTCTGTTCGCGGATCTGCTCGTCGACCGCGTCCTTGTGCTCCTCCTGCTTGGCCTCGGACCAGTCCCCGATGAACTGACCGGCAAGCTGCTCCACCGCACCGCTGCCGGTGTCCACCGCAAGCGGGACGAGGATGGCGGCGGCTCCCGCCGCGGCAACGGTCGCCGGGAAGAAGGCCACACCTGCTCCGACGACCGCAGCAGCGCCGAACTGCATCCAACCGGCCCTCTCCTCCAGGGCCTTGTTGTACTCCTCGTCGGTCTTGAGGGTCTCCTCCGTCACCTGGTCGGCCCGCGCCTGGTCGAGGATGCCCTGCACTTCGGAGCCCGTGTAGATGACGGAGCGCGCATGGCCGGGGTCGATCCTTCCGTTCGAGTCGACCGCGTGGACTTCGAGCATGCCGTTCGCGTAGACGCGCTCGGCGGTTGCGATCGTCGCGTACGAGTCCGGATGCTGCCCCAGGGTGCTGAGGAAGTTCAGCGCCCCCTCGCGTCCGAAGGTGGCGTGGCTGCTGAGGATCCGGTCCTTCGCGGCCTGGTCCATGTCCGCCGTGTTCGGAGCGTAGATGCCGCCGGGATGGTTCTCGTTGAGTGCCCAGTTGATGTCGTCGAGGTAGCCGGCGCCCATGACTCCAAGGCTGTCGGCCATTGCTTCCTGCTTCTTGAGCAGCCCCGGGTCGTTGCCGTACTTCTCGACGACCGCCTCCATGATCTCGACGGTCGTCGCGTCCTTGAGGAGTTTCGGGGACGGATCGTCCCAGGCATGGCCGAGAGTCGCAGCGGACAGGGCGTGGCCGAGGGCGTCGGGCATGTACGCCCCGGACTTCTTCACGTCGTCCGGGTGGTGCCCGTCGATGTCGGGGAAGGACGCGTACTTCTCGTTGCCGAAGAAGTCCAGATAGCTGGTGACCTTGGCACCGTCCTTGTGCTTGCCCAGGTCGAGGGTCCCGCCCGCCGTGCCGTCCCTGTTGTACGCGGTCGGTTCGGCCGAGAAGAACTGCTTCGCCGCCTCGGGACTGTGCCCCAGAGCCTCCAGCACGGCCACCACGGGGTCATGGCCCGCGCCGTTGATCCCCGAGGGGTTGAACGGGTTCTTCTGCCAGCCGCCCATGGATCCACTGCCGGCGAACATGTGCGGGTCCTTCGCGTGCAGTTGGGTCACGTGCTCCGCGATCGGGGTGAGGAACTTCGGGTCGTAGTCGCCGTGGCGCAGGATGCCGCCGAGCAACTGGTAGCCGAATGGCCCGTTGTAGTCGTTTCTCGCGAGCGGCATCCGCTCGGTGCCGAGCCGGCGCATCTCCGCCGACCAGCTCTCGGTCCACTGGTCACCGCCCTGGGTGGCGGCGGCGAGGTTCAGGCCCAGGTTCCGCTGCAGCGCCTGCACATCGGCGAGCCGTTGCGTGTCCAGCTCCGCGTACCGGTACGTGTCCGTGGAGAGCTGACCGAAGAACTCCAGCGCGCCCTTGGGGCCCAGGCCGTTGTAGAAGGTCCGGGCGAAGTCCTTGGACGCGTGGTTGTCCTTGAGGAGTTCGTTGAGCCGCTGCAGCTCCTCGTGGGAGAGGTCACGGCCTTTCCTGGCGAGGTCGAGGGCGCGGTGCGCCTCCTCCGCGTCCAGGCTGCCGTACTTCGGAGCGCTGAAGTTGTGCTTGTCCGAGGTGATGTTGGCCTTGAGGGCGTTGGAGCAGGCCACGTCCGCGTCGTCGCAGGTCTCGATCACAGCGTCGATCCGTCGCCGCATCGCCTCCACAGCGGCGCGCTCCTTGTCGACGAGGACGTGGAAGTCGGGGTTCTGTGGACCGACCTTCTCCCTGGTACCCAGGACCGATTGCCGGGAGGCGACCGTGCCGTCCGCGCTCACGAACAGGCCCTGCGCCGGCGCCTCCGTCTCCACGATCCTCTTGAGTTCGTCCTGTGCCTTCTTGAAGGCCTGGTGCGCGTCGTCGAGGATCTTGTGGATGCCGGCCGCCGCCTTCGCCGCGTCCTCGAACTCCTTGGCCGTCTTCGCCACGAAGGGCTTGGTGACCTCGGCGTTCAGGCCGCGCCAGTAGTCGTCCTTGGCCTTCGCCGCCATGGTCGTACGGGCGTCCTCGGCCAGCTTGTCCAGTTTGGCCTTCATCTCCGACCAGTCGTCGGCGGCGGCCTTCATCTTCGCGAGCGGCGCCCGGTAGACGTGGTCGAACGTCAGCATGTCCGCCCGCCTTACGTGAAGTAGCCGGTGATCGCGGAGACCGACAGGGAGGCTCTGATGTCCTCGTCGTCCTTGGCGTGCTGCGCCGCGCTGTAGTCCAGGTGGTTGGAGATGTGGGCGCAGGCGTCCAGCAGGGTGTTCAGCTGGGAGCGCCAGGTGTCCTGGACCGTCGTCAGCGCCGCGCCCGTGCGAAAGCCCGTGCTCGACAGGCCCGTCGCCGCGGCCTCGGTGGTCGTCCGGGCGTGGTTGCCGTCCTTCACGAGCCGGCCGTGCAGGGCGTACGCCGCGCCGCCGATCGCCCCCAGCCTGTCCTGGTTGACGCTGAGGTCGGCGGGGCCACCGCTGCCGCTCTCGGACGGCAGCTGGTTGAGTCGCATGCGCGAATCGCGGTCCGCCACGGCCTTCTTGAGCCCGCTCCACTCGGCCTCGAACGACACACGCGCCTCCCCCGTTGACACGAACAAGGGCCGTCACTCTAGCGAAGCGGCAGGTCGCGGATCGTGGTCGGCGATGGGTTCCGGCCAGCAAACGCCCCCTACGCGTTCGGTGCCCCCACCGCCGCCTGGGGCCTGATCGGGAGGCGGTTGATCGGGCGGCCCGTGGCAGCGCGGACCGCGGAGGCGACCGCCGCCGGGGAGGTGACGACCGGCACCGCGCTCGCCGCCTTCGCGCCGAAGGGGGCCACCACGTCACGCTCCTCGACGAGCTTGACGATCCGGATGTCCGGGGCGTCCAGGGCCGTCGGCAGGGCGTAGCCGGTGAAGTCCGGGTGGCGCAGGAGGCCGCGGGCCGTGCGGAGGTTCTCCGTGAGGGCCGCGCCGACGCCCTGGGTCACGCCCGCTTCGATACGGGCCGCCAGCTGGGCCGGGTTGAGCACGCGGCCCACGTCCTGGGCCACCGCCATCTCGACCACGCGCACCGAGCCCAGCTCGATGTCCACGTCCACCACCGCGCGGATCGCGCAGAACGCCAGGCCCACGAACGCGTCACCCTGACCCGACTCGTCCAGCGGCTCCGTCGGGTGGGGGCGGCACTGGGCCGTGGCCCAGAGCTCCTTGCCGTCCATCGCCTCGGTGACCGTGGTCGACAGGACGCCGTCGTACGACGTGATCTTGCCGTCCGTGATCTGCAGCAGCTCCGTCGACATGCCGAACTTGTGGGCCAGGGGTTGTAGGAGCTGGGTGCGGACCATCTTCGCCGCGCGTTCCACCGCGCCGCCCGACACCCATGTGTGGCGGCCGTGCGTCGCCGCGCCCGCCGGCGGCTGGTCCGTGTCCACCGACGCGACGTGGACCTCCTCCAGGCCCAGCGTCTCCTGGACGATCTGGCGCGCCAGGGTCGCGAACCCCGAACCCGTGTCCACGGCCGCGCAGATGACCGTCGCCACGCCGTCCTGGACCTTCACCGTCGCCGTCGAGACCTCGTCCGCGCCCTCCGCGCCGAGCATGTGCACCATGCCGAGGGCGTAGCCCACGCCCCGGCGCACCGCGCCCGGTTCGCCCGCACCCTCCGGTCCGCCCGGCAGCAGCCAGTCCTCCTCCGGTGTGTCCATCGGAAGGGACGGGAGCGGGAAGTCACGGACGGCGGCCAGGAGTTCGGCCACCGGGGCCGGGCACGTCACCGTCTGGCCCGTCGGGAGGATGTCGCCCGTCGCCAGCACGTTCCGCAGCCGTACGTCCACCGGGTCCACGCCCAGCTTCGCCGCCAGCTTGTCCATCTGCGCCTCGTACGCCGCGCACACCTGCATCGCGCCCTCGCCCCGCACATGGCCGGACGGCGGGTTGTTCGTACGGACCGCCCAGCCCTCGATGAAGGCGTGCGGCACGACGTACGGGCCGCAGGCGAACGACACCGCGGCCGCCAGCGACTCCGACGAGGCGTCCGCGTAGGCGCCGGCGTCGAGGAGGATCTGCGCCTCCACCTTCACCAGGCGTCCCTCCGCGTCCGCGTGGTGGCGGTAGCGCAGCAGCGTCGGGTGGCGGTGGGCGTGGCCGAGGAAGGACTCCTCGCGCGTCGCGGTGAGCTTGACCGGGCAGCCCGTGCGGAGGGCGAGGAGGCCCAGCGGGATCTGGAAGCCCGGGTCCTCGCGGTCGCCCGTCGCCCCGGGAACGCCCGTCACGACCACCTTGACCTGCTCGGGCGCCAGGCCGAAGCAGGCCGCCGCGAGGTCCCGGTCGGTGTGCGGGTCGGTGGAGGCCGTGTAGATCTCGACCCCGCCGTCGGGGCGCGGCACGGCCAGGCCGGCCTCCGCACCGATGGGGGCCGGGTCCTGCCGTCCGATCCGGTACAGGCCCTCGACCACGACCTCGCCCGTCGCGTCCGCGTCCCCGAACCGCAGCGGGATGTGCCGGATCAGGTTCCCGTCGGGGTGCAGCGCCTCGGCCGCGAAGGCCTTCTCCGGGTCCGTGACCGGTTCGAGGACCTCGTACTCGACCGCGATGGCCGCCGCCGCGAGCCGGGCCGTGTCCGGGTGGTCCGCGGCCACGGCCGCGATCGCCTCACCGTGGTGGCGGACCAGCTCGGAGGCGAAGACCGGACGGTCGGCGACCGTCCTGCCGTACGTCGCCTCCCCGGGCACGTCGGCGTGCGTGACCACGGCCCGTACGCCCGGCAGGTCCGCCGCCGCGCTCGTGTCGATCGACACGATCCGGGCGTGCGGGTGCGGCGAGCGCAGGATCGCCGCCCACAGCAGGCCCTCCGCCCACAGGTCGGAGGCGTACGGGAAGGTGCCCTCGGCCTTCGCCCGCGCGTCGGCCGACGGGAGGGAGGTGCCCAGGCCGTGGGGCGCCTCCTCCGGCAGTTCGAGGGGGTCGACCACCGTGGGGGTGGGTGGCGCGGTGGTCGCGTCGCTGCTCACGCCATGCCTCCGTCGTGCGGGTGGGGAATCTGGTGCGGGATGCGCGCCTCGTCCGACGCCATGGCCGAGGCCGCCGCCTGCGCCTGGGCGTGCGCCTCGCGCTCGGAGACGACCTCGCGCACGGCGTCGAGCACGCCCCGGTAGCCCGAGCACCGGCAGAGGTTGCCGCAGAGCGCCTGGCGGGTCTCCAGCTCGGTCGGAGCGTGGTTCCCCTCGAGGAGGTCGTGGACCGTCATGGCCATGCCCGGTACGCAGTAGCCGCACTGGACGGCCCCGCAGCGGGCCAGGGCCCGCTGGACGTCCGAGGGTTCGCCGTCCGTGGCCAGGCCCTCGACCGTACGCACCTCACTGCCGGCCGCCGTCGCCGCCGGCACCAGGCAGGACGCGACGAGCCGGCCGTCGACCTGGACGTTGCACGCGCCGCACTCGCCCTGCGAGCAGCCGTCCTTGGCACCCGCGAGGCCGAGCCGCTCACGCAGGACGTAGAGCAGCGACTCGCCGATCCACGACTCCGTCACGGGACGGTCCGCGCCGTTCACACGCAGGACGTACGAGATGTGCGGGTGCTCGTCGCTGTCCGCGCTGCTGCCCGTGGAAGCCGCGGGAACGGGCTCCTCGGCCGGGTGCTCCCCGGCCGACTGCTCGTCGACGGGATGCTCGTCGACCGGATGGTCTTCGAGCGGATGGTCTTCGAGCGGATGGTCCCCATCCGGGTGCCCCTCAGACGGGTGCTCCTCAGACAGGTGCTCCTCGAACGGAAGGTCCCCGGACACGGCAGCCGACTGCTCCTCGGCCCCCGCCATCGCCTCCTCCGTCGGCTCCTCCTCCGCCGGGTGCTCCTCGGCCGCCGCCTCCGGCTGCTGCACCGCCCACGGCGCCGGAGCGCCGCCCGGCAGGGTCGCCGGAGCGCTGCTCGCGTACTGCGCCAGCATCGACGTCGTGTACTCGCCCGACTCCTCGAAGGCTTCGGCGCCCTCCGCCACGACCGGGATCGTCCACTGGCCGGTCGCTCCGGGGTCGGTGAAGTTCCACTGGCCCGTCGCGTGCGGGTCGGGCTCGCCCGGCGTCGACGCCGCAGCGGCCTCCGGGAACGTCCACTCGGCCGTCGCCTGCGGGTCCGGCTCGGCCACGGGGGCGGCGGCCGGCTGCTCCACGTGCTCCGCCGCCGTCGGCGTGTGCACCACCCACTGGCCCGTCGCCGCCGGGTCCGTCCCCGCGGCCGGAGTGAGCGGGGTCAGCGGCACGATCATCGGCGGTACGTAGCCGTGGCCGGGGGCCTCCAGCGGGACGCCGTCGAGCATGAACTCCGGGGGCAGGTGGACGAAGGCCGTGGCGTCGCCGTCGTACCCCTCGCTCTGCGGGATCGGCTCCCAGCCGCCCGCGTAGCCGTTGCCGTGCTGGTTCTCGTTCGGTTCGTTGCTCACGACAGCGCCCTCCCCAGTGCCCGTCGAGCCAGCGCGGCGACCGTGCGCCGCAGGTGCAGTACCGCCGGTGGCAGCTGCTCCTCGCCCGGCGGGTCCGGGATGCAGGCCGCCGCCACGTACTCCCCGAAGGCCGTCAGCGCCTCCGGGGCGAGGCCCCGGTCGGCGTCCCAGTCGACCAGCGAGGCGATCCAGTGCTCGGCCTCCAGGGGCCGCAGCGGCATCGGGGCGATCGCGCCGACCGCGCAGCGCACGCCGCGCCGCGCCGGGTCGAGGACGACCGCGACGGAGGCCGTGGCGCGGGCCGGGCCGGTGCGGCCGGTGGCCTTGAGGAAGACCTGCGGGGCGTGCAGCAGGGGTACGCGGACGAACGCGACCAGCTCGCCGGGGGCCAGCAGGTCGCGGCCGGCGAGCAGGTGGGAGACCGGGATCTCGCGCGTGCCGAGCGGGCCCATGACGACGAGGTCCGCCTCCAGGGCCGCCAGGACGGGCAGCGAGTCGCCCGTGGGCGCCGCGGTGACGATGTTGCCGCCGAGCGTGCCCGCGTTGCGGATCTGGGGCGGCCCTGCGGCGCGCGCGGCCGCGGCGAGGGCGGGGATGAGGGCGGCGAAGTCGGGCCGGCCCATCCGGGAGTGCGTGAGGCCGGCGCCGAGCAGGGCGTGGCCGTCCTGGTACTGCCAGCCGCGGATCTCGTTGATCCGGCCGAGGCCGACCAGGCCGGCCGGCCTGAGCTGCCCCTTGTTGACGGCGGCCATCAGGTCCGTGCCGCCCGCGACGGGTACGGCGGCGGGCATGGCGGTGAGCGCCGCCACGGCCTCGTCGAGCGAGGCCGGCAGCGTCACGGACTGCGCCGTCTGTGGTGCGTGCGTGGTCAACCCGCTGCCCCTTCCCGGTGTCCCCGGCGGTCCCCGACTCGTCCCCGGCTGCCCTGCCTGTGTGGCCGTACCGTACGTGCTCACAGGCTGATCGTGGCAACTCTGGCACATCTTCCGAGCCGTCCGACGCGAGGGTCCGCGAAGGACGGTTCCGTCCAGGAAGCCCCACCGGAGACGTTAACTTCCGTTTTGCCGCTCTTGGGTGACGTGGGGAAGCGAGGTGCCTCACACGATCGGGGGCGCCCCCTCGATGGGCCTGCCGAGGACGCCGGGCCGCTGCTGCCACGGGTGGGGTCCCGCGGGCGGCCGGTAGTCGACGCCGAGGGCGTCCAGGCGCCGGTAGTGGGCGGCCATCCGGCGCTCGAAGGCGGCGAAGTCCCGCTCGGCCGGAGCGGGCAGGGCGGACCAGGCGACCTCGGCGAAGGCGGCGAGGCGCGGGAAGGTCTGGTAGTCGACCCGGGAGCGGTTCTCCACGACCTCCGTCCACACGTTGGCCTGGGTGCCCAGGACGTGGGCGGCGGCCTCGTCGCTCAGGCCCGGCGGGACGGGCTCGAAGCGGTAGACGTCCTCCAGGGTCCGTACGTAGCCGATGGGCATCGGCTCGTCCTCGCCCGGCGCCTGACGGTGGTCCAGGTACACCTGCTGCTCGGGGCACATGACGACGTCGTGGCCGGCTTCGGCGGCGGTGACGCCGCCCGCGTACCCGCGCCAGGAGGAGACGGCGGCGCCGGGCGCGAGGCCGCCCTCCAAAATCTCGTCCCAGCCGATGAGACGGCGGCCCCGGTCGGCGAGCCAGCTGTCGAAGTGGCGGATGAACCAGGACTGCAGCTCGTCCTCGTCGGCGAGGCCCAGCTCCTTGATGCGGGCCTGGGCCGTCGCGGACTCCTTCCACTGGTCCTTGGGGCACTCGTCGCCGCCGACGTGGACGAAGGTGGACGGGAAGAGGTCGAGGATCTCCTCGAAGACGCCCTCGTAGAAGCGCAGGGTGGCGTCGGTGGGCGCGAGGACGTTCGGGTTGACGCCCCAGGTGTCCCAGACGGTGAGCGCGCTCGTGTCGACGACGTCGGTGTTGCCGAGTTCGGGGTAGGCGGCGATGGCGGCCTGGGAGTGGCCCGGGATGTCGATCTCGGGGACGACGGTGATGTGCCGCTCGGCGGCGTACGCGACGATCTCGCGGATGTCGTCCTGGGTGTAGAAGCCGCCGTGCGGGGTCTCGTTCCAGAGCGGGGAGGCCCGGTGCCCCCACTTCGTACGGGCCCGCCAGGCGCCGACCTCGGTGAGGCGCGGGTGGCGCTTGATCTCGACGCGCCAGCCCTGGTCGTCGGTGAGGTGGAAGTGGAAGACGTTCAGCTTGTGCGCGGCCAGCAGGTCGAGCTGGCGCAGGATGTCGTCCTTGGGCAGGAAGTGCCGGGACACGTCGAGCATGAGCCCGCGCCAGCCGAACCGGGGGGCGTCGGTGACGACCTGGGTGTGCACGGACGCGACCGCGCCGGGGCGCGGGGCCCTGCGGAAGGCGTCGGGACCGAGGAGCTGACGCAGCGTCTGGGCGCCCCAGAAGACACCGGCCGGGTCGCCGCCCGCGATCTCGGCGCCGTCCGTCGTCACGGTCAGCCGGTACGCCTCCGGGCCCAGGGCGCCGTCGACGCGCAGCGACAGGCCGCCGGGGGCGCCCTCCGGCGCGGGCGGCAGCGGCAGGCCGAAGGCGGCGCCGAGGGCGGCGCGCAGCCAGCGCTCCGTCGACTCGGTGCCGGGCGCGGCCGTCAGGGACGTACGGGAGTCCAGTACCAGGGCGTCGTTGTGGGGTCCCTCGACCTTCGAGGGCGCCGGAACGAGGTCCTTGAAGTCGGTCATGACGTCAGTCCTTCACCGCCCCGCCGAGTCCGGAGACCAGGCGGCGCTGTACGAGTACGAAGAAGACGAGCACCGGGATGGTCATCACGGTCGATCCCGCCATGATGCCTCCCCAGTCGTTCTCGTCGGGCTTGAAGAAGACGAGCAGCGCCATCGGGAGGGTGGACTGCGAGGTGTCGCTGATGAGGAACGACTTCGCGAACAGGAAGTCGTTCCAGGTGGAGATGAACGAGAAGACGCTCGTCGCCACGAGACCCGGGAAGACCAGCGGGAAGAGGATCTGCCAGAGGAAGCGGGTGCGGCTCGCGCCGTCGATCGCGGCCTGCTCCTCCAGCGCTTCGGGCACCGCCTTGACGAAGCCGCGCAGCATCCAGATCGCGAACGGCAGCGAGAAGGCAATGTGCGGCAGGATCAGCGAGCCGAGCGTGTTGAGCTGCCCGAAGTCCCGCATCAGGAAGAAGAGCGGGATGGTCAGCGCCTCGATCGGCACCATCTGCGCGACGAGGAACATGATCAGCAGCGTGGTGCGGAAGCGGAACCGGAACCGGGTGACGGCGGTCGCCGCGAGGAAGGCGATGAGCGCGGAGGCGAGGACCACCGCGCAGGCGACCGTCAGGGAGTTGAGGAAGTACCGGCCGAAGTCCTGCTGTTCGAAGACGCGCCGGAAGGAGTCGAGGGACGGGGCGAGGGTCCATGGTCGCGGCTGGGTCGACTGGATCTCGCCGGCCGGTTTGAAGGCCGAGAGGACCATCCAGTAGAGCGGGAAGGCGACGACGACGGCGACGAGGAGGGCGGTCGCCTCGGCGGCGAGGCGCCCGGGCCGCCTGACGCGGAGGGTGCGGAGGCTGCTCACAGTTCTTCCCCCTGACGGCGCAGCAGACGGAGGTACACCAGCGTCACCGCGAGCAGGATCAGCAGCATGACGACGCCGATCGCCGAGCCCAGGCTGTACTGGGAGGAGGCGAAGGCCTTCTGGTACGCGTACACGTTGAGGACGAGGTTCTGGCCGGCGATGCCGCCGCCGTTCGTCATGACGTAGATCTGGGTGAAGACCTTGAAGTCCCAGATGATCGACTGGATCGTGACGACGACCAGGATCGGCCGGAGCATCGGCGCGGTGACCGAGCGCCAGATCCGCCACTGCGAGGCGCCGTCGAGGGCCGCGGCCTCCAGGACCTCGCCGGGGATGGCCTTGATGCCCGCGTAGACGGTGACCATCACGAACGGGAACGAGCACCAGACGACCTCGAAGAGGACGAGCGCGAAGGCGCTGTAGCGCCCGTACGTCCAGGAGAAGTCGCCGAGCCCGAGCAGCCGGTTGACGGGGCCGAAGTCGGGGTCGAAGAGGAAGACCCAGACCGTGGAGCCGGTGACGGCGGGGGTGGCCCAGGCGCCGAGCGCGGCGAGCATCAGCGCGAGCCGGGGCACGGCCCGTACGCGGGTCAGGAGCACCGCGAGCGCGCAGCCCACCGCGAGGGTGGTGACGACGCAGGCGGCTGCGAAGAGGACGGTGGCGAGGAGGACCTGCCAGAACTGTGGGTCGCCGAAGAGGGTGGCGTAGTTGCCGAAGCCCTGGAAGGAGGTCGGCTCCCCGCCGCTGACCTGGGCCTGGGTGTACTCCAGGAAGGAGATGAGCCCGAGCTGGTAGATGGGGTAGAGCAGCAGCCCGCCGAGGACGACGAGGGCGGGGAGCAGATAGAGCCAGGGGGTCCAGCCGGAGCCGCCCCCGGGGTGCCGGGGGCGGCGGGGCGGGCGGACGGCGGGCGCGGTCGGCGCCCCGGGCGTCTTGGGGGCGGTGGTCAGGGTCATGCCGGTCAGCCCGCGGCCGCGAACGCCGCGTCCATCTTCTTCGCGGCCTCGTCGGAGGCCGTCTTCACGTCCTTACGGCCGCTGACGATCTCCTGGAACATCGTCGGCAGCACCAGCGAGGCGTCGATCTGGCCCCAGCCGGGCGAGGCGGGGACGAACTTCGCGCCGGCGCCGAGGGTGTCGATGAACGGCTTCACGAAGGGCTGCTTCTCGGCGGCCTTCGCCCGGACGTCGGTGTAGGTGGGCAGGAAGCCCATCGCGTCGAAGAGCTTGCCCTGGGTCTCCTTGCCGGTCAGCGACTTCATCAGGTCGACGGCGAGGGTCCGGTGCGAACTGCTCTTCATCAGGCCGATGTTGTTGCCGCCCGCGAAGGCCGGGGCGATCGATCCGGGGGTCAGCCCGGGCAGCGGGACGACGGCGTACTTGCCCTTGACGGCGCCGGCCTCGATCGCGGCGTGGCTGAAGTCGCCGCCGATGGCCATGGCGGCCTTGCCGGAGGCGAAGGCGGTGACGGTGGCGTTGCCGCCCATCTGGGCGCACTTGGCGGCCGGGCAGTTGTCGTCGCCGAAGAGGGAGGTGTACGCGGTGATGCCGGTGCGGGCGGCCTCGCTGTTGATGGCCGAGGTGTACGAGGTGCCGTTCTGTGTGGCGAGTTCGCCGCCGTTGGCCCAGATGAAGGGCATGGCGCCGTAGGTGTAGGCGCCGCCGACGGCGAGTCCGTAGAGCTCGGGCTTGGCCTTGCGGACCTTCTTCGCGGTCGCGATCAGTTCGGTCTGGGTCTTGGGCGCGGCCAGGCCGAGGTCCTTGAACACGTCGGTGCGGTAGTAGAGCGCGCGGACGCCGACGAAGAGGGGCGCGCCGTAGATCTTGCGGTCGACGGTGACGGAGGCCTTGGCGGTGGCGTCGGTGTCCTTGGCCTGGTCCCAGGCGCCGAACTCGGCGCTGATGTCGGCGAGTCCGCCGTCCTTCACGTAGCCGGCGGTGTCGGTGTTGCCGTACTCGATGAGGTCGGGGGCGGACTTCGGGTCGTTGAAGGCGGCCTTGACGCGCTGGGCGCGGGTCTCGACCGGGATGTACTCGACCTCCACCCGCGCGCCCTTGTTGCGCTGTTCGAAGGCGGCGACGGCCTCGTCGACGACCTTCTTCTTGGGCGCGTTGTCGACCTCCTGGAAGAGCCAGACGCGCAGGGTGCCGCTCTTCTCGTCGCTCGCGGCCTTGCCGTCGGAGGTCTGCGGGGCGCAGCCGGTGGCGGCGAGTCCGGCGAGGACGAGGGCGGTGACGGGAGTGGAGAAACGAGCAGGAAGCTTCATGGCGGATCCCCTCCGAGTGTTGCAACATACGCAACGGGCGTTTCGTGCTGCACAACACGCGTGAGGTTAGGGGCGGACCAACTCCCGGACAAGTGGTCTCAACCACTCTGTGACCGGCCGACGCACCCCGTGCAACGCGCGACCCCTTCACCCCTGCCCCCGGACACGCGAACGGCCCCCGGCGCGCGCACCGACGTGCGCGCACCGGGGGCCGTCCCGACGGCCTGACCCGCAACCCGGCGAACGGTCCCCCAGGGACCGTCCGGCCGACCTACTTCTTGTCCTTGCCGCCCTTGTCCTTGTCGCCACCGCCGGCGCCCATGGACTCGTAGATCTCCTTGCACATGGGGCAGACCGGGTACTTCTTGGGGTCGCGCCCCGGAACCCAGACCTTCCCGCACAGCGCCACCACGGGAGTGCCGTCGAGGGCGCTCGCCATGATCTTGTCCTTCTGGACGTAATGGGCGTAGCGCTCGTGGTCGCCGTCACCGTGGGACACCTGCGGCGTCGGCTCGACGAGGGTTCCCGTACCTGCCCCGCGCTCGGGCTCGAGAGTGCTCATAGGCACCAAGGGTACTGAAGACCTGACGCGTCAGTTGAGCGAAGGGTCGTCCGGGTACGTCGCCACGATCGCGAGGTCGCTGCGCTGGCGGCGGAGGACCTCGCGCCAGAGGGTTTCGGGGCGCGGGGAGGAGACGTCGCCGGGTTCGGACTCGACCACGTACCAGGCGCCGTCGCCCAGCTCCGTCTCCAGCTGGCCCGGGCCCCAGCCCGCGTAGCCGGCGAAGATCCGCAGGGAGCCGAGGGCCGGGCCGAGGAGTTCGGGCGGGGTCTCCAGGTCGACCAGGCCGATCGCGCCGAACACCCGGCGCCAGCCGAGCGGGCCCTCGTCGCCGGGGATGACCGCCACGCCGAGCGCCGCGTCCAGGGAGACGGGACCGCCCTGGAAGACCACGCCCGGTTCACCCGCGAGGTCGGCCCAGGGGGCGAGGATGTCGCCGACGGTGACCGGCGTCGGTCTGTTCAGGACCACGCCGAGGGAGCCCTCGTCGTCGTGGTCGAGGAGGAGCACCACCGCACGGTCGAAGTTGGGGTCGGCCAGGGCGGGGGTGGCGACGAGCAGCCGTCCTGTGAGCGAGGACACCTCGGTCATGCGACACATGATCCCGCATCTTCCGGCTCCGCGGGGGCCGAAGGGCGCACTGTGGACAGACCGGCGAGCCTCGCAGTTCAGAGGGGTCGCCGAAGGCCCCGTACGGACACAAACGGACGGTGACGCTCCGCAAGATCGTATGAACGGAGCGTGTTGTGCCGTATTCATTACATCTGTGGGGCCCCCTCGGGCTTCCAAGAGGGGGGTGCACGAGCCTTACCCTTTTCCCTGGCCCCTTGCCCGACCTCTCCGGAACGCGAGATTCATGACCGGCACAGACGATGTACTGCTTGTCCACGGCGGAACCCCGCTGGAGGGCGAGATCCGCGTCCGCGGCGCGAAGAACCTCGTGCCCAAGGCGATGGTCGCCGCCCTGCTCGGCAGCGGGCCGAGCCGGCTGCGCAATGTGCCCGACATCCGTGACGTCCGCGTGGTCCGCGGACTCCTCCAGCTGCACGGAGTGACCGTCCGCCCCGGCGAGGAGCCGGGCGAGCTGGTCCTCGACCCGACGCACGTCGAGTCCGCCAACGTGGCTGACATCGATGCCCACGCCGGTTCGTCGCGCATCCCGATCCTCTTCTGCGGCCCGCTCCTGCACCGCCTCGGCCACGCGTTCATCCCGGGCCTGGGCGGCTGCGACATCGGCGGCCGGCCGATCGACTTCCACTTCGACGTGCTGCGCCAGTTCGGCGCCACGATCGAGAAGCGGGACGACGGCCAGTACCTGGAGGCCCCGCAGCGGCTGCGCGGCACCAAGATCCGGCTGCCGTACCCCTCGGTCGGCTCGACCGAGCAGGTGCTGCTGACCGCCGTCCTGGCGGAGGGCGTCACCGAGCTCTCCAACGCGGCTGTGGAGCCCGAGATCGAGGACCTGATCTGCGTCCTGCAGAAGATGGGCGCGATCATCTCCATGGACACCGACCGGACCATCCGGATCACCGGTGTCGACAAGCTCGACGGCTACACCCACCGCGCGCTCCCGGACCGCCTGGAGGCGGCGTCCTGGGCGTCGGCGGCGCTGGCGACCGAGGGCAACATCTACGTCCGCGGCGCGCAGCAGCGGTCGATGATGACCTTCCTCAACACCTACCGGAAGGTGGGTGGCGCCTTCGAGATCGACGACGAGGGCATCCGCTTCTGGCACCCGGGCGGCTCGCTCAACGCGATCGCCCTGGAGACGGACGTGCACCCCGGTTTCCAGACCGACTGGCAGCAGCCGCTGGTGGTGGCCCTGACGCAGGCCGCGGGCCTCTCCATCGTCCACGAGACGGTGTACGAGTCGCGGCTCGGCTTCACCTCGGCCCTGAACCAGATGGGCGCGCACATCCAGCTGTACCGCGAGTGCCTGGGCGGCTCGGACTGCCGCTTCGGCCAGCGCAACTTCCTGCACTCGGCGGTCGTGTCGGGCCCGACGAAGCTCCAGGGCGCCGACCTGGTCATCCCGGACCTCCGCGGCGGCTTCTCGTACCTGATCGCGGCCCTCGCGGCCCAGGGCACGTCCCGGGTCCACGGCATCGACCTGATCAACCGCGGCTACGAGAACTTCATGGAGAAGCTCGTGGAGCTGGGCGCGAAGGTCGAGCTCCCGGGCAGCGCGCTCGTGTAGCTCCCGCCTGCGTGCGGGCGCGCGCGGCGCCCGTACACGGGCGAACAGAAGGGGGGGGGCCCCCCCCCGGGGGGGGGGGGCCCGGGGGGGGGGGGGGGGGGCGGGCCCCCCCGGGGGGGGGGGGGGGGGGGGGGGGGGGGGGGGGGCGCTCCGAGGTGCCGTCGCCCGCTTCGATCGGCCCGACGCCGCCCGCGCCGCT
>NZ_JBIBWQ010000006.1:459647-516471 GCF_043081505.1 Streptomyces sp. NPDC014870
GCTCGGGTCGCGCGCCGGGGCGGGGGGGTGTTGTCCCCCCCGGGGGGGGGGGGGGGGGGGGGGGCCCCCCCCCGGGGCCCCCCCCCGGGCCCCCCCCCCGGGGGGGGGGGCCCCCCCCTTCTGTCGCTTCAGGCCCGCTTCCAGGCCCTTGGCGCCTTACTTGCCCTTGGCGGCTTCCTTGAGCTTCGAGCCCGCGGAGACCTTCACGCTGTAACCGGCCGGGATGTTGATCGGGTCGCCGGTCTGCGGGTTACGAGCGGTGCGAGCGGCACGGTGGGTGCGCTCGAAGGTCAGGAAGCCGGGGATGGTGACCTTCTCGTCGCCCTTGGCGACGACCTCGCCGACGGTCTCGGCGAGAGCGGCCAGCACGGCGTCGGCGTCCTTGCGGGTCACCTCGGCGCGGTCGGCCAGGGCGGCCACCAGCTCACTGCGGTTCATGTTGTTACTCCCGTGTTCTTCTTGCCTGTGAGGCGTGCCACGCGGCGGAGCCGCATAGTGGGCACAGCGATGCCGATGCTGCCAGGGCCCTCGGACAGTCCCCGGACCCGGGTCTGCTGACAGACCCTCGCGCCCGAATAGGCATCCTGCCCCCACCAGCGGCGGGAACGCCAATCCAGCACTCTCTGGGGTCACACGAAAAGCGCCACGGCCTCCGGCGTGGTGACGTTCCGTCGACTCCGCCGAAACTCTTTGGAGCCGAACAGCCACCCTAGAGGCGGGTTTACGGCCCCGCGACGCGCGACGCGCCGGGCGCGGGGGCCGACGTCCGGCCGATGTCCGTCCGGACATCGGACCGGCGTCGGACCGACGTGGGGCCTCGTACGGCCCCACACGGCCCTCCGACGGCCTGTCAGAGCCCGTTCGTCCCGTTGTCGCCGGCGCCCGCGCCGGCCGCCTTCGCGGCCGTACGGACGGCGCCCGCGACCGCGCCCGCGACCTTGTCGTTGAAGACCGACGGGATGATGTAGTTCGGGTTCAGCTCGCCCTCGGTGACGACGTCGGCGAGGGCCGCGGCGGCCGCCAGCATCATCTCCGTGTTGACCGTGCGGGACTGGGCGTCGAGCAGACCGCGGAAGACACCCGGGAAGACCAGCACGTTGTTGATCTGGTTGGGGAAGTCCGAGCGGCCGGTGGCCACGACGGCGGCCGTCTGGCGGGCGATCGCCGGGTCCACCTCGGGGTCCGGATTCGCGAGCGCGAACACGATCGCGTCGTCCGCCATGGCGGCGACGTCGTCCGCGCCGAGCAGGTTCGGGGCCGAGACGCCGATGAAGACGTCCGCGCCGACGACGGCCTCCTTGAGGGTGCCGGTGACGCCCTCGGGGTTGGTGTTGTCGGCGATCCAGCGCAGCGGGGTGCCCGGCGCGGCCTCGACCAGGTCCTCGCGCCCGGCGTGCACGACGCCGTGGATGTCGGCGACGACGGCGTGCTTGACGCCCGCCGCGAGGAGCAGCTTCAGGATGGCCGTACCGGCCGCGCCCGCACCGGACATGACGACCCGTACGTCGCCGACGCCCTTGCCCACCACGCGCAGGGCGTTGGTGAGGGCGGCGAGGACGACGATCGCGGTGCCGTGCTGGTCGTCGTGGAAGACCGGGATGTCGAGGGCCTCGCGCAGCCGCGCCTCGATCTCGAAGCAGCGGGGCGCGGAGATGTCCTCCAGGTTGATGCCCGCGAAGCCGGGGGCGATGGCCTTGACGATCTCGACGATGGCGTCGGTGTCCTGGGTGTCCAGGCAGATCGGCCAGGCGTCGATGCCGGCGAAGCGCTTGAAGAGGGCCGCCTTGCCCTCCATGACGGGCAGGGCGGCCTTGGGGCCGATGTTGCCGAGGCCGAGGACCGCGGAGCCGTCCGTCACGACTGCGACGGAGTTGCGCTTGATGGTGAGGCGGCGGGCGTCCTCGGGGTTCTCGGCGATCGCCATGCACACCCGGGCCACGCCCGGGGTGTAGATCATGGAGAGGTCGTCACGGTTGCGGATGGGGTGCTTGGACGCCATCTCGATCTTGCCACCGAGGTGCATCAGGAACGTACGGTCGGAGACCTTGCCGAGGACGACGCCCTCGATGGTGCGCAGCTGCGCGACGATCTCGTCGGCGTGCGCGGTGGAGGTCGCGGCGATGGTGACGTCGATCCGGAGCTTCTCGTGGCCGGAGGCGGTCACGTCGAGGCCGGTGACGGAACCGCCGTGGGACTCCACCGCGGTGGTGAGCTGGGAGACCGCGGTCCCGCTGGCGGGAACCTCCAGCCGGACCGTCATCGAGTACGAGACGCTGGGCGCCGTTGCCATGGCCGAGTTCCTCTGCTTTCCCTAGCTTCGTTGCTACGCCGCCCCGGCTGGTTGCCCGGCGGCGCCCTCCGATCGTCGCACCTACCAGCCGGTAGCAGGTAATGCGGTCATATTGTTTTCGGAAAGTAGTTTCCACCATACGAGAAACCATGGGGAAACAGAAGAGGTCCGCGATCACCCGTGGGTGACGCGGACCTCTTCTGTATGTACGTCCAAGATGGCACCGACCCGCCATGCTCGCCTCGCGGCAAGTGGTCCCTCTAAGGGACGAAGGTTGGGCCCGGGGGCTTGGATCGAGCCGGTGCCATAGACAGGCTAACAAACCACCCTGGTAAGTGATTCCTGCGACGCAGGTTGACCTGAAATCAGCCCTGAACAGCCCCGATCGACCCCGATCGGCCGCGACCGGGGCTGTTCAGCCCTGGAGACCGGCGCCGCCCCGGTCAGTCCCTCAGCAGGTCCGGGACCCCCGCCTCGTCCGGTACGTCACGGGCGCCCGAGACCACCGTCAGCTGCTGGGTGGCGCGGGTCAGCGCCACGTACAGCACCCGCAGGCCGGCCGGGGACTCGTCCGCGATCTCCGCGGGCGAGACCACCACCGTGGCGTCGTACTCCAGACCCTTGGCCTCCAGCGAGCCCAGCGCCACCACCCGGTCGCCGAGCTCGGCAAGCCAGCCGGCGGCCTGTTCGCGGCGGTTCATGGCGACCACGACACCGACCGTGCCGTCCACCCGTTCGAGCAGCCGGCGGGCCTCCGCCCGTACGGTTTCGGCCAGATCGCCCTTGTCCGGCAGCGCCACGAAGCGGGGCTCCACACCCGTCGAGCGGACCGCGCGGGGCGACTCCTTGCCGGGCATGGCGAGAGCGAGCACCTTGGCGGCCAGCTCGGCGATCTCGGCCGGGTTGCGGTAGTTCACGGTCAGCTCGAAGCGGCGGCGCGGGCGGCTGCCGAGCGCCTCGTCGCGGGCCTCGGCCGCCTCGTCCGGGTTCGACCAGGAGGACTGCGCCGGGTCGCCGACGACCGTCCAGGTCGCGGTGCGGCCGCGGCGGCCGACCATCCGCCACTGCATGGGCGTCAGGTCCTGCGCCTCGTCGACGATGACGTGCGCGTACTCGGTGCGCTCCGCCGCGAGCCGTTCGGCCCGCTCGCGCTGCGTCTCCTCCCGTACGGGCATCAGCTCCTCCAGGCCCGTCAGCTGGTCCAGCGGGTCGTACTCCCGCTTCTTGCGCGGTCTGGCGGGCGTGCCGAGGAGGGTGTGCAGCTCGTCCAGGAGCGCCACGTCGTGCACGGAGTAGCCCTCGCGGCGCAGCGAGCGGGCGACCCGGCGGACCTCGCCCGGGTTGAGGACACGCCGGGCCCAGCGGCCGAGGCGCTTCTCGTCGGCCATCGCGTCGAGGACCTGGCGCGGGGTCAGCTCGGGCCACCAGGCGTCGAGGAAGGACAGGAAGGCGTCCTCGGTGGAGACGTCCTCGTCGAAGGAGGAGCGCAGCTCGGCGGCGAGTTCGGGGTCGCTGTGCCGTCCGGCCGCGCCGGACTTGGCGTACAGGGCGTCGAGCAGCAGCTTGCGGGCGCGCGGGCGCAGCAGGTTGACGGGCGCGGAGCCGCCGAGGACGTTGTGCCGGATGCGCTGGAGCTCGTCGCCCTCCAGCTCCAGGCGGCGCCCGAAGGCGACGACCCGGAGGCGGGTGGGCGTGCCGGCGGGGGCGGTCGCGGCGGCCGTGTCGTCGTCGTCCAGGGCGAGCTGGGCCTGCCGCGCGGGCGCCGGGCTCTCCAGGGCGCCGCGGGCGGCCTTGCGGAGCACCGCGAGCATCCGGGAGGAGCCCTTGACCCGGGCGACGGCCGGTTCGTCGTAGGTGGTGGCCTCCGCGCCGACGGCGTCCTGGGCGAGGGAGCCGAGCGCGCGGATGGCGACCTGGCCCTCCTCGCCGAGCGAGGGCAGCACGCCCTCGGTGTACGACACGAGCAGCGGTGTCGGGGAGACGATCAGGATGCCGCCCGCGTAGCGGCGCCGGTCCTGGTAGAGCAGGTAGGCCGCGCGGTGCAGGGCGACCGCCGTCTTGCCGGTGCCCGGGCCGCCCTCGACGTACGTGACGGAGGCGGCGGGCGCGCGGATGACCAGGTCCTGCTCGGCCTGGATGGAGGAGACGATGTCGCGCATGGTGTGGCTGCGGGCCTGGCCGAGCGCGGCCATCAGGGCGCCGTCGCCGATCACCGGCAGCGCGCGTCCGTCGAGGGTCGCGGTCAGCTCGGGGCGCATCAGGTCGTCCTCGACACCGAGGACCTTGCGGCCCTTGGAGCGGATGACGCGGCGCCGCACCACACGGCCGGGGTCGACCGGCGTGGAGCGGTAGAAGGGCGCGGCGGCGGGCGCCCGCCAGTCGATGACGAGCGGGGAGTAGTCGGAGTCGAGGACGCCGATCCGGCCGATGTGGAGGGTCTCGCCGATCTCGGCCGTGTTGTCGGGCCGTACGGCGTCCTCGGCGGGCTCGACGGAGGTGTACGCGCCGTCGGGGCCCTTCTTGCCGTCCTTGCCGAACAGCAGGTCGATCCGGCCGAAGAGGAAGTCCTCGAACTCGTTGTTGAGCCGGTTGAGGTGCACCCCGGCCCGGAACACCTGGGCGTCCCGCTCGGCGAGCGCGCCGGGGGTGCCGACCTGGCCGCGTTTGGCGGCGTCGTTCATCAGGAACTCCGCCTCGTGGATCTTCTCCTCGAGGCGGCGGTAGACCTTGTCCAGATGTTCCTGCTCGACACCGATCTCACGGTCCCGGACCGAGTCGGTGGCGTCCATGGCGGCGTCCACGGCCTCCACGGCTTCCTGCGCGGCCACTGAGGCCCCCTTCTGACGTGCACTGGGCAGCCGTCGAGCGTACGCCACAGGGGGCCGAAATGTCAGGCCTCGACCTCCACGAGGCGTTCGCCGTCGAAGGTCCGGACTTCGAAATGGTCGATGTCGCCCCGGTCCATGGCCGCGCCACCGTGGACGTAGAGCGGGTTCTTGGCGGACTCCTGGGTGGCTCCGGGGATGCCGTACCCCCACTTGGGCACGGCCCAGGAGGTCACGACCTCCTCCTCACCGCTCTTGGAGACGGCGACCAGCCGGCACTTCAGCGGGCCCTTGACGTTCTTGAGCTCCAGGACGGTGTGGGTGCCCCAGCCCTTCTTCTCCAGGCCGACGGTGGCGCTGACCTTGGTCGTCGGGTCGGTGGCCTGGATCTTCTCGTCCATGTGGTGGAAGAAGGCGTCCTCGGCCGGGCTGGTGGGGTGCGGGTGCGGTGCGACGGCCTGGCTGCTCCTGTCCCCGCCGGAGGTGGCGACGACGGCGACGGCGGGACCGCCGACGACCAGGATCGCGGCGGCCGCGACGAGGTACAGCGAGCGGCGGCGTCGCGCGGCGCGCTTGGCGCCGACCTCGTCGATCAGCCGGTCGAGCAGCTCGGGCGCGGGGGCGACGGCGATCGGCTCGGCGGGTGTGCGACGCGGCCGGGGCAGCGGCGGGGACATCGGCGGGCCGGGAGCGGCGGCGGGCGACGGCGGGCGGGGCGCGAAGGCGTCGAAGGCCTCGTCGGTGTAGGGATCGAGGAGCGGTGGGCGGGGCGCGCCCTGGGCCTCGGCGTCCGCCAGCATGGCGAGCATCGGCTCCATCCCGGCGAACTCCTCGACGTGCGCGGCGCACACGTCGCAGTCCACCAGGTGCGCCTCGAAGGCGGCGGCGTCGACGTCGTCCAGGATGCCCAGCACGTACGCGCCCGCCGCGTCGTGCGGCGGTGTCATGTCGTTGCTCATGCCGATACCCCCCTCTCCTCCAGCGCGAGCTTCATCGAACGCAGTGCGTAGAACACCCGGGAACGCACCGTCCCTGCGGGTATGCCGAGGGTCTCGGCCGCCTCATTGACCGTACGCCCCTTGAAGTAGGTCTCGACCAGCACTTCCCGGTGGGCGGGGGTCAGGTCGTCGAGCGCGTCAGAGAGCGTCATCAGCCACAGAGCCTTGTCGATCTCGTCCTCCGCGGGCAGGACCTCGAGCGGTGACGGGTCGACCTCCTGCGGCCGGGCCTGCCGGCTTCGGTGTCCGTCGATGACGATGCGCCGGGCAACCGTCACCAGCCAAGGTCGGACGGAGCCGGTCGCCCGGTTGAGCGCGCCGGCGTTCTTCCAGGCACGGATGAGCGTCTCCTGCACGACGTCCTCGGCGCGCTGGCGGTCGCCGGCGACGAGACGGAGTACGTAGGCGAGCAGGGGACCGGCATGTTCGCGATAGAGCGCACGCATCAACTCCTCGTCGGGGACGTCGGGGCGGACCCGCGACGTCTCGCTGCGATGCCGGGCCCGATGCGGACGTTCATCGGCCACGGCCGCATCCTTGCGCACCTGAACCTCCCCGGTCGAGTCCTTGTTGTCGTGCAGGGGTACGGAGCGGGGTGCGGGTTCGACTCAACGGCGCGCGAACTTTTTTCGCGATCCCTCAGACGACCGTGTCCGCTCTTCGGGCTGCCCGATGCCGGGCAACGCGCTCGCGGTTGCCGCAGGTTTCGCTGGAGCACCAACGGCGGCGGCGCCCGCGCGAGGTGTCCAGGTAGCAGCGGCGGCAGTCGTCGCGCTCGCAACGGCGCAACTGGGCGCGGGCGGTGGGGTCGGTGAGCAGGTCGACGGCGTCCCGTGCGACGGCGGCGAGCAGGGCGCGGCAGTCGGGTTCGGCGTCCAACGCCCGTACGAGCCCGCCGGTTTCGGTGCGCACGGCGCGGGGCGCGGGTGGTGCGGAGGCGGCGGCGAGGGCGTTGAGGCGCGCCAGTGCGCGGTCGGCGCGGCGGCCGTCGAGCTGTGCGTGGGCCAGTTCGGCTACGCAGTCGCGCAGTTCGCGGAAGCGGACGACCCAGAGGATGTCGAGCGCGCGGAGCGTCGTGGCGGCGGGGACGAGTCCGGCGGCGCGCAGGAAGTGGTCGAGCGCCCGGGGTTCGCCGAGCGGTTGGGCGGCCAGGTCCAGGCTGATCCGGCCGGAGTCGAACCGTACGGTCATGGCACCAGAGTGCTCCGGAACAGCCGGGGCGGCTAGCCCCGCGGCACGGAGTCGCCGCGGAGCACGAGCGAGGAGCAGTGGACAGAGCCGGCGTCGTGCATGCATTATGCATGCATGGTTGCTCTCCAGATTCGGGACGTACCGGACGAGATCCGCGACATACTGGCCGACCGCGCCCAGCAGCTGGGGCAGTCCCTGCAGGCCTACCTGCTGGCCCTGGTCACGAACGAGGCGGCCAGGGCGAACAACATCGCCCTGCTGCGCTCGTTCGAGGACCGCACCGATGGCACGCGCGCCACGACGGCCGAAGCGGTCGCCGAGATCGCGGACGCGCGTGAGGAGCGCGCCAGGTGATCGTCGTGGACGCCTCCGTGTACCTGGTGGCTCTCACCGACGACGATGTCGCGGGCAAGGCGGCCAGGGCACGCCTGATGCGTGACCCTCATTGGGCGGCACCCGAGCACCTCTTCACCGAGGTGTTCCACGCTGTCCGTGGGCGTCTGCTGGGCAGGAAGATCACTCAGCAGCGCGCCGACTCCGCCGTGGCCGCCCTTGCCGACACCGCTGTCGAGACGATCGAGGTGAAGCGGCTCCTGCCCCGCATGTGGGAGCTGCGAGAGAACGTGTCCGGCTATGACGCGGCGTACATCGCGGCCGCCGAGGCCTTCGCCTGCCCGCTGGTCACAGGCGACGCCCGGTTGAGCCGCTGCGGCGCCGCGCGCTGCGAGATCGAAGTGATCGGCTGAGGGCGCACGGCCCCACCGCACGCCCCTACCCGTCGTACTTCGTGTCCGCGACCGGGTCCAGGGCGAGCCGGTAGCCGCGCTTGACGACCGTCTGGATGAGCTTGGGGGTGCCGAGGGCCGTCCGGAGCCGGGCCATCGCCGTCTCCACCGCGTGCTCGTCCCGGCCCGCGCCGGGCAGGGCCCTGAGCAGGTCGGGGCGGGAGACCACCCAGCCGGGCCGCCGGGCCAGGGCCGCGAGCAGGGCCATCCCGGCCGGCGGGACCGGGCGCAGCAGGCCGTCGACGAGGACCGCGTGGCCCCGGATCTCGATCCGGTGGCCGGCCACCGGCAGGCTGCGCGCCCGGGCGGGCAGCTCCTGGCAGAGCAGCTGCACCAGTGGACCGAGCCGGAAGCGCTCGGGCTGGAGGGTGTCGATGCCGTGCGCCTGGAGCGGCAGCGCGGTCACCGGACCCACGCACACCGCGAGCACGTCGTGCCGCAGGGCCGCGAGGAGCTCGGGCAGCGCGCCCCGGTGCTCCGCGCGGGACAGCAGCGAGGCGGCGGCCGGGGCGCTGGTGAAGGTCACCGCGTCGAGCGCGCCCGCCAGGACCCCGTCCAGGAGCCGGTCGAGCGGGCCGATGTCCTCGGGCGGCATCCACCGGTAGACCGGTACGCCGACGACCTCCGCACCGCCCGCCGTGAGCGCCTCCACGAACCCCGGCAGCGGCTCCCCGTGCAGCTGGAGCGCGATCCGCCGCCCCGCCACGCCCTCGGCGAGCAGCCGGTCGAGGACCTCGGCCATGGACTCCGAGGACGGCGACCACGACTCGGTGAGACCGGCGGCCCGTACCGCCCCCTTGACCTTGGGGCCGCGGGCGAGCAGCTCCACCCCCCGCAGGCGGTCGAGGAGTGCCTCGCCGTGGCCCCAGCCGTCCGCCGCCTCGACCCAGCCCCGGAAGCCGATCGCCGTCGTGGCGACGACGACGTCCGGGGCGTGGTCGATGATGTCCTTCGTGGCGGCGAGCAGTTCCGTGTCGTCCGCGAGCGGCACGATCCGCAGCGCCGGGCCGTGCGTCACGACCGCGCCCCTGCGGCGCAGCAGCGCGCCCAGCTCGTCGGCTCGCCGTGCCGCGGTGACCCCCACGGTGAACCCCGCGAGGGGCCCCTGCTCTTGCTCGTCCATGGGAGCCGAGCCTGACGGGAAAGCGTGACGGATGCGGTTCACCTGGATTTCCTGCCCGTTACGGACCACTGGGGGATCACACCTCGGCGTAACCGAGCTGCCGTGCCTTCTCGCTGGCACCGTCCGTGCCCTCGACGCCCTCCGCCGTGTCCGGTACGGCCGCCGGCCGGCGAAGGTATACCGCCCAGGTCACGACCATGCAGGCCGCGTAGAAGAGCAGGAAGGCGACGAAGGCGGCGGTGCCGGTGCCCGCGGCCAGGAAGGACTGCCGGAAGGCCAGGTTGATGCCGAGCCCGCCGAGCGCGCCCACGGCCCCGATCAGCCCCATGGAGGCTCCGGAGAGCCTGCGGCCGTACGCCTCCGCCGCCTCGCCCGAGAGGCCCTTGCGGTGCCCCTGCGCGAGGAAGATCGCGGGGATCATCTTGTACGTGGAGCCGTTGCCGAGCCCGCTGAGGACGAAGAGCCCGATGAAGCCGACGAGGAAGACGGCGAGCGACTCGGCGACCGACGCGTAGACCACGACCCCGGTCGACGCGGCCATCGCGGCGAAGGTCCACAGCGTGATGCGGGCGCCGCCGTACCGGTCGGCGAGGGAGCCGCCGACGGGCCTGATCAGCGAGCCGAGCAGCGGCCCGATGAAGGTGAGCGAGGCGGCCTGGAGCGGGGTGCGCCCGAACTGGGTCTGCAGGACGAGCCCGAAGGCGAAGCTGTAGCCGATGAAGGAGCCGAAGGTGCCGATGTAGAGGAAGGCCATGATCCAGGTGTGGCCGGCCCGCACGGCCTCCTTCGCGGCGCCGGTGTCGTTCTTCACCGGGGCGAGGTTGTCCATGAAGAGCGCCGCGCACAGGGCGGCGACGACGATGAGCGGGATGTACACGCCGAGGACGATCCGCGGGTGCATCGCCCCGGCGGTGCCGATGACGAGGAGCCCGACGAGCTGGACGACGGGGACGCCGATGTTCCCGCCGCCCGCGTTGAGCCCGAGCGCCCAGCCCTTCTTCCGAAGAGGGAAGAAGGCGTTGATGTTGGTCATGGAGGAGGCGAAGTTGCCGCCGCCGACCCCGGTGAGCGCGGCGACCAGCAGGAAGGTGCCGTACGAGGTGCCCGGTTCCATCACCGCGTAGGCGACGCCGGTCGGCAGCAGGAGCAGCAGCGCGCTGACGATCGTCCAGTTGCGGCCGCCGAACCGCGCGACGGCGAAGGTGTACGGGACGCGGATCAGCGCCCCGACGAAGGTCGCGGTCGCGATCAGGAAGAACTTGCCCGCCGGGTCGATCCCGTACTGCGGTCCCATGAAAAGGACCATCACGGACCACAGGCTCCAGATCGAGAATCCGATGTGCTCGGAGAGCACGGAGAAGAGGAGATTGCGCCGGGCGATCTTCTCGCCCTGCTCGCGCCAGAAGGTCTCGTCCTCCGGCTCCCAGCGTTCGATCCACCGGCCGCCCATCACGTACCTCCACGGTGTCGGGTCCCGAGCGTCCAGATGCTCTGGACCTCTGTGCGCTGACGCTAGGGAAGCCGCGTTTCGGCGCCGGTGGCGTGAAGTGACGGGTACGGAACCTAGCTCTCACCGGACCCGCACAACTGCTGTGAGCACCCGGGCACGACAAAGGCCCGGCGGTCGTCGTGACGACTGCCGGGCCCGTGCCCACATGGGATGAGTGGAGATGGCGGGAATCGAACCCGCGTCCAACGGTGCGGAACCAGGGCTTCTCCGTGTGCAGTCCGCTGCGATTTTCTCAGCCCCGGAGATCACGCGGACAAGTCTCCGACGGGCTCAGTCACTGTTTGATTTCCTCCCAGGCCCCGTGACCGGGTCTAGGAGTTTAGATCCCTTGATGATGCCAGGATCCGGGTCGGGATCACCCCCGGGCTGACACTTCGCAAGTCGCTACTTAGGCAGCGAGGGCGAAGGAATCGCGCTTGGTGTTGGCGATTATTGGTTGCGACATATGGTTAACGAGATCATTGCCGCTTCCTCGACACGCTTCCCCTGCTTCGACATCCGCTGTCGAAACCGATCATCCCCATGTTGATTTTTCAAGGCGCGCACCCGCTGTGAGGTGCGTGACCCATCGTACGTGACGACCGCGTACGGTTGCCAGCGACTTAACGGGGCCCTGCGCGCGTTCGCGGTCCCTACGTGAGCTGGGCCGCCCGCTGGCGCCGCTTGGCCGCCGCGATCGCCCGGCTCGTCTCGCGGGTGTCCTGCTTCTCCCGCAGCGTCTGCCGCTTGTCGTACTCCTTCTTGCCCTTGGCGAGCGCGATCTCGACCTTGACCCGGCCGTTGAGGAAGTACAGGGCGAGGGGCACGATCGTGTGACCCGTCTCCTGCGACTTCGACTCCAGCTTGTCGATCTCCGCGCGGTGCAGCAGCAGCTTGCGCTTCCGCTTCGCCGAGTGGTTGGTCCAGCTGCCCTGGGAGTACTCCGGGACGTGGATGTTGTGCAGCCACGCCTCGCCCCGGTCGATCTGGACGAAGCCGTCGACCAGCGACGCACGGCCCATCCGGAGCGACTTCACCTCGGTGCCCATGAGCACCACACCGCACTCGTAGGTGTCGATGATGTGGTAGTCGTGGCGCGCCTTCTTGTTCTGCGCGATGAGCTTGCGCTCAGGACCCTTGTCCTGGTCCTTCTTCTTGGCAGGCTTGCCCTGCACGTTCACGAGTCCCTTTGCCATAGTGCGGCCATTTTCGCACTACGAGCCCCCTCCGAGGCCACTCAATACTGTTCTCGCCCGCTCCTCGGCCCGCCCGCCCCCGCTGTCGCCGACCACCAGGTCGGGGGTGATGCCGAGGCCGTCGACGCCGTGTCCCGCCGGGGTGCGGTAGTGGCCGACGGTCAGCTCGGCGACGGAGCCGTCGGGCAGCGTGCTCGGCATCTGCACCGCGCCCTTGCCGAAGGTGCGCGAGCCGACGGTGACGGCCCGCCCGCGGTCCTGCAGGGCGCCTGTGAGCAGCTCGGCCGCGCTCATGGTGCCGCCGTCGACCAGCGTCACCACGGGCCGGGCGGTGTCGCCGCCGCTCTGCGCGTACAGCGCGCGCTGCTCGCCGTCGACGTCGTACGTGGCGACCAGACCGCCGTCGAGGAAGGCGGAGGCGGCCGCGGTGGCCTCGGCGACCAGACCGCCGGCGTTGCCCCGCAGGTCCAGGAGGACACCGGCGCCGGCCGGGGCGCTGCGTACCGCCTCCCGCACCCGCTCGCCGACGCCCTTGGTGAAGGCGGTCACCTTGATCAGTACCGCCCCGTCGTCGAGGCGCCGGACGGTGACGTCGTCGCTGGCGAGCCGGGCCCGGGTCAGGGTCTCGGTCCAGGCGGACCGGCCGCGCTCGACACCGAGGGCGACGGTGGAGCCGGCCCGCTCGGCGCCGTCGCCGCGCAGCAGGGCGACGACCTCGGAGACGGAGAGCCCGGCCAGGGAGCGCCCGTCGACGGTGACGAGCCGGTCGCCGGCGCGCAGCCCGGCCTTGGCGGCGGGTCCGCCCGCCTGGACGCGGGAGATCTCGATCCGGTCCGCCCCGGCCTTGCGCGCGGAGAGCCCGACGCCGGTGTACGAACCGTCGAGGGCCTGCGCGAACTCCTCGAACTCGGCCTTGCCGTACACCGCGCCCCAGCGGTCCCCGCTGCGGCTGACGAAGTCCTCGGCGGCCTGCTTGCCGGACTTCCCGTCGGCCATGGCCTCGGCGGCGGCACGGGAGAGGTCGGCGGGGTCGACGGTGTCCCGGTCCCGGGCGGGCGCGGCCTGCGGGGCGCGCTTGAGGGCGGTGGGCTCCTGCCGCGGCAGGACCCCGGTGGCCGCGGCCGTCGCGAGCACTCCGGCGAAGACCAGCGTCAGGGCGGCCCCGCGCAGTACGCGGGGCCGCGGACTTGGTTCGGGGCCGGTAGGCATGGCGCTCACTCTAGGACAAAGCAATGGCGCCGTACGGTGGTTGACCGTACGGCGCCACGAGTGACAGCGGGGTCCTTGTCACACCTTCAGGTACTTGCGCAGCGCCACGAAGGCAGCAAGGGCCGGCATCAGCAAGCCGATGGCGAGGACGAGCGGCAGCTTCGCGAGCACGGCGTCCCAGCCGATGAAGTTGACCAGCTGCATCTTGTCGGCGAGCGCGATGCCGTGGTCGATGAGGAAGTACCGGCCGACCAGGAGCATGACGCAGGCGACGGCGCCGCCGAGGAGACCGGCGAAGGCGGCCTCCATGATGAACGGCATCTGGATGTAGAAGCTGGAGGCGCCGACCAGCCGCATGATGCCGGTCTCGCGCCGTCGGCTGAAGGCGGAGACGCGCACCGTGTTGACGATCAGCATCAGCGCGATGACCAGCATCAGCCCCATGACGCCGAGGGCGGCGACGTTCATGCCGTTCATCAGGTCGAAGAGGTTCTGCAGGATGCCGCGCTGGTCCTGGACGGACTCCACGCCGTCCCGGCCGGCGAAGGCGGTGGCGACGACCTTGTACTTCTCCGGGTTGTCGAGCTTGACCCGGAACGACTCCTGCATCTGGTCGGGCGTGATGACCGAGGCGATGGCGGTGTCGCTGTACTGCTCCTTGTAGTGCTTGTAGGCCTCGTCGGTCGTCTCGTGGTGGACGGTCTCGACGATGTCCATCTTCTTCAGATCGGCCTGGATCTGCTCCTTCTGCTGCGCGGTCACCGCACCCTTGGCGCACTTGGGGGAGGTGGCCGCGTCGTTCTTGTTGCAGAGGAAGATGGAGACGTTGACCTTGTCGTACCAGTAGTCCTTCATCGTGCTGACCTGCTCGCGCATGAGCAGCGCACCGCCGAACAGGGCGAGCGAGAGGGCCACGGAGACGATGACGGCGAAGGTCATCGTGAGATTGCGGCGAAGGCCGACGCCGATCTCGGAGAGCACGAACTGAGCGCGCATGGTGATCTGTCCCCTACCTGCTCAGTGCTGGTATCCGTAGACGCCGCGCGCCTGGTCGCGGACGAGGCGGCCCTTCTCGAGCTCGATGACGCGCTTGCGCATCTGGTCGACGATGTTCTGGTCGTGGGTCGCCATGACGACGGTGGTCCCTGTCCTGTTGATCCGGTCGAGCAGCTTCATGATGCCGACGGAGGTCTGCGGGTCGAGGTTGCCGGTGGGCTCGTCCGCGATGAGCAGCATGGGCCGGTTGACGAAGGCCCGGGCGATGGCGACGCGCTGCTGCTCACCACCGGAGAGCTCGCCGGGCATCCGGTCCTCCTTGCCGCCGAGGCCGACGAGGTCGAGGACCTGGGGCACGGCCTTGCGGATCTCGCCGCGCGGCTTGCCGATCACCTCCTGCGCGAAGGCGACGTTCTCGGCGACGGTCTTGTTGGGCAGCAGCCGGAAGTCCTGGAAGACGGTCCCGAGCTGGCGCCGCATCTGCGGCACCTTCCAGTTGGAGAGCCGGGCGAGGTCCTTGCCGAGGACGTGCACCTGGCCGTGGCTGCAGCGCTCCTCGCGCAGGATCAGCCGGAGGAAAGTCGACTTTCCGGAGCCGGAGGAACCGACGAGGAAGACGAACTCCCCCTTCTCGATCTCCAGGGATACATCCCGGAGCGCGGGGCGGTTCTGCTTCGGATAGGACTTGGAGACATTGTCGAATCGGATCACGGATGCACCACGGTCGGCCGGGAGTAGGTGTGCGCGACCTTACGCGACCCGGGATGACCCGCGCAGTCGCGGTCCCGGCTTGCGCGGTTTATCCTTTTCGCCCTCCGGGGCGGAAGCGTTGCGTTCCGGGTGTAATCCGACGGGGCGCGCCGAAACGCGTCGGAGCTGGCACAGTGGTAGGGGGAACGCTCGGGTGCCACCGGGCGTTGTCGTTGGTGTGAACCCCGTGTGGACCGCTGTGCGGAAGCGGGAGGAGGAGAGCGCATGACGTATGACCGACTGGTGTGCGCCAACTGCGCGGCCCCCGTCGCGGAGGGTCGCTGCCCCGTCTGCCGCGCGAACCGGGAGCGACTGGGTCCGTCGACGGGCCTGACCCCGGCGATGGTGCTGGCCCTGGTGATCGCCCTGCTGGCGACGATGGCCCTGCTGGCGGCACTGCAGACCGTGTAGCACCCGCGCGGAGCCCGCAGGCGGCTCGCACGCGAGCCGGAGACCGAGAACGCGAAGAGAGGGCCGGGGGTACGCCCCCCGGCCCTCTCGTACGCGTGTACGCGCGTCGGCGCTAGCGCTCGCCTCAGACGGCGGCGCGGCCACCGCCGACCAGACGCGGCAGCATCCGGAAGCCGATGCCACCGGCGATCATGGTCGCGGCGCCGATGATCAGGAACGAGGTCTCGGCGGCGCCGGTCTCGGCCAGCTCCTCCTTGGCCTTGCCCTGCTCGACGGGCTGCGAGCCGGCGTTGTCGGTGTCGGGGTTGTTGCTCACGCACTCGGCGCCGTCGAGGTCGACGGTGCAGGTGCCGGTGCCACCGTCGGTGGAGGAGCCACCGTTGTTGCCACCGTTGGTGGCGGAGCCACCGTTGTTGCCGCCGTTGTCACCCTGGCCACCGTTGTTGCCGCCCTGGCTGGTGTTGCCGGTGGACGTGCCGGTCGAGGTGCCGGTGGACGTGCCGGTCGAGGTACCGGTCGACGTACCGGTCGACGTGCCGGTCGACGTGCCCGTCGAGGTACCGGTGGACGTGCCCGTCGAGGTACCGGTGGACGTACCGGTCGAGGTGCCGGTCGACGTGCCGGTCGACGTGCCCGTCGAGGTACCGGTGGACGTGCCCGTGGACGTACCGGTCGAGGTGCCGGTCGAGGTGCCCGTGGACGTACCGGTCGAGGTACCCGTCGAGGTGCCCGTGGACGTGCCCGTCGAGGTACCGGTCGACGTGCCCGTGGACGTGCCCGTCGAGGTACCGGTCGACGTACCCGTCGAGGTGCCCGTGGACGTGCCCGTCGAGGTACCGGTGGACGTACCGGTCGACGTGCCCGTCGAGGTACCGGTCGACGTGCCCGTGGACGTACCCGTGGAGGTACCGGTGGACGTACCCGTCGAGGTGCCCGTGGACGTACCGGTCGAGGTGCCGGCGTCGACGCCGCCGTCGGCGCCGCCGTCCTCGCCTTCCTCGCCGCCCTGAACGCCGGCCTGGACCTCGATCGTGCCGTCGTTGACCTCGGCCCCGAAGGACACACCCACGGCGGAAGCGGCGCCCGCCGCGGTGAGCGACGCGCCGGCCGCGATCACCGCGCCGGCCGCTATACGCGCTACACGGATCCGCGTCTTCTTGGTCATCTGGCTGCTACCCCCAGTAGCTCATCTCGTCATTGGAGCAGCGCTCGGGGCTTCGGGCAGCGGGAGCGGCGTGTCACTCAACCGGCCCCCGTGCGCACACGCCCCAGAGATACGCATGCAGCCTGTCACCCTTCCGACTTTCCGCATACGCGTCAAGGACGTTGCGCGTGCGATGCCCGAAAGATCACCAGTTGCCCGCCATGCGGGGATGCAACTGTGACGTAAACGTAGAACTACCGGCCCTCCGGGGCCAGTTCCCAAGTCGACAAAGCGTCAGGAAGTGCAAGTTCCCCCTTGCGCCCGCGAATCGGGACCCGCGCGCGAAACGGCACCGGGCCCCGCGTGCGTACGCGGGGCCCGGTGCCGTGGTGAGGGGGAGCGGGAGGTTACTTCTCCTGCTGCTTGCGCCAGCGGATGCCCGCCTCCAGGAAGCCGTCGATCTCGCCGTCGAGGACCGACTGCGGGTTACCGACCTCGAACTCCGTACGGAGGTCCTTGACCATCTGGTACGGGTGCAGGACGTACGAGCGCATCTGGTTGCCCCAGGAGCTGCCGCTGTCCTTCAGCGCGTCCATCCTGGCGCGCTCCTCCTGGCGCTGGCGCTCGAGGAGCTTGGCCTGGAGGACGTTCATGGCGCTCGCCTTGTTCTGGATCTGCGAGCGCTCGTTCTGGCAGGAGACCACGATGCCGGTCGGGAGGTGCGTGATGCGCACCGCCGAGTCCGTCGTGTTGACGCCCTGGCCACCGGGGCCCGACGCGCGGTAGACGTCCACGCGCAGGTCGGACTCCTCGATCTCGACGTGGTCCGAGGACTCGACGACCGGGAGGATCTCGACGCCCGCGAACGAGGTCTGGCGGCGGCCCTGGTTGTCGAACGGGGAGATCCGGACGAGACGGTGCGTGCCCTGCTCGACGGAGAGCGTGCCGTAGGCGTACGGCGCCTTGACCACGAAGGTGGTCGACTTGATGCCGGCCTCTTCCGCGTACGAGGTCTCGTAGACCTCCGTGCCGTAGCCGTGCCGCTCGGCCCAGCGCAGGTACATGCGCTGGAGTTGCTCCGCGAAGTCGGCGGCGTCCACGCCGCCCGCCTCGGCGCGGATGTTGACCAGCGCCTCGCGCTCGTCGTACTCGCCGGACAGGAGCGTGCGGACTTCCATCTCGTCCAGCGCCTTGCGGACGGAGACGAGCTCCGTCTCCGCCTCGGCGCGGGTGTCCGGGTCGTCCATCTCCTCGGCGAGCTCGAAGAGCACCCCGACGTCGTCGATCCGGGCACGCAGGGCCTCGGCCTTGCGGACCTCGGCCTGGAGGTGCGAAAGCTTGCTGGTGATCTTCTGCGCCGCCTCCGGGTCGTCCCAGAGGGACGGGGCCGCAGCCTGCTCCTCGAGCACGGCAATGTCGGCCCTCAGCTTTTCGAGGTCCAGGACGGCCTCGATCGACCCCATGGTCGAGGAGAGGGACTTCAGCTCTTCTGATACATCGACGACTGCCACGCGTCCAGCGTAACGGCTCCCCGCACATCCCCGGCCCTCGCGATCAGGGCTGCGTGGACGTCTTGGAGTCCTGCGGGGGTGTGTCGGACTCGTCCGCGGTCGCCAGATAGCCGCCCACCCCGACCGCGCCGGCGACCAGGAGCGCCGCGACGGAGAGGGTGATCCGGCGCTTGCGGACCGTCTCGGCCTTGTGGCGGGCCGAGCCCGGACGGCGGGCGCCCGCGGAGCGCGGGGCGCGGGCCGTGCCCAGGGGGCCGCCGGCGAGCTCGTCGGGGGCGGGGACCCGCATGGAGGTGTGGGTGTCCCGGTTGGAGTCCGGGGACGCGCCCGGGACCAGGGGCACCGCGGCCCGGCGCGGGGTGGCCGCTCCGGCGGCCGTGCCCGCGCCGCCCGGGCCCGCGCCCGTGGCGTACGGGTCGTCCTCGCGCGGCTCCTGGGCCTGCTGCTCCGCGTCGTCGGGCTCGTCCACGTCCAGCGGCGGCAGCCCCTTGAGCAGCGGCAGGCACTCGCGCAGCCGACTGCCCAGCTCCGAGGCGCGCAGCCGGGACGCGGGGGCCTTCGCGAGGCACTGGACGATCAGCTGCCACAGCTCCTCGGGGATGCCGGGCAGCGGGACGACGGTCTCCGTGACGTGGCGGCGCAGCACGGCGCCCGGGTGGCCGCCGCCGAAGGGCGTGAAGCCGGCCAGGAGCTCGTACAGGACGGTCGCGAGGGCGTAGATGTCGACGGCGGCGCGCGGCGGCAGGCCCTCGACGATCTCCGGGGCGAGGTAGTCGGGCGTGCCGATGATCCGGGTCGCCTTGGTGCGGCCGGGCGTGTCGATGAGCTTGGCGACGCCGAAGTCGGTGAGGAGTGCCGGGTGGGCGCCGCCGGGGCCCAGCGGGCCCTCCATGTCGAGCAGGATGTTCTCGGGCTTGACGTCCCGGTGGACGACCCCGGCTCTGTGCGCGGCGGCGAGGCCGTCCGCGACGTCCGCGATGATCGCGACGGCCGCCTCGGGGGCGAGCCTGCGCTCGCGGTCGAGGCGGGTGCGCAGGTCGGTGCCGCGGACGAGGTCCATCACGAGCGCCAGGTCGTTGCCGTCGACGACGAGGTCGCGGACGGCGACGACCCTGGGGTGGTCGAGGCCGAGCAGGGCGGTGCGTTCCTGGACGAAGCGGCCGACGAGCTCCTGGTCCGAGGCCAGGTCCTCGCGCAGCAGCTTGATGGCGACGGGGCCCTCCGGGCCCTCGCCGAGCCACACCGTGCCGGCGCTGCCACGGCCGAGGATCTGGTGGGCCGTGTAGCGGCTGCCGATATTGCGTGCCAAGACTGCTCCCTCAGCGGCTGGCGGACGCGTCAAAGTTACGCGTCCGCAGCCGCTGGTCGTCACTTCCGAAGCGAAATCACCCCTCGGAAGTCGATAAATCGGCAGACTTACCGCCCGTACCGCCGGTCTACTGCCCGGTACCGCCGGTGGTCGTACCGCTCGTGCTGCCGCTTCCGGAGTCGGCGAGGCCGGAGACCCAGTCGGTGAAGGACGAGATTCCGTCGCCGATGGCCTGCCAGTAGCTCTTGCCCTCGGCGATCCAGCTCTGGAGCGGGGTCAGCTCCCAGATGAGCCAGCCCGCGACCACGAACATCAGGATCGAGAAGAGACAGCCCTTGAGGCAGCCGAGCCCGGGGATCCGCATCGGGTTGGCGCTGCGCCGACGCGGCTGTCGCGGCTCGCGCGGAGCGGGCGGCTGCGGAGCCTGCGGGGCGGGCTGCGGCGGCGTGTAGGCCTGCTGCGGCGGGTGGTACTGCTGCTGCGGCGCGGGCGCGTACTGCTGCTGCGGAGGCTGCTGCTGGTACTGCGGCCGCTGGGGCTGCTGGTACGGCGGCGGGGCCTGGCGCTGCTGGTGCTGGTGGGGCTGGTGCTGCGGCGGCTGCGGCTGGCGCTGCGGGCGTCGCCGCAGGGGGTCCTGGCTCGGGTCCAGGTACTGGACCTGCGTCTGCTCGTTGCGGTCGCGGGCGGCGGCCAGCTGGCTCTGCCAGGGGTGCGGCTGCTCCTCGCCCGGCCCGGTCTGCGGCGGCTGCGACGGTACGGGCGGCAGGACCGCCGTCGGGTCGGCGCCCCCGCCCATCGGGCCGCTGGTCTGCATGACGCTGGTCGGCGCGGCCGGGTCGTACTGCCCGGCGTTGCTCGGCAGCACCTGGGTCGGGTCGGCGGCACCGGGCATCCCCGGGACCGGCGCGGGCGCCGGGTCGGGGGCGAGCAGGGCGCCTACGCCGTCGGCGGCCTCGATCTGCGCGGGCGTGGAGTGCACACCGATGCCCGCCGCGACCGTACGCAGCCCGCGGGCCAGGTTCTCGGCGCTCGGCCTGCGGTCGGGGTCCTTGCTCAGGCAGCGCTCGATGACCGTCCACAGCGGGGCGGGCACGGTCGAGGGGCGCCTCGGCTCCTCGCTGAGGTGCCGGTGCAGGACTTCGAGCGCGGTGCCGCCGGCGAACGGGGGACGGCCGGTGACCAGCTCGTAGAGCAGGATGCCGGCGCCGTAGATGTCGACGGCGGAGGTCTGCGGGCGGCCCTCGGCGGACTCCGGCGCGACGTACGCGGGCGTGCCGACGAACTCGTGCGTACGGGTCAGGCCCGGGGAGTCGGCGAGGCGCGCGATGCCGAAGTCGGTCAGCATCGGGTGCATCTCGCCGTTCTGCTCGGCGAGCAGCACGTTGGCGGGCTTGAGGTCGCGGTGGACGACGCCGTCGGCGTGGCTGGCGGCGAGCGCGTCGGCGATCTGCGCGGTCAGCAGCGCGGCGGCGACCGGGGTGAGCGGGCCGTTCTCGCGGATGTAGCGGTGCAGGTCCGGGCCCTCGACGAGGTCCATGACCAGGGCGAGGACGTCGCCCTCGACGACCAGGTCGCGGGTGCGCACGATGTTGGGGTGGGTGAGCCGGAGCAGCACGGACCGCTCGCGCAGGAAGCGCATCACGATGTCCGCGTCGTTGGCCAGCTCCTCCTTGAGGACCTTGATCGCCACGGTCTCGCCGGGCTGACCCTGCACGGCCGCCTCGGCGCCCGCGGCCTCCCTCTGGCGGGCTCGCCAGACGGTGCCCGTGGCGCCGCGTCCGAGCGGCTCCTCGAGCAGGTACTTGCTGCCGATTGGCCGCACGTCACGCGCTCCCTGCTGATCGTGGTCCTGGGATTCCCGGGTTCCTGTCCTGAGTTGTGACCCGTCCGGGTGTCCGACCCACTTTAGTGCCGCCGAACGGGTCGACGGTCGACCTGTGGACGGCTGATTCCGGCATACGACTTGTCCGAAAACAAGACGCTCGGGCGCCGCCGGTGGTTGCCGCGCACGTCCGAAGGCGTTCCCAACCAGGCACTTTTAGGTCCACAGCCGACCATTCAAGATCACTTGGAGGCGACCCGCGGGCGGGTTGTCGGTGGCAGGTGCGAGGATGCACACAGCACGTCGCGTAGCGGGTCGGGAGCCCCTCGTGCCGTGCCGACCTGTACCGGACGACGCGTCCGTGCCGGGTGGGGGGAGGCACCGGGCGGTTCCCCTGCCGGGCACCCGCGCAGAAGGGACCGCTGACGGCGATGCAGATCCGGCTGACCGTCCTCGCGCCGCACGCCGGGCACGGCGCCGGGCGCGCATGCGACGTGCTCGTCACCGCCCCTGCGGGGACGGCCCTGGCCGCCGTGGCCTCCCAGCTCGCCGCGGCCGTCTCGGGCCCGGACAGCTCCCTGTCCGGTTCCACCGTGCTGTACGCGGGCAGGGAGCGGCTCGACGCGCGCCGGTGCTCGCTCGGCGAGCCCCCGCTGGTCGACGGCGCGATCCTCACGCTGCACGTCCCCGGCGAGGACGACCTCCCGGCCGAGGACGCCTCGGCCCGGCTGCACGTCGTCGCGGGCCCCGACGCGGGAGGCGTGCACCTGCTGCACCGCGGACCGATCAGAATCGGCCGCTCCCTCGACGCGGACGTCCCGCTCGACGACCCGGACGTCTCCCGGATGCACTGCACGGTGACGGTCGGCGCCGACGGCCGGGTCACGGTCGCGGACGCCGGTTCCACGAACGGCACGACGCTGGACGGCGTCGCGGTCGGCGAGCGACCGGTCCCGCTGGCCCCCGGCGCGCTGCTGCGCCTCGGCGAGTCCGCCCTCCGCCTCACGGGCCCGGAGGACCGTGGTCCGGCCGCCCTGGCGACGGCGCCCGACGGCGAGGGCCACCTGCGCGTGGAGCTCGCGACACCGGGGCCCGGGGCGGGTACGGCCGGTTCCGGGGCCTCCGTGCCAGAGCCGCGCGGCGCCTCCGTGCCAGAGCCGCGCGGCGGTGCGGCCGTCGGCACGGCCTCCGGCGACGACGGCTCCGCGGCCGGCTCGCCCCCGCACGCGCGCGTGGCCGACGCGCTGGGCGCGGGCCCGGACGACGAGGACGCGGGCGAGGGGCACAGCAGGATCCGGCGGACCGAGCGCGAGGCCCCGCCGGCGCGCGGCAGGCGCGGGATAGGAGCCTGGGCCCGCCGCTTCACCGGTGTCAGGGAGGACGTCCAGGACCCGCACCCGGGCGACGCCGGCACGGACACCCACACCCGGCAGCAGGGCGTGGACCGGCTCACCGGCCCCGCCACCGCGACCTCGACCGCCGAGACCTGGCCGGACCCGGCGGCCGTCCTGCTCACCGCCCTCGGGCCCGGGCCCCGGCTCTGGGAGCGCGGGGCGGACCACCCCGAGGCGCTCGTCGTCCGGCTCGGTACGACCGACCGGGCCGAGCTGTCCGGGGTGCCCGTCACCGTCGGGCTGCGTGAGGCGGGCTCGCTCGGGCTCGCGGGCCCCGGCGACCGGCTCGCCGGCCTGGCGCGCTCCGTGGTGGCCCAGCTCGCGGCCCTGCACTCCCCCACCGACCTGGAGATCGTGCTGATCAGCGCGGACCGCGCCCGCCCCCTCGAGGAGCGGCGGCGGGCCTGGGGCTGGCTCGGCTGGCTCCCGCAGCTGCGCCCGGCCCACGGGCAGGACTGCCGTCTCCTCCTCGCGTACGACCGCGACCAGGCCCAGGCGCGTACGGCGGAGCTGACCCGGCGGCTCGACGACGGACCGCTCGGGCCCGGCTGGCCGAGCGCCGACCGTGCGACGGTCGCGGAGGCGGCGGCGCGGTACGCAGGTCCTGTGACGGTCGTGATCGTGGACGGCGACCCCGGTACGGCGGCGCTGCGCGAGACCACCGCGCGGCTCGCGGGGGTCGGGGCGGCCGCCGGCATCCATCTGATCTGCCTGGCCGAGGCCCCGGCCGCGTCGCCGGTCTCCCCCGTCGCGGCCACCTACGAGAGCGCCTGCGCGGCCTCGCTCGCGTTCCGCGAGTGCGGGGCGGTCGCCCTGCTGAGCGGTGACGTGGCGACGGCGCTGCGGCTGCTGCGTACGGCGGGCGGCCGGGCGGCGGGCCACGGGACGGTGGGCGTGGCGGACGCGGTGTCCGTGGCCTGGGCGGAGCGCTTCGGCCGGGCGCTCGCCCCGCTGCGTACGGACGCCCCGGCGGCGCGGGGGCGGACGGCCGCGACGGCGCTGCCCCGGTCCGCGCGGCTCCTCGACGAGCTGGGGCTCGCACGGGCGACGCCCGCCTCGCTCCTCGCGCGCTGGGCGGCGGCCGGGGACGGTACGGCCGTCCTGGGCGCCGGGCCGCGCGGGCCGGTCTCGGTCGACCTGACCGAGGAAGGACCCCATCTGCTGATCGAGGGTCCCGCGGGCAGCGGTCGGACGGAGCTGCTCCGTTCGATCGCGGCGTCCCTGGCGGCCGGCGGCCGCCCGGACCGGCTGGGGCTGCTCCTCGTCGACGGCGCGGGAGGTGAGCGCGGCGAGGGGCTCGCGGCGTTGACGGAGCTGCCGCACGTCACCGAGCACCTGGTGGCCTCCGACCCGGTACGCATGCGGGAGTTCGCGCAGGCGCTGGGCGCGGAGCTGAAGCGCCGGGCGGAGATCCTGGGCGACGGGCACTTCGCCGACCGTCAGGCCGCGCGCATGATCGGCCAGCGCGCGCCGAGCGCGGCGGAGTCCCTGCCCCCGGGCGCCACCGCCCGCATCCCGGACGCCCGCAAGGGCGACCTGGGCGACCGCCCGAGCGGCCGCACCCTCCGCACGGGCGAGGGCCCGGTCGGCGACCGCCCGGGCACCACCGCCGCCCCCCGCCCGACCGGCACGGACACCCCGCGCCCGGGGGCCGAAGACATCCCGTACCGCCCGAGCGGCCGGACCCCCCACCCGGGCGCCGACGACCTCACGTACCTCCCCCGCGGCCGGACGCCCCGCCCGGGCGCGGACCTTCTGGGCGACCGGCCGAGCGGGCGCACCCCGCCCCCCGGTGCCGAGGATCTCGCCGACCGCCCCAGCCGCCGTACCGCGCACCCCGGCGCGGACGACCTCACCTACCGGCCCAGCGGGCGCACCCCGCACCCCGGCGCGGACGTTCTCGGCGACCGGCCGAGCGGCCGGACACCCCACCCGGCCGGCACGGACACCCCTCACCCGGGCGCCGACGACCTCACGTACCTGCCCAGCGGCCGGACGCCCCGCCCGGGCGCGGACGTTCTGGGCGACCGGCCCAGCGGCCGCACCCCGCACCCGGGCGCCGGCGACCTCGCCGACCGCGACCGCCCCAGCGGGCGGGTGGCCCGCGTCGGCGGGGGTGACGAGGCCGCCGCGCTGCCGCGGCTCGTCGTGCTCGTCGACGACTTCGACGCGCTCGTGGCCCCCGCGCTCGGCTCCCCCGGGCGGCCCGCCGCCGGGTCCGTCGTACGGGCCCTGGAAGCCGTCGCGCGCGCCGGGGCACGCCTCGGGGTGCACCTCGTCGCGACCTCGGCACGCCCCGACCGTACGGCGGACACGGAGCTGGCCCACGGCGCCCGGCTGCGGATCGTGCTCGACGCGGCCCCGGCCGCACCCGGCCCCGACGACCCCGCGCCCGGCCGGGGGCGGCTCGGCCACCCGGACGGCCGGGTGACCCCGTTCCAGGCCGGCCGGGTCACCGGCCGCATCCCGCGCACGGCGACGCTCCGGCCGACGGTCGTGCCGCTGGAGTGGGAGCGGATGGGCGACCCGCCCACCCGCCGGCCGGTCCGCGAGCTGGGCAACGGCCCGACCGACCTCGCGCTCCTCGCCAGCGCGCTCGACCGCGCCGCCCGCTCCCTCGACGCGTCTCCGATCTCCCCGCTCACCCCCGCGACCCGCACCTGACGGCACGCGGGGAGCCGTCGCCGTCGCCTTCCGGCGCCAGTCCGCGCCGGGAGGGAGCGCGGGCGCGGTGGGGTGATGAAGTGAGGGGCGCAGGGGCACCGGTCCCGAGCGAGCCCGGTCGGCGGAGGGCGCCCGCCCGCGGCGCTACGCGACCGGCTCCGAGCGAGCCCGGTCGGCGGACAACACCCGCCCGCCGCGCTACGCCTTGAGCGCCGCCACCGCCGCGCGCGCGAGGTCGTCCACGTACCCCTTCGGCAGCTCGCCGCGCACCACCACGAGCCGCCAGTAGAGCGGGCCCACGATCAGGTCCAGGGCCCGGTCCGGGTCCGCGTCCGCAGCCAGCTCGCCGCGTGCCACGGCCTCGCGGACGATCTGCGCCACCACGCCCTGCTGGCTGTCGAGGAGCGCGGCCTTGATCGCCTCGGCGATCTCCGGCTGCCGCGCGGCCTCCACCAGCAGGTCCGGGATGACCTGGGAGGCCACCGGGTGGCGCAGGGCGTGCGAGCCGACGACGAGGAGCGCACGGACGTCCCCGTACAGCGAACCGGTCGCCGGGGCCGGCAGCCCCTGCGCCGCGAAGGCGCCGAGCAGGTCGAGGACGAGCGAGAGCTTGGACTTCCAGCGGCGGTAGACGGCGGTCTTGCCGACCCCCGCGCGGCGCGCGATGCCCTCGATGGACATCCGGGCGAAGCCGACGGCGGCCAGTTCCTCGAAGACGGCGGCGCGGATGGCCTCGGTGACGTCCTCCCGGAGCACGGCGGCTCCCGCGGGGGCACGGCGGGGGGTTCCGGGAGGTGGGGTCATGAGCGGGATCCTAGCCAACGCCACGCCCACGTCACGACGGAACGGTTGCGTTGCGACGTAACTCCGTCCTACTCTCCCCGTAGCGACGATACGGACCCGTTCCATCGTCGAAACAGCCGCACACCCCACGCCCCCTCGCCGAAAGCGACCTCGTGACCACCGAGACGCTCACGAAACCCACTCCCACCCCCGGGGCCGCCCAGGCCGCACCCGAAGACCTCCGCGCGCTCGCCCTGCGCCACGGCCTCTCGGTCAGCGGCGCCCGCCCGAGCCTCCCCGCGTACGTCCGGCAGCTCTGGTCCCGCCGCGGGTTCATCACCGCGTTCGCGACCGCCCGGCTCACGGCCCAGTACAGCAACGCGAAGCTCGGACAGCTCTGGCAGCTGATGACCCCGCTGCTCAACGCGGCGGTCTACTACCTGATCTTCGGCGTCCTGATGAACGTCCAGGAGGGGATCCCGGACTACGTCCCGTTCCTGATCACGGGCGTCTTCGTGTGGACCTTCACCTCCCAGTCGATCATGACCGGCACCCGCGCCATCAGCGGGAACCTCGGCCTCGTCCGCGCCCTGCACTTCCCCCGCGCGAGCCTCCCGATCGCCCTCGCGCTGCAGCAGCTCCAGCAGCTGGTGCTCTCGCTCGCCGCGCTGGTCGGGATCCTGTTCTGCTTCGGCGAGTTCCCGCGCTGGAGCTGGCTGCTCGCCGTTCCCGCGCTCTTCCTGCAGGCCCTGTTCAACACGGGCGTGGCGCTCGCGATGGCCCGGCTCGCCGCGCGGACGCCGGACATCGCCCAGCTGATGCCCTTCCTGCTGCGCACCTGGATGTACGTCTCCGGTGTCATGTGGTCCCTCGACCACCTGGCCCGCAGCGGCCGGCTCCCGGAGCTGGTGATCACGGCCCTGCAGTGCAATCCGGCGAGCGTCTACATCGACCTGATGCGCTTCGCCCTGATCGAGAGCTTCACCGCGGGCCAACTGCCCTCCCACGTCTGGGCGCTCGCCGCCGGCTGGGCGCTGGCGGCCTTCGCGGGCGGGTTCATCTACTTCTGGAAGGCAGAGGAGACGTACGGCCGTGGCTGAACAGACCCTGACGACGACCGCACCCGGCTCCGCGGACCGCGAACCCACCGTCGTCGCCGACGACGTCCACATCACCTACACCGTCAACGGCGCCCGTACCGGCAAGGGCAGCGCCACGGCGGCGCTCGGCCGGATCTTCGCGCGCCGCGCGACACCCGGCGCGCGCAAGGTCCACGCGGTCAAGGGCGTCAGCTTCGCCGCGTACCGGGGTGAGGCGATCGGCCTGATCGGTTCGAACGGTTCGGGGAAGTCCACCCTCCTCAAGGCCGTCGCGGGCCTGCTGCCGGTCAACCGGGGCAGCATCTACACCCGGGGCCAGCCCTCCCTGCTCGGCGTGAACGCGGCGCTGATGAACGACCTGACGGGCGAGCGGAACGTGATCCTCGGCGGGCTCGCGATGGGCATGACGCGCGGGGAGGTCGACGACCGCTACGACGACATCGTGGACTTCTCCGGGATCAACGAGAAGGGCGACTTCATCTCGCTGCCCATGCGCACGTACTCCTCCGGCATGGGCGCCCGCCTCCGTTTCTCCATCGCGGCCGCCAAGAGCCACGACGTACTGCTGATCGACGAGGCACTGTCCACGGGCGACGCCCGGTTCCGCCGCCGCAGCCAGGAGCGGATCGACGAGCTGCGGGCCGAGGCCGGCACCGTCTTCCTCGTCTCCCACTCCAACTCGACCATCACCGAGACCTGCGACCGGGCGCTCTGGCTCGAGGCGGGCACGCTGCGAATGGACGGCCCGGCGAAGGAGGTGGTGGCGGCATACGAAGCGTTCACCAAGAAGGGCTGACAAAAGCCCGGAAATACCCCCAAACCACAATAGAGTGCGGTTTCGATGACGACGCATCGCGACCGCACCCCACAGCCCCCGCCCCAGCCCCAGCCCCAGCCCTCGCCCTCGCCCTCGCCCTCGCCCGACCACGACGAGCCCGGGCGGGCCGACGACGGCCCCGGGCCGGCAGACGACGCACTCCCGCGGGCCGACGACACACTCGAGCGGGCAGACGACCGATCGACCTGCGCCCCCGCACCGCCCGCCCTCACGAGTTCCCCCTTCGAGTCGGACACCTTCACCTCCGCGACCTTCGTCAACGTCGGCCGCGGCCCCGCCCTCGCCCTGACCGTCGTCTGGGTCCTCAGCCGCGCGGGCATGCTGTTGCTCCTGCTGCGCGACAACCTGGGCATCGGCGGGGTCAGCCGCGAGGTGTACGTCCTCTACCAGATCTGGTACCGCCAGTTCGCCCAGGGCACCTACCCCGTGGACGACGTCACCTGGCAGTACCCACCCGGCGCGGGCCTGGTCATCATGTCCCCCGGCGCGCTGCCCTGGCTCACGTACTTCCAGGCCTTCGTCGCCCTCACCCTCCTCGCCGACGCCGTCGTCGCCCTGGCGCTCGCCCGCGCGGACAGCAGCCGCGTCACGCACGGCGCCTGGGTCTGGGTCGCCGGGCTCCCGCTGCTCCTGCACATCCCCCTCGCCCGGTACGACGTCCAGGTCACCGCCCTCGCCGTACTCGCCCTGCTCGCGGTGGCGTCCCGCTCGGCCGCCGGACACCGGATCGGCGGCGCCCTCGCCGGGCTCGGCGCGCTGGTCAAGGTGTGGCCGGTGCTGACCCTGATCGGCACGCCCCGGGGGCGTACGACCCGAGACGCCTGGATCGCCGCGGCCACCACCGTCCTCGCGCTCCTCGCGGTCCTGGCGCTCTGCTTCTCCGACTCGCTCGCCTTCCTGCGCCAGCAGGGCAGCCGCGGCATCCAGATCGAGTCCCTCGGCGGCACCGCGCTCGCGCTCGCGCGGGCGGCCGACATCTGGCCGGGCGGCGTCGAGTACCGCTACGGCGCCTTCGAGTACGTCGGCCCGTACGTCTCCAGCGTGGGCCGGCTCGCCCTGCTCCTGACCGCCCTCGCCTTCGTCTGGCTGCTGATCTGGCGGCTCCGGGCGCGCACCTGGACCGAGGCGACGCCGCTGGACGCGGCGCTCGCCGCCGTCCTGCTCTTCACGGTCACCAGCCGGGTGATCAGCCCGCAGTACATGATCTGGCTGCTCGGCCTCGCCGCCGTCTGTCTGACCTCCCGCCGGACCGTGATGCGGCCGGTGGCGCTGCTGCTCCTGCCGACGGCCGGGCTGAGCTCACTGGCGTACCCGGTGCTCTACGAGGAGGTGGTGGCCGGTGCCTGGGAGGGCGTGACGATCATGGTGCTCCGCAACGGGCTGCTGCTCGCGGCGGCCCTGCTCGCGGCGCGCCGGCTGTGGACGTCGACGACACGGAAGTGAGCCCACGTACGGAAGGGGCCCCACGCACGGAAGGGCACCACGCACGGAAGGCCCCAGGCACGAAAGGGGCCCCGCCGGAAATCCGGCGGGGCCCCTTTTCGTACATCACCTCATCGACTAGCCGTGCGACCGCAGCAGCTGCCGCATCGTCCGCATCGCCACCGACAGGTTCGCCAGGTCGAAGGTCTCCGAGCCCTGGATCTCCTCGAGCGTGGTGCGCGCGCGGCCGAGGATCGCCGCGTTCTTGTCCTCCCAGGCCCCGAACCGCTCCTCCGGCGACGAGGTCCCGTTGCCCGCCGACAGCACGTCCGCCGTGAGGGCGGCGTGCGCGGCGAAGAGGTCCTCGCGGATGGAGGCGCGGGCCATCGACTGCCACCGGTCGGCGCGCGGCAGCTCGATGATCCGGTCCATGAGCTGGGTGATCCGGAGCCGGTCGGCCAGGTCGTAGTAGACCTCGGCGACCGCCATCGGGTCCTTGGCGGTGCGGTCCGCGATCGCGACGATGTCGAGCGTCGGGAAGGCGGAGGAGAAGCCGGCGACCCGCAGGGCGAGCTCCTCCGGCACACCGACCTCGGTCAGCTCGTCCAGGATCGACTTGTACCAGTCCAGGTCCGCGCCGCGCAGCAGCTCCGGCAGCTTGGCCCAGACGCTCTCCACGCGCTCGGCGAAGAACTCGATGGTCTCGGCGAGCTGGAGCGGCTGCGGACGGTTGCCGAGCAGCCAGCGTGTGCCGCGCTCGACCAGCCGGCGGGAGTGCAGCCGCATCCGGGTCTGGACATCGGCCGGGACGCGGTTGTCGAGCGCCTCGACGGCGTCCCAGACCTCGCCGAGCCGGAAGATCGCGCGGGCGGCGGTCTGCGCGCGGACGATCTCCTCGATCGACGCGCCGGTCTCCTCACGGAGGCGGTGCAGGAAGGTCGAGCCACCGGTGTTGACGGTGTCGTTGACCAGGACCGTGGTGACGATCTCGCGGCGCAGCGGGTGGCTGTCGACCGCGTCGGCGAACTTCTCGCGCAGCTGCGTCGGGAAGTACGCGTGGAGCAGACCGCGCAGGTACGGGTCGTCCGGCAGCTCGGTGTGGATCAGCTCGTCCGCCACCGTGATCTTGGTGTACGCGAGGAGGACGGCGAGCTCCGGCTGGCTCAGCCCCTTGACGTTGTTGAGCAGCTCACGAATCTGCCGGTCGTTGGGCAGGAACTCCAGCGAGCGGTCGAGCGCCCCGTCGCGGCCGAGCCGGCGCATGAAGCGCTGGTGGGCGTGGAGCAGGGACGGCGACTGGGTGACGGCGTTGGCCAGGGCGACGTTCTGCGCGTAGTTGTTGCGCAGGACGAGCGCGCCGACCTCGTCGGTCATCTCGGCGAGGATCTTGTTCCGCTGCTTGACGGTCATGTCGCCCTCGGTGACGAGCCCGTTGAGCAGGATCTTGATGTTGACCTCGTGGTCGGAGGTGTCCACACCGGCGCTGTTGTCGATGGCGTCGGTGTTGACCTTGCCGCCCTCGCCCTCGGGTCCGCCCTTGCGGGCGAACTCGATGCGGCCGAGCTGGGTCAGACCGAGGTTGCCGCCCTCGCCGACGACCTTGACGCGCAGGTCCTCGCCGTTGACGCGGATGGCGTCGTTCGCCTTGTCGCCGACGTCCGCGTTCGACTCGGTGGACGCCTTGACGTACGTACCGATGCCGCCGTTCCACAGCAGGTCGACGGGCGAGTGCAGGATCGCCTGCATCAGCTCGGCCGGGGTCATCTTGCTGACGCCGGCGTCGATGCCGAGAGCCGCGCGCATCTGCGCGTTGACCGGGATCGACTTGGCGGTACGGGGGTGGATGCCGCCGCCCGCCGAGAGCAGCTCGGTGTTGTAGTCGGCCCAGGAGCTGCGGGGCAGCTCGAAGAGGCGGCGCCGCTCGGCGTACGAGACGGCCGCGTCCGGGGTCGGGTCGATGAAGATGTGGCGGTGGTCGAAGGCCGCGACGAGCCGGATGTGCTCGGAGAGCAGCATGCCGTTGCCGAAGACGTCACCGGACATGTCACCGACGCCGACGACGGTGAAGTCCTCGGTCTGGGTGTCGTGGCCGAGCTCGCGGAAGTGCCGCTTGACGGACTCCCAGGCGCCGCGGGCGGTGATGCCCATGCCCTTGTGGTCGTAACCGGCGGAGCCGCCGGAGGCGAAGGCGTCGCCGAGCCAGAAGCCGTAGGAGACGGCGACCTCGTTGGCGATGTCGGAGAAGGTCGCGGTGCCCTTGTCGGCGGCGACGACGAGGTAGGTGTCGTCCTCGTCGTGGCGGACCACGTCGGCCGGCGGGACGACCTCGCCCGCGACGAGGTTGTCGGTGATGTCGAGGAGCGCCGAGATGAAGGTCTTGTAGCTGGCGATGCCCTCGGCCAGCCAGGCGTCCCGGTCCACGGACGGGTCCGGGAGCTGCTTGGCGACGAAGCCGCCCTTGGCGCCGACGGGCACGATGACGGTGTTCTTCACCATCTGCGCCTTGACCAGGCCGAGGATCTCCGTACGGAAGTCCTCACGCCGGTCGGACCAGCGCAGACCGCCTCGGGCGACCTTGCCGAAGCGCAGGTGGACGCCCTCGACGCGCGGCGAGTACACCCAGATCTCGAACGCCGGGCGGGGCGCGGGGAGGTCGGGGATGGCCTGCGGGTCGAACTTCATCGAGACGTAGGCGTGCGGGTGACCGTCCGCCGCGTTCTGGAAGAAGTTGGTCCGCAGGGTCGCCTTGATGACGGTGAGGAAGGAGCGCAGGATGCGGTCCTCGTCCAGGCTCGCGACCTGGTCGAGGGCGGCGTCCAGCTCCTCGAGCAGCGCGTCGGTCAGCTCGACGCCGGCGCGCTGGCGCTCGGGGGCCATCCGGGCCTCGAAGAGGGAGACGAGCAGCCGGGTGGTGTGGACGTTGTTGCGGAGGGTGTCCTCCATGTAGTCCTGGCTGAACGTCGAACCGGCCTGGCGCAGGTACTTCGCGTAGGCGCGCAGCACCATGGCCTGCCGCCAGGTGAGACCGGCGGAGAGCACCAGCGAGTTGAAGCCGTCGTTCTCGGCCTCGCCGGTCCAGGTCGCGGCGAACGCCTCCTGGAACCGCTCGCGGGCGTCGTCGGAGAACGACTGGCCGTTGGCGGTCGGGGCGGGCATCCGCATGCCGAAGTCGTAGACCCAGGCGTGCGTACGGTCCGCGCAGCGCAGCTCGTACGGACGCTCGTCGATGACCTCAACGCCGAGCCGGTTCAGCACCGGGAGCACGGCGGAGAGGGAGATCTGGTCGCCCGCCTTGTAGATCTTGAAGCGGCGCTCGCCGGGGCCGGCGCCGACCGGCTCGTACAGCGAGAGCGCGAACTCCTTGCCGCTGTGGCTGAGCTTCTCCAGGTGGACCAGGTCGGCGACGGCGGCGCGCGGCGAGTGGTCGGCCTTGTAGCCCTCGGGGAAGGCGTTGCCGTACTTGCGCAGCAGCTCGGCGGCGCGCTCCTCGCCGAACTCGGCGTTGAGGGCCTCGCCGAAGCCGTCGGCCCAGGAGCGGGCGGCCTCGACGAGCCGCGCCTCGATGCGGTCCTTGTCGGCGTCGGTGAGCTGGCTCAGCTCGGTGCCGGGGGCGACGCGGACGACGAAGTGCAGCCGGGTGAGCACCGACTCGGTGCTCATCAGGGTGAAGTCGACGCTCGTCCCGTCGAGCTCCTCCTTGAGGATGTCGGTGAGCCGCTCGCGGACAGTGGTGTTGAACCGGTCGCGCGGCAGGTAGACGAGGGCCGAGTAGAAGCGGCCGTACTCCTCCTGGCGCAGGTAGAGCCGGAGCCGGCGCCGCTCCTGCAGGTACAGGACGCTGGTGACGACCTCGCGGAGCTCGTCGGGCGGCGTCTGGAAGAGCTCGTCGCGGGGGTACGTCTCCAGGATCTGGAGCAGGTCGCGGCCGTCGTGGCTGTTGGGCGAGAAGCCGGCCCCGTCCAGGACCTCCTGGACCTTGCGGCTGATGACGGGCACGCGCCGGACGGACTCGGTGTACGCGGCGGACGAGAACAGCCCGAGGAACCGCCGCTCCCCGACCACGTTCCCGGCCGCGTCGAACTTCTTCACACCGACGTAGTCGAGGTAGGAGGGCCGGTGCACGGTGGCGCGGCTGTTGGCCTTGGTGAGGACCAGCAGCTTGTGCTCGCGCGCCTTGGCGCGGGCGTCGGCGGGCAGCCGGCTGAAGGAGGGCGAGACGGGGTGGGCGTGGTTCTCGTCCTCGCCGCTGTGGTGCGGGTCGGAGCGCAGGACGCCGAGTCCCGTGCCGGGGATGGCGGCCAGCGCGTCCCCGTTGACCAGCTCGTACTCGCGGTAGCCGAGGAAGGTGAAGTGGTCGGCGGCGAGCCAGCGCAGCAGCTCGCGGGCCTCGTCGACCTCGGTGGGCCGCAGGTCGTCGGCCATGGGCTCGTCGGGCAGGCCGTCGGCGATGCGCAGAGCGGCGTCGCGCATCTTCTCCCAGTCCTCGACGGTCTCGCGGACGTCGGACAGGACGCGGAGCAGGTCGCTGGTGATCTGCTTGAGGTCGGCGCGGTCGGTCTCGCGGTCGATCTCGACGTGGATCCAGGACTCGACGAGCGCGTCGTGGGGCAGCTCGCCCTGGGCGGCGTCACCGGTCATGACCTCGATGAGCTTGCCGGTGAGGTCGCGGCGGACGGTGACCTGGGGGTGGATGACGACGTGGATGCCGCGCCCCTGACGCGACAGCTCGTTGGTCACGGAGTCGACGAGGAAGGGCATGTCGTCGGTGACGACCTCGACGACGGAGTGGCTGCAGGTCCAGCCGTTCTCCTCGACCGTCGGGGTGTGGACGCGGACGTTCGCGGTGCCCTGGGGGCGGTTCTCCGCGAGCCGGTAGTGCGAGAGAGCGGCGCCGAAGACGTCCACCGGGTCACGGTCGGTGAGGTCCTCGGGCGCGGTGTGCAGGTAGTAGCGCTGGAGGTAGTCGAGCACGGTGTCCCGGTCCGGGCGCTTCCCGTTCTCGGGCCCCGTCGGAAGTTGCCCCCCGACCGGGCCGGTCTCAGCTACCCGGGCGGCCCGTGCGAGCAGCTCGGCCTTGGCTTCGTCCAGCTTGGTCTGCATGTCCTCTGGCTCCTGTCGCGCGCCATTGCGTGACGTCGGTGGAAGAAAGGACACAACGCCACGACGCGGTGATACCGGTCGATGTCGACGTTATGCCGCGATGGGAGATGCCCGAGCCGTTATCAGCCATTTCTGGCCCGGCGCCCGGGGCGTGAGAATCAGCGAACGCCGTGTCGGCCCGGCCGCGTAGGCGCTCCGGGCGATGGCCGGGGGCTTCGCTGCCCCCTCGGCGTATCGCGCTGATCACGGGAAAAGCCTATCGCTCCAGCCCCCCCGATCGTCATGGTCCGTATGTGTACAAAAGAGGGGGTGGAAGTTTGACGATATGGACAGCGACACAGTGTCCTGGGGCAGGAAACCGAGATCCGAGATCCGGGAGTCACCATGGCAAAGATCTTGATCGTCACCGGGGACGCGGCGGAGTCGCTGGAGGTGATGTACCCCTACCAGCGCCTCCTGGAAGAGGGCTACGAGGTCCACATCGCGGCCCCCGCGCGCAAGCAGCTCCGCTTCGTCGTGCACGACTTCGAGCCGGGCTACGACACGTACACGGAGAAGCCTGGCTACACCTGGCCCGCCGACCTGGCCTTCTCCGAGGTGGACCCGGGCGACTACGTGGCGGTCGTGATCCCGGGCGGCCGGGCGCCGGAGTACCTCCGCAACGACCCGGAGCTCCGCAAGATCCTCAAGTCCTTCTTCGACGCGGACAAGCCGGTCGCCCAGATCTGCCACGGCCCGCTCCTGACGGCCGCGATCGGCGGCCTGGAGGGCCGCAGGGTGACGGCGTACCCGGCCCTGGAGCTCGACATGCAGGCGGCGGGCGCGACCTTCCAGGACACGGAGGCGGTGGTGGACGGCACCCTGATCTCCTCGAGGGCCTGGCCGGACCACCCGACGTGGATGCGCGAGTTCCTGAAGGTCCTGCGAGCGGCGGGCTGAGAGCCGGCGGGCGGGGCGGGCTCGGCGGGCGGCCGCACACGGGACCACCCACCGACCCCGCCCCCCTACGACCGACACACAGGCGGCAGCCGCCGACGGCGCCGGGCCACCCACGAGAGGACCCGCACGTCTGTCGTCTCAGCCGCACGGGTGGTGCGGGTGGGAACACCCAGCCCGGCCGAAGGCCGGGCGCGCCCCCACCCGGCCGCACCGGCCCGGCAGCCCGCACCGCCGCGCAGCGCCACCGCCCCCTAGACCAGCTCCTCCGCCACCGCGACCGCCTCCGCCAGCGAGTCCACCACCGGCACCCCCACCGCTTCCAGCGACGCCCGGCTGTGCGACCCCCCGGTGTACAGCACCGCCCGCGCCCCCACATGCCGCGCCGCCCGCGCGTCATCGGCCGCGTCGCCGATCACCACGACCCGCTCGGGCGAGGGCGCCACGCCCGCCAGCGCCTCCAGATGCCGCACCATGTGCGCCGACTTCCCCTCCGTCGACGACCCGATCCGCCCGTCCACGCGCACGAACCGCTCTTCGATCCCGTGCCGCCGCACGAGCGGCACCAGCTCGGTGTGCGGCGCGAGCGACAGCAGCGACTGCGTGAACCCGGACTCCTGGCGCGCGGCCAACAGCTCCGCCGCCCCGGCCGTCAGCCCGCACGCGTCAGCGCGTTGCCAGTAGTGCCGGTGGAAGGCGTCGTCCATGACGAGCCACTCGGCATCCGTCGGCAGCCGCCCCATCAGCCGCTCGTAGAACTTCGGCACCGGCACCGTGTACAGCTCCCGGTACCGCGCGAGCGTGATCGGCTCAAGACCCAGCTCGGCGAAGGCCGCGTTCGTCGCGCCGATGACCGCCTCGATGTCGTCGAGCAGCGTGCCGTTCCAGTCCCAGACCAGGTGCTTCCCGTGGTGCTTCCCGTGCTTCCCCATGCAAAGACGGTACCGGCGACCACCGACACGCGAGGAGTCAGCCGAGCAGCCCCGGAATCTCCTGCACCCCGAACCACAGCAGCTCGTGGTCCTCCGCCCCGTCCACCGTGAACTGCGCGTCGTCGTCGCCCAGGTCCGCCGCGCCCAGCGCGTCCGCCGCCGCCGAGACGTCCGCCTCGGCGTCGTCCGCGTCGGCGTGCACGGCCGCCGCCTTGGCCAGCGCCACGGCTCCGGCGATACGGACCTCGCCCAGCGAACCGGCGTCGAGCCCCCGGTCGGGGTCGACCACGGCCTCCTTGTCGGGCACGTCGACCGCGACGACGATCCGGCGCCGCGCGGCCGAGGGGTCCCCGGCGAGCAGCCGCAGCGACGCGGCGGCGGCCCGGTTGAGCGCCGCGTACTCGAGCTCCTCGATGTCGTCGGAGACGTACCACTCGCGCAGCGCGGGCGTGACGGCGTAGGCGGTCAGCGGACCGGGCCCGACCTCGCCCGCCTTGTGCGCCTGTGCGAGACCGGGAAGGGTCAGGGGGACGTACACGCGCATGGCTGGCCGCTTTCGTAGTCGGAAACGCCCTCAGGATACGTGCGGAGTACCCCATCGGGGTCTTCGGGCGACGGTCTCGCCGGTCCACCCGAGGGATCCCCCACCCCACGCCGACAGACCCGGAGCACAGGCCCCATCACCCTGATAGGTGAACCCGCCGGTACCTCGCCGGCCCCTCCCCGCCGCCTTGCGACGCCGCGAACCGTCCCCGTACAAGATCCCCAACAGAAGTTACCGCCGGGTAGACCACCGGGCGCAGACGCACACCAGAATCACGAGGGACGGGGACCCACGATGGCCGGCACCACCACCACGCACACGCCCACCACCAGCCGCACCGCACCCCGCGGCCCCGCGGGCACGGGCCCCCGGGGCTCCGCCGGGGCGCGCCCGGGAGCGACGGTGCCACGCGCCCGTACGGCGCCCCGCGCCCTCCCCACCCACACCTACTTCGCCGAGCGTCTGCTGCTCGTCCTCAGCGGCCAGCGGCCCGTCCACTGGATGCTGGGCCACACCGTGGGCGAGGCGTACGAGCAGCTGGTCCAGCTGGCCCCCACGACCCCCTTCGGGGGTCACGGGACCATCCGTCCCGTCCTGCGCCGCTGCCACGCCCAGCCCACCACCACGGGCGGTCTTGAGGCCTTCGCCAGCGTCGCGACGGGCCAGGGGGTACGGGCCATGGCCTTCCGCCTCGAACCCGGCGCCGACCGCCGCTGGCGCTGCGCGGCCGTGGAGCTGGACGGCCTCCACGCACGCGTGCCACCCCAGACCGCCCACCCCTGAAACACGCCCGTGCTGCCGGCCCGCCAGCGCGCCCGCAGCACGACGGAGGGGCCGGACACCCACCAGGTGCCCGGCCCCTCCACCCCAGGAAATCCCAGGGCTACTTCTCCACCGCAGGGAAACCCCCGGGGGCTACTTCTTGCGGCGACGCCCGCCCGTGCTCTTCTGCGCCTTGCGCCGCTCCGCACGCGTCAGACCGTCACCGCCGGCCGACGCGTCCTCGCTGACGAAGTCGCCCTCGACGACGCTGCCGTCGCCGTCCACCTTCGGCGCGGTGAAGTGCAGCCGGTCCGGACGCTGCGGGGCCTCCAGGCCCTTCGCGCGGATCTCCGGGCGCCCGTTGCCCGCCGGCACCGCGTCCTGCTTGCTGAGGGACGGCGCCGCGTCCTGCACCGGGACCTCCTCGACCTGCTGCTCGACCTGGACCTCCAGGTTGAACAGGTAGCCGACGGACTCCTCCTTGATGCCCTCCATCATGGCGGTGAACATGTCGAAGCCCTCGCGCTGGTACTCGACCAGCGGGTCCTTCTGGGCCATCGCGCGCAGGCCGATGCCCTCCTGGAGGTAGTCCATCTCGTAGAGGTGCTCGCGCCACTTGCGGTCGAGCACGGAGAGGACCACGCGGCGCTCCAGCTCGCGCATGATGTCCGAGCCGAGCGACTTCTCACGGGCGTCGTACTGCTCGTGGATGTCGTCCTTGACGGACTCGGCGATGAACTCGGCCGTGATGCCCGCGCGGTCACCGGCCGCGTCCTCCAGCTCGTCCACGGTCGCCTTCACCGGGTAGAGCTGCTTGAACGCGTTCCACAGCCGGTCGAGGTCCCACTCCTCCGCGAAGCCCTCTGCGGTCTCCTGGCGGATGTAGTCGTCGATCGTGTCGTCCATGAAGTGCTGGATCTGCTCGTGCAGGTCCTCGCCCTCCAGGACGCGGCGGCGCTCGCCGTAGATGACCTCGCGCTGCCGGTTGAGGACCTCGTCGTACTTCAGGACGTTCTTACGCGTCTCGAAGTTCTGGGTCTCGACCTGGGACTGGGCGGAGGCGATGGCGCGGGTGACCATCTTGTTCTCGATCGGCACGTCGTCCGGCACGTTGGCCATGGCCATGACGCGCTCGACCATCTGGGCCTTGAACAGGCGCATCAGGTCGTCACCGAGGGAGAGGTAGAAGCGGGACTCGCCCGGGTCGCCCTGACGGCCGGAACGGCCGCGCAGCTGGTTGTCGATCCGGCGCGACTCGTGGCGCTCGGTGCCGAGCACGTACAGCCCGCCGAGCTCCTTGACCTCCTCGAACTCCGCCTTCACGGCCTTCTCGGCGCGCTCGAGGGCGGCGGGGAGGGCCGCGGCCCACTCCTCGACGTGCTCGACCGGGTCGAGGCCCGCCTGGCGCAGCTCCGCCTCGGCGAGGTCGTCCGGGTTGCCGCCGAGCTTGATGTCGGTGCCTCGGCCGGCCATGTTCGTGGCGACGGTGACGGCGCCCTTGCGGCCCGCCTGCGCGACGATCGTGGCCTCACGGTCGTGCTGCTTGGCGTTGAGCACCTCGTGCTGGATGCCGCGCTTGGAGAGCTGCTGCGAGAGGTACTCGGACTTCTCGACCGACGTCGTACCGACGAGGATCGGCTGGCCCTTCTCGTGCTTCTCCGCGATGTCGTCGACGACGGCGGCGAACTTGGCGACCTCGGTCCGGTAGATCAGGTCCGACTGGTCCTTGCGGATCATCGGCCTGTTCGTCGGGATCGGGACGACGCCGAGCTTGTAGATCTGGTGGAACTCGGCGGCCTCGGTCATGGCCGTACCGGTCATGCCGGAGAGCTTGTCGTAGAGGCGGAAGAAGTTCTGCAGGGTGATCGTGGCGAGCGTCTGGTTCTCGTCCTTGATGTCCACCCCTTCCTTCGCCTCGATCGCCTGGTGCATGCCCTCGTTGTAGCGGCGGCCGGCGAGGATACGGCCGGTGTGCTCGTCGACGATCATGACTTCGCCGTCCATGACGACGTAGTCCTTGTCCTTCTTGAACAGTTCCTTGGCCTTGATGGCGTTGTTCAGGTACCCGACGAGCGGGGTGTTCACCGACTCGTAGAGGTTGTCGATGCCCAGCCAGTCCTCGACCTTGGCGACGCCGGACTCGTGGATGCCGACGGTCCGCTTCTTCTCGTCGACCTCGTAGTCGCCGGTCTCCTCGATGCCCTTGAGCGGGACACCGGCCTCGCCCTTGGTGAGGCGGGTGACCAGCTTGGCGAAGTCGCCGTACCACTTCGTGGCCTGGTCGGCCGGGCCGGAGATGATCAGCGGCGTACGGGCCTCGTCGACCAGGATCGAGTCGACCTCGTCGACACAGGCGAAGTTGTGGCCGCGCTGGACGAGCTCGTCCTTCGACCACGCCATGTTGTCGCGGAGGTAGTCGAAGCCGAACTCGTTGTTCGTGCCGTACGTGATGTCGCAGCCGTACTGCTCACGGCGCTGGGCCGGGGTCATGTTGGCCAGGATGCAGCCGACGGTCAGGCCCAGGAACTTGTGGACCCGGCCCATCATCTCGGAGTCGCGCTCGGCCAGGTAGTCGTTCACCGTGATCAGGTGGACGCCCTTGCCGGACAGCGCGTTCAGGTAGGCCGGGAGCGTACCGACGAGGGTCTTGCCCTCACCGGTCTTCATCTCGGCGACATAGCCGAGGTGGAGGGCGGCGCCGCCCATGAGCTGCACGTCGTAGTGACGCTGGCCGAGGACGCGCTTGGCGGCCTCGCGGACGGTCGCGAAGGCCTCGGGGAGCAGGTCGTCGAGGCTCTCGCCGTCGGCGTACCGCTGCTTGTACTCCTCCGTGAGCCCACGCAACTCGGCGTCGGAGAGGTTGACGAAGTCCTCTTCGATGGAGTTGACCTGGTCCGCGATGCGGTGCAGTTTGCGCAGGATCTTGCCTTCGCCTGCACGCATGAGCTTGTTGAAGACGGACACTGAGGCTGGTCTCCTTGCCGGTCGGGCCTGGCACTGGGTCGTGTGATGGACTCGGGCGCGGGCACGGCAGGTGGTCCCCACCGCAACGGCCATCGTAAGCGAGACCGCCGCCGCGCCGGGAGGCCCGAGGGCCGGAGCGTCACCGCTGCCCGGAATGAGAACGCACGAGAAGCGCCGAAGGTGCCGCGCCACCCGAAAAGTGTTCGGCTCGCCCGGTCACGAAAACCGCTCGCCGCGGTGGTCCGCGCTGACCAGAATTCCGTCATGGAGCCGACGACACTGACCACGGACCGCCTGACCCTCGAGACCTTCGGGCCGGAGGACCTGGACGAGGTCCTCGCCCACTGCCAGGACCCCGACATCCAGCGCTGGACGACGGTGCCCTCGCCCTACGTCCGTCAGGACGCCGAGTTCTTCCTCAACCGGATCGTCCCGGACGGCTGGCGCAACGACACCGAGTACTCCTTCGCCGTACGGCTCCGGGAGGGCGGCCCGCTCCTCGCCGCCGCCGCGCTCCACCACCCGCGCTCGGGCAGCTGGGAGATCGGCTTCTGGACGGCCAAGGAGCACCGGGGCCGCGGCTACATGACGGAGACCGTCCTCGCCCTCGCCCGCTGGGCCTTCACGGACCTGGCCTGCACGCGCCTGGAGTGGCGGGCCGAGGTCGGCAACGTGGGCTCGCTGGCCACGGCCGAGAAGGCCGGATTCCGGATCGAGGGCGTCCTGCGGGCCGCACTGCCGAACAAGGGGGTCCTGCGGGACACCTGGGTGGGCTCGCTGCTCCCCTCCGACCTGGGGCTGCCGGGCTCCCTGCCGTATCTGCCGGCGCAGCCCGCCCAGCCGCCGGTTCCGCCTTCCGCGGCCTGAGTGTCAGTGCCGCCGTCTAGGGTGCGGATCATGACCACCACGCCGCAGCCCGTCGCCGAACTGTCCGCGGACGAAGCCCGCCGCATCGCCCTGCGCGCCCAGGGTTTCCTGGGGGCGCCCGACCGCCGCGCGGGCGTGCGGGGCGTGCTGCGTCACCTCGGGCAGGTCCAGCTCGACACGATCTCCGTCCTGGCCCGCTCGCACGAGCTGATCCCGTACGCGCGCCTGGGCGCCGTGGGCCGTACGACGGTCGAGGACGCGTACTGGACCGACGGCCACGCCTTCGAGTACTGGTCGCACGCGGCCTGCATCCTGCCGGTCGAGGAGTGGCCGCTGTTCGCCTTCCGGCGCCGCGCCTACCGCGGCCGCCCGCAGTGGTACCACGACCTGCCCGACGGCGCGTACGACGCGGTGATCAAGCAGCTGCGGGCCGAGGGCCCGCAGACGGCGACGGAGCTCGGCGGCGCGAAGAACAAGGGCGAGTGGTGGGACTGGTCCGAGTCGAAGATCGCCGTCGAGCGGGCCCTGATGTACGGCGAGGTGGTGTGCACCGAGCGGCGCGGCTGGAAGCGGGTCTACGACCTGGCCGAGCGGGCGATCCCGGACGCGGTGCTCCACGACGAGCTGGACGACACCGAGTGCCTCCGCCGGCTGGTCCGACAGGCGGGCGAGGCGCTCGGGGTGGGCACGCGCGCGGACATCGCCGACTACCACCGGCTGAAGAGCGAGCAGTTCGACGCGGTCGTCGAGGCCTCGGGCCTGGTCCCGGTCGCGGTCGCGGGCTGGTCCAAGCCGGCCTGGGCGGACCCGGCGGCGCTGGCGAGCGAGCCGCGCGGACGGCCCCGTACGACGCTGCTTTCGCCGTTCGACTCGCTGATCTGGGAGCGGCCGCGGACGGAGCGGATCTTCGGTTTCACGCACCGCCTGGAGGCGTACGTGCCGAAGCAGAAGCGCGTGCACGGCTACTTCGCGATGCCGCTGCTCGCGGGCGGCAAGCTGCTGGGCCGGGTGGACCCGGCCCGGGACGGCCGCACGCTGGTGGCCCGCCAGGTGTCCCTGGAGTCCGCCAAGGCGGTCGCGCCGATGGCTCAGGCACTGCGCGAGGCGGCCGAGTGGGTGGGCTGCGACGCGGTGCGCATCGAGCGCACGGACACCCCGGCGATCGCCAAGGCCCTGACCGCCGCCCTCGGCTGAGGACACACCGGGGGCGCCCCGCGGGGCGCGCATGCCCGGGGCGCGAGCCCTCGGGGCGCTTGCCCAGGACGCGAGCCCAGGACGCGTGGCCGGGGCGCGTGGCCGAGGGCGTGTGCCCCGCGGCCCTCACCTGATCTCGAGGATCTTCTCCCGCATCGCGTACACCACGGCCTCCATCCTGGAGTGCAGCTGCAGCTTCTCCAGGATGTTCCGGACGTGGTTCTTCACCGTGTTCTCGGAGATGAAGAGTTCCTTCGCGATGTCCCGGTTGTTCATCCCGGTGGCGACCAGCTTCAGCACCTCCAGCTCGCGATCGGTCAGCCGGGGCGCGGGCACAAGGCGGCGCTCGTCGGTCCGCTGGATCATCGACTTGAACTCGGTGAGGAGTTTGGACGCCATCGACGGCGAGATCTGCGACTGGCCGTCGGCCACCGCGCGAATCGCCGTGGCGACCTCGTCCGTGGAGATCTCCTTCAGGAGATAGCCGGTCGCGCCCGCCTTGATCGCGTCGTAGAGATCGGCCTCCTCGTCGCTGATCGTCAGCATGATGATCTTCGCGCTGGGGGCCACCTCCTTGATGGACGTACACGCCTCGATGCCGCCTCGTTTGGGCATCCGCACATCCATCAGGACGATGTCGGGCAACAAATCCGCGGCCTTGTCGACCGCCTCCGCCCCGTCACCCGCCTCGCCGACGACCTGGATGTCCTCCTCCTGGGCAAGGACGATCTCCAGACCCCGGCGAAAGAGGGCATGGTCGTCCACCACAAGGACCCGGATCGGCTCTTTGCGGGAGTCCCCGCTGGCCGAATCCGATCCCTCGGGGAAGGCCGCGCCATCGGACTCTCGCCCGCTGTGCACCGGCCCGAAGCTGTCCGCCATCGTTCCTCCCCCTGAAGGCCATGGCCTGAATTCGTGTTCGGTCCTCCAACCGCTGCTCAGGGAGCACCGGTTGGCGTGCACGCCATGATTTCATGCCCGGGCGACGACGCGGCGATCCCGTGGTCGCACGGGGGTGCCCCTGGGGGCGCACGGGGCGCTCCAGGGGCACCGAGATGGACAGTTGTGGATGTGGTGGGGGGGTGCCTGCGGGCTGCGGGTCAGCCGCCGAGGGCACCGCCGGCGCCGCCACCCTCGGCGAGCGGGTCGCTCTCCAGGTGGATGACGCCGTAGTCGTACGCGTGTCGCCGGTAGACGACACTCGGCTGCTTCGTGTCGGAGTCGACGAACAGATAGAAGTCGTGACCGACGAGTTCCATCTCGTAGAGCGCCTGGTCGAGGGTCATCGGGGCGGCCGCGTGCGTCTTCTCGCGGACCACCAGGGGGCCTTCGCCCTGTACTTCGATGGAGCCCATCATCGTGGTGGGCACGGCACCGGACTCCTCGGCGACCAGCTGGCCGTTCCCGTTGAGCTGGGCGACACCCGGCACCACGTCGGCGACCTCCGCGGCCGACAGCCGGCCGTTGCCGCGGCGGGTGTACCGCTTGTCGTGCTGCTTGCGCAGTCGCGCCTCGAGCTTGCCGTGGGCGAGGTCGAGCGCTGCGTACGGGTCGCCTGCTGCCGCTTCCGCCCGGATCACCGGGCCTCGGGAATGGACGGTGATCTCCACACGGTCGGACCGGTCGGCCTGCCGCGGGTTGTGCTCCTTGGACACCTCGACGTCGAGGCTGATCACCTTGCCGTCGAGCTTCTGGATCTTCTCCAGCTTCAGCTTCTCGGCCACGTGCTTGCGGAACCGCTCGGGCACCTCGGTCTTGCGGCCCTTGACGACGATGTCCACGCAGAACTCCGTTCCCGGATCGCTCAGATCGGCTCCTACGCCACTGAGCATCTCCCTTTGCACCAGACTCCGGTGAATGCCGGAGCCTCGGACTTGGCGACTTTCACCTCCTCCTCCCCAGTCGGCAAGATCCCCACCCCACCAACCTGAGGTTAATTCGCCCTGAACTCCTGTCCTGTAGGCGCACCCGTGCATTCGGTGAGGCGTAGCATTCGCCACTCCTCACAACCGAACATAGCTCGTTCGGTCGGGTGTCGGCACCCGCTGCGGCGACATACCTCCGTACGGGTGTATTCACCTCTCACCACCTGCAACGATGCAAGTCCCCGGGCAGTTCCGGTTTATGTCGAACGTATGTCGAACGACGATGGAGAACAGGCGACCACCGCCGCCGTCGGGCGTAGGGATCCTCTCTCCACATCTCCTCCGTTCAGTCCCGGAATGAACGAGGGGTGTACGGCACTCAGTGCCCGCGCCGCCTCGGCCAGCGACGCGCCCGTGGTCATCAGATCGTCGACGAGCACCACCCGCCCGCGTTCCATGAGCCGTGCACCGCCCGCCACGACCTCCAGTGCCCCGGCCAGATTGGCGAAACGTCCCGCGGCGCCGAGTCCCGACTGGTCCGCGACGGCACGACGCTGACGCAGGACCGGAATCACCCGTGCGGCCCGCCCCCGACGGCGCAACCGCCCCGCGGCGGCGAGCGCGACGCGCCGGGTCGGATCGTGGCCACGCGCCCGCACCGAGCGACGGGACGAGGGCACCGGTACGAGGAGAAGGGGGCCGGCCCCCGGGCTGTCACAGCGCCCGGCAGCCGCCTCCACGGCGCCCGCGAGCGCGCCGCCGAGCGGCTCGGCCAGACAGAGCGCGCCCCGCTCCTTGTGGGCGAGCAGCACGGAGCGCACGGCGTCGGCGTACGGCGCGGCGGCGTGCACCACCGGCAGCCCGGCCGGCTCGGGCAGGGGCGTGACCCGGCGCGGCCCGGGCCCGCTCAGCTCCTCGCGGCACGGCGGGCACAGCTCCGTACGGGGGCTGCCGCAGCCTCCACAGGCGACCGGCAGCACCAGCCCGGCGATCTCGCGCCACCACCCGCGCATGGCTCCACTGTCCTCCTGCGGAACCGACCCGGCCACCCCTGTGGACAACGCCCCACGAGCGCCCGGAGAGGCCCCTGGCGGCACGGCCCTGGAGGGACCCCGCGGCGCGCCGGCTACCCCGGGTAGACCGGCGCCCTGCCCGCGATCTTGACGAGCCGCTGCCAGTTCGCCCCGGGCACCAGTCGCACGATGCCGTCGTTGCCGGAGTCCGCGACGACCGGTGCCCTGTCGTCGTTGGGAGCGGTCACCGCCGTCACCCCGTTGAGGCCCGGCAGCACCGAGGCCGCCGACGTCGCGCCGTCGGTCTGGACGTACCGGACCTGCTGGACGCCACCGGCTTCCTTGCCGACCACCACGAGCCGGCTCGGGCCGGCCCAGGACACGGCCGTGACCGTCTCCATGCGCGGCGCCACGGCCTGCAGGTCCACGACCGAGACCGTCGGCCGCGTCGCGTCGCCCTCCCGCTCGACCCGCCCGATCTTCAGGGTCGTCCGGCCGTCCTTCTCCTTCAGGAGAAGGGCGATGCGCACGCCGTCCGCGGAGAGCCGCAGCGACTCCACGCGCACGCCGCCGGTCAGCCAGGGGGCCCGTACCTCGACAGGCGTGCCCTCACCGTCCGGCACGGTCCACAGCTTCGGGTCGGCCGGGTCGCGGTCGGCGACCCACAGGTCACCGCGCCCGTCCCAGCTCGGCACGGACAGCCGGTCCTCGGGCCGGGCCGCGGTGCTCGACACCAGCGGGGGCCGCAGCTCGTGGTCGGCGAGGATCGACGCCACGCGCAGCTCCTTGCCGTCCTTGCCGACCCCGGCCGCGCGGCTCTCGTCCCGGTCGACGGCGACCGACCGCAGCGGCGTCGCGCCCTTGCCGAACGGCCCCAGGGTCGTTTCGGCCGGCGCGTCCTCCTTGCCGCCGACCGGCAGCGTCCTGAGCATGCCCTCCTCGTCGACGAAGAACGGGTTCTCCGCCCGTCCCGAGTCGCGCACCGGAGCGAACTCCTCGGCCTGCGCCTTGGACAGCACGCACAGCCGGCCGCCGTCGGAACCCCGCTGCAGCTCCACCTGCTCGACCCGCACGGACGTCAGGTCGCCCAGGGTGAACAGCAGCTGGGCCGCCATCTCGCGGCACACCTCCCCGCCCACCCGGTCGGCCTTCGCGTTCAGCGGCACCTTCAGCGTCGACTGGTCGTCCGTCGCGAGCGCGGTGACACCGTCCTTCAGCCGCGTACCGGACGGGAAACGCGAATCGACGGCGGGTTGCAGCCAGTTCGTCGGCCCTTCGAGCAGCGCCTTGACGGTCTGCGTCACCGGGTCCATCCGGGTCACCGGGTCCTGCCGCTGCCGGATGTACACCGGGTCGGCGACGACCCAGTCCTCACCGGACGCGAAGTAGTACGTATTGACGGAGCGGTAGTTCCGCTGGAAGTCGGCCTCGCTGAGGACCAGACCGGGGGGCAGGTGGTCGATGCGCCACTCCTTGCCCTTCCCGTCGGCGGCGGGCTGCTGCACGACGTGGATGAAGTCCCGGTACTCGGTGGGCTTCCTCGGCTGGTAGGCGTGCCGGGCGTCGACGGTCGCGATCTGCCGGCCGCGGATCGGGTAGGACCGCCCCTGCGTCTCGGGGTCGGGCAGCCGGTCGGCCTGCTCGCGGTCCGGCGCCGTGGTGAGCACGTTGATGCTCTGCTCCGGCTTCCAGTTCTTCGCGGCCTGCTTCGTCAGATACTTCTTGGCCGTCGCGAACCCCGGATCGTCACTGGTCATGGCCTCCAGGAAGCCGTCGACGATCTCGTCCGGCTCGGCGTTCTCACGCGGCTGCACCGCGTAGACGCGGACCTGCGAGTCGCCCAGGTTGGACGCCTTCACCTGCCGTACGTCCCCGCCGTCGGGCATCGTCGCGCACCCGGCCACCAGCAGCCCGCCGCACGCGAGCAGCACGCTCGACCTGGCCGCCTTCCGCCCGCCTCGGAAGTCAGCGCCCACGTGTTCCGTCCTCCCCCTCGGCGTGCGTCGAGGCCCTCGCCTCACCGCTGTCGGCCTCCGCCGTGGCCCGCGCGACCACCCGGGCACCACTGCCCGGCAACGCCGTCGGATCCACCGTGGCCCGTGCCGCCGGCGGCACCCGCGGCGGTACGGGCAGGGCCGGCCGGGCTCCCCCGGGCTGCACCGGCAGCGACACCTGGCCCTGGTGCGTGGCGTTTCCCCGCGTCTCCCCGTGCGGGCGTCCCGGTCCCGGGACGCCGGGCCGGTTCCTGGCCTCCTCCCGGTTGCGCCGGGAGTCCTCCGGCTCCAGCGGGATCGGGGAGCCGCGCAGCGGCTCGTCCGCGGTCCGCGGCAGGGTGAGCCGGAACTGCGAGCCGCCGCCGGGCTCGCCCCAGGCCTGCAGCCAGCCGCCGTGCAGCCGCGCGTCCTCGACGGCGATGGACAGGCCGAGCCCCGTCCCGCCGGTGGTACGCGCGCGTGCCGGGTCGGCCCGCCAGAAGCGGTTGAACACCCGGGTCGCCTCGCCCGGCTTGAGGCCCACGCCGTAGTCCCGTACGGCGATCGCGACGGCCCCGCCTGCGGCGGCCAGCTTGACGACGACGTCCCGGCCGTCACCGTGCTCGACCGCGTTGACCACCAGGTTGCGCAGCACCCGCTCGACCCGGCGGGCGTCCGCCTCGGCCACGACCGGCTGCTCGTCGCCGACGACCACGATCCGGCCGCCCTTGCGTTCGGCGAGCGGCTCGGCGCCGCCGATCACCCGCCGTACGACCTGGCGCAGGTCTATCGGCTCGGCCTCCAGGGCCGCCGCTCCGGCGTCGAAGCGGCTGATCTCCAGCAGGTCGGCGAGCAGCGACTCGAAGCGGTCGAGCTGGTCGCCGAGCAGCTCGGCGGAGCGCGCGGTGACCGGGTCGAAGTCGACGCGCGCCTCGTGGATGACGTCGGCCGCCATCCGTACGGTCGTCAGCGGGGTCCGCAGCTCGTGCGACACGTCCGAGACGAACCGCCGCTGCATCCGCGACAGCTCCTCCAACTGCTGGATCTTCAGCTGGAGGTTCTGCGCCATCTTGTTGAAGGCCTCACCGAGGCGGGCGATGTCGTCCTCGCCGGTGACCTTCATCCGCTCCTGCAGCCGCCCGGCCGACAGCCGCTCGGCCACCCCCGCCGCCATCCGTACGGGCGTGACGATCTGGCGCACCACGAGCCAGGCGATCGCGCCGAGCAGGACCACGACGAACAGCCCGGCCGTCGCCAGAGTGCCCTTGACCAGGGTGAGGGAGTCCTCCTCCTGCGTCAGCGGGAAGAGGTAGTACAGCTCGTACTGGGTGCCCTCGGAGTCGTTGAGCCGCTTGCCGACGACGAGCCCCGGCTCGGAGCTCTTGCCGTTGGTGTAGTGGATCCGGGTGTACGTCTGGAAGGTGCCCGCGCCCTGCCCGACGGAGTGCCGCAGTTCGGCGGGGATGCTCGTGGCGGGGTCGACCTCGCCGGAGGCGCGGGCGCCCCGGCTCGCGGGCCCGTCCGAGTCCTCCAGGGAGAGCGCGACCACGTTGAACGCGCTCTGGCCACCGCTGGCGAGCTGCTCGACCAGCGTGGAACGCCAGGTGAGCGAGGAACCGGCCCGGCCGCCCTCCTGCCCGCCCGGCCCGGCCGGCGTGGTCGCCGCCTTGTCCTGGGCGGCGGAGAACCCGCCGGCCGCCTGGCTCTGGGCGGCCTGCTCCTTGGCGTCGAGGAGCCCGTTGCGGACCTGGCCGATGACGACCAGGCCGAGCAGCAGCACCACGCCGAGCGACATCAGCAGCGTGCCCGCGACCACCCGCAGCTGGATGTTCCGCCGCCACAGCCGTACGGCGGGCAGCAGCGGACGACGCACCCAGCGCGCGAGGAGCCGGAGCGCCGAACCACCCGGCGCCCCGTCCTGGAGCAGACGGCCGAAACGCGAGCCCCCCCGCCCCGGTCCGGCAGCCCGCCCCGACCGGACTCCTCGGTCCCCGGCCTTTGGAGCAGCACTGCCCATACTCATGTCAGCTCGGCCCCGCCTTGTAACCGACGCCCCGGACGGTCACCACGATCTCCGGCCGCTCCGGGTCCTTCTCGACCTTCGAGCGCAGCCGCTGGACGTGCACGTTCACCAGCCGGGTGTCGGCCGCGTGGCGGTAGCCCCAGACCTGCTCCAGCAGGACCTCGCGGGTGAACACCTGCCACGGCTTGCGCGCCAGCGCGACCAGCAGGTCGAACTCGAGCGGCGTCAGGGCGATGGACTGCCCGTCCCGCTTCACCGAGTGCCCGGCCACGTCGATGACCAGGTCACCGATGGCGAGCTGCTCAGGGGCGGGCTCCTCCGACCTCCGCAGCCGCGCCCTGATCCGGGCGACGAGCTCCTTCGGCTTGAACGGCTTGACGATGTAGTCGTCGGCCCCGGACTCCAGGCCCACGACGACGTCGACGGTGTCGCTCTTGGCCGTCAGCATGACGATGGGCACGCCGGACTCGGCCCTGATGAGCCGGCACACCTCGATGCCGTCCCTTCCGGGCAGCATCAGGTCCAGCAGCACCAGGTCCGGCTTGACCTCGCGGAATGCCGCGAGCGCCTTGTCGCCGTCCGCGACGAACGACGGCTCGAACCCTTCACCCCGCAGCACGATCCCGAGCATCTCGGCCAGTGCGGTGTCGTCGTCGACGACGAGAACGCGTCCCTTCATATCGACATCATCCCATTTCCGTATCAGTCTCAAGGCGGCTGGTGAGATACCTCACTGACCTGCGGTGACGTCCGCGGTTGCCCACCGTTGACGGTCGGTGTCCGTGAGTGTCGATACCGGACATGGATGTCACCCCCGTAACCCCCGTCAGCCGTGCTGAACCGTACCCTGAGCGGCCCCACTCAGCCCACGGGAACACCTCCGCCCGCACCACCGGCCGCTCCCCCGCGACGGCCGCTCGCCCAGCGCCCGCCGCGTTTTGTCCCCACTGATCAGACATCCGCCCGATCTGCGCCCGGTCCCCGTCCACGGTGGGATCGATGGCGGTACGAACGTGATACAGGCCCCCGCCCGCCGAAGGGCCCCTCGTGGCACGATGGCTCACGGCCCGCCGCCCCCATGGGGACGGCCCCTGTGACCGTGCCGGCTCGCCGAGTCGGCCCCGCGACCATTCCTCGAGGTGGACGACCGTGAACGACACTCCGGGCTGGACCTCGCCCGGGTCCGCTCCCTCCGACGGCCAGGACGGCGCCGGGGTCCCCCGGCCCGCGACGCCCGGTGACGTGAACGACTCCGCCCCCCAGTGGTCCAAGGACCAGCCGCCCGCCGGACAGTGGTCCCCGCCGACCGCCCCGGTCCCCGGGCAGGCACCTGCACCCCGCCCCGGCCAGGGCTGGGGCGGACAGCCGCCCTACGGCAACTGGGGGCGGCCCCCGGCCGCCAAGCCCGGTGTGATCCCGCTGCGCCCCCTGGGCATGGGCGAGATCCTCGACGGCGCGGTGTCGACGATGCGCACCTACTGGCGCACGGTCCTCACGATCACGGTCACCGTCGCGGTGATCTCGCAGATCGCCGAGATCCTCGTCCAGCGCTACCTGGTCCCCACGCCGCCCGCGATCAACCGGGACGCGACCCCGGACGAGGCCCTGGCCCAGCTCGGCGACTCCCTGCAGACGAGCCTGATCGCCTCCATCCCGGCGTTCCTCATCCTCATCATGGCCACCCTGGTCAGCGCCGCGCTGCTCACCGTGGTCATCAGCCGCGCGGTCCTCGGCCGCCCGGTCACGCTCGGCGCCGCCTGGCAGGAGGCCAGGCCCCGGGTGCTCAAGCTCTGCGGGCTGACCCTGCTCCTGCCGCTGATGAGCGCGGGCATCATGACCGTCGCCCTGCTGCCCGGTCTCCTCATCGGCTCCGCGGCCGGCGCGCTGCTCGTCGCCCTGGGCGCGCTGGGCGGACTGGTGGTCGTCATCTGGCTGATGGTCCGCTTCAGCCTGGCCTCGCCCGCCCTGATGCTGGAACGGCAGGGCGTCATCACGTCGCTGAAGCGGTCCGCCAAGCTGGTCCAGGGCTCCTGGTGGCGGATCTTCGGCATCACGCTGCTGACCCAGCTGATCATCCTGCTGGTCGCGATGATCGTCCTCGTCCCGTTCACCATCGCCGGAATGGCGGCGGACGGCGACGGGTTCAGCAGCCTGCTCTCCGACTCCACCCCCGAGTTCGGCTGGCCCTTCCTGATCATCACCGGCATCGGCAGCGTCCTCATCAACGCGATCACGTACCCGATCTCGGCCGGTGTGACCGTCCTCCTCTACGTCGACCAGCGCATCCGCCGCGAAGCCCTGGACCTCGAACTCGCCCGAGCCGCCGGTGTCCCCGGCTACGGCCCCGCCCCCGGCGAACCGGCCACCGGGAGCTGACGGGGTGATCGAAACGGGGGGCACGATCACGGCGCGGCGGCCGTTCCTGGGCGCCGACGACGTACCGGTGGACGTTCCCCGCGACCCCGCACGGGAGGCGGCGGAGCGGGAACTGTCCAAACCGATGTACCACGAGAACGACCCCAGCCTCCTCGAACGCGGCCTGAACCGCTTCTGGGAATGGGTCGGCGGCCTCTTCGACGCGGCCGCGAGCGCGACCCCCGGCGGCCTGCTCGGACTGGTCGTACTCGTCGTGGTCGTACTCGCCCTGGTCGCCGCGCTCTGGTGGCGGCTCGGCACCCCCCGACGCACCTCCGCCGACGGCGACTCCCTCTTCGAGGACGGCCCCCGCACCGCGGACGACCACCGGACCGCCGCCGCCCGACACGCCGCCGCAGGCCGCTGGAACCAGGCCGTCCAGGAGCGGATGCGAGCCATCGTCCGCTCCCTGGAGGAGCGCACGCTGCTCGACCCCCGCCCCGGCCGCACCGCCGACGAGGCCGCCGCCGAGGCCGCCCGCACCCTGCCCGCCCACACCGACGAACTCCGCGCCGCGGCCCGCTCCTTCGACGACGTCACATACGGCGGCCGCACCGCCGACGAAGCCGCGTACCGCCGCATCGAGAACCTGGACACCTCCCTGGAGCGGACCAGGCCGACCCTCGACACCGCCGACGCGGGGGCGCCCGTATGAGCCGGCCCCGTACCAGCACCACCTCGACCTCGCTCGCACCCCGCCAGCTCTGGGCCCGGGCCCGCGGTGTGCTCGTCGTCCTCGCCCTGGTCCTCATCGGCGGCCTGGTCCTGGCGACCGTGCGCTCCGCCGACCACCACGGCCACCTCGACCCGCGCTCGGCCGACCCCAACGGCAGCCGCGCCGTCGCCGAGATCCTCAGGGCCCAGGGCGTCACCGTCCAGGTGGTCACCACCCTCGACGAGGCCACGACCGCCGCCGACGCCGACAGCACCCTCCTGGTCACCACACCGGACCTGCTGACCGACCATCAGCAGACCGTCCTGCGGCGGACCATGACCGCCTCCGGCGGCCGCACCGTCCTCGTCGGCGCCGGATCCGCGTCCCTCGGCACCCTCGCCCCCGACGTCACCACGGCACCCAGCACCTCGGTGAAGGCCCGCGAACCGCACTGCGCCCTTCCCGCCGCCGTGCGCGCCGGCAGCGTCGACATCGGCGGCGAGCGCTACACCGTCGACACCGACGGCGCGACCACCTGCTACCCCGCCGACGACCGGCCCACCCTCGTCGCGCTGTCCACCCCCGGAGGCGGTGACACCGTCCTCCTCGGCTCGGCCGACATCCTCACCAACGAACGTCTCGACGAGCAGGGCAACGCCTCGCTCGCCCTGCAGCTCCTCGGCTCCCGCCCGCATCTCCTCTGGTACCTCCCCTCCCTGACAGATCCGTCCGCCGCCGACGGCACTCCCGGGAACGGGACCCCCGAAAGCACCACCGACTCCTTCTTCTCGCTCGTCCCCCCGGGCTGGCTCTGGGGGACGCTCCAACTCGCCCTGGCCGCCGTCCTCGCCGCCATCTGGCGAGGACGGCGCCTGGGCCCCCTGGTGACCGAACCCCTCCCGGTCGCCATCCGCGCCTCCGAGGCCACCGAGGGCCGCGCCCGCCTCTACCGCAAGGCCGACGCCCGCGACCGCGCCGCCGCCGTCCTGCGCACCGCGACCCGCACCCGGATCGCCCCGCTCCTCGGCGTCGCCGCCCAGGACGCGCACTCCCCCGAGACCCTGCTCCCCGCGCTCTCCACGAGGCTCCCCGGAACCGGCGCGGACCCCAGGGACCTGCTCTTCGGCCCGGCCCCCGCCGACGACGCCGCACTCATCCACCTGGCTGACCAACTAGACGCCCTCGAAAGAGAGGTACGCACCTCATGAGCGCCCCGACCCCCGAGACCCCGACGAGCTCGGACAGCGCCCGCGCCTCCCTGGAGGCCCTGCGCACCGAAATCGGGAAGGCCGTGGTCGGCCAGGACCCCGCCGTCACCGGTCTCGTCGTCGCCCTCCTGTGCCGGGGCCACGTACTCCTCGAAGGCGTCCCCGGCGTCGCCAAGACGCTGCTGGTCCGCGCGCTCGCGGCAACGCTCGAACTCGACACCAAGCGCGTCCAGTTCACCCCCGACCTGATGCCGAGCGATGTCACCGGCTCCCTCGTCTACGACGCCCGCACCGCCGAGTTCTCCTTCCAGCCCGGCCCGGTCTTCACCCACCTGCTGCTCGCCGACGAGATCAACCGGACGCCCCCCAAGACCCAGTCCTCCCTCCTCGAGGCCATGGAGGAACGCCAGGTCACCGTCGACGGAATCCCCCGTCCGCTCCCGGACCCGTTCCTCGTCGCGGCGACCCAGAACCCGGTCGAGTACGAGGGCACCTATCCGCTCCCCGAAGCCCAACTCGACCGCTTCCTGCTGAAGCTGACGGTCCCGCTGCCCTCTCGCGAGGACGAGATCAACGTCCTGACCCGGCACGCGAACGGCTTCAACCCCCGCGACCTCCAGGCCGCCGGAGTCCGACCGGTCGCCGGCCCCGCCGAACTCGAGGCCGCCCGCGATGCCGTCGCCAAGACCTCGGTGAGCCCCGAGATCGCCGGCTATGTCGTCGATATCTGTCGTGCCACGCGTGATTCCCCCTCACTCACCCTCGGCGTCTCCCCCCGAGGTGCCACGGCCCTGCTCTCCACCGCCCGCGCCTGGGCCTGGCTCACCGGCCGGGACTACGTCACCCCGGACGATGTGAAGGCCCTCGCGCTCCCCACGCTCCGCCACCGCGTCCAACTCCGCCCGGAGGCCGAGATGGAGGGCGTCACCGCCGACTCCGTCATCAACTCGATCCTCGCCCACGTCCCCGTACCCCGCTGAGAACGGCGCCCCATGGCCCTCACCGGACGAACCGCCCTGCTCGCCGCTCTCGGATCACTCCCCGTGGGCATCCTCGCCCCCAGCTGGACGGGGATGCTCGCGGTGAACGCACCCCTCGCACTCGCAATTCTGTGCGACTACGCGAGGGCCGCGCCAGTGCGAACGCTGCAGTTCACCCGAAGCGGTGACACAACAGTTCGACTGGGTGACGCCGCCGAGGTCCAGCTCACCGTCACCAACCCCTCCAGCCGCCGCCTGCGCGCCCAGCTCCGCGACGCCTGGCCGCCCAGCAGCTGGCTGCCCGGCTCCGAACAGGCCGCCTCACGCCACACGTTGACCGTCCCCGCCGGCGAACGCCGACGCCTCACGACGTCCCTGCGCCCCACCCGTCGAGGCGACCGCCACGCCGTCCGCGTCACCGTCCGCTCCTACGGCCCCCTCGGCCTGGCCGCCCGACAGGGCAACCACACCGTGCCGTGGACGCTGCGCGTTCTGCCCTCCTTCGCCAGCCGCAAGCACCTGCCGTCACGCCTTGCCCGCCTCCGCGAGCTCGACGGCCGCACCAGCGTCCTCACCCGCGGCGAGGGCACCGAGTTCGACAGCCTCCGCGAGTACGTCCCCGGCGACGACACCCGCTCCATCGACTGGCGGGCCACGGCCCGCCAGACCACCGTCGCCGTCCGCACCTGGCGCCCCGAGCGCGACCGCCACATCCTCATCGTCCTCGACACCGGCCGCACCTCCGCCGGACGCGTCGGGGACGTCCCCCGCCTCGACGCCGCGATGGACGCCGCCCTCCTCCTCACCGCCCTCGCCGCACGCGCCGGTGACCGCGTCGACCTCCTGGCCTACGACCGCCGACTCCGCGCCCAGGTACAGGGCCGCTCCGCCGGCGACGTCCTGCCGGCCGTCGTCAACGCCCTCGCCCCGCTCGAACCCGAACTCGTGGAGACGGACGCCCGAGGCCTTGCCGCCACCGCCCTGGCCCGAGCCCCGCGCCGCTCCCTCCTCGTGCTGCTGACCAGCCTCGACGCGGCCCCGATCGAGGAGGGCCTCCTCCCGGTGCTCCCTCAGCTCACCCAGCGCCACACGGTCCTGCTGGCCTCGGTAGCGGACCCGCACACGGCCGACATGGCCACCCGCCGCGGCACGATCGACGGCGTCTACGAAGCCGCGGCCGCCACCCAGGCCCAGGCCCAGCGCCACCGCACGGCCGACCAGCTCCGTCGCCACGGGGTCACGGTCGTCGACGCCACTCCCGACAACCTGGCCCCGGCCCTGGCCGACGCCTACCTGGCCCTGAAGGCCGCCGGCCGCCTCTGACCCACACGAACCGGTGGTCGGCGCGGCGAACACGCCGCACCGACCACCGATATCGCTCACTGCATCCGAATCAATCAACGGAACACGACGGAGGCCTCCCCGGCCGCGGCACTGAAGGACCCCGGGCACAGGAACGAGCCCGAGACCTTGGATGCCGTGAACGGCGTGTTCAGGTACTTCCTGGTGGCCCCGTCCCGGTTCCAGACGATGTTCGTCGCCTTGTACCGGCAGGAGACGAACGACTGCTGCCCGGTGATGTCGATGACGTCGGTCCTCGCGGTACCGGCGGCATCGTCGAAGGTGAAGGCCGGGTTGTTGTTGAGCGAGGCGGATATGCCCCCGCCGCACGTCAGGTTGCCACCAGGCTTGTTGATGGTGGCCCGGTCGACGGTGAGAGCGCTCGGCGGACTGGCACTGGCGGTGGCGTTGGTCCAGCTGCAGGTGTTCCCCGAGACGACGATCACTCCGTCGACCTTGCGCTCCTCAGTCGTGTCGGCGTACGCCGTCGTGGAAGCACCGATGCCGGCCGCGATCACCAAGGCAGCCAATCCGGTCAGTGTGGGGGTGTACTTCATGTCAGTCGCTCCTCCTTGCCACAGCGTTGTGGGTGGGGGGAACCCGAGCCGCTGGGTGAGCCACCCGGGTTCGGAGTGCGGTGCGCCACGAGGGTGCCACAGCGACCTTGAAATGTCATGGCCACATCAAGAGATGGCCGAAAGAAGCGCAACGCAAAAATGCCTCAACCCCCGGACCAGGTCCGGGGGTTGAGGCTAAAAATTGTTCGGCGGCGTCCTACTCTCCCACAGGGTCCCCCCTGCAG